>DBZL01000050.1:25572-49606 GCA_002311745.1 Phycisphaerales bacterium UBA1161 | reverse complement strand
TATCTTCGTGGCATTCGGGACGTGAGCGCGCTTTTGTTCGCGCTCAGATGATGCGAGCCGCAGCCCCACTCCACTTGGCGTATTTGTCTTGGCGCCCTTCGCGTCTTGGCGGTTTGGTCGCTTCATGCTCTGCGGTTTTCTCCGTGTCTCCGCGCCTCCCTGGTTGCCTTTGCTTCTCTTCAAAATCGTCCCAAAATCGAACCGATCGGCGAAAACCGAATTGAACTCTTTCAGAGCCTTCCAAATCGCGCGAAAATCAAGGGGCGATTCGCCCTTTCAGCCAGCTCCGATTATCCATTTTTTGCCCCGCCAAAATCGTAAAGCCAATCCCGCTCCGCCGTTGCCCCCGACCTGCCAAAACGTGCAATTACAGTTCGAACCGCGCCCTGGGGGGCTAACTATCTTTTTTGAAAAATCGTGAAATTGTGATTCCAATCCCCTGCTGCGCAAAGGGTTACCGCAATCGCGCAACCAGCAACTAGCAACTTATTTGCACCCCCTTTCGCCGACCGCTCCGTCAGGTGGTCTTGCCGCGGGCGAGCATGATCTCCATGGCCAAGGCGGCGGCGCGGCGGCTGGCCCCCGGCTTGTTCAACGTGCGAATCAGGTTCCCCAATCGGTCACGCTGATCCATCAGGAGCTGCGGATTGCGCAAAAGGTCCAGCGACTTGGCGGCGACGGCGGCGTTGGAGCCGTACCAGGGGACGAACTCGGGAACAATCTGCTGGCGATTGTCGTTCAGCAAATTCACCAGCGAATAGGTGCGGGTCTTGACGATCCAGCGACCGGCCAGGTGCCAGATGAGGGGATTGAGGCGATAGACGACGATCAGCGGCACTCCAAGTCCGGCGGCGTGCAGCGTCGCCGTGCCGGAGACGCTGATGCACAGATCGCACTGGGGGACCAGCTCGTCGAAGCGGTTGAGGCCGATCGTGAAGGGGCCGAAAGTCTCCATCTCGCCGTCAGTCACGGGCGCGGCCCCCGAGCCTTCGAGCAAGATGTTGTGCACGACCTCGTGCGTCGCGGGCATGGTGGGGATGAGGAATCGGGCGTTGGGAAAAGCCTGGAGGATGCGCTGGGCCACGTCGAGCAGATGGGGGAAATTTTCGCGGGCCACCGAAGCACGCGAGCCGGGCACCAAGCCGATGATCGGCGGCTTGTTGGGGAAGTGCGCCGATGCGTCGCGGGCGCCCTGCGGCGGGAGCATGTCGAACAGCGGATGGCCGACGAACGTCGCCTCCACCCCGCTGTCGCGGTAGACCTGCTCCTCGAACGGCAGGATGCACGCCACGCGGTCCACGTAACGGGCCAGCCGCCTGATGCGTCCGTGTCGGCTGGCCCAAATCTGCGGGGCGATGTAGTACATGACCGGCACGTGCATCTCGTGCGCCAGCCTGGCCCAGTGCCAATTCATTGTCCAGGAATCGATGCAGATTTGCAGATCGGGCGGATGCTGGCGGAAATACTGTCGCGTCCAGCTGCGCAGGCGGCGGAAATGCCAATACTGCGCCAGCCGCCGCCAGCCCATGTCGGCTTTGGTGACCGTGTCGTGGTGAACCACCGCTCCCGCCGCAGCCATCTCGCTGCCGCCCAGGCCCTCGACGATCAACTCCGGGTCGAGGGCGCAGAGCTGGCGGATGAGGTTGGCGGCGTGCCGGTCGCCGCTGGCCTCCGCCACCGTGATGAAAATCCTCCGTGCCATGGAAAAGCCCACTCCACCGAAACGCCCCCAACGTGTCAAGGCAATCGCCGCGGCCGCCGATCGCCGGCGGGCGGCTGGGCGCATCCCTTACTCATCGGCAACCGCGCCATTTTTGCCGCAACCGCCCCTAAATTGTATCCTATCCGGCTGCATTTGCGGCGGAACATCCCGCACAATTGGTACGTCGACAGCTGGCCCGATCATGAGGTTCGCATGGTGATCGACCCGGTGTTCGAGACGGCGACGCGGCATCACCAGGCCGGGCGTCTGCGCGAGGCGGAGACGTTGTACCGCCAGATTCTGGCCGTGCAGCCGGATCATGCCGATGCGCTGCACAGGCTGGGACTTGTCCAGTTGCAGAAGGGAGACATCGACGGGGGCGTGCAACTGATAAAGAGGGCTGTATCTCTCAACCCTGGTCGCGCGGATTTTTACGGCGACCTGGGAAGCGCATTGGTGACCAGCGGACACTATCAACCGGCCATCGCCGCGCTGCGTCGGGCGATCGCTTTGGCGCCCGACTACTTCCAGGCGTGGTACAGCTTGGGCTGGGCGCTGACCATGAACAACCAGGCGCAGGAAGCGGTTGGTGTAAGTCGCCAGGCCCTGAAATTGCGGCCGGACTCGGGGGATGCCTGCTTCGTTCTGGCCATGGCGCTGGAATCGAACCGGCAGGTAGATGAAGCCTTGCATACGTACCGTCGGGCCATCGCCCTCAATCCCGATCTGGTTGGGGCGCATGTGCGTTGCGGGATGCTGCTGCTAAAGACAGGTCAATGGGCCGAGGGCTGGCAGGAGTACGAATGGGATCATGGCATTCATGACCAACGGAGCTTTGCCCAGCCGCAGTGGGATGGATCGCCGGCCCCAGGGAAAGTCCTGCTGATCTATCCGAGCCGGAGGCTCGGGGATACGATGACCTATGTTCGGTTTCTGCCGTTGGTTCGAGATCGCGGGGTCGAGCTCATGATCGAATGCCCCCCGCCCCTGCTTGCTCTGTTTCGGGCTTCTTTTCCTGATCTGAGTTTCCTTCCGCAAGGCGAACGCCTTCCTCATTTTGATCTTCGCCTGCGATTTGAGAGCTTGCCGCGAGTTCTGGGAATCACGCAGGAAAATCTGCCGACCTCGGCATCGATGCCCTATCTCCGCGTGCCGCCGGATCGGCTTGGGAAATGGTCCGGCCGCGTCCCGCAAGACGGAACATTCCATGTGGGGTTGGTCTGGGCCGGCAGCAACAGTATTTTTCGCTCCAGCTCATTAGGCATTTTTGCGCCTCTGGCCGCCGTAGCGGGCGTGCGCTTCTTCAGTCTGCAAAAGGGGCCGGAGTCTTCGCAGGTACCACCGGCGGGACTGCAATTGGTTGATTACACCGCTGAACTGGATGATTTCGCGGACACCGCCGCGCTGGTGCAGCAACTGGATTTGGTCCTATGCGTGGATACTTCCGTCGTCCATTTGGCCGGAGCGATTGGAAAGCCCGTGTGGGTCTTGGTGCCTCAGTTGAGCGATCGGGATTATCCGCTGTGGCCTTTGGATCGTAGCGATTCCCCGTGGTATCCGAAGATACGGCTGTTCCGCCAAAGACAACCCGGAGATTGGGACATCCCGGTGCAAGAAATGACAGAGGCCCTGAAGAAGTTCTTGCTCGGAGCTTTGCCCTGGGTGAACAAAAACGGGTGAGCCGATAACGCGGCACAATGGAATTGAACATGAGCGAATCAACCGCCACGGAGCCGATGACCATCTGTAGCGTGGTGACCAAATCGCATCTGGCGCTGGCGCGGGTCCTGGCGCGTTCGGTGAAGGCGGTGCACCCTTCCGCGCAAGTGTACGTGCTCCTGGCCGACCGCGTGGACGGGTATTTCGACCCTGCCGCCGAGCCGTTCATCACCGTGCAGCTGCAGGACTTGGGGCGTCAGGAGTTCGTCGAGCGCATGAGCTTCTATTACACGCCGCTTGAGTTCTGCTGTGCCCTGCACGGACTGTTGCACGTGTACATGTGGGAAAGGACCACCTCACCAGCGTGGATTTATCTGGATAGCGACATCTACGTCCTGAGCTCGATGTCGGAGGTGATGAAGGCGCTGCGGTCGGCCAGCGTGCTGCTCAACCCGCACAACAGCTCGCCGGCCAGCCCGGAATTCGTCGCCGACACGGAAGTGGCCAATCTGCGCGACGGGCTGTTCAACGGCGGATTTCTGGGCGTGCGACGCTGCGAGCAGAGCAGGCCGTTCGTTTCCTGGTTCACCGATCGCCTGGGCCAATTCTGCTTCGACGGAGTCCGCGGGTTGTTCGTGGACCAGCTTTGGCTGAACCACGTGCCGCAGTATTTCCGCGACGTGACGATTTTCACCCAGCCGGGGGCAAACCTGGCGCATTGGAATCTGTATAAGCGAACGCTGACGCGCGACGCGCAAGGCCGGTATCTGGCCGACGGCCAGCCCTTGATGTTCGTCCACTTCAGCGGGTGGAACATCGAGGACCCCGATGCGGTGTCGAGACACGTTACGACCTATCAAAACCTCCAAATCCCCCAACTCAACATCTGGCGGGAATTGGCCCAGCGATACCGCGCGGCTCTGCTCGAAAACGGATACGCGACAGTCTGCCAATGGCCCTACGCGTTCAGCAAGTTCGACGATGGCACGGAAATCACGTGGACGATGCGGCGGAGTTATTACCAGGAGATCTGCACCGGCCGGGCGCCGCCGACGAGCCCGTTCGCCCGCGGCCAGGAGTTCCGCAAGCAAAGTGAAGGTCAGGCGTCTTAGCGGTTGGATGTCTTGGCAATATGGGCGGGGAACGGCACTATGATCCCTATGCCGTGATCGGCCGATGATCGAATGGGCCACGTTTTTGCCCCGGAGCGAATCGTGACGGATTTGGCACCCAAGGCAGCTTACTTGCTGATCGAGGACCGGCTCGACGCCATCGGACGCAAACACCGGGCGATCCGGCTGCTGGGCGGAGCGCTGCTCTGGCTGGCGTGGGCGGCGGCGGCCACCGTGGCGGCGGCGGTGGCGGCACATCTTCTGCGACAAGGCCCGGCCACGATGGCGCTGCTCGCCGTCTGGGCGGCATGGCTGATTGTCTCGGCAATCTTCTGGCTGGCCCGGCCGATTTGGTCGCGGCCGCGGCCGCTGGAAATGGCCCGGCTGATCGAGCAGCGCATCCCCGGCCTGCACAACGGCCTGACCAACAGCGTCCTGCTGGCCAGGGCGAGCGATCTGCAATCCAGCCCGCTCTTGGGAGAAATCTTCGAGGAGATTCACCTGTTGATCGAGCAAAAACCGCTGGACCAGGCGGTGCGGCTTGCCGACTTAAAACCGCTGCTCAAGCGACTGCTGGTGGTGGCGGCCGCGGTTCTGGTGGCGGCGGTCGGATTTCGTGCTCAGGCGGTGCACGGCTGGCAGCAGATGCTTGCCCCCCTGCGATTCGTGCCACAATCGGGAGCGATGCGCATCATGGACGTGCAGCCGGGCGATGCGACGCTCGTCGCGGGCCAGCCCCTGGAAATCGTCATCCTCGCCGCCGGCCCCCAGCGGCCCGAGGCGCGGCTCATCTTCGACGGAGCGGATGCCCCAGCCACCATGGCCCTGGCCCCCATGCCGGCCGACACTGGCTTGCGGTACGCCTGCCGGCTCGAGCACGTCACGCAGTCGATGCGCTATCGCGCGGAGCTCGGATCGTCGCAGACGCCGTGGTACCGCGTGAACGTCGTGCCGGAAGTGAAACTGCTGGAGATGAGGGTGCAGGTCACGCCGCCACGTTACACGGGCTTGCAGGCACACTCGTATTCTCCGGGCACCGCCGTGCCCCAAGGCAGCATTCTGCAAATCGCCCTCGGGATCGACGTCCCCGTGCAGCGCGCCATTTTGCAAATCAGCGATGGGCGGCAAATGGAATTGACCGCCGGTCCGGACGCGCGGCATTTTTCGGCGGAGCTGACGATCCTGGCGGATACGACGCTGTCGGTCAACCTTCTGCAGGGCGCACAAATCATCTCCAAGTTGCCCCAGAGCCCCCTGGCGATTGGTTGCCAGATCGATCAGCCGCCGAGCATCAAAATGATTTGGCCCGCTCGCGACATGACGACAACGCCGACCTCGGACCTGACGGTGCGGGCCGAATTGAGCGATGACTGGGGTCTGACCGAGGGCCGCGTGCTGATGGGCGTCGGCGATGCACCGCTGGCCCCGGTGGCACAGCAGAATCTGCAGGGCGCATCTTCGCGCTTGGCCATTCCGATCCATCTGACGGCCGAACAAGTCGGCGACGGCCGGACGGTCCATCTGCAAGTGGAAGCGGTGGACAACCGCGACCTTCGCCAGCCATTGGCGGGCGCCGGACCGCAGACGGCTCGCGGGCCGGTGATCGAAATCAAATTCGCCGATGGGCGGCGATTGGCCCAGCAGCAGAAGCAGAACCTGGACAAGCTGCGCGCCCTGCTGAGGCAGATGCTCCAAATGCAGCAGGAGTTGATGGACCGGACGGCGACGGCTGCGGCGGGCAACCGGGCGGAACTGCCCAAGATTGGCTCCGGCCAGGCGGATTTGCGGAAGCTGATGCTGGATACGGCCGACCGATTTGAATTCGACGCCGCCACGGCCATCGTGCAGCGCACGCTGCAGATGCTGGCGGTGAACCCCGCCAAGGAAGCCGCGGATCTTTCCGCGGCGATCGCGGCCGAGCCGATCGCCAAAGAACAGACTCGTCTGCTGGCGGTTTTGCGCCAGCGGCAGCAGGTCATCCTCAGCACGCTGAGCAGCCTTCTGGGGCAACTGGACTCTGCGGCGCCAGCGGCGACGCGGCCGGAGCCCAGCGGCACCCAACCGCTTGCTGCTCAGCCTGATCCCTTCACGAAGCTGGCGCAGGCGCTTCAGGAATTCGCGGCGCAGCAGCGGCGGATTTTGTCTCAGACCGCGCCCTTGGCGCAGAAGCCGGTGGACAACTTCGACGATGCCGACCGCAAATCGCTTGGCGATTTGCAGATGGCCCAGGACAAGCTCGACGCCTTTTTGCAGCAGAGCATTGCCGATTTTTCCAACGGCGCCCCGCAGGATTTTTCCAATCCCGAGCTTGTAAAGGACCTTTACGGGATCGAGGTGGACGTGACGATGGCGGCCGACGCGCTCAAGGACCAGGCGGCGGATGTTGCCGTTCCGGCCGAGAAGTCCGCCGCGGCGGCAGCCGAGGAGGAGCTGAAAAACATGCAGAAGTGGCTGTCCGACCGGCCGGATCGGGCCAGGCAATCGCAGGAGGCCCCGGCCGCCGTGGTCCCCCAGGCCATGCCCGAGCTGCCCAAGGAATTGGAGGACATGATCGGCGATCTGCTGGAGCAGCAGGAGGATTTGTTCAAGGCCCTGGGGGATGCCGGCGCCAAGGCGCAGTCGCCCGGCGGGGAGGAATCCGGCGGGCAGGCGTCGAATGCCACCCTGTCCGATTCCTCAGCGCGGGGCGTGACGGGCAACGTGCTGCCCGACGAGCGACAGCTTGCCGGCCGCAGCGGCGAGGGGCGCACCGGTCAAAGCGAAGGCGAATTTGTCGGCGACAGCGCCCGCGGCAAAGGCGGGCGAGACACGCCCACGCGCTTGGACCAGACGCCGTTTCAAAAAGGACAGATCAAGGACAGCAGCCCGGAGCCCACCGGCGGAGCCACCGGCGGCGGCAAGCTCAGCGGCCAGGGCGGCGTGGGATTGGAAGGCCCCCTGCCGCCGGAGGTCCAGCAGCAACTGGCCCGGCTGGCGCAGAAGCAGGTGGAACTGCGCAACGCCGCCCAGCGATTCAATCTGCAATACCGCCTTCCCCGCTACGACAATTTCAAGCTGCTCAAGGCGATCGCGGCGATGCGGCGCGTCGAGTCGGATTTGCAGGCCAACCGCTACAACGATGCCCTGAGCCAGCGTGACGTGCTGATCGAATCGCTGGAGGCCAGCCGGATGCTGCTGGGCGGGCGCATTCACGTGCAACTGGACACCACGCCCCAGCCGAGCGGCAAAACCCGGCAGGAAATCGACGACGTCATGAAGGGCCAACTCCCCGCCGACTGGTCCGAAGCCCTCAAGCAGTATTACCGCAAACTGTCGGATCAATGACCCCCCTGCGGCGGGCGGGTTCCGCTTGTTATCATCTGGGCGACTCTAACCCGGGAGGCAATCCCATGTCCGTCCCCTGGCACGACATGTTCTTTCTAACTCTGCCCGTGATCGAAAAAATCCTGCGGCCGATCTTCATCTACATTTTCCTGGTCATCGGGCTTCGTCTGGCGGGAAAGCGCGAGCTGGCCCAACTGAATCCCTTCGATCTGATCGTGCTGCTGACGCTGTCCAACACGGTGCAGAACGCGATCATCGGCGACGACAACACGGTCACCGGCGGGATCATCGGCGCCGCCACGCTGCTGGCGATCAACGCGGGCATGGTGCGCTTCTTGCATGGCCATCGCCGCATCGAAACGCTGGTGGAAGGCAAGCGCGATTTCCTGATCAGGGATGGGCACATTTTGCGAGATCATCTGCAGCGCGAGCTGATGACGCGCGCGGAACTGACGGCGGCGGCGCACCGCCAGGGGATCGGTTCGCTGGCGGAGGTGGACAGCGCCGTTCTGGAGCCGACGGGAACCCTCACGTTCGTCATCAAGAAGCCCACGGCCGAGGAAACGCGCCATCACGAACTGCTGGACTCGCTGGATAGCTTGCACCGGGAACTGGCCCAGCTCCGGGGCGAGCAAGGCCCGGTGTAAATACTGCACCGCATGTACAGGCGCGGGTTGCTTCGCTATATTTTCTCGCGTTTCAAGGCTTAACCGACCGGAGGAGAATCTGAAATGAATCCAATGCGCTGGTGGCTGAGGGTGTTGTTCGGGGCCGCTTTCACGGCATTGGGGATTGGCCAGGCATCCGCCGCGGCGCCGGCCACGCGTCCCGCCGCGACGCAGCCGGCGGCCCAGGCCAAGGTCTTCAACATCACCCGTTTCGGCGCCGTGGCGGGCGGCCAGACGCTCAACCGCAGCCAGATTCAGGCCGCGATCGACGCCTGCGGCGCCGCTGGGGGCGGACGCGTCGTCGTGCCCGCCGGCATCTTCCTGAGCGTGCCCCTGGAGCTGCGCAGCGGCGTGGACCTGCACCTGGACGGCGGCGCGGTGCTGCTGTTCAGCCGCGATCACAAGGATTATCCCCTGGTCATCAGCAGCTACGAAGGCCGCGAAACGGTCATTTGCCAGGCCCCCATCTTCGGCCGCGATCTGCACGATGTCTCGATCACCGGCACGGGCGCCATCGACGGCCAGGGGGATGGCTGGCGATCGGTCAAGCGGAACAAGCTCACCCCGCAGCAGTGGGATGCCCTGGTCAAATCGGGCGGCGTGACGGACCAGAAACAGGAACAATGGTGGCCCAGCGAATCGGCGCGGCAGGGATTCAAGGCCCTGATCGAGCTGCGCAAAAAGCCGGAAGCGCCGCGGGTGGAGGATTACGAGCCGTACCGCGACCTGCTGCGTCCCAATCTGGTGCTGCTGAGCAACTGCCATCGCATCCTCCTGCAGGATGCGACGTTCCGCAATTCCGGTTCTTGGAACGTGCACGTGTTGGACAGCGAGGACATCACCGTCCGCAACGTGGTTCTTTTCAATCCCCTGTACGCCCAGAACGGCGACGGGATCGACGTGGACAGTTGCCGCAACGTTTTGATCGAGGGGATCAACGTGCACGCGGGGGATGACGACATCTGCCTGAAGAGCGGCCGGGACGAGCAGGGGCGCAAGCACGGCCGGCCGACGGAAAACGTCATCATCCGCAACTGCAAGATCGGCTGGGGCCACGGCGGCATCGCCATCGGCAGCGAGATGTCCGGCGGCGTGCACAACGTCGAGGTGAGCAACTGCGTTCTGGACGGTCCCGATATCGGCCTGCGATTCAAGACGACGCGCGGCCGCGGCGGCACCGTCGAGGACATCCACATCCACGATGTCACCATGTCGGGAATCACCCAGACGGCCATCCTCTTCGACATGTATTACCAGACCAAAAATCCCAAGGACGAACCGTTCAGCGAGCGCACGCCGGTTTTCCGCAACATCGTCATCCGCAACGTCACCTGCGCCAGCGCCCACCGCGCCTTGGAACTGATGGGATTGGCGGAGCAGCCGATGTCGGACATCCGCCTGGAGAACGTCTCGCTGGCGGCCGACGACGGCGCGTGGATCAACTACGTCAAGGACGTCACGCTGAAGAACGTGCGAATCCAGTCGAAACATGCGCCGCCGCTGCAAACGCAGAACGTGGCGGATCTGACGCTGGATCAGGTCGACGCGACGATGCAACAGGATTAGGGCGAAGGAGCTACCCAAATGATCAGGAGCAAAAACGGATGTAGCCGATGCGGCCGTCACATCGCCGGCCTAACGATCGCCGTCTCGCTGGCGGCGTTTTTAACGGCGTGCGCCGCTGGCCCGCCGGCGACTCAGCCGGCGCCGCCGCCGGCCGCCGTGGCGCCGGAGCTGCCGGGCGCCGCCGCGCTGTCCATCCCAGCGGCCAGCTACAACATCGCGGACTTCGGCGCCGTCGGCGACGGCAAGACGATGAACACACCGCCGATTCAGGATGCGATCGACGCCGCGGCCGCCCACGGCGGCGGACACGTCATCATTCCCGCCGGCACGTTCCTCACCGGACCGTTTCATCTCCGCAGCAACATCGACTTGCACCTGAACGAAGGAGCCGTGCTGCTGTTCAGCCGCAATTTCGACGATTACCCGCTGGTCTACGGCAATTTCCTGGGCGTGGACACGGTGCAGTGCCAATCGCCCATCACGGCCGACAACCTGCACGACGTCTCCATCACCGGCAAGGGCGCCATCGACGGCCAGGGCGACGCCTGGCGGCCGCTGAAAAGATCCAAGGTCTCCGAGGAGCAATGGTCGAAGTGGACCCAGGGCGGCGGCGTCGTGGATGACAGCGGCGAAGTCTGGTACCCGACACGGCAGTCGATGGAAGCGCAAAAGCCCCTGGCCGCCCTGCGCGAAAGCGACAAGACCCCCGACTTTGCCGATTACCTGGCGTTGCGCGACGCCCTCCGCCCGGACATGGTGGCCATCATCCGTTGCCATAACGCGCTGCTGGACGGCCCCACCTTCCGCAACACCGCCTTCTGGACGGTGCAACTGCTCTGGAGCGATCACGTCACCGTGCGAAACGTCCTGATCACCAACGAGATTTGGGCGCAGAACGGCGACGGCATCGGCATCGACTCCTGCCACGACGTCCTGATGGAAAACTCCACCGTCAATGCCGGCGATGACAACATCGTGCTCAAGAGCGGCCGCGGCGCCGCGGCCCGCAAGCGGCATCTGCCGACCTACAACGTCCTTGTCCGCAACTGCACCAACGGCTGGGGCCACGGCGGACTGGTCATCGGCAGCGAAACCTCCGGCGACATACACGACGTGCGCTTCACCCATTGCATCTGCAAAGGCACGGACATCGGTCTGCGCTTCAAGAGCGTTCGCGGACGCGGCGGCGTCGTGGAAAACATCCACGTCGATAACATCACCATGTCCGACATCCAGGGCCCGGCCATTCTCTTCGACATGTACTACGAGCAGTTGCACGTCACGCACGGCAGTTACGAACAGTCGCCCCCCAAGGCCGAGGCCCTCAACGAAGGCACTCCCTGTTTCCGCAACTTCGACATTCGCAACGTCACCTGCAACGGCGCCACGCAGGCGATCCTGATGCGCGGACTGCCCGAACTGCCCTTGTCCGACATCACGCTCCAGGACATCAACATCAAGGCGGACACCGGAGTGTCGCTGAGCAATGCCCACAACGTCACGCTGAAAAATGTGCTGATCGAGGCGGCCGAAGGACCCAGCTTGTGGACGCGAAACGTGACCGGCCTGGTGCAGGAGCACTTTGCCGGCCAGGTGAAACACTACGCGCTACCCAGCACGCGCCCGTGAGAGCGGAAGCCCCGCATGTACATGCGAGGCTCCGGCGTTGCCTCAACCGATGTTCAGGTTGGCTAAATAGTCCTCCAATTGCTTCTGCTGCTCATTGGCCTTGCGCGTCAGGTCGTCGGATTCGCCGCGGAGCTTTTCCAGGTCGGTCTCCTGAGCGTTCAACTTCTCCATCAGGCGAGAATAAAGGGCCGTGTTCTGCCCAATCGTGCGCAGGGTTTCGTTGATGCGCTTCTGGTCGTCCACGATGGCCTGCTGCTTGTCCTTGTTGGCTTGCAGACTGCGCTGGGCATCGGCCAGGGAGCGCTTCATATCCGCGGCTTTCTGCAGGGCATCCTTCACCGCCTGCGGAATGGCGCCGTTGCGCGTGAAGGCCACAATGGCGTCGACGTCGCCGCCCAGGATCGCAAATCCTTCATCCTGAACGCGCTGCTCCTTGACCGTGAGCTTGGCGCTCTTCCCGGCCGCGACCGATTCCTGGAAGCGGTATAGGCTATCCGTCTTTTCCACCGGCTCGGGCGTGTCGAGCAGCTTCCAATCCGGCTGGAAGGCGTGCTCGATGATCAGCGTCTTGTCGTGGTCGGACTTGTTCTGCGAATCGTAGACCGTGGTGGCGATGTATTGATGCGACACCTGCAAAACGCCGTTGACTATTTTTGCCGTCAACGTTTCGTCCGTGCGCCCGGCGGAAGTGGTATCCACCAGCATCTGCAAGTCGATGCCGTAGCTGATCAAACGGCTCTGCTCCGGCGGGAGGTTGTCGATCTGGGCGTCGCCGGCGTAGCTGCCGGCGTCGAAGACGGTCAGCGGACCGCCCAGCAGGTGCTTGCCCGTGGTGTTCTTGAGCCGGGCGCCATTGAGCGGATTTCGCGGCAGCACGGACGGGTTGTAGATGCTCAGGCGCTGGGCCTGGATCGAATCGGTGACGATCGGGATCATGGCGCTGCTTTGCCGCGGCAAAGACACGTTGCCGACCGTGTACTGGAACAGCTCGCCAATCTGCGCAGCCGAAGCCGCCGCCGCGACGGACTCGGTTGGGTTGAGCGTCATCGGCATAGCCGGCGCCGCGGCGCCCGTAGCCGTGCGGTCGGATTGCATTTGCGACAGCGCCTCGCGCCGCCCCTCCCCGGCCATGCCGGCCGGGTATTTGGGCGGAAGCAGTCCGCTGTAAAGCTCCGGCTGCACCGTCGGGCGGGTGACGTACAGCGGTTGATACAAATCCTCGATGAAGCTGATGGGCCGCCCGCTCACCAGGCCCAGTTGCACGTCGTTCCAATCGTTGTCCGTTTGGTTCTCGACGATGGCCCAGCCCTGCAGCTTGGCGTCCTTGTCGCCCAGCACCAGCCGATAGCTGGTCTTCCATACCGGCGTCTCGACGACGTAGCCGATCAACACCTGCCGCTGACCCTTGCCGCTAAAGTGGATGGTGACCGGCTTCTTGTCCTGATCGCGCGACGCGGCCAGCGCCGCCAAAGCCTTGGATAGCTCGGCTTGCAGCACCGGATCATCCAAACGGACATCGCGCACGTCGGGCAGCTCGAGCGAACGAATGCCGGCGTCCGTGACGATGTTCAGCACCGGCACGTCGTAGGTTTTGTTGCTTCCGGCGGGCTTGGTGCGCTTTTCCACGCCCAGGATGGTGCCGGAAATCTGCTCGCTGGGCAGAGACAGGCTCACCCGGGCGCCCCGCAATTGGTTGAGGAGCTGATCGAGGGATGGATTGGACGTGACATCCACCTGAAAACTTTTGAGGGTTTTTCCCAGCGGGTCCTGGCTGGCGTAGGTGACGGCCGAGACGCTGCCGCCCATGTCCTGCAGGACCAGGCTCTTGAGCACGTCGTTAATCTGCTTGGCCGAGAACTGGAGCGTGGTGACCGCATCGCCGTCGACGCTTCCGGCGTGTTGGAAATATCCCACGCCGCTGGAAAACAAAACCACTGCCGTGACGGGCACGGCCGTCTTGCCATCCGCCGGCGCGACCGCCGCGCGGGACGCATTCAAGCCACACAATCCACCGGCCAGGATGGCCGTCGAAAGCATTAGGGCGCGCAGTGATCGCCGCATGAGGATCTCCTGTTTGTTCACTCTGACGCTGAGGTAGGGGAAAAGTTCCGCGGGCCCGCGTCCGCCGAGGCGGGCGGCAGGTTCGGGACGTAGTTGCCCGTGGACAGGACCACCTTGAACGCCTCTTCCGGGGACACCTCGATCACCTGGCATTTGTCCACAGGCACGAAAAAGAGTCGGCCGGTGATGGGGTTGGGGGATGACGGAACGAAAACGCAGTAGCTGGGGACGGGGCCGGCAACTACCCGCCCGCTGGTGAAGCCAAGCTGTTTCATGATTCCGGATTCATCCGGGATGAGAACGACGCGGGAGAAGGTGCCCTCGGTGCCGCCGGGGGTGAGGGCGATATGCTTCCAGCCCAGATACAGTTGCCGCACCACCGGCAGGCGTATGAGGACGGCGTCGACGATGCGCAACAAAAATCGCCCCACCAGGCTGGAGGTGATCATGCCGGTGACGTAGATGGCCGCCAGGGCGATCAGCACGCCCAAAAACGGAATGGAGCGGTGGAACAGCCACACCGTCAGCCCGCGCGTGTGCAAGTCGATCCAATAGACGATGTAGGCGGTAACCGCCAGGGGCACGAAGGCGAAGATGCCGGCGACGAACGTGCGGCGAATCCTGCCCTGGGAGAAAATCTTGTGCTGTTGGCCGTTCATGACCGTTGGCCCGTCGCATTATCATGCGCGGCCAACGCCCAAAATGCGAATCAATCGCCCGAGCCGCGCGTCGCCCCCGCCGACAACTGGCGGCGCAGGCGGGCAATGGCGGCGATGCGCTGGGTCCGGCTCTGGTCGTTGTTCCACGGCACGTCGTGACCGATCCGCCGCAGGTGCTCCAGGGCCGATTGGCGTAGCTCGACATCGTCGCTGTACAGGCAATCCAGCAGAAAATTCACGTCGCGCCGAAAGAACGCGATCGGCGCCTCGCCCAGCGGCCGGTACGGATCGAGGAACTTTTCCACACGGGCCGACTGCTCGGCGCTAAGCCCGCTCCGCTTGATCGTCATCAAATAGAGCGCCGCGGGCTGGCCCATCTGCTCCAGTTGCTGCTGGGCCTTGGCGCGCGTGGCGTAATCCTCCGCCCCCAGGCGGCCGACCAAGTCCTGCACCCGCGCCGCCAGGCCCGGCGGCGGCGACCACGTGTCGGCCAGCACCTGCCACCCCATCTTGTCCTCCACGGCCATGGCAGACGGCTCCTGCTGCAAGTCGCGAAGCATCGGACGCAAATACCGCTGCACCTCCTCGGCATTCTGGCGGCGCAGGTCCGAGAGACTCGCCGCGCTCAGGGCCAGATTCACCGAACTGACTTGATCGCTCTTTTCCGGAAAGATCTGAATCCGCAGCGTGATCGGCAGCGCGGTCCCCGGCGTCAGCGATTCGTGCAGGGTCACCGATTGAGTGCGATCCACCAGCGCGAAATCCTCCTTCACTTCGACGATGTCCGGCGTGCTGATGATGAAAAAATGGCGGTTGACCAGGTCCGGCGGAGAAAAATCGAACAGTTCGAAGAAGAGATAATACGAGCCGCGAACTTGGCTGGGGATGATGTGCACCATCGCCTCGCCCGGCAAGTCGCTCAGCGCCACGCGATCCTTCAGCGCCTTGCCGTTGTACAGCGGCGAATCGATGGCCAGGCGATCGTTGACCACGGCAAAGCGCAGCACCTGCTCGATCCCCTGCGGCGGCAGGAACGGCATCGCCTGCCACTGGTTTTCCAGCCACCGGCGGTCCTGGTCCTTCTGCTGGGCCAGGGATGGGGCGGTGGTCGGACCCGTGGCGGCGGCGCCGGCAACCGCCGTCGCCAGGCACAAGATAAGGGCGCTAAAACGCGGCATCGGGACGCGAATTATAAGGACGGCGGGTGCCACAGATGAAACTTTCGCCAGCCAAAGCGTCTATAGGAATGGAACTTTGGCCTTTGTGGCCGGGTTTTGCAGGGTAAAATGACGCTCATGAGCCGCTTGGACCGGCACATTCAGACGGTTCGCAACAAGCTCGCCTTGGGGACATTTCTGCGCACCTGGGGGTGGGCGATCTTGATCCTGGGCGCGGCCGTCTGGCTGGTGGTGCTCGGCCAGAAAACGCTGGACCGCGCCCTGCCGCACCGCTGGGCGATGTTTTGGATTGGCCTGGCCGCGGCGACGGCGTGCGCCATGGCTTGGACACTGGTTCGCCGGCCCTCGCCGGCGGCGGCGGCCATCGCCATCGATCAGGCCCTGGGCCTGAAGGAAAAATTCAGCACGGCGTTGTACGTCCGCCCATCGGCCGATCCATTCGCCAAGGCGGTGGTGCTCGACGCCCAAAACACCGCCCAAAGCGTCAGCCTGTACAAGCGATTCCCCTTGCAGTTCCCCAGGCCGGCCGCGGCGGCGGCCGCGATGTTCCTGGCGGCGATGCTGACGGCGCAGCTCATGCCAACCATGCACCTGTGGGGCAAAACGGTGGACAATCCGCTGGCCGCGCCCAAGCCGGCCGTGCAGACTTCGCAAGAGCCCTGGCTCCGCGATCAGCTTCCCAAGATCGAGCAAGGCACAAAGCTGCTGAGCAACAACGACGAGATCCGCCGCGCCGCCGACGAGTTGGACCGCGCGGCGAAAACCAAGGAGGGCGATGAGCTTCATGCCCGCCGCAGCACGCTGTCGGCCCTGCAGGATTACCAAAAAGCGATGAAGCAGGAGCTGGAAAAGAATCAGGATTTCCAGACCGCGCAGGGCACGCGGCAGCAGCTTGCGGAATTGTCCGGCGCCCAGGACCAGTCCACGCCCGTCGGCAAGGCGCACAACGAGCTGAAGGCCGGCGACCTCGACGCGGCCATGAGCGACCTGGCCAAGGCGGTCAATGATTTCGACAAACTCAGCCCGCAGCAGCAGGAGAAAATGATCCAGCAGGCCCAGCGGATGGCCCAAGACCTGGCTCGTGCGGGCCACGACCCGAAGGTCGCCCAGAAGATCACGCAGCAGCTCCTGCAAATGGGCGCGACGCAGGCGCAGGCTCAGCGGATGGCGGCGGCCATGCAGCAGGCGGCCGCGGGGGACAAGCAGGCGGCCCAGCAACTCCAGCAGATGGCCCAGCAGATGGCGCAGCAGATGAACAATGGCCAAGGCCCCACGCCCCAGCAGCAGCGCATCATCCAGCAGATGATGGCCCGATCGCAGGGCCTGGCCAACAGCCAGGCGCAGGCGTCCGCCTTGGCCAGCAGCTCCCAGCAACTGGCGGCCGCGATGTCGCAATGCCACAGCGGCGCGCCGGGGCAAAAGCCCGGCCAGGGCCAGGCCATGTCCCAGGCGTCGGCGAACTTGCAGCAGCAATTGCAGCAGATGCAAGCCCAAGCCAAGGACGCGGCGGCCATGAAGGCGGCGGCGGACGCGGCGGCGCAGTCGGCGGCGGATGCTGCGGCGGGGCTGAATCCCACTAGCCCAGCCGGGGCTGGCGGCCAGGAATCAGGCTCCGGCCAGGACGCCACGGGCCAGGCCCACGCCGGTCAGGGGCCGGGCGGCCCCGGCGGAGCCGGCGGAGCCGGCCAGAATCCCGGCGGCGGACCGGGACGCGGACACGGCGGCGGCAAAAACCCGGACATGGCCGAAACACCCTTCCACATGCGGCAGGAGCTGGATCCTTCCAAGGACATCTCCAGCGGCCGGACCCTGGCCAGCCGGTACGTCAAGGCGGGGATTGATCCCGGCCAGTCCGAGGCGGCTCTGCGCGACGCCGCGGCCGCCGCCGAAAAGGATGCCCCCGATGAGATCGAACAGGACCACATCTCCCGCGATGCGCAAGAGACCGTAAAAGACTACTTCACGACGATTCAGAAGCAGCAGGGACAATAGGCGGTGCGTTTGTTTTTCCTAGCCGCGGGCGTGAGCCCGCGGGCAACGGTCCGCGGGCTTCCGCCCGCGGCTATCAATTAACGTCGCGCCAACTTCGCCCTTGCACGGAAAAACTCGCCTGCGCCGCCGCGCCCTTATACAATGGACTCGTCGACAACGGGGAAATTCGTTTGGGCCGAGGGCCTGCCTGATGCCGGCGTCGCCGATCCATCTTCCTCTGGCCATGGGCACGCTGCGGCTGGATTACTTCTCGCCGTGGACGGCGCTGGGGCTGCTGGCCGTTTTTGGCGGCATCATCGTGCTGCTGGGGATGCGCTCGCTGGCCGGACTCGGCCCCGTGCGCAAATGGGTGGCCATCGGCGTGCGCCTGGCGGTTCTGCTGCTGCTCATCCTGATCCTGGGAGACGTCAAATGGGTGCGCCGCAACACCGACCTGGAGGTCATGATCGTCCGCGACATCAGCCGATCCACCCAGCTCGTGCGCGATTTTCCCGGCAAATTCCTGCAGACATCCCTGGATGATTACTTTCTGGAAGCGACGAGCAAAGCCAGCAGCGCCTCCCGCCGGCCGGGCGACAAGGTGGGCGAAATCAGCTTCAACGAGCAGGCGTACATCGACGCGATTCCCGGCGATAAGCTGACGCTGGAGGCGCGGGCGATCCGCGGTCCGGGAACGGGGACGGACGCGGCGGCGGCGATTCAGCTTGCCCTGGCGTCCATGGACAGCGATGCCATGCACCGCCTGCTGCTGGTGTGGGATGGCAACGCCACGGCCGGCGACCTGGACGCCGCGATTTCCGCCGCCGCCAGCCAGAACGTCCCCATCGACGTCATGCCGCTGCAATACAACGTCACGCACGAGGTGATGCTGGACAAATTCATCGCCCCGACTTGGCGGCAGGAGGGCCAGCCGTTCACCATCGAGGTGCACGTCGTCAGCACCAACGCCGCGGACGTGCAGGCGAATCTGTCGGTCACGGACAACGGCCGGCTGTTGCCGCTGAGCGGCGGCCAGACCACCCAGCGGATCACGATCAAGCCCGGGCGCAACGTGCAGCGTATCGAGGTGCCGCCGCGGTCGGTCGGCGTGCACCAGTTTCACGCCACCATCGACTCGGTGAAAAACGTCACGGCGTCGGTGGATGCTCAGCCGCCGGCCAGCGACCTGGACAACAAGTCCGCGGACATGGTCACCTTCGTCAAGGGCAAGGGCCAGGTGCTCCTGGTGGACAACACCGACCCCGATCACCGCACGGATGCCGGCCGGTTCTTGCGCCAGGCGCTGGAGTCCCAGCAGATCAACATCGTCTCGATCACTCCGGATGAGTTTGCCAACAATGCCGTCGAGCTTCAGGGGTATGACGCGGTGATCCTGGCCAACGTGCCGCGCGGCAGCGGCGGGCTGAACGACAACCAGGAGCGCATGCTGGCCGGCTACGTGCACGATACCGGCGGCGGACTGGTCATGATCGGCGGGCCGCAGACCTTCGGCGCCGGCGGCTGGGAAGGCTCGCGCCTGGAACAGGAACTGCCGGTCACCATGGAAGTTCCCGCCCAGCGACAAATTCCCAAAGGCGCCCTGGTGCTTTGCATGGACCCCTCGGAAGCGCCGGATGGCAATTACTGGGGGGCGCAATGCGCCATCAAGGCGGCCGAGACGCTCTCCTCACAGGATGAAGTGGGCGTGATCAGCTACGCCTGGCAGGGAACCGGCTCGTGCCGGTGGGACGCCCCGCTGGCGGCCAAGGGGGACGGCAGCCGCGTCCTGGCGGCCATCAAGAACTGGGAGCTGGGCGACATGCCCAGCTTCGACGATGCGGTGGTTCTGGCCCTGGACGGCAACGGCGACAGCCGCGGATTGATCCAATCCGACGCCCGCGCCAAGCACATCATCATCATCACCGATGATGATCCATCGCTTCCGGCCCCGGCGACGGTGCAACGCTGCATCGCCAACAAGATCAGCATCTCCACGATCACGGTCTACCCGCACATAGCGGGGAACGTGGCGCCGGGCATCCGCGAGATCGCCAAGGCCACGGGCGGAAAATCCTACGGACCCATCGAGTCCAACCCCAATCAGCTTCCACAAATATTCATCAAGGAAGCGACGGTGGTGAAGCGCAGCATCATCCAGGAGGATCCCAAGGGAATCCCGGTGACGCTGTCGGCGTCGGCCAGCGACCTGGTCAAGGGCTTTTCACCGGGTGCGATGCCGCCGCTTTTCGGCATGGACCTGACCGGCCGGCGCGACAATCCGCTGGTCGAAGTTCCCATCACCGCCGGGCCCAAGCACGATCCGGTGCTGGCGCACTGGCAGGCGGGGCTGGGAAAATCCGCGGTGTACACCGGCGACGCTTTCAATCGCTGGGATGCGCGCTGGCTGGCCAGCGGCCTGTACGCCAAGTTCTGGGCCCAGGTGGTCCGCGGCGTCTGCCGCTCGCCCATCTCCGGCGATTTTGAAATCGACATGACCACGGACGGCGAGAAGGGCCACCTCCTCGTCCGCGCCCAGCAGGAGGGAAACGCGTTCAACAATTTCCTCTCGATCATGGGGACGATCGCCGGCGGCGCCGACCTGACGCCGCATTCCATCCGCTTGCTGCAAACCGGCCCCGGCACCTACGAGGCCGATTTCGACGCCAGCGCCCAGGGCAGCTACATCTGCTATCTCAACTACACCGGCCAGAACGGTAAATCGGGCGTGCTGTTGGCCGGCACCAGCGTCAACAGCTCGCCCGAGCTGCGCGACCTGCACAGCAACGACGCCCTGTTGCAGCAGATCGCCGGGCGCACGGGCGGCCGGGTGCTTCGGCCGTTCGATCCGGCCGCCGCGGATTTGTTCACGCGCGACGGCGTTCAGGCCAGCACGTCGCCCAGGTCGGTCTGGGACCTGCTGCTGCCGGTGCTGCTGGCGCTGATCCTGCTGGACGTGGCGGTGCGCCGCATCGCCTGGGATTGGGCCGCCACCAAGCGCCTGGCCCTGGCCGCGGCCCAGCAGGTCCGGCAGTTCACCATGACCGTGCGAAAAGTCGAAAACCGCCAGGTGCTGGCCAGCCTCAAGCGCGTGCGCGACGAGGTGGCCGAGCAGAAGTTCAAGGCTCCCCAGCCGCTCGAGGCTGAGCCTGGGCCTGATCCATCGGCGAAGTTTGACAGTGGCGGCGGTGTGGAGGGCGAGATCGCGGCCGTCGTCGGCGGCGCCGTGGACAAGCCCGTGCCGCCGCCTCCGCGAAAGATCGAGCCCAAAGGCGCCGTCGGCCTCGGCCAGCACACCAGCGGACTGCTGGAAGCCAAGCGGCGGGCGCAGCAGAAAATCAGGGAGAAAGAGCAAGAGCAACGATGAATCCCGAAACCGGAAATCTGAATGACGAATGACTAATGACGAATGACTAATGAGGAAACATGCATTAGTCATTCGTCATTCGTCATTCGTCATTAACAAAGGATCTTTCAATGGCAACCGCAAACATCCCCGGCGTTGATCCGCAAATCCAAGGCGCGTGCGACCAGTTTCGCCAGGACTACCGGGCGGTGCACGACGAAATCGCCAAGGTGATCGTCGGACACCAGGAGATCATCGACGGCGTGCTGACCTGCCTGCTGGTGGGCGGCCACGCCCTGTTGGAAGGCGTGCCCGGGCTGGGCAAAACCGCCCTGATCCGCACCCTGGCCGCCGCCCTGGACCTGAAGTTCAGCCGCATTCAGTTCACCCCCGACCTGATGCCCGCGGACGTGATCGGCACCAACGTCATCATGGAAGACCCGCAGCACCACCGCGCGTTCACTTTCATGGCCGGACCGATTTTCGCGCAGATCATCCTGGCCGATGAAATCAACCGGGCCACGCCCAAGACGCAATCGGCCCTGCTGGAGGCGATGCAGGAGCGGCAAGTGACCGCCGGCGGCCAAATGCGCAAGCTCGAAGAGCCGTTCTTCGTCATGGCCACGCAAAACCCGATCGAGCAGGAAGGCACCTATCCCCTGCCCGAGGCGCAGCTCGACCGTTTCTTCTTCAAGCTGCTGGTGCAGTACAGCGGGCGCGAGGAACTGAAACAGATTCTGGACCGCACCACCACCGCCCACAAGGCGGAGGTTCGCCCGGTGCTGGACGGCCGGCGCATCCTCCAGCACCAGGAATTGGTCAAGCGCGTGGTGATCGCCCCGCACGTGCAGGATTACGTCATCCGCGTCGTTCTGGCGACGCATCCACAGGGCATCTACGCCGTGGGCATGACCAACCAGTTCCTGCGCTACGGCGCCAGCCCGCGCGCCGCCCAGGCGATCACCCTGGCCGCCAAGGTGCGCGCCCTGCTCGACGGACGCTTTCACGTCAGTTTTCAGGACGCCAAAGACGTGGCCATCCCGGCCATGCGGCATCGCCTCATCCTCAACTTCGAAGGCGAGGCCGAGGGCATCACCACCGACATGGTTCTGGAAAAGGTCCTGGCCGAAACACCGCAGACCCTCGATCAGGAGCTGGTCACCGGGAAGGGGTGAACGTTATGCCCGTCATCGCCAAGAGCTGGTTGAGGCTGCCCGTGGTCTCCGCCGGAGCGGAATATCTGGTGATGGGCTATCTGATGAGGCGCAACATCCTGGCGTACAAGGCGCCGCCCAACAACGCGGGGTACGATCTGATCTGCGTCCATCCCGATCCGCGGCACCGGGCGGCGCCCCAGGAGGTGTCCGAGCTGCGCGTCCAGGTCAAAAGCCGATACGCCACCGACTGCGGACGCGGTTTTCCCGTGCGCGAACACTCGCTGGACGCGTTCGATTTCCTGATCGTCGTGTTCCTGAACATCGGCCGATTCTCCGGAAAACACGACGGCTCGGTCGGCGAAGCCGAGCCGGAGTTCTACACCCTGCCGCGCAAGTTCGTGCAGGCGCATCACGAGATCGTCGCAAGCTGGGAGAAGGTCCGCCTGGGCGGTCTTGCCAAGGTGATAAAGAAGTACAAGAACGCGGCGGGTTTCGAGCAGCTCGCCAAACTCCTGGGCATCGCCCGGCCGCTCAAGGCGCGAGCGGTGGAAGCAGTACGCCATTCGGCAAGGCCGCGAACGCATCGCCGCCGGAGGTAAGCTCGTCATTTGCAGATGCGCCGCGCCGACGTAACATACCGGGCCACTCAAACAAGAGGTGTCATGTTCAAGCCCGGAATTCCCGCTCTGTTCTGCGCGCTGTTTGCCGCCGGCTGTGCGTCGGTGGGTACCGGCGGCCGGACCTTGTTCGTTTCTTCCGGCGGCCAAATCGGCGCAGCCGCAACGGAGCAAAACCCTCTGCCCAGCCTGGCTGACGCCGTTGCGCAGGCAAAACCCGGCGACATCATCCGCCTAGCGCCGGGAACGTACCATGAATCCAAGACCATCCGACTTCAGGCCAACGGCACCGAAACCCAGCCCATCCGCGTCGAGTGCCCAAGCCCCGATCGCGCCGTGCTTGATTTCTCTGCGCAGGCGGAAGACAAGAAAAACTCTCACGGCATCGACGTCGCCGGCGATTATTGGCAGCTCGTGGGCATCGAAGTCGCCCACGCCGGCAGCTACGGCTTCTTCATCACCGGCAGCCATAACCTGCTGGATCACTGCGTCTCGCGCGAAAACCGCAACTCCGGCACCGAGATTTCCACCGGCGGCGGCTACAACCTGATCCAGTACTGCCAGTCGTACCGCAACTTCGACCCCAAGACCTCCGGCGAGGACGCCGACGGATTCACCGCCAAGCACGAGGTCGGCCCCGGCAACGTCTTTCGCGGCTGCCTGTCCTATCAGAATGCCGACGATGGCTGGGATTTGTGGATGGCGCCCAACCCCGTCCTGATCGAGGACTGCGTCTCGGTTCGCAACGGCTACAATCTGTGGCACATCTACCCGTACGAAGGCGACGGCAACGGCTTCAAATTCGGCGGCAACTATGTGGCCACCGCGCACATCTGCCGCCGCTGCGTGTCCATCGAAAATCCGCTCAACGGCTTTGATCAGAATCACAACATCGGCCCCATCACGGTGGAAGATTGCGTTGCGATCCGCTGCGGCAAGGGGTTCTCGTTCCCCGAGCTTCCTCGAACCGGCCAAGTCGTGCTGCGAAACAACACGTCGTTCGGATGCCAAAACGTCCTGGAGCCGCAGGTGGTCAGCGAGAACAATCACTGGTACCCGGATATTCCCGTGGGCGTCCTAGGCCCCCTGCCGCGACCGGGCCATCGCGACCGCCCGCACGCCGGCGAGGTCCCCACCACCAGTCCGGCCCCCATCGTCGTCCCCCAGGACGCCCCGGAGTGGGGCTTCCCCTCCGACACGCCGCCCGTGCGCGACCCGGAGTTGCCGACGACACAGCCGTCGACCGCACCTCCCCCCGCGGATTGACGCCAAGGCAAAAACCCGAATGACGAAACCAGAAACCAGAATCAAATCCGAAGCCCGAAGCCCGAACGGCCCGTTCGTCATTCGTGATTCGTCATTCGGATTTGATTCGTCATTCTGGTTTC
>DBZL01000050.1:0-25523 GCA_002311745.1 Phycisphaerales bacterium UBA1161 | reverse complement strand
TTGATTCGTCATTCTGGTTTCTGGTTTCTGGTTTACGGAGGCGGGCATGACCGCCTCCACCGACTTGCTCCTCGATCCCGCCTTCATGGCCCGGCTGGATCAGCTCGACATCATGTCGCGCAAAGTCCTGGCCGGAAAACTCAAGGGCGAACGGCGCAGCAAACGACGCGGACAATCCGTCGAGTTCGCCGACTACCGCAACTACGTCGTCGGCGATGATCTGCGCTTCATCGACTGGAACGTCTACGCGCGCCTGGATCGCCTGTTCCTCAAGCTTTTCCTCGAGGAGGAAGACCTGTCCCTGTACATCCTGCTGGATGTCAGCAAGAGCTGCGATTACGGCACGCCCAACAAGGCGCTGTATCTGAAACACGTCGCGGCGGCCCTGGGTTACATCGGGCTGGTCAATTACAACCGCGTGCACCTCTGCGCGATGTCGCGGAGCATCGTGGCCGAGACCGGCGCCCTGCGCGGGCGCCGCCGCGTGGCGCAGATGATCGACTTCATCGCCAAGCTCCAGCCCACCGGCCCCAGCCATTTCTCCGATGCCTGCCGCCGATTTGCTCTGGCCCATCGGCCCAAGGGCGTCTGCGTCGTCCTGTCCGATTTTTTCACCAAGGAAGGCTTCGAGCACGGCCTGCGCTACATCGCCGGCGGAAAATACGATCTGTTTTGCGTCCAGATCCTCGCTCCGCAGGAGATTGATCCCGACTTGACCGGCGATCTGAAACTCAAGGACATGGAAGACCAGGACACCGCCGAGGTGTCCATCACCCAGCCGCTGGTGGCCCAGTACAAGAAGAATCTGAACGCGTATTGTCTATCGCTCAAAGAGTACCTGACCCGCCGCGGCGGCACGTACCTGTTCAGCAGCACCGCCGTGCCGTTCGATACCCTGGTGTTGAATTACCTTCGCGAACGCGGACTGCTAGGATAAGGTAAATGACGAAATTCGAATGACGAATGACGAATCAAGTTCCAATGACGAATGACGAATCCAATTCGAAGCAGCTAGATGCGCGGGCGAGCGTTTTTGACCTCGAGGAGCGGACCGCATCGTTCGGTGAGCGGGTGATCCGGTTCTGTAAACGCGTGCCACCGGGACCTGTGACGACGACATTGATCACCCAGTTGGTGAAGGCGGCGACCAGCGTGGGGGCCAACTATTGTGAGGCGAACGATGCGGAATCGAAGGCGGATTTTTGCCACAAGATCGGGATTTGCCGCAAGGAGTCGAAGGAATCCAAGCATTTTCTGCGAATGCTCGTCGCCGCGGAGCCTTCGCTGCGCGCCGACGCCGCCGAACTCTGGAAGGAAGCCAAGCAGCTTAATTTGATCTTCTCAAAGATAGTGCACAGCGCGCGCTCCGCCGTGCGATCGAAACCGACCGGTCATTCAAACATTCGTCATTGATTCGTCATTCGTCATTCGTCATTCGAATTTCGCCATGCCCTGGTTCCCACATTTCCTGAACAGTTGGACGGCCGTGACGGCCGCCGCGATCGCCGTGCCGCTGCTGCTGCTGCTGTATTTTTTGAAGCTTCGCCGCCGCGAGATGCCCGTCTCCTCCACCCTGCTGTGGCGTAAGGCCATCCAGGACCTTCAGGTCAACGCGCCGTTCCAGAGACTGCGGCGGAATCTGCTGCTTTTGCTGCAGATGCTGATTCTGATCGCCCTGCTGCTGGCCCTGGCGCGGCCGGTGCTCAACTACACGCCCGGGGCCGGGCCGCGAACCATCATCCTGATCGACCGCTCCGCGTCGATGTCGGCCACGGACATGCCCCGCGGCCGCAGCCGCCTGGACGAGGCCAAGCGGCGGGCCAAGGACCTGGTCGCCACCCTGGGCCGCAACGCCGCGGCCATGGTGATCGCCTTCGACGATTCAGCGCAAACCATTGTGCCGTTCACTTCCGACCAGCGCGCCCTGGACAACGCCATCGATTCCATCGACCCGACGGATCATCCGACCAAGCTGGATGCGGCCTATCGCCTAGCGGACGCGCAGGCGGCGTTCACGTCCGGCTACAACCCGCGCAACCGCCAGGCTCCGGACGTCTATCTGTTTTCCGACGGCCGCGCCCTCGACGCCGACAAGACTAGCGTGCAGGGCATCCTGCATTTCGAGCAGATCGGCACGGCCACGGCGGGGAACATCGCCATCGTCGCCATGAACGCCAAGCGCGATTACGTCGAGCCGACCCGCGTGCAGGTCTTTGCCCGCCTGGCGAACTTCGGACCGCAACCGGTTTCCGACGTGCAGGTGCAGCTCAGCGTCGACGCTCGGGTGCGCAGCGTCGCCAGCGTCAATCTGCTGCCGGAGCGCTGGACGGACGAGCAGCGGCGCTCCGCCCTGGCGGGCGGCTTCGCCGCAAAGGACAGCATCGAGTTTCCCGAGTTGGAACTGAGCGACGCCGCGGTCATCAAGGTCGAGCAGCTTAGCCGCGAGGGCGATTGCCTGGCGGCGGATGATTCGGCCGTGGTCGTCGTGCCGCCGCCCAAAATCCTGGCGGTTCTGCTGGTCACCGAGGGCAACTTCTTCCTCGAGCAGGGCCTGCGCAGCCAGAAATTGAAAATCTTCGACACCATGTTCCCGCGCGAATACCAGCGTCTCCCCCAAGACGGCGAAGGCGGCAAAAAACTGCCCAAGCCGTACGACGTGATCGTGTTCGACAGGGATGACCAACTCCAGCCGCAGGACGTTCCGCGCAGCGGGGCGGCGGTCTATTTCGGCTGCGTGCCCCCGGGGCTTGGGCTCAAAGCGGAGACCGACTCCGCCGGCCAGAGCGTCGTCCTCGACGACAACTGGGTGCTGGACTGGAAGCGAGATCATCCGATCGTGCGTCACCTGAACCTGGGCAAGCTCTACGTCGCCCACGCGACCAAGCTATTGCCCACGCTCAACTCCGAGGTTCTGGTGGACGGGACCAACTGCCCGCTGGTGGTGCTGCACCGGGAAAACCAGGCGTTTCATCTGGTCGTGCCCTTCGACCTTCTGGACAGCAATTGGCCGCTGCGCTCGACCTTCCCGGTGTTTTTGTTTCAGACGTTGCAGTTCATGTCCCTAGGCTCGGATTTGCAGGTGCGGCCGACCTACCCGCCGGGCACAACGCTGCGCATCCCGCGCTCGAACCTGCAAAAGTCGCAGGCGGTTGCGCAGGGCCTCACCCTGCGCGGCCCCCAGGGGAACGTGCACCTCAACATTCCCGCAGGCGGCGATTTCGTCCTGCCCGCCCTGGACCGCACCGGCCTGTACGAAACCGATCCGCCCATCCCGCAATACGAAAAAATCGCCGTCAGCCTGTTGGATGAGAACGAGAGCAATTTGCTGCCGGCCCAGGTTGCTCCCGGCTCGCAGGGCACGGTAGCCCCCACGGTCGCGGCGGCCAGTCGCAGGGAGCTGTGGTGGCTGCTCGCCGCCGCAGTCCTTCCGCTGCTGCTGCTGGAATGGTGGGTGTATACACGCCGGGTTCATTTGTGAACCCGACCCATGTCGTCATTGGCATTTCGGATTTTCTCAATACGCCGCCGCCGGCCAGTGGGCGGCCAGCTTGGTCGGGCGGACATATCCCCACCCGGCCAGGCGAAGCTGAATCAGCCGCATGAGATCGGTCTTGGTGATGATCCCGCTCATGCGGCCGTCATGCCCGGTCGCGATGACGCAGCCGAATCCGTTGCGCGTCATCAACTGCAGCGCCGCAACGGCGGTGGCATCTTCAACCAGCGTCGGCACGTCGCGCATCATGGCGTCGCTGACGCTTGAGGTCGGGTCCTTGCCCTGAACCTCCCGCAAGGTGATCAGCCCCAGCACGTTGCCCATGGCATCCACCACCGGAAAGCCCAGGTGATGCTCTTTCAGCATGTGCTCGGTCAGCTCAGAGAGGCTCATGTCCGGCGGGACGGTATGCACGTCTGGATTCATCAGATCGCGCACCAGCGTTCCTCGCAGCAGATCCTCAAGTTGATCGGTCCTGGTTTCAGCGTTGACCGCGCCGAAAATGAACACCGCCACCAGCAGCAGAAAAAAATTCAGGCTGAACAAGCCCAGCACGCCCATGGCAACGGCCAGGAGCCGGCTGATGGCCGCCGAGATGCGCGTGGCCTGCGCGTGCGGCATCGCCAGCGCCAGCAGGGACCGCAGCACTCTTCCGCCGTCCAGGGGCAGCGCCGGCACCAGATTGAACACGGCCAGCATGATGTTCATGTACGTCAGGTACGCCAGCACGAACCGGACGGCCGTCGCGCCGCTGGGAATCGCGTGCAATACCGCCCAGCAGATGCCGCCAATCGCCAAGCTCACCAGCGGGCCGACGATCGAGACCACCGCTTCCGCTCCGTGCTGACGCGGAATTTCCTCGAACTGCGCCACGCCGCCCAAGAACCAGAGCGTGATGCGCCGCACCTTGACGCCGTAGCCCCGGGCCGTCACCGCGTGGCCCAGCTCGTGAATGATCACGCTGATGAACAGCCCCACCGCGGCGATCAATCCAAGCACGTAGGGCATGACCCCGCCGCCCAGTTCCGGCGACTCGGGGAGCCCGAACATCTTGGCAAACGAACCGACCTGGCTGCCGATGATCCACACCAGCAGCGGCAGGATCAGCAGAAACGACACATCCACGTAAACCGGAATCCCCAAGAGAGTCAGCGGCAGGCGATAGGATCGACCGAACATATATTTAGACTATGGCGGCAACCGGGACGTGGCAACGCAAAAAAAGCGAAGCCCCGGATGCACATCCGGGGCTTCGACTGCGCCGACAATCGCAAACGCTTTACGCGGCTCTTCGACGGCGCGACATCAGGCCGAAGAAACCGACCATAAGCAAAGACAAACTCGCCGGCTCGGGCACCTCGCCATCAATTGTCACGTGCACTCCGTTGGTGGCCTGTTCCACGAGTGGGTTGTCCGCCGTCAGCAACGGCCAGAAATCCGCCGACGTATCGACGCCGTTCAGAAATGCATTGACTCCGTTGATAACAACCGCCGGAGGCACCGTTGCAAACGGTTCGCGGGCCCAATTTGTGGGCGAAACTCCTGCGAGGACGAGCTCCTCCGGACCCACGATCGGGCCGTCCAATGCGCCATAATGGATATCACAGTAGATGTCCAGCCAGGAAGTAAACGTGCCGCTGCTGCCATCGCCGTTAAACGAGATGTCCAGGCCGCCGGTGGAGGGGGTGCCGCCGTGGAGGGATTGAAGCGTTACGTAATAGTAACCGTAACCCATGCCCATGTTCGTCTGGTCCACGGTTCTTAACTGCAATGCATCCACCTGGACGCTGATCTCCGGAGCAGCGCCGGGAAGGCTAGGCGCTACGGCTTGATCGAGCCTCTGGACAATCGTATCGGTCATTCCGACGTTCTGAACGCCGATCGACCCGCCGAAATCGTACGTGCCCAGCGGGACCCCTTCCATCGGTATCTGGTATGCTTGGGTCCCCGGGACAGTTTGCAGCAGGTCGTACCCTGGGTTAACCACCACCGGATCGCCGCGCGCCGGCGCAGATTTGATAAATAAGACAAGACACACGCTGACGACTAAACAGCCAAAGAGAGATCGCATGGTTCCTCCAATTCCCGGCGGATCCCCCTCACGCTCTCTCCCAAGGCGAACCGCATTTTACCCCCCGAAAGACCACTGCGGTAGTCGGATGTTTCAGTGTCACTGACAAAAGGGACACCAGACCCACAACCTCCGACTACCCGCAGCCGGTGTAACCTTGCCGCCTACCTCAGCCACTATCGTCGTAAACGGATGGCCTGAAACGGTTTGGGTCATCGAACGTAACCAAGGAGACAACCATGAGCACAGCAGGCAAGCGGATTGCGGTGGCGGTGACGGCAGTAATTTTGGGGTTGGGCGGATTGGCCCTGAGCGCCCGAGCAGATGATCCGGGCGGCCCCTCCGGACCCGGGGACGGCCCGGGGATGGCTGGCCCGCCGCCGGCTGCGGCGTTCGATGGCCCTGGTGGGCCGCAGATGCATCGCGGCTTCCGGCCGGAGATGGACCAGCGTCGGCCGGGCCTGGATCTGACCGATGCCCAGCGCCAGAAAATCAAGTCCATTTTGGACTCGCACAAGGACCAGATCGTCCAGACCGTCCAAGCAACGTTGGAGAAGAGGCAGGCGCTGCATGATGCGACGGCGGCGGCCAATCCGGATGAAAAGGCCATTCGCGCCGCCGCGGATGATCTGGGCCGCGCCTTGGGCGACGAGGCCGTTCTGACGGCAAAGACCAGGCAGGAAATCTTGCCCGTGCTGAGCGACACCCAGCGGCAGCAGCTTGGCCAACGGCACGTCGCCACCGACCGGGCGGTGGAACAGTTCTTTCATCGCATCCTGGAAGATCAATGAGCGCGCTGGCCGTCCCTCCCATGTGTTTGCCGCACCCCGGGAGCATCCGCGGTTGGATGCTCCCGGTTTTTCTGGCATTGGTGGAGGAATCCAGCGGGGCGGCGCATGATATGGCGATGGACGATGCGGATCTGCGCGACGTGGCCGACAGCCGACAGGGTGACGGCGAAGCCTATCGGCGCCTTGTGCGGCGGCACCAGGCGGCCATCGCCAGACGCATGCGACGCTTTGCGTGCCACGCGGCCGATGTGGAAGATTTGGTCCAGGAGGTGTTCGTCCAAGCCTATTTCTCCCTGGGTAAATTTTCGGCCCGCGCGCCGTTCGAGCATTGGCTCAATCGCATCGCCACGCGCGTCGGATACCGGGCGTGGAAACGTCAACGCTCGACCCGCCCTTCGGTCACCCTGGACGACAGGCTGGCGCCGTCGGCGCCGCAGGCCCAAGGGAATGAGGCCGCCGAGATTTTGCAGCAGGTGCTGTGGCAGCTTTCGCCGCGGGATCGCCTTGTGCTCACCCTGCTTTATCTGGAAGATCGTTCCATTGCCGAAGCGGCGCAGCTCGTGGGATGGAGCCGCACGATGGTGAAGGTTCAGGCGTTTCGCGCGCGAGCGCGCCTGCGCAAGCTGCTGGAGCGACGCGGCCTGGTGGAGGTGCTGCCATGAAGGAAATCGAATGGCTTGCCAAGCTGGATGCGGCCGCGAGCGCCGCCGGCGGCGCCGACACGGGCGGCGTTGACGTGGCCAACCGCGTGATGCGGGAGATTTATCGCCGCCGCGCCGAGGAGCAGGGCCTGCGGCCGGTGTGGTACGCGGCGGTGATCAGTTCCGCCGCCGCCGCTGCCGCCCTGGGCGCCGCCGCCTGGGCCCTGATGCTCCTGCAAGACCCGTTTGTTGATCTGCTCTCACCCGTTTGGACGGCGTTCCGATGAGCGAGCCAAGCACCGCCAACCCGATTGCCACGCCACGGCGCCGATGGCCGGGCATCCTTCTTTCGCTGGTGATCTTCGCCGGCGGATTGATGGTCGGAAGCGGCCTGACCATCGCCATCGCCGTGCACCACATCCGCTACGGCGGGTATCACCCGGAGCAGGCCCCCCCGCGCATCGCGGCGTTCCTCGCCCGCCGCCTCGACCTGGATTCCAAGCAAGCCCAGCAAGTCGAGCAACTCATCGCCAAGCATCAGGCCAACTTGGAGGCCATCCGCCGCGACGTCGGGCCGCGCGTCGACGCGGAGATCGCCGCTTTGCGGCAGGATATCGCGGCCATCCTGACGCCCGAGCAGCGATCCAAATGGGACCGCATTTTCGACGAGGCCCTGGACCGCTGGCTGCCGCCGCCCCCGCCCCCGCCGGGCGGGCACGGCCCGCCCGGACCGCCGGGTCCGCCGCCCCCGCCCTTTTGAAGATCGCCCGCAGCGATGCATCACGGTTGAATCTGCGCGTCTTCCAGCGTCACGTTGTTTTGTTTGCTATTGCGGCCCTCGTGGCTGAGCACCTCGAACAGCAAATCCGTCTTCTTCCCCGCATCCACGGTGGTGGTAAATTGCACCGTGTGGTAGTCGTGCAATGTCGCCTTGAGTGAATTGCGGAACACGACGTGCCCGTCGAAGCTCCGGCGGATCTCCACGTCGATCGGCCTGGCGCTGTAGTTGCGAATACGCTGGCTGAACACCGCGTGCTCATCCCAACCCGCCACATCGCTCTTGACCTCGATCTGCCCCGCCCCGTCATCCACGCGGCGGAAGACGTCCATCCCGTGCATCTTCATCCAGATGTCGTCCCGGAAGACGCGCAGCTTGACCAACTCAAAGATCACCTCCGGGTCCGGCCCCAGGTTCAGCTCAATTTTGTCGCCGATGGGCACGTACTTGATCGGCCGGCTGAACAGGTAGCTCAAGCCGTCGCGGCCGTTGTCGCGGAAGATCCGCACCACGCCGTCGGGCATCGGCGTCGTCCCCAACTTCGAATCCTTGTCGTTGGTCAGAAGGTACATGCGCACCAGTTCCTCGCCGTACTCCTGCGGTCGATAGCGGTACTGGATCTTCAGCGTCACGTCTTGCGCCGCGATGGAACGCAAGCGCTTCGACCAGCCGTTGGGGATCGTTTGCGTGCCCTCGATGGTAAAGACGAAGTATTCGCTCAGGCCTTCCTTGATCACGCGCGGAGGCGCCTCCGCGGCGACCGGGGCTTGGCCCCCCAAGCCAGAGGCCGTGACCGCCACGTCCCGCAGAGCCAGTTGTCGATATCTGTCCTTGTCATCACTCCGAAGCCCATCCACCTCGCTCATGGGAATCCGCGCCAGCTGCGCGATTTTCTCCACAAGGTTGATGGTGCCCACCACCAGGCGCACCTGTGCGTTCTCGTACTCTTCGCCGCTGCTGTTGCTCACGCGCACGAACCCCTCGAGGCCGGCTTGCCCTTCGTCGCGGTCGGCCACCAGCAGGTAATCCGCCGACCAGGTGATCCCGCTGGTGAAGTACGTGATCTCGAGGTTGGCTTCGCCGTCAAAGTCGCTTTGCACGTTCCAGTACAACATCTGCGGCTTATCCTGCGGAAACGTCGTGTCCAGCACCTCCAGCTTGTCCGCGTTGGACAAGAATCTCAATTCCACGCTCGTCGGGTCGATCAGCGTGTTGGCCCAGGAAAACTGCAAGGGGTTGGTCCCCTTTTTGAACGTCACCGTGCGCGTTTCCCGCACCAGGGTCAGGTCTTCGCTGTTGTAGATGGTCAGTTGCACCGAGTCGCGGTTAGGGACGGTGGAGAGGTCCACGTTTCGGCCCCAGGCCGCCGCGGTCAATGCCGACGCCAAGACCAAAACAGCGATTTGCAATTTCATGGCTCAATTCCTTGGAACAGTTACCACTCGTTTTTCACGATGAGATGCAGTTTTCGCGTGATCGTCTGCGCCTTGCCGTCCTGGTCGCGCGCCGGCAAAGGAACGTGGAATAGCAGCTTGTCGAACGTGCTCTTCTGGTTGTCCAGCCCGCCATCGAAGTTGGTCTGATCGCCCAAATCCCACTGCACGTCGCGGCCGTTGTCGCCGCCGACCTCGTCGCGGATCAACCGCGCGTTTTCCCAGACGTCGAGCGTGATCGGCTTGTCCTTGAAGTTCTGGATTTCGTACTTGACGATGATGTCCCGATTGAAGAGATGCCCCGCCACGCGGATTTTCTCGTTGCGTTCGATGGTGCGCTTGACGACGACGTCCTGGGCCACGCCCAGGTAAAGCCTCATTTCATCGTCGATGGGAGTGAAGCGGCCCCAGTCCTCGCCAAGGAACGTCGTGGCTTGATCCGCACCGCTGCCGGCGATGAAGATGCGGACTTTTCCGAACGGCAGCGCCGCCGAGCCGAGGTTGTCGGCCTTGTCGTTCTTCAGCACGTAGTGCATCGGCACGCGCAGCTTCTTCTGCGCAGGGTCGATGTAGCCGAACTCCTGCGGATCGCACGTGTACGTCTTGCGCACCGGCACGTTCTGGAACTTCTCCATCAGGATCTCTTTGGTCTCGTTGATTCCGATGGGACGCAGAAACCGCTTGCCGAATCCCGCCCACAATCCCGTGCTGCCGAACTCCTCGTTGGCCAGATTTTCCAACCGGATGTACTGATACAGCGTCAGCGCCGATTCATCCCTGGCAGCCACGGCGCGGTAGCTGAAGCTTTTGTCCAGATTGCCCAGGATGTAGCTGATGCGCACGCGCGCTGAGCCTGAATCGCTCGCCGCAATCGCCCACACCAGCGACGCCTCGTTGGGCGGATAGCTCACCGAGAGCACCTGCACGTCGATATTCTTTTCGCCAACGGGAGCGATGACGCGAAACAGAATCGTGGAGGGATCGATCTGCGTATTGGCCCACGAGAAGTCCGCCTGATTCTCTCCTTTGACCAGGGGGATGATCCGCTCTTCCTCGACCAGCGTGGCACTGGGGTTATCAAGCTGAATTTCGACGCGTTCGCGTACCGGCAGCGTGATCAGCTTGATCCGGGCCTGCGCCGCCGCAGGTGCACTTGCCAGGATCACCCAAACGATCCACCACCCTATCCGACGGTTGATTTTCATGGCCCTTTTGACGCACGGCCGCGCAAAAGGTTTCCGGGAAAATCTCGGTAATGATCGGGTGCGCCCTTCATAGCCGCGGGCGGAAGCCCGCGGAAATTGTCCGCGGGCTGCCGCCCGCGGCTATTAAATGGAGTGCTATGCCAAAGCGGAATGCTGTGACCTGAAATCGGCTTTACCCGGCCGATTCAGGACTGAACAGTGCCGGACGCGCCTCGCGCGGCAAAATGTCGACGGGCGCCGGCTCGGGGATCTCCTTGTCGGTCTTGGCCCCCAGCTCGCCCATCTTGCGCGCCGTCACGGCGACGCGAGTTTCCAATGACGCGACGGCGGAATTGTAGTTGGATACCGTCGTAGCCAAGCTGGCGCCCAGCTTGGCCAGGTGCCCCAAAACCACGCCGATGCGGTCGTACAGATCCTTGCCCAGATCGCGGATTCGTTCGGCGTTCTCCGAGATCGCTTCCTGCCGCCAGCCGAATTCGATGGCCTTGAGCAGCGCGATCAGCGTCGTCGGCGTGGCGACGATCACCCGATTCTTGAGGCAATCCTCGATCAGCGAGCCATCGTACTCGACGGCCGCGTACAAGAACGCCTCGCCCGGCAGGAACATGACGACGAACTCCGGCGAGTGGGAGAATTGCGACCAATAGCTCTTGGCCCACAGCTCGCGGGCACGGCTGCGCACCTGCTGGGAGTGGCGGAGCAGATGGGTGCGGCGGGCATCCTCATCGGCGCAGCTGGCGGCCTCCAGGAACGCGTCCAGGCTGGTCTTGCAGTCGATCACCACGTCGCGCCCGCCGGGAAGCTTGACCACCATGTCCGGGCGCAGGCGGCCCTGTTCGGTGTCGACGCTTTCCTGTTCGACGAAATCGCACTTCTGCGACAGTCCCGCCAGCTCCACCAGCCGCCGCAGGGAAATCTCGCCCCACTGCCCGCGCACGGCCGGACGCGACAGGGCCGTGACCAATTGCGACGTCTGCGTGTTCAGCGTGCGCTGCGTCTCGGCCAGCGTGCCGAGCTGCTCGCGCAGCATGCTGTACGATTCGACGCGGGATTTTTCGATCTCCGCGACGCGCACCTGGTATTGCTCCAGCAGTTGCCGCATCGGCTGGAGCATGGCTTCGATCTGCTGCTTGCGCTGGTCCAGAGAGCCGCTGGCCTCAGCGGATATCGTGGCGAAACGCTCGCGGGCCAGTTGCAGAAATGTTTCGCTATTGCGCTCCAGCGCTTCGCTGGAGACGCTGGCAAACGTTTCGCGCAGCGCCGCCTGTGCGGCGTCAAACTGCGCCCGCGCGGCCGCCACCTCGGACTGGGCGGCCGAAAGCTGCTCGCGCAGGGCCTGCGTTTGCGTTTTTTCCGCGGAAAGTTGCTGGGAAAGATCGCCTTGGCGCTGCTCGGCCAGGGCGGCGGCGGTTTGCAGGTTCGCGGCCGCGCCCCGCCAGCGCCGCTCGGCCAGCAGATATCCGGCGATGGCGCCGAGAATCAAAGCGACGATGGCGATCGTTGCCGTCATAGTGGGCTCCATCCCGAGTGGCACGACTGTACGCCCAGGTAAAGTCAGTTGCAAATTGATTTTCACGGGGTTGCGGGCGCGGCGCCGTTCGGGGATGTTATCCGCACGTCCCGGCCACGGGGCCGGGCAAGTCATAGGAGCCCTTCATGAAATCGCTAGCCGTTGTCTTATTCGTCGCTTTGGTCTGCTGTCCGGTTCTGGCCCGCGCCGACGACGATGTGTCGCGCAAGCTCTACGAGCAGGTCAAGCCGTCGCTGGTAGCGGTGAAGTACACCTGGGAAAACGAGCTGGAATCGCACGAGTTGACGGCCGCGGGCACCATCATCCGCGAGGACGGGCTGGTGGCGATCCCCATCAACATCGTCTCGCCGCTCTGGGTGCCGGACGGGCAGATGAAGGATTTCAAAATCATCGTGCCCAGCGATACGGAGGACGCGACGGAGGTGGATGCGACGCTGGAGGGGCAGGATGAGCGTAGCAGCCTGGCATTTATCCGCGCTAAGACGCCGCAGAAATGGACGGCCGTGCATTTCGTTGATGAGCCGCTGGAGGTGGGTCAGCGTCTGTACTCGGTGGGGATTTTGCCCAAATCGTCGGGGTATCACGCGTACGTGACGGCGGCGACGGTCTCGGCCAAGCTGCGCGGGCCGGCGCCGCAGGTTCTGGTGGACGGCGATTTGGCCGGCGTCGGCTCGCCCGTGTTTGACGACAAGGGCCAGGGCGTCGGATACGTCCCCCAGCAGGGCATGCTCAGCGCCCTGCTGGACAACCCGGACAATCCGCAGCTGGACCTGCGGATGCTTTACAACCCGGCCAAGACGTTCGTCGTTGCCAGCGATTTCCTGTTCAGCGTGAGCCATCCTCCCACCGCGGATCAACCGATTGTCATTCCGTGGATCGGCTGCCCGCAATTGAAGGGCTTGGAGAAGGAGCTTGCGGAATTCATGGGATTGCAGAACGTGCCGGCGGTGCAGATCGGGGATGTGGTCGTGGGCTCGCCGGCCGAACGTGCCGGGCTCAAGACCCTGGACATCATCCTCAAGATGAACGGCCAGCCGCTGGAGCGCGGCGACATGCCCGTCGAGTTGCCCTACATCCTGAGCCGTAAGATCCAGCGGATGAATGTCGGGCAGACGGTGACGTTCACGGTGGTTCATCAAAAAGGCGACACGCCGCGGGACGTCACGGTCACGCTGGAGCCGCGGCCCAAGCAGGTGGCTTCCGCGCGGCGCTTTTACGCCAAGGACCTGGGTTTCGTCGTCCGCGAGGCGGTGTTCAGCGACACCTACCGGCGGAAGATGAACCTCAGCACCGGCGGCGTGGTGATCGCCATGCTGCGTCCGCAGGCTGCCGCCCAGGCCGCAAAGCTCTCCGTCGAGGACCTGGTCCTGCAGATGAACGGCAAGCCGCTGACCGATCTGGATCAGTTCAAAAAGGATTACTTGCAGTTCCGCAAGGACAAGCCCACCGATGCCCTGGTGCTGGTGGTGTCGCGCGTGGACGGCAAGGAGCAGACGATCAACATCGAGCCGCCGCAGGATGCGGGCGCGGGCGGTCCCGGCGGGCAATGACGCATGGCCCAGTCGATCCAGCAGACATTGCAGGAGGCCATCGCCCGGTTCCAGTCCGGACAATGGAACGAAGCGCACACCCTGTGCCGGCAATTGCTTGCTTCCGCGCCCAATCACCCCGATGCTCTTCATCTTTTAGGACTGGTGACGTTTCAGCTTGGCCAAAAGGAGTCGGCCATCGACGCGCTTCGACAGGCGGTCGCCGCCGATCCCAGCCGTTGGGACTTTTGCGACACGCTGGGAGTGGCTCTCTTGGCGCTGAATCGGCACGAAGAGGCGATCGTGGCCCTGCGCCAGGCCGTCGCGGTCAAGCCGGATTCGGCTCCGGTCCTCTTTAACCTGGCCAACGCCCTGCACGCCCATCGGCAGCACATCGACGCCATCGCCGCCTACCGCCAGGCGATCAACCTCGATCCCAACTTTGCCGCCGCTTACGTCAACCTCGGAAACGCACTTGTGGCGATTGGCCAGCCGCACGAAGCCGTCTCCGCTTTTCGCCGCGGCGTCGGCCTGCAGGGCGATTCGGCCGACGCCTGGTACAACCTGGGCAACGCCCTGCGGGCCATCGGTCAACGCCAAGAAGCGATCGACGCCCTCCGCCGGGCCCTGGACCTCCAACCGGGCATGGCCGCGGCGCACATCAACCTGGCCAACACCCTGCGCGAAGAAGGCAAATTGGACGATGCCATTGCCGCCTATCGTCAGGCTCTGGCCTTGCAGCCGCAGCAAGCGCTGACGCATTTCCATCTTGGACTGACCCTGCGCGCCAAGGGCGATCATGAAGCGGCCGCCGCGGCGTTGGGCGCGGCATCGGCGCTGCGCCCGGGCGATGCGGACATGCTGCACCATCTGGCCAACGCCCTGCGGGCCGCCGGAAAGTTCGATCAGGCCATCGACGCCTACCAAAAAACCATCGACCTGCGGAAGGATTTGGCCGACGCTCATCTCAATCTCGGCGGCGCGCTCAAGGACATCGGCCAAATCCACCAAGCCATCGCCTGTTACGACCGGTTCCTGGCCCTTTGCCCCAATTCCCCGGCCGCCGACAGCCACCGCCTTTACGTGCTCCATCTCGACCCCGATTACCAGCCGGAAAAGGTTTTTCAACAGCACCTGCAATGGGATCGCCAATACGCCCAGCCCCTGGCCAAGACGATTGAGCCGCATCCCAATGACCGCTCGCCTCAGCGCCGACTGCGCATCGGTTACGTCTCGCCCGATTTTCATCTGCATCCGGTCGCGTTTTTCCTGGAAAACCTTCTGGCCCATCACGACCGCGACGCCGTCGAGGTTTTCTGCTACGCCGACCTGGGCCGGGCGGACGCGGTCACCGCCCGCCTGCAGCGGTCGGCGCATCACTGGCGCAACGTCCTGAATTTGGGCGACGCGCAGCTTGCCCGGCTCATCCGCGAAGATCGTATCGACATCCTGGTCGATCTCGCCGGCCACACGCCGGGCAATCGCCTCCTGCTCTTTGCCCGCAAGCCCGCGCCGATTGCGGTCACTTATCTGGGCTATCCGGACACCACGGGATTGACTTCAATCGACTATCGCCTGACCGACGCTTACGCCGATCCGCCCGGCATGACCGAGGCATTGCACACCGAGCAACTCGTGCGCCTGCCCGAAACGTTCCTCTGCCCGGGCCCCATGGACGGCGCCCCGGAGGTCAATCCCCTGCCCGCGGCCACCGCGGATCACGTCACCTTCGGCTCGTTCAACGCCCTGTCAAAAGTGAACGATCGCATCGCGGATTTATGGGCGCGGGTCGTGCGGCAGACGCCTAAAAGCCGCATGGTGATCAAGAGCCATAGCGGCCTGGACAATCCCTCGCCGCGAAAGCGCTTGCTGGACATTTTCGCCGCCCGCGGCATCGGTCCCGAACGAATCGAATTGCTCGATCGCACCGCCTCCCTCTCCAGCCACCTCGAGGCGTATCACCGCATCGACCTGGCGCTGGACACGTTTCCGTATCACGGCACCACGATCACCTGCGAAGCACTCTGGATGGGCGTGCCGACGATCGCGCTGGCCGGACGCTGGCACGCCAGCCGCGTGGCGGTGAGCCTTTTGTCCAACGCCGGCCTGGCCGATTGCGTCGCCGATACCCCCGAGCAGTTTGTGCGAATGGCGGTAAGCTTGGCCCAGCGTCCGGTCGACTTGGCCCGGATTCGCGCCTCGTTGCGGCAGAACATGGCCCAATCGCCCCTGACTGATGCCCGGCGCTTGGCGCGCAACGTCGAGGCCGCGTATCGCACCATGTGGCGCCGATGGTGCCAATCCTCCCCAATGGAAGACCGCGATTCTAGAACATCCGCGCCGTAGTTGGCGGCGGCTGCGAAGCACCGCGGGTTTCCGCAGCATTGCAGAATCACGGTGGGTCATTTAGAAAGGCTCTTTCAATGCCCGAAACACCCGTTGATCAACTGTTTGAGAGCGCGGTCAGCCACCATCAGGCCGGCAAGCTACAAGAGGCCGAGGCGGCCTACCGGCAAATCCTGGCCTCGCGCCCGAATGACGCCGATGTCATCCAACTGCTGGCGGTCGTCTCCTATCAACTTGGCCAAAAGGAGCCGGCCCTGCAGTTGCTGCGCCGCGCCCTGGAACTCAACCCGCAGGCTCCGGATGGTCACTACCACCTCGCCGTGGTCTTGGCCGACCTGGAGCAACATACAGAAGCGATCTCGTCCTTTCGTCAGGCGGTGACGCTCAAGCCCGATTTTGTCGAGGCGCATCACCTGCTGGGCGTATCGCTGCGGGCCGCGGGGCAATGGTCCGAAGCCGCCGAGGCCTTTCGCCGCGTGCTGGCGCTGAAGGCCGATCACTTCGAGGCGTGGAACAATCTGGGCACCGTGCTCAAAGCCATGGAGAAATTCGACGATGCGATCGTGGCCTATCGCCGGGCGCTGGCCCTGCGCAGCGACGTCGCCGCGATCCACAGCAATCTGGCCAACGCCATTGCCGCCAGCGGGCAATGGGCCGACGCCATCGTCGAATTCCGCCAGGCGCTGAGCCTGGAGCCGGCCAACTGGGCCGTCATGCTGGCTCTGGGCACGGCGCTGCAGGCCAGCGGCGACCTGAACGAAGCGATCGGGACCTATCGGCAGATTCTGGCATTGCGTCCCGATTCCGGCGAGGCCAGCGCGCGACTGGCCGATGCCTTGCGCTTGGCCGGCCAGTTGGACGAGGCTTGCATGGCCTGCCGCCAGGCCGTGGCGCTGATGCCCGACTCCCCCGCCGCTCACAACACCATGGGCTTGATCTACCACGCCCAGGGCCGCATGGAAGAAGCCGTCGCCGAGTATCACCAGGCGCTGGTGCGAAAGCCGGATTACGCCGATGCCTCCTACAACCTGGGCAACGTGCTGCTGGTGATGGGCCGGCTGGAAAACGCGGCCGTCGCCTTCCGCCAAGCCATCCGCCATCGGCGCGATTTTTTCATGGCCCACAACAATTTGGGCGCGGCGCTGAAGGAGATGCGACAGATCGAGCAGGCCATCGCCTGCTTCGACACGGCCATGTCCCTCGAGCCGCGCGAGCCCGCGTCGCACAGCAATCGGCTCTACACCTTGCACTACGCCTACGGCCAGGATCAGGCCACGATCTTTCAAGAGCATTTGCGCTGGGACGAGCATTACGGCCGGCCCCTGAGCCGGGAAATCCAACCGCATCGCAACGACCCCAACCCCGATCGCCGCCTGCGCATCGGCTACCTTTCCCCCTATTTCCACGAGCATTCCGTCGCCATTTTCCTGGAGAATCTCCTGCGCACCCACGACGCCGCCCAGGTGGACGTCTTCTGTTACGCCGACGTGTCCCGGCCGGATGACGTGACGCGCCGATTGCAGCAGGTGGCCCACCACTGGCGCGACATCACCCGCCGCAGTGACGCCGACGTGGCGCAAATGGTCCGCGACGACCAAATCGACCTCCTGGTGGACCTGGCCGGCCACGCTGCGGGATCACGCCTGCGCGTCTTCGCGCGCAAGCCGGCCCCCATCCAGATCACTTATCTGGGCTATCCCGACACCACCGGATTGCAGACGATGGACTATCGCCTGACCGACGCTTACGCCGATCCGCCGGGCCAGACCGAAAAGTTCCATACCGAGCAACTCTGGCGTCTGCCGCGGACCTTTTTGTGCTATTGCCCGCCGCCCGACGCCCCGCCGGTCGGCCCGCTGCCCGCCTCGGCAAGCGGCCGCGTCACCTTCGGCTCCTTCAACGCCCTGGCCAAGATCACCGCGCCCATCGTCGACGCCTGGTCGCAGATCCTTCGCCAAGTCCCGAGCAGCCGCATGATCATCAAGAGTCACAGCGGCCTGGCCGACCACGGCCCCCGACAATCCCTGCTGGACCTCTTCGCCGCCGGCGGCATCACCCCCGACCGCCTCGAGCTCCTGGCCAAAACGCCCACCATGGACGCCCATTTGAAACTCTACCAGCAAATCGACATCGCCCTGGACACCTATCCCTATCACGGCACGGCGACCACCTGCCAAGCCCTCTGGATGGGCGTCCCCGTGGTCACGCTGGCCGGAGCCATCCACGCCGGCCGCGTGGGGGTGAGCATTTTGTCCAACGCATCGTTGCCGCAACTGATCGCCGACACGCCGCAAAAATACGTCCAGATCGCCGTGGACTTGGCCAAGGATCTGCCGGCCCTGGCTCAGCTGCGCTCTTCGCTTCGCCAGCGCCTCTCCGCTTCGCCCCTGATGGATGGCGCCCAGTTTGCCCGCGACGTGGAAGCCGCCTATCGCCAGATGTGGCGCACCTGGTGCCAATCGCGTTGATCCCCTCTCCTTATGTACTCACGGGAAGCCATAAGGGGTCCTGACCGGCTCTGTCTCTACCCCGCAAATCAGTTCGGCGATTGTTCGGTAGCGCGGTCTATCCTGCATTGCGACAAGATGCAGGATGGAGACATCACGCTCGTCACGGACGGTGATACACCAAGCCTACGCACTGGCGAACGATATTTGGCCGTCCTACGCGCATCGGTTCAGTCGGCACGACTTCACGTTGCCGCAGTTGTTTGCCTGTCTCGTCGTGCGCGAGATGCTCCAGCTCAGTTACCGCAAGTGTGAAGATTTTCTGCGCGACGCGAGGGAGTGGCTGGCCGACATCGGCATGTCCAGGCCGCCGGACCATAACACGCTGTGGCGCGCCTTCGGCGTTTTGATCGCCGAGCGTCACGTCAGGTCCATGCTCGAATTGATGAGCGAGCATTTCCAGAAGGCGCGGTAACTGAAGCTGTCGAGCAAGCCGCTGGCCATTGACAGCACGTGTTACGAGCAGCGGCATCGCTCAAGACATTACGATCGCGTCTGCCGCAAGATGGGACTGGGCGAGGGAGAGAAATACGCAAAAACATCGGAAACAAAGGGCGAAACGCCCGCCCAAGTCAACCGCCGGCGATCCCGGGCGGTCCGGCAGATGCCCAAGCTGGCGCTGGCGGTGGCATCGAGTTGCCATCTGATCCTCGCTGCCCGCGCGCGCATCGGCAACGGCTCGGACATGCCTGACTTCCAGCCGCTGCTGCGTTCCGCCGGCAAGCGAGCCAAAGTCACAACGGTTGTCGCCGACGCGGGATACGACTTGGAAAGGAATCACCGCGCCGCGCGCATGAAGATGGGCGTGCGATCCATCATTCCACCGAGAATCGGCCGCCCCAGCGCCAAGCCGCCCCACGGCCGCTTCCGCCGGCTGATGAAACAACGCTTCGCACGCAAGGCCGACCGTAAACCCTACGGCCAGCGCAGCCAGAGCGAAACAGTTCACAGCATGATGAAACGCAACTTCGGCGACGCGTTGCGTTCCATCAAACCCGAACGGCGTCAACAGGAAATGCTTTTGCGGAGCCTGACCCACGACATCATGCTGTTCTGTAATCAAAACACGGGGTAGAGACAGAGCCGGTCCTGACCCCCTTTTTCCTTGACCTCCTTTCTCCTTTCTGAAACCGCCTCGCAACAGGCCCGTCACGTCCACCAGTTTAAGTCGATCTCATCCAACACGCTGTCGTGAGCGTCCATGTCCTGCATCTCGATTCTCTGCAAATCGCTCAGAGCCGCTGCGGCGGCGCACTGCTGGGCGATTTGCGAGGCTCGCTCGAAATTCGTCGCGTGCCCGGAAAACCGCTGAATCCCGTAGTCCACCGCCCCGCTGGTGTGCACCACGAACGGCCAATCGCTGGCCTGCAGCAAAAGCAATTGCCGCCCGGCTCGCCGCAGATGCTCCGCCACTGAATAGTCGCTCTTCCACGGCAACTGACGCACCATCTCCACCATGCTCCGCTCCGCCCGATATTCCACTTCCCACATCCAGCGCGTCTTGTCGTTCATCCAGACGCTGTGATTCCCTTTTTCACCCCAGGAACCTTCGGGCAGGCGCACCACCTTATCCGGCGGATGCCGATCCAGCGCCTCCTGCGCCGTCGACAGCGACACGGACGCCTCGTGCGACATCGTGAGGATGACATCCCGCAAAAATCGCGGACCTTCGAACCACCAGTGTCCGAACAACTCGGCGTCGAACGGCGCCACGCACACGCCGCGGCGGCCGGTGCGCTGGTGGTACTCCTGGAGCACCTGGCGCACCACCGAGCAAAAATGCGTCGCGTGCTCGTGGATTTTTCCCGCCACGTCGTCCGGCTGGTATAGGTCCTTCTTCCCCAAATCGCTCTTGTTGTCCGTGACCTTCCAATACCGCAGGCCGCGATGACCGTGCTTCTTGTGAAATTCCAGGTAGACCGAGTTGCCGGGATACCCCACCGAGCCGCTCCACACCTGCTCGCTGACGCCCGGATGCCGGCCCAGGGCAAAGCATCGCGGCGCCTGCGGCTCGCTGACCACCCCCACCGGTTCCAGGACCTCGCGCCAGCCCCGCTGCGTGTCCCAATGCACCTGCGCCGGCGCCACGCTCTGGAACCGCCCGCCGTCGAAGGTCCCCATCGCCTCGCTTTGCGTGATCAGATCGGTGTCCACGAAAAAATGCGTGATGCCGGCGTCAGCCATGAACGTTTCCAGACCAGGCCGGTCCCGGGCATCGCCGTATAGCACGGATGGCAGCCAATGGTCCCAATGCGGCCGGTAGGCGCATTCCGGCAGCCACAGGCCGCGCGCTTCGATGCCCAGCCGACGCCGCGTCACTGCCGTCCCCGCGGCGATCTGCGCGCGGATCGACTGGTCCGTCAGCACCAGCGGCAGGTACGCGTGCGTGACGCTGCTGGTCAGGACCTGAATGTGACCTTCGCTGACGCGCTGGGCAAACTCGCGCGGAATGTCGCGCCCGATGCGATGGAAATGCTCGAGGCGGTCCGCGTACCAGCTCTGCCACCATCGCGCCAGGTGCGCCTGGTGCGCCTGGCCGGATTTTTCAAACTCGCGCTGATCGTCGGAGGCGCGGGCCATGCGATGCTTCAGATACGCTTCCAGGCCCGTCTTGAAATCCTCGTGGGCCAACTGCTCCAGCAGCACGGGCGTCAGGCCGATGGTGATCGCCGGCCGCGCCTTCAGCAGGGCGCACTGGCCGATCAGGTCCAATAGCGGCAGGTAGGTTTCCGTCGCCGCCTCGTACAGCCATGCTTCGCCGTGCGGGTACGACCCGTGATGCAGCACGTAGGGCAGATGCCCGTGCAACACGATGCACAAGCTGCCCAGCGAATGACTCATAATCACGCTCCAGTCGGTTTCCCAGCCAACTTAATACCATCCCAAAAACGACCGAAAATCAATGATAGAGACGACTTAACGCTTGTTTGAACAGCGCACCGCGGTAGTATAGAGCTCCGGTCTCAAAAGGCTGATTTTCAAAAGCGCCGCGGTTTGGAACTGCGCCGTTCGTCGGACGAGGGCGTCCGGATGCAGCCGCAGCAACCTATCCTTCCCCAAATGCCGCAGGTCGGGCTTCCCGAATCGGAATACGCCATCCTCATTCGCGACGCCGATGCCAGCGGAAATCCCTTCGCCCACGAAGCGGCCAAGGTCGGACAGTACATCACCCTGGCGCTGGACTCCCACCTCGACTGGGATGCCAAAGTCCGGTATTTCCAGCACGCCCTCAACCGCCACTGCAAACCGCCGCCCGTGCCGGACGAGCCGGTCTGGTATTTTTATACTTCGCTGGCCAACTTGGTCCGCAAATACGCCGGCCAGGAAGCCCTGCGCCTGGCCAGCGCCGAGGATGATCTCTACGCCACGCGCCTGGAGATGGGCTCGAACCGCGAGATGATCGAAGCCGAAGCCGAAACCTTCTTCTCCAACTTGATGGGCGCCGGCGACAAACGCCCCAATTGGTTCAGCGAGGAGGATTGGGCGCAACTGAAACTGCTTCGCGATCAATGGTTTTGACGCCCCCGTACGCCGCCCATATCGCCACCAGCACCAAAACCAGCGTGTAGAGCTGAACCCCGCCGTACCGCGCCAGCGGCTGCGTAATCCACGGCGTCACAAACACCGCCGCCATCAGCCATGCCAGTTCCGCGCTCAGCCGGCCGTATTGCCGATACGACGCATCCGCCATCAACCACAAGACCGCCGCCACCAGCACTGTATCGTATATGCCCACGTAAAGATTCACCACGAGGGTCGCCCCAATGGCCCATGCCCACGCCGGGCGATTCACCACCGCCGACCCCCGCCGCACCAGCAGAACCATCAACCCCACCAGCAGGCCCACCATCCACAGCGACACCATTGGCCGATGCAGCGCCAACCGCACGAACGAGCACACATCCACGTACTTCCACGTCGGGAAACCATCGCCCGCTCCCACGGCCCGCGTGTACGTCCCCATCATCTTAAGGAACTGCCCGCACGCCGTTGGCCCAACGCTCCACACCGACGCCAGCGCCCCCACCGCCACCGTCGTGGCTAACCCCAAAAGCGTTTTCCACTGCCGGCTCAGCAGCACCGCCAGCGGGATCAGCACCAGCAGCGTCGGCTTATACGCCAAAACGCCCAGGGCGATTCCCGCGGCAAAAGTCCGCCCGCGCCGATCCAGAAAAATCGCCGCACAGACCGCCGCAAACGCCAGCGCCGAGATCTGCCCTCCATGAATGCATTCGAAGACAAACGGCTCAAACGCCAGCGAAATCCAAATCGCCAGCCATCGGTCCCGCCGCGGAATCGCGCCGCAGCTTTGCCACAGCAGCGCCAATCCAAGGGCGTACAATCCCGCCGACAGCCCCGCCCAGATCAGGGCCGCCGCCGCATACGGCAACCCCGACAGCGGCCACACCGCCACCGCCACAATCGGCGGATAGGCAAACGGAAGCCCCGCCTTTTCCCCCGGCATCAGCTGTAAAAACAATCGCGATTGCAGGGCAAGATCGTACAGATTTTTCGGCCCGTACTTGGTGAGAATCTGTCCCGCCACATAAAACTGCGGGAAGTCGCCGCCCAATCGCGTCCCCGCCGGCGTATGCCCGCCCCGCGCGAGCAAAAATGACGCCGCCAGCAGAACCACGCTGACAACGATCACGCACCAGGCCACGAACCGCACACGCCGCCGCGGCAGCAGATTCTCGACGCTCAAAAATCGTTTTTGTTCGCTCATTCAGCCCCAGGATTTATCGGCATATCCCCCCGTCGATCTGCCAATCTTGACGCCCCGAATGGCTGGCGTAGGATGCCCCAGAGCCACGCCCCCTTCGTCTAGTGGCCCAGGATATCTGGTTCTCAGCCAGAGGACAGGGGTTCGACTCCCCTAGGGGGTACTAATTTCCCGCGTTTCCGATCCCGGCGCGGAAGGGGCAAAGCTGTCGGTTCACTTCCCCGCGCCGCGTCCACGACGCAGTCCGAGCAAGGGCGCCCAATCCTAATCTTGCTCTTACTCCTGCTCTTAATCCTGTTCATAATCTTAATCTTCATCTTAATCTGACTCGTCTGTTCGCTGGCGCCATCCGAGCCAGGCTCTTGAAAGAGGGGGAGAAGAAGAAGGATTAGGATTAGGATTAAGATTAGGATTAGGAAGAGGATTAGGAGCAGGATTAAGATTAAGATTAGGATCTGAGGGATGGGCTTCTCCTTGGGAGACTGTGACCTTGTCCGTTCAGCGCAGCCACCATTCGTGGGGAAGCCCGCAGGCGGCGTCGCTGGTCGGGCCGGCGATGAGTCGAGTTCTCCAGGAACCCAAAAGACCGGAAGGAGAAACGATTATGAGCACTCAATTGAAACATCGTTGGCCAGTGGCGTTGGGCGCAACCGTCGGCGCGGCGGCGGTCATCGTCGTCTGCATTGTGATCGCCATGTCAGTTCTGCACATGTCCGCGCCCAAGGCTTTCGGAGTCGAGCAGGTTGTTGAGGCGCACAACAGCGTCCGCTTTTTGCACGTGAAGACCTTCGAGACCGGGGAGGCGGAACCGAACGAGTTCTGGATTCAATCGAATGACCAGGGCCAGGTGGAAAAGGCGCGCTATTACCTTCCGAAAACCGAGGACGGGGCAAAACTCATCACCTGGACGCCCCAAAGAACGGAACTCTGGTTCAAAAGCAAACGCCGTTTCCTGATTTTGCAGACCAAACGGATTGCGCCCTGGATGCAGAGCTTGCTGGATCAGAGCCAGCCTCAATTGGTCATGAAGGAAGTGCTGGCGGAGCAAAAGGCGGGCAAGGTGAATGTGGACGTACAGACACTGCCGGGGAAACAGGAGCCCGGCGTCATTGTCGTGACCTACAAGGACGCTCCCAATAAGGAAGTTTACCGCATCGACCCGAAAACCGATTTGATCAGCCGCATTGAATATTATCGCATCGAAGGGACCAAAGAGGTCCTGGAGTCCAGGTCGGAGTTTAGTGACTACAACGTTCCGATTCCGGAGAAATTCTTTTCCATCCGCGGCGAGCTGCCCAAGGATGTCAGAATCGCCGACCAACTCAACCAGCTCATCGGCGTGGCCCAGGAAAACATGACGGACGAGCAAGCCGCGGCGGAAACGGTCCGCCAGCTCTTCCAGGCGCTCGTGGACAAGGACTACAAGAAGGTGGGTTTGATCTGGTGCGGCGAGATCGAAGAATACGCCAAGGAGGAATTTGGCGGGCTCAATGTGGCCAAAATCATTTCCATCGGCCCTCCCGTGCCGCAGCCGGACTGGGACGCGCACGGTTTTAAAGTTCCCTGCGAATTGGAAGTCGTCAACCACGACAGACAAAAGGCGATTTGGAAGCCGGACGTGTACGTCAGACCCGGAGACGACGAAGCGCATCCCGACCGATGGAATATCACGGGCGGACTCCAAGGGTGGGAGACCGCCCAAATCGTGCCGGACAACGCGACAACGCAAAGCATGGAGAAATGACGCCGCGGCGTCCCGCGGACCGCTGGCGACTCTCGCCCTATCCGATAGAAGCCATCTCCTGTACACTGTGGCGGTGCGCCTGCGGGTCTATCGCGGCCCAGGTGTTTTAGCGGCGCTGCTAGCACATGCGGCGCCTCGTTCTACGAGTCGCCTCCGAAAATGTACTTATCCTTTGGGGCCGGCCTGAAAGCGGGGTGTTGCCATGCCTTAGAGCAATCGACGATCAGGCGTTCGCCGGTTTAGGCAGAGGGCGACAGTCTGCTTTTGCCGGTTTAGACAGACTGTCGAATCATTTTTAGCCCGCTTTTGGGCAGAGGAAGCGATGAATCTTTCAAGGGAAGAATTGGACAAGTTCACATCTGCGTCTTTAGACCCGAAGGCAGGGGGACCTGTTCGTAGACCCTTTGACAACGTGGACCTAACCGATGAGGAACTGGTCAGCAGGCTTAAAGAGCGTACTGGGGTAAAGCCAACATTTTTGCTTAGGGTGGAGTATGAGCGCAGGTTAAAGCAACGCGGCATTTGACCGGAAATAGGGGCATCAAAAGCGAAGAGTTGGGCGTCGCTTTTTCTTCGTCCCCTTTTCTTCGTCCCGGGATTGTCGCAATGGGACCGGCGGGGGACGCTGAAGGATCAGACCTATCCGTTCACTTCCCCGCGCCGCGTCCGTGCGGAGGTCCGAGGAAGATAGCCCAGTCCTAATCTTGCTGGGCTTCCCCACGAACGGTGGG
>DBZL01000001.1 GCA_002311745.1 Phycisphaerales bacterium UBA1161 | reverse complement strand
TATGAACTATCTTCGTGGCATTCAGCTGCGTCCGCGTTTCATGTCCCGCTGAGATCCTACTCTTAACTCTTAATCGTGCTCCTAATCCTCTTCCTAATCGTAATCTTAATCCTGCTCTTTCTCGCCGATCTTTCGAGAGCCGCATTCGGTTCAGGGCAGGCAACAGACGAGCAAGATTAAGATGAAGATTAAGATTACGAACAGGATTAAGAGCAAGAGTAAGAGAAAGATTAGGATTGGCGCAGTTTGAATCCCTGAAATCCGCGAATTGGTTTGACCTAGGCCCCGCTCAATGCCGGCCCCCGCCCCTATGACCGCCGCTTTCGCTTGGACCCGTTTCTCCCCGCTTTGATTCCCCTGCGTATTCCCGCAACCAGCAACAAATCGAGCGTGACCATCGAATCGTCCGGCAAGCCAATCACGATCAACCGGCCCGAGGGCGATTGCGCCAAACACTCAGGATGCAGCACGTCGTAAGCCCGCCCATCAGCCGTCAACACGCGGAAGGGTTTGAACGGCTTCTCTTCCTTCAATCGCTGGATTTCCTGAATTGTCATACCAGCAATTATACCAGCGCAAAGCACTCAACGGCATTGGTCACGATCGCTCGTACTGGTGCAGTTTGAATGCCTAGAGCGTTTTCAGTTTTCGTGTGGCGTCTGCGTTGGGTTCCAAGGGGCCGGATGCAAGGAAGAGCGACGACACGGGTCAGATAAGAGACCCATTGAGGAGCGATGACGCCGCAGACGGCCCGTTGGAACGCAACCCAAAGGGCCGCCGTCTGCCGGCGCAGACGCTACAGGACAACTGAAACCGCTCTAAGATCCGCGGATTAGTTTGACCCCAGGCCCTGCTCAATGCCGTCGCCATCGCCCAAGACCAATTCGGCCCGAGCAAATAGCATGAGCCGCATGGCGACGCCAACGGGAACAACAATCAGCGATGATCCCCTTATGCGTTCCGCCGACGCTAATGGCCTGTGCAAGGCCGATTCAATCGCTTGGCAAATGGAATGACAAAACCGCGAGGTGAACGCCTCTCGTCGAGTCTTTGGGGAGGTGCATTTTGCATTCGACCCAGCCCTCCCTTTTGTTTTCCAAGCCGCCATCGAAGCAATTGTGGTTCCGAAGCGACACCGGCACTTGGTTGAGAACAGGTTGAAGACTCTTATTCGGAACAAAATTTATTATGGCCGCCTTCGAGTCTCGCCAGGTGAGATAGCTTAGGCATTGGTCGACGGCAGCGCCAAATTCTTTTTCGCCTCGCCAGAACTTGCACTCGGCAACGAACACGTTTTGACCCTCATGTCGAATCAAAATATCCGTCTTTCCGGACTTGTTAAAGGTTTCACCCGTCACACTTTGGAAGTGGGGCGACAAAAGCATGATGAGCAAATCGCGGATCGCTTCCTCATCCTTGCCGTAATAGGTGCTCGGATGCCGCTCCATGTTACGGCCAAAATCATTGACAACCTCGAGAATGTCCCGATAGAGCCCGGCATCCAATGCCGGCTCGGGCTTATATGAACCGGATGGCGCAACGGGCTTCATCACTATCGGCTTACGGACCACTGGCACCTTGAACGTGGATGGCACTTCGTCGGCTCGCTTGACTGGAACCCCCAGAGCCTCGACCAGTGCGCGTTGCTGCAGGATTTCCTTCTTCCGGCGCTGAAACGTTGCGGTGCACAAATTCCCTATTCCATTGTTGAAAACGACCAAGTCCGCACTCACGTTTTCGCTCATATCGCGGATAAATTTGATCCAAGCTTCCGCTTGGCGTGCTACATCTTTGGCGTCGTGATTGAAATCATTGATCTCGAAACACACTTCATGCCCAGTGGTGACTGCGTCGTAATTCCAAATCCTAAAACGCGAGGGTCGCATTCGCAGCAGTGTTGGTTCGCCGGTGAAGGGAATGTGAAACGTAATAACCTGGACCCGCTGACCGACTTTTGCCAGGTAGACGCCGTCGGGTGGATACACTCGCTCCTCGGGAGTGACGGTCTTCCCATCGAAATCAAAGCTCAGCGGTGCAATTGCATATTTTGCGGCTAAATGGGCCAGATATTGGGTTTCGTTGACGTTTAGAAGCCAATCGGGCTTTTCGTTCAGGATTTCCCGCTCGACGGTTTGTCTCAGGCGATCAAAATACGCGAAAAGGTTTTCTTCGCTAAAAAGTTTCATTAGGGCACGTCTAGCGCCGACTCCGTTTTCTCCCTTAACCGCCCCGACTTTTATCTGCGGCGGTACCCTAGCAATTCCATTTTAATCGGTGGGCGACATAGACCGCCAGGAACATACGCGGCAGCCACTCCTGTGTACTTGTCCCAGTTGGCCGAGGCGAGCGGTGATGTGTGGCTGAGGTCGGCCGGAGCTTTTTTCCGAGTCCGCCGCGGATCACGCATCGTCCGTTTCAAACCGAGCCGAGCCACGGCCCGCCTCGCCCACGTGTCGAAACCGATCCACGCCCATTCGCCAAAACCTTCACACCGGCCCACTTCAGACGTGAAGGTTTTTTCCATTTTTCTCGTAACCAAAATCCAGCCAATCGCTTATGTAAAATTCAGCCCCATTTCTGCCGTTCGCCCCGCCGCGCAATTTCTTTTCCTCATTACGGTTATGCGGATCAGACCTCGCCCAATCCCAGTCTGTTTCCGGACATGGGGGGAAAATATTTTTGAAATTGAGCGCGCAAACGGCCGTAAACCGCTCTTGTAGCAGGTTATGCGATTCAAATAAGCACGCGCGCTACGCTGGCGCGTTTGCGCACAGTCATCGTAAGTGCCGCGGAGCACCGCATGTACATGCGGTGTTGCTGAAACCTCGCATGCACATGCGAGGTTTCAGCTACATCCCATCGAATTTCCGCAGTTGAGGCACTTATAGCAGGTGCCGCTGCGGACGGTGATGGCGCCGCAAACGTCGCAGGCAGGAGCGTCCGCTTGCATCTCGGAACTCTGGCGGCTCAGGGGATCGGTCACAATCGCTAAACGCAGGTTGGGCGCAGCGGCCGGATCGGCCGCGAGATTGGCGGCGGCTTTCAGCTCCTGCTCGCTATATGGAAACGGCCGGGCGGTGTCCGGCTCAATGCGCGGGCCGTGGCCGTTGCCGTCCTTGTCGGCCGGCTCCTCTTCCTTGCCCGGCTGCTGGCCAGCTTCCGCTTCGGCGGCCGGGCGCTCGCGCTTGGGGGCGTTGGCGGCGCGATAGCCGTGCACGAACTCCATCGCCAGCCAGCGGAAAATGTAATCCACCAGGCTCTTGGCGAAGGGGATTTCCGGATTGTGGGTCAGGCCGGCCGGCTCGAAACGCACGTGCTCGAACTTCCGCACCAGCGACTCAACCGGCACGCCGTATTGCAGGCTGACGGATACCAGCGTGGCGATGGTGTCCATCAGTCCGCCGATGGTGCTGCCTTCTTTGGCCATGCGGATGAAGATTTCACCCGGGGCCCCGTCGCTGTACAGGCCGACGGTGACGTAGCCTTCGTGGCCGCCGACGTCGAACTTGTGGGTCTTAGCGTTGCGGGTGTCGGGCAGTCGGCGGCGCAGGGGCCGCTCGACGATCCGCTCGACGATTTTTTCCACCACGTGCGTGTGGGCCGGAGCGAGGTTGTCGCTGGTGGTGGCCTTGCCGCCGAACAAGGCGCTGGCGGCGCTGACCACTTCCTGGGCGACCTCCTCGCGGGCCGCCGCCACGTTTTCCTCATCATCTTCCTCGGCCTCTTCCAAATCCTGGCCGCTCGTGACGTTGAGCGGCTGGCTCAATTTCGACCCGTCGCGGTACAGGGCGTTGGCCTTGAGGCCCAGTTTCCAGCTCAGGTAATAGCTGTTCTGGATGTCCTCGACGGTGGCCTCGTTGGGCAGGTTGATCGTCTTGGAGATGGCGCCGGTGATGAACGGCTGGGCCGCGGCCATCATGCGGATGTGTCCTTCGACGAGGATGAATCGCTGGCCGTGCCGGCCGCAGCGGTTGGCGCAATCGAACACCGGATAGTGCTCGGGTCGCAGGTGCGGCGCGCCCTCGACGGTGCCGCGTCCGGCGATGACGTCGTTGGCCTCGGCGATCTGCTTTTTGCTGAAGCCCAGGTGTTGAAGGAGATTGAATCCCGGCGCCTGCCAGGTGGATTCGGCGATGTTCAGCCGCCGCAGCGTGTCCCGACCCACGGACCAGGGGCTGAAGGCGAAGCTGATGTCGAATTGACTCGGCAGCGACTCCTCGATCTTGTCCAGCTCCTCGTCGTTGAAGCCAAGCTGGCGCAGGGCGTGGTAGTTGACGTGCGGCGCATCCTGCAGGGACAGCGTGCCCATGACGTATTGGAGGATGTCGTGGATTTGATCCGCGGAGTAGCCGAGGTTGAGCAGCGCCGGGCGCAGGGACTGGTTGGCGATCTTGAAATGCCCGCCGCCGGACAGCTTCTTGAACTTGACCAGGGCAAAATCCGGCTCGACGCCCGTGGTGTCGCAATCCATGAGCAGGCCGATGGTGCCGGTGGGCGCGATGACCGTGGTTTGCGCGTTGCGGTAGCCGTGCCGCTCGCCCAGAGCCAGCGCCCGGTCCCAGCATTCCTGGGCCGCGCGCAAGAGGCGCAGTGACGCCAGCGGGTCGTTCTCGGCAAATCGCGACCCATCCAGTCCGACGGGTTTGATCTCGAGCTGCTCGTAATCGCCCAGGGCCTTCTTGGCCGCGGCGTTGCCGGCGATGTCGTAGGCGGCGCGGCGATGGTTGCGGATCACTCTCAGCATATCGGCGCGGTTCTCCTCGTAGCCGGGGAACGCGCCAAGCTCGCGGGCCATTTCCGCGCTGGCGGCGTAACTTTCGCCGGTGAGGATGGCCGATAGGGCCGCGCAGATCGCCCGGCCCTTGTCGCTGTCGTACGCGATTCCCGCCTGCATGAGCATCGCGCCTAAATTCGCGTAACCCAGCCCCAGCGTGCGGTAGCGGTAGCTGCGGCGGGCGATTTCCTCGGAGGGGAAGCTGGCCATCAGCACGCTGATCTCCAGCACGATCGTCCACAAGCGAATGGCGTGGCGGTAGCCCTCAATGTCGAATCGCCGCGTTTCCGGATCGAAGAACGTCAGTACGTTCAGGGATGCCAGGTTGCAGGCGGTGTCGTCCAGGAACATGTATTCGGAGCAGTTGTGCACCGTCAGGCCGTTGGCGACGAACGACTGCGTGAGCGGCTCGGTCAGGTCGAAGACCTGCTGGCGGCCAATGCTGGTGACGGCGGCGACGCGGTCGAAGTTTGCCGCCATCTGCGGCAGGGCGACGGCGGCGCCGGCGAGGCTGGAAAGCTGGCGCATTTTTCGGCCCGGCAACAGGCCGATGTAGCGCGCAAAGCCCCCCAGGCTGCCTCGATCGAGTTGCAGACTGGCCGCACCCTCCGCCTGGCTGACGGCGCTTTGCACGCCGAAGCCCAGGAGGATCAATTGCACATCCTGCAAAAGGCCCAGGCTGTCGCTCTTCAGCTCGAGGGTGCCGGCGGCGAAGATCGCATCCGCGGTGAACAGGGCCGCCAGCAAATGCCGCTGTGCCGCCAGGCCGGCGGTGAACGCGTCATCGCCCAGGCGCCGCTCGCCGGTTTCATAGCGCACGTAGGCCTTGAGCCGGCTGAGCAGCCGGCGGTTGGTCGCCGTCGCCGTCCCGCCCGAGGCGGATTCGAACGCGAGGATCTCATCCGCGTCGGCGGCAGCGTCGTCGATCATCAACTGATCGACGTAATCATCATCGTACATTCGGCCGCACCAGGTCTGAGCGATGTAACGCGCCAGGGGCGCGATCAGTTCGCTTTCGCTCAAACAGGCGTCCAAGCGCAGGACGTCGCGGCCGGCCGCGGCGGCGGCGTTGGCGCGGGAGAAAAACAGACCCAAAAGCTGGAAGAACCGCTCATCCTGCGGCTGGCCGATCTCGCTCACCGCCGCCGGTTGGTTGGGAAGCTTCACTTCGTCGTCGGCGCTCAGGTCGGCCGCCGCCACCCAGCCTCGGCGCCGCGTCCAAACCAGGTGATCGGCGGTGAGTTTCAGCGAGTACCCGCCGGCCGTGCGCAGCTCGTACACCTCGCGCGTGCCGGTGGGGAACGAGCCTTCGGTGGCGTGGATCGCCTGGCCGTCGAGATTGGTGACCACGCGGCTGGGCAGGTGGATCATCTGGTCGATGCGCCGCCAGATTCCGCCGGGCGTCAGCACGCGCGTGTCGCCGGTGACGCACGGGTTGGACGCGTTGATCCGCCCGCTCTTGGGGCAGGTGTGCCACTGGTTGATCGTGTCCTCGTACTGCACGCCCGGGTCGGCGCAGCGCCAGGCCGCAAACGCAATCTGGTCCCATAGGTCGCGCGCCTTGAGCGCCTTGGCCACCTTGCCGGTGGTCCGCCAGGTCAAATTCCACACGCCGTCTTCGTCCACCGCCTTGAAAAATCGGTTGGGGATGCGGACGGAATTGTTGGAATTTTGCCCGCTGACGGTCAGGTAGCCTTCGCCGTTGAAATCGTAATCCAGCTTCAGCCCCAGCCTCGCGGCCAGCTCGCGCTGCTCCTTGGGCAGACGCTTGATCCCCTCGGCCATTGCCGCGACCTTCAACTCCTCGCGCACCTTCCAGTTGATGAACGGCTCGATGTCGGGATGATCCAGGTTGAGGCAGACCATCTTGGCCGCCCGCCGCGTGGTGCCGCCGGACTTGATCGCCCCGGCCGCACGGTCGCCGATTTTCAAAAAGCTCATCAGGCCGGACGATTTTCCCCCGCCCGACAGCGGCTCGTTTTCGCCGCGCAAGCGCGAAAAATTGGTTCCCGTTCCGCTGCCGTACTTGAACAGCCGCGCCTCGCGCGTCCACAAATCCATGATCCCGCCGGGGTTCACCAGGTCGTCCGTGATCGACTGGATGAAACACGCGTGCGGCTGCGGATGGCTGTAGGCGTCCTTGCTCTTGAGCAATTCCCCACTGCGCGGATCGCAATAAAAATGCCCCTGCGCCGGCCCGGTGATGCCGTAGGCCCAGTTCAGCCCCGTATTGAACCACTGCGGGCTGTTGGGCGCGCACATCTGGTGCAGCAGCATGTACGCCAGTTCGTCGTTAAACGCCTGGGCATCCTCGGCCGTGTCGAAGTAGCCGTGCTTTTCACCCCACCACCGCCAGCACCCGGCCAGACGATGGACCACTTCCTTGGCCGAGCGCTCCGGGCCGGTGACGACGTTGCCGTCGCCGTCACGGATAGGATTGCCGCTCTCGTCTTTTTGCGGCACGCCAGCCTTGCGGAAATACTTGCTGACCATGATGTCGGTCGCCAGCTGCGACCAGTTCTTGGGAATCTCCGCATCGTTCATCTCGAAGACAACCGAGCCGTCCGGATTGGTGATTCGGCTCGTTCGCTTTTCGTATTCCACGCTGGCCAAGGCATCCTGGCCGGCCTTCGTGAATCGGCGTGTGATTTTCATGATTCGAATCCCTTCCCAAAATCATTCCCGCAAAACGACAAAAGCAACAAGCGCATGGAGACAACTTCGGCATCGAGCCGAAGCTGCTAATCCACTTTGGGTAACGTCAAACCTTTTTGGTCCTGGTATCTTCCGCCCTTGTCGGCGTAACTCTTGGAACAGACCCTCTCGCCCTTGAGGAAAATGAGCTGGGCGATTCCCTCGTTGGCGTAAATCTTGGCCGGCAGCGGCGTGGTGTTGCTGATCTCCAGCGTGATCCGCCCACGCCATTCCGGCTCGATCGGCGTCACGTTCACGATGATCCCGCAGCGGGCATACGTGCTCTTGCCCACGCAGATCGCCATATATTCCCGCGGCATGGAGATGACTTCCACCGTTTCGCACAGGGCAAAACTGTTGGGCGGGATCAGCACGTGGTCCTGCCGAGTCTCATCCACGTCGACGGTCACGAAGCTCCGCTCGGAGAATTTCTTCGGGTCGACGATCTCGGAGTTGACGTTGGTGAAGATCTTGAAGACCGAGCCGACGCGGAGATCGTACCCGTAGCTGGAAACGCCGTAGCTGATTTTCCCCGGGCGTTTTACGTTCTCCTCGAACGGCTCGATGGTGATCAATTCACGGATTTGTGTGTCGCAGAGGATACCCATGATTTTGTACTCCCAACGGCGCAAACAAACCCCGTACGCCGACCCAATCGTACGGCGTCGGTACGTCATCCTCCTAACGACGTGTCTGGCTCTCCCAGGCGAGGTGAACTGCACACGGCATAGCGCCCAAAACCGCACATCGGAGGCACTTTTCTGAGCCAATCGCCCCGCAATCGGGATTCCGCCAATATACACAACATCTGGGGTTGGTCAAAGAAAACTTTACTAAATATGGGGTCATCGGACCACCGCCCGGCTTTAACAATTGCCTCGAACGGCAGTTAGGTTAGTGAAGATTTTTTTACGGTCCAGTTAAGGCTTGTCGCGCCTCCAATTTATCCACCAGATTCCGCGCCAAGTAGTGGACAAGTTCTCTAACGGGCCTGGCACCATCGCCGCCACATCGCCCGATAGGCCGCCTCCACGTCTCGGGCAAAGCCCGGGCCGTCGGTCAGCGGGGAGCTCTGCAAACGCGACCGCAAACCACGGCGCAGCTCGGCGAGGCGAGGCAAATCCTCCGCCAGGGCGCGGGCAATCGCCACGTACTGGTCCGGGGCCCTAGCGATCAACTCAGGCAGATTCAGATTGTACAGAAGACTGACCCCCGCCCGGCTGACCGCGGTGTTGCCGGCCAGCGTCACCATCGGAACCCCCAACCACAGCGAATCAAGGCTGGTGGTATGACCGGGATAGGGAAACGGGTCCAGGCCGATATCCTGGCGGCTGCACAAGGCAACGTACTGGTCCAACGGCAATCGGCTGAACAGCTCGATGCGCTGCGGATCGATGCCGCGTTGGGCCAGGGTCTGCCGGACACGGACGGACGTCTGCCCCGGCGGGCAACGCAGGATCAGACGCGAATCTTTTACCGCCGCCAAAACCTTGCCCCACGTCTCCAGGACCGCGGGCGTCACCTTGCAGAAATTATTCAAGCTGCCAAAGGTGACGTAGCCGTTGCTTAACGCCGGCAGTTCGCTTATCGGCAGGTCTTTGCCGCTCCATTTCCAGCAGAGGTAGGTTCGCGGCAGGCGGATGGTCTGCTCGACATAATACCGCTCCGTGCCCGGGGGGTCGATGTAAGGATCGCCCAGCCGGTAGTCCATGGTGCTCAGGCCCGTCGTGCTCGGATATCCCAAATACGTCACCTGCACGGGCGCGGGCTTTTGCGCAAAGACCAACAGACGGTTGTGACCCAAGTGGAGGGACAGGTCCACCAGGATGTCGATTTTTTCCCCTCGCACCAGCTCCGCCACCTGCTGGTCGGACCAACCGGCGATGCAGTGCCACCGGTCGCTGCAGGCGCGCAAGCGCCGCGTCACCTCATCTTCGATCGGCGCATTGGCAAAACAGATGATTTGAAACTGCGTATGGTCGTGATGGGCAAGCAGCGGCTCCAATGCCATTCCAACCGGATGGCTGCGCAGATCGGCTGAGACGTAGCCGATGCGCAAGGGTCTGTCGGGGGAGGGATCGTTATCATGCGACCGGATGGACTTGGCCAACGCCGCCGCGTGCCGGGCGTTATACGCCAGGTGCTCGCGCAATAACGCCGCCGCGTCGTAATCGGGATGAAAGTGCAGCGTGTAGAGCCGGTTGCTGTGCAGGCTGGCGTCGTCCGGCCGAAGCTGCATCGCGCGATCGTTACTGGCCAGCGCTGCATCGAGTTGGCCGATGTCTTTTTGCGCGTTGCCCAAGAGAATCAGGGCCTGGTCGAAATCCGGCCGAAGAGCCAAGGCCTGACGCACCATCGAAATGGCCTCGTCCACGCGGCCGTTGGCGTGCAGCGCGTTGGCCAGGTTGTGCAGCGCCTCCGGACAATTCGGATCCAGCGACAGCGCTCGTTGGAATGCGGCGATCGCCTCATGCCGTTTGCCCATATCCGACAAAGCGATGCCCAGGCGCGTGTGAGCTTCCAGGTGATCCGGCCGAAGCGCCGCGGCCCGCTCGAAGGCGGCGGCGGATTCCTGCGCCCGACCGGTGGTTTGCAGCGCGGTGCCGAGGTTGAACCACCCATCGGCGAAATCCGGCCGCAGGCCCAAAGCCTGACGGTAAGCCACCATGGCCGCCTCCCACTGGCCCAAATTCGCCAGGGCAATGCCCAGATTGTTGTGGTAATCGAACCTGCGGGGATCAACGGCAACGGCCCGGCGGAGTAATTCAACGGCTGGCTTGGGCTGGGAGGCGAACTGCAAAATCCCCAGTAAATGCAGGGCGTCGCCATGCTCGGGCTGTTGGGCGAGAATCTGCCGGCAAAGCGATTCTGCCTGCTCGGTACGTCCGGCCTGCTGATGCTGCAGCGCCGCGTCAAACATTTGTTGGATCGAGCTGGGGTCCATTTCAAGATTGCTTGGTCTGACACCACTGCCGCCACATCGCCCGATACGCGCTCTCCACGTTGCGGGCGAATCGGTCGGCATCCATCAGGGGCGAGTTTTCCATCCGCTGACGCAGGGTTGAGCGCAACTCCGCCAGGCGCGGCAGATCGCCCGCCAAGCCCACGGCCAATCGCACGAAATCCTGCGGCCTTTGCCCCACAAGCTCCTCGGCTAAACCCAAGTTCTTGCTTTGGCTCCATCCCGCCCGCGACACCGCCCTCTGACCCACCATGCTCACCACCGGAAC
>DBZL01000077.1 GCA_002311745.1 Phycisphaerales bacterium UBA1161 | reverse complement strand
CCACCATTCGTGGGGAAGCCCATTCTCCTTGTCTCCCTGTCTCCTTGTCTGTTTTTCCTATCTCTGTACCGTCACGTTCACGACTCCCCGCTCGCGCGGGTGCAGCGTGCATCCGTACGGGTGTTGTCCCACCTTGTTGAACGTGTAAGTAAAAGTCTCTCCCGGCTTAAGATGGCCTGACTTGAACGAACCATCGTCCGCGGTGACGTCGTGGTCGCGATCGTCATCATTGGTCCAGGTGACGCTTTGGCCCAGGGTGATGGCGACGGCGTCGGGACTGAATCCGTTGTGGATGGAAACGGCGGCGCCCGCGGGAGCGTTGCCCGTTGCCCCGTGCAAGGACAGGCACAGCAGGGCCATCGACAACGCCGCGATGCCCAGAAGGGCTAGGGTTCGCTTCATGGCCGCGGACATTTTACACTACCGGCACCCATGGCAGAAAAAATCATCCGTGATCCGGTGCATGATGTGATCGCCTTCGAGCTGCAAAAGCCGGCGGACGCGCTGCTGTTTAAGCTCATCAACGCCGAGGAATTTCAGCGCCTGCGGCGCATCCGCCAGCTTGGCATGGCCTCGCTGGCCTACCCGGGGGCGGACCATTGCCGCTACAGCCATAGCCTGGGGGTCATGCAGACGGCCCGGCGAATGCTCCAGCAGCTTGGGCGAACCTTCGCCATCGACGAGCAGGAGGCGACGGTTTGCCTGGCCGCGGCCCTGCTGCACGACGTCGGCCATGGGCCGCTGAGCCACGTCTTCGAACATCTCAGCGGCGTGGGGCACGAAACGATCACCCTGGCGGTGGTGGAACAGGACAGCCAGGTGCATCGCATCCTGGCGGAATACGACCGGCAGCTTCCGCAACAAGTCGCGGACCTTCTGCGCCGCCGCGCCAAACGCAGGTTCTTGAGCGACGTGATCTCCAGCCAGCTCGACGCCGATCGCTTCGATTATCTTCTGCGTGACAACCTGCACACCGGCAGCCGCTACGGGGATTTCGATCTTCAATGGCTCCTGCACGCCCTGACCATCGCCGGCGACCGCCTGGCGGTGACGTGGAAGGGCGTCAGCGCGGTCGAGGCGTACTTGCAATCCCGCTACCACATGTACCGCAACGTGTATTTTCACAAGGTGGTGCGTGCCGCCGAGGGAATGCTTCGGCTCGCCGTGCAGCGCGCCCATCGCCTGGCCGTGCAGCAGCGCCTGGCCTGGCCTGGCCGGGACGATCCAGCCTACAAGGCCCTGCTCGGCCAGCATCTGACGATTGAAGAATTTTTGCAGCTCGACGACGTATCCGTGCTGCAATGCCTCAAGCAATGGTCCAGCGGCGACGATGCGACCCTGGCCAAACTCTCCCGCGGCCTTTTGTACCGGCGGCTGTTCAAAACCATCGACCTATCGGCGATCGACGATCCAGCCCGTGTCTTGCAGGTGGTGGAAAGAGCCGGCGCCGCGATCAAAGCCGCCGGCGGCGAGCCGGAGTATGAAATGTTTTACGACGAGCCGGCCGACACGCCGTACGAGATTTACGACGGCCGCCCATCCGCGGACGAGATTCTAGTCCAGGACGCTCAGGGCAAGCTGACCAACTTTGCCAAGATTTCCCCCCTGGCCGAGGTCCTGGGCAAGCAGCTCATGTTCCGGCGATTGCACGTCTCGGAGCCATATCGGACGGCCGCGCAGGCAGTGATTGCCTAACTCAAATCCAAAGTCGAGGCGGGAACAGCATAACCCCATGCGGCCGTGTATATTGTGGCCTATGTCGGGTCTCGATACGCAGCAGGCGATGGGATTGGCGATGCGGCGGCACCAGGCGGGGCAGGTGGCCGAAGCGGCCAGGATTTATCGAAAGGTGCTGGCGCAAGAGCCGCAGAATGCCGAGGCCCTGCGTCTTCTGGGGGTCGCGGCTCGGCAGCAGGGACAGCTCGATGAGGCTTTGCGGCTCATCCAGCAGTGCATCGCCATTGACCCGGCCAAGGCCGAGGCCCATTTCAACCTGGGCGATGTTCTGCGCAGCCAGGGAAAACTTGCCGAGGCGGCCAAGGCGTACGCCAAGGCGATCGAGCTAAATCCCGACTTGGCGGCCAGTCACTTGCATCTTGGCCAGGTTCTTCACGAGCAGCGGAAGCACGAGCAGGCGGAACGGGTGTTTCGCAGGGCCATCGAACTCCAACCGGATCGGCCCGAAGCGCACAACCTCCTGGGCAACGTTCTGTGGGATCAGGCGAAGCTGGACGAGGCGATCGCGGCCTTCGCCCAGGCCGATGCGCTGCGCCCCGGTTACCCGATAGCCAATTGGAGCATGGGCAAGATCCTGTTGCTTCAAGGCGAAAACGAGCTAGCGCTGGAGCGATTCCGCCGGGTTGCCCAGCTCAATCCCACCAATGCCAAGGCCCACGGCGCTCTGGGTGAGACCCTGGCGCAGCTCGGGCGGTACGAGGAGGCGGCAGCGGCGTTCCGCGAGGCCCTGCGGCTCAAGCCCGATTCACCGGCGTGGCGGTTCAAATTGGCGGCCGTCTCGGGCGAGGGCGGCATGGCGGCCGCCCCGGCCAGTTACATTTGCAGTCTCTTCGACGGCTATGTCCAGACGTTCGACCAGCGCCAACTCGAGCAATTGGATTATCGCGTGCCGAAGCTGCTCTCGAAGGCCGTTGCGGCGGCGACGCAGAATCGCGATATGGACGTTTTGGATTTAGGCTGCGGCATGGGCCTGTGCGGCCGGCAGTTCCGCCTGATGGCCTGGCGATTGGTCGGCGTGGACTTGGCCCCGGCCATGATCAAGGCGGCCGCCGATGGCTGCATCTACGACGAGTTGATCACCGGCGACATCGTCTGGGCCATGCGCCAGCGGCCGGGAAACTACGACTTGATCGTCGCCGGCGACGTGCTGATTTACCTTGGCGACTTAAGCGACGTTTTCTCCGCCGTCGCTGGGTCGCTCGCCCCGGGCGGGCTGTTTGTTTTTTCCATCGAGCACCACGACGGCACGGGATATTTTTTGCATCCGCAAGAGCGTTTTGCCCACTCGATCTCTTACATCCGCGAGCTGGCCGCCCGCAGCGGCTTGTATGAAATCTCCGCGTCCAAAGTCGTTCTTCGCAAAGAGGCCCAGGGCGAAGTCCCCGGCTGGATCGTGGTCCTATCGCGCGGCGGCGCACCAACCGCGGCGGGCAAAAAGACACCATGATTCTCGGCGTTTTGGGCAAAGGCATCGCGCTCGGACTGGGCATCGCGGTTCCCATTGGACCGATCAATCTGGAAATCGCGCGGCGGACGCTGCGCGGCGGTTTCATCGCCGGCTGGGCGATGGGCTGCGGCGCCGCCACGGTGGACATCACCTACGCGATCTTGTCGAGCCTGGGTTTTCGCTGGCTTCTGAACGAAAAATGGATTTTGCGCGGCATGGGATTCGCCGGGGGATTGCTATTGATTTATCTGGGGATGATGAGCCTGCGCGGCGCGTTGCATCCGCCGCGGACGGTGGACGATGCCGCTCCGCCGACGCGCCGCCCGCACACGCATTATCTCACCGGGCTATTGATGACGTGTCTCAGCCCGATGACGCTGCTGTTCTGGTTCGTGGCCGTGCCGGGGGTGGTCGGACAGTTTGCCGCCAATCCGCGCCACGATCTTCCGCTGGTGTGCGCTGGCGTTTTTTGCGGCACATTCGGCTGGGTCTGCGCCTTCACGAGTTTCGTAGCGCTGCTCGGCCAATGGAAAACCCCGCGTTGGCTGCGCATCGCCGATCTAAGTGGCGGATTGGTCCTGTTAATCTTCGCCGCCGTGGCGTTGATTCGCGCCGCTCGGGCTTTTTGACCCAGAATTGACGATGCAGGCGATCGATAATAGCCACGGGCGGCAGCCCGTGGACCGCGCCGCATAACCTCCTACTTCGCCCAAGGCCGAGGTTGCACCTCAATCGTTTTCTCCTCCTCCGCGGCCTGGTCCATCATGAGGCCCAGGTACATGTCGTGGGACGCTTCGGCGAGGGAGTAAAAATCCGCGCCGCCGGCGGCGTAAACGGACATCTTTTCCAGGCAGGTGGCGACGGCGATCTCGTCGTCGAACAGGCGCGCGGGCAGAAACGGATTTTCGTACCACCATTGGGCGGCGCCGACGACGCCTTTGTGATGGTGGCCTTCGAGATTGCCGTCTTGGCCGGCATCAACGCGATGCAATTCGAACTCCATCGGCGTGCGGAAGTCGAGCAGATGGCGGACGCGGGTTTGGTTGATCTCGCCGCGCTCGCCACGGATCAGAACGCGGTCGGAGCGCACATAGGAGCGGTGCTGATCGTGGGCGAAATCGAAAACCCCCAGACGGTCGCCCCAGTCCAGCCAAGCGAGGGTCTGCGGGCAGGGGATGATTTTTTCTTCCGCCGGCGGGCCGGCGCGGCTGGGGCCTTGGAAGATGGGAGAAGTGAATTTTTTCGCGGTGATCTTGACCGAATCGAAGCCGACGCCCAGGTAACGGCGGATGAGGCTGATGCCGTGGTAGCTTTGGCTGAAGGACACCTGGGCTTGGGAGACGGCGCCCAAAAGTCCGGAGCGAGCCACCGCCAGGCGGGCGGCGTGCATGGGCTGGAAGACGTACTGTTCGGCGACTTGAATGCGGGCGCCGGCCGCGGTGAGTTGGTTGACTTGATCCAACCCGGCCAAGTCGGGAGCGGGGGGCGTTTCGCAGAGGATGGGGATTTTGCGAACAGCCAGTTCAGCCAAGACCGACGCCGTTGCATTTTTGGCGACGCAGACGACGGCGAAGAGCGGGCGCGTGGATCGCAGAAGATCGTCCAGGTTGCGGTGGGTGCGGACGGCGAAGGCGGTTTCATAGCGCTGGGCCTTGGCCGGGTCGCGGATGAGCATGGCCGCCGCGGCAAAGCGATCGGGGATTTCGCGGGCGATGCGGAGATAGAATTCCGATCGCCATCCGCTGCCGATGATGATGAATGGAGTGGGAACCATGTGACGGGGTGAAGTTAAAGGGACGCAGCGCGTTGGCGTATTGGGGCGACAGCGGTTGCGGTGTGCGTACCGCGCTCCAAGCGCCCCCGCACGCGCGCCAATGGCTGTTCCAAAATGTAATAGCTTGCCGAGGCGCATGCCAGAGTCAAAATGAGATTTAGTGGAATCGCGTTGTAATGATGCCAGGGGTAATAATCGCAGCAAAAGATTTGCTGCCAGATATAAAGGCTATAAGACAGGCGGCCCATCCAGGCCATCGGAGCGAGATTGAGGAATCGATCCATCCAACTGTCGTGTCCGTGCACGGCGAAGTTGATAACGACGGCGACCCCCAGAGCTTTTACGGCGGGAAGCGCGGCGCGGCTCAGCGACGAGGCATGGAATGGTTGGGCGATCGCCGCGACCCCCACCAGGATCGCCAGTACGACCGCCCACCGACTTTGGAGGTATGGTCCGCGCATAAGCGCTGAAGTGCCGGGATTCTGCCGGAGCAGCCCCAGAAGGCACCCGGCCAGCAGCGAATCGCACATGACGTCGAATCTCCAAATGCTGACCTCATGGAAGCCCATGAGGTTGGCAACGTGCGCATATCTCCAGAGGGGAACAAAAATGATTGCGGCGACGATCAATGCGATGCGGCCTCTCATTGCCAAAAGGACGACCAGCAGTGGCCACATGAGATAGAACTGCTGTTCAATGGCCAGCGCCCAGAAATGATTGGTCGCGACCGGACCAGGAAGCACGTTTCGAATGAACAAGGCGCCGTAAGCCACGTCGCGCCAGCCGCATTGCAAAACGCCCGCCGCCGCGAGAAATCGCAGCACCAGAAGATACGCCAAAGCCGGAGGGAAGATTCGCACCGCCCGGCGCATAAAGAACTTTGTCAGGCTGATCCGTCCGCGCTTCTGTTCCTCGTCGATGAAAAGCCAAGTGATGAGGAATCCGCTGATGACGAAAAAAATTTGCACGCCAAATTGTCCCTCCATGGCAAGTTGACCCAGCCAACCGATCTTGGGGAATTGCGGAGATTGAGCGAGGTGGCAGATGACGACCAGGACGATCGAAACAGCCCGAAGGCCGTCGAGTCCCGGCAGCCTTGTGCCACGGGCGGGGTTCCGGAGGTTCATGTCTTCGAAGAATTGTCGCAGTTTGCGAGTGCCCTGCAAGAGAGTTTCCATCATGCCGGGTTCGCGGAGCCAGCCGCCAATTGTGCCAGTGCGTTGGCGGTGCGCTCAATGACGTTTTCCCAATCGCCGGCTTTGGGTTGCCTGAACAATCGCATGGTCGGATACCAGGGTGAATCGGTCCGCTCCAACAGCCAGCGCCAATCGGGGGCGAACTTCAGGAGCACCCAGGCAGGCTTTCCCATGGCGCCGGCCAGGTGGGCGGCGGCGGTGTCGATGGTGATCACCAAATCGAGATTTTCCATGAGGGCGGCGGTGTCGGCGAAGTCGGTGATTTGCCGGGACCAATCGCTCATGTGCAGATCGGCCGGTGGGGCGGGGGCGTCGCCTGTTTGCAGGCTGAAAAAAGAGACGTTGGGGATGCGGGCCAGGGGCGATAGCAGGTCCGGCGGGATGGAGCGGCCGGGCTCGGGCAACGACCGGCCGTGCCAGACCAGTCCCACTTTGAGGCGAGCGTCCGTCGGCAGCCGCGAGCGCCACTGCGCGGCGAGCTGCGGATCGGCGTGGAGATAGGGGACGTTCGCGGGGATGGATTCCAGCGTTGTGTCCAGCAGGCGTGGCAGGCTCAGCAGGGGGTAATGCACGTGGACTTCGACGTCGCGGTTGCCGGCGACGACGTCCTGGACGCCGCGGACGGATTGGAAGAGTCGGCGCAGGGGTGGCTGGCAGAAGAGGGTCAGGTGGGCGCCGCGCTGGGCGATGAGGGGCGCGTAGCGGACGAACTGGATGGCGTCGCCGAAGCCCTGCTCGGCGTACAGGAGGATGCGCCGGCCGCGCAGGTCGCCGCCGTCCCACAACTGCTGCGGAAACGCCCGCGCCGGAAGGTCGAAGGAATTGACTTTCCATCTCCACTCGTATTCCGCCCAGCCCTGGCGATAGTCGCCTTTGAGCAGCAGGGCCATACCGCGGTTGCAATGCGCCAAGGCGAAATCGCCTTGCAGGGCGATGGCACGGCTGAAGGCGGCGATCGCATCATCCACTTGGCCCAGGTCCTGAAGCTCGCGGCCCAGGTTGTTGTGGACGCGGGCGCTATCCGGATGCAGCGCCAGCGTCTTGCGCAACATCTCGATGGCCTGCTCGTGCCGGCCGGCGCGACCCAGGGCATTGGCCAAGTTGTACATGATGGTTGGTGCATCTGGCCGCAGGGCAAGCGCGTCTTGGAAGGCGGCGACGGCTTCATCGACGCGGCCGAGGGCGAGGAGCGTGTTGGCCAGATTGTTCTGGGCTTCGACGCGCTGCGGCTGCGCGACCAGCAGGCGGCGGTACACGTCGATGGCCTGCTCGAGCCGCTTGGCGGCGCACAGGGCGTTGCCGAGGCTGTAGAGGATTTCCGGGTCCTGCGGGGACCGCTCCAGGCCTTTCTGAAGAACGTCGACGGCCTCATCGGGGCGGTTGGCTTGGCACAGGGCGTTGCCAAGGTTGCCGCGGGCTTGGGCAAAATCGGCCTGGACCGCCAGGGCTTGGCGGAAGGCGTCGATGGCTTGGTCGTCGCGGCCTTGTTCCCGCAGGGCGGAGCCGAGGTTGTTCAGGGCCTCGGGGTAACTGGGCCGAAGGGCCAGGGCTTGACGATAGGCGTCGATCGCCTCGTTAAATCGCCGCAGGCTTGTCAGGGCCACGCCGAGATTGTTGTGGGCTTCGGGATAATCCGGCCGCAGCGAAAGGGCCCGTTGATAGGCGGCCATGGCTTGGTCGGTCTTGCCGGCGGCGGCCAGGGCCAGACCCAGGTTGCAGTGAAAATCGGGGCGGCTGGGCTGAAGAGAGATGGCTCGGCCGATCAGTTCCTGGGCGGTATCGAGCTGCCCCGTCTGCAGGGCCAGCACGCCCAGGAGGTGCAGGGCATCGGGATGCTGGCCCTGGCGGGCGAGAATCTGGCGATAGATCGCTTCCGCCTGGGGCAAGCGGCCCGCCTGATGGTGCTGCTGCGCCGTCTGAAGCATCTGCTGCAGCGTGCTCATCGCCGGCCGATCTTAACGCCCGGGTTATTTTTCTCCATTACTGCGGCATGCGATAGCGGATGGAGACGGCGTTGGAGCCGCCGGGCGGAATGATGACCTCCATGTAAATCTGCACGCGTCCGTCGACGATCTTGGTCGGCAGATTCGCCGGCGTTACCGCCACCAGCTTGGCGCCGGCGGGCAGGAGATACAGCTCGATCCGCCGCGTGGGCGCATTGTTGCCGGGCGAGCGGCTCATGGAATACATGCGCATCGCGCCGCCGAGGTTTCTCACCAGATCGGTCATGGTGCCGGCGTAGGAGTATAAGACCGGCTGGCCCGGATCGACGGGATCGTTCAACGTGTAACGATATTGGAACATACGTCCCTGTCGCGACACGGTGAAGCGAAGGGGCCTGCCCTGATCGTCGCTCATCTTCTCCAAGTGCACGAAATTGGATTTCTGGAACTGGTTGTCGCGGAATTCGCGATTGCTTTCGTTGAGGAATTGGCCGACGAAGAGAAACCGAATCGTGTCATCGTCCCGGATGTCGTTGATCATGATCAGCGTCGAGGGCAACGGCTCGACGCTCACCTGCGCGGCGGCTTCGGCGATGGGTTTGGAATCGGGGCCAACGGCGGAGACTTTTACGTCGTACTCGCCCGGATCCTTCAGTTGATCCAAAAGCAACTGCCCGCGGCTGTCCTTGTCGGCGCGGGTGATTTGTGCGCCTTCGGGATCGTCCGAAGGAGCAACCGAAACGGTGTATCCGGCGGCCTTGGCGGCCAGGTCTGGCTCGATGGTCCACTGCACCTGCGAATACTGCTGCTCGTACAACGTCACCGCCGATGGCTGGGTCGCGGCCGCAGTCAGTTTCAGCTCCACCGTCTGCTGAATGCGGCAGCCGACCAGATGCAGGAAGGGGCTGTTGAACTCGGCGGGTTGGCTGGCCGGCACGGATGCCTCGGCGATTGGCGGCGCGGGCTGGGGCGTGGGAGATTGCTGGGCCGGCGGGGCGGCCAGCGTGTAATTCAACACCACCGCGCCGGTGCCGCCGGACAGGGCCACCGCCGCCGTCACCACCGCGGCCGCTTTGATCTTTGTCCAGAGCAACATGTGGATCGCTCCTTTGGCGATGGAAAGACTTTGGACCGATGCCCCCGCTGCCGATATCGCCAAGGCCGCCGGGGCCGTCTGCGCCGATTGATGCAAAAGGGCGGCGGACAAAACCGCCGTCGACGAAACAACCACGCCGCGGCGCTGCAAAATCCCTCTCAGCTTCACCAGGGACCGCGAAACGATCTTTCGCGCCGCCTCGGCGGAGACGCCCAGGGCCGCGGCCACGTCCGCCAGAGGCCGGTTCTGAAGATAGTGCATCGCCACCGCCGTGCTTTCCTTGCTGCGCAGGCGCGCCATGGCATCGTCCAGAGAGGCCGCGATTTCCGCTTCGGAGGCATCGGGAGCTTGTGACACGGTTGACTTCATGATTGCCGCCTCGTGCTCGTAATGGCTGCGGCGGGTTTGCTTCTTGAGAGCATCCTTGGCGCAAAACCGGGCGGTTTTAAGGAGCCAGCCGGCCAGATGCCCCGCCGGCACAGCCGCGGCCCGCCGCGCCAGCACGATGAACGTCGCTTGCGTGACGTCGTCGGCCACGTGCGGGTCGCGCACCTGCCGCATCGCCGCCGCGTGGACCAGGTCCACGTAACGCCGCACGATCTCCCTGAACGCTTCATCCGACTTGCGATGGACGAAGTCGTCCAGCAATTGGGAATCGGGTGGGGCCATTCCAGGACCAGTATGGCCGCCCCGAGCCAGACAGGTCAAAAATCCACCGGCGGTGCCCAAAATGGTACTTCCCGGGGGCTATTTTGCGGCCGCATCATGGCCGGCTTCCTGCAGCTTGGCTTTAGCGTCTTGGTCGTTCGGATTGGACTTGAGCAGCCACTGCAATAATGGGATGGCCTTTGCGGAATCGCCTCTTTCCATGTAGGCATCGGCCAAGCCGCGAACCACGTCGTCATCCCCGGGATGTTCCTGGAGCGCCTGCTGCCAGAGCGCAATCGCCGCGTCGATCTCGCCTTTGTCGTGCAACGTCCGAGCCATGCCGTCCATCGCCCTGTGATGATGGGGGTTGTTGTTCAGCACGGTCTGGAAGTCCCTTTGGGCTGCATCGAGATTGTCCGTGCGGTACTCCACCCACGCCATGCCGTTGAGCGCATCGGTGTCGTTGGGGTACTTGTCCAGGACGGCTTTGAACGATTGGCCGATCTGTTCCATTTTGCTGCGGCCCAGCCCCCCCTTGGTAATTTCCGACGAAGTGGCGGGTGGCATGATCTGGTTTCGCAAATGATCGGGAAGCTTATGGTCCTGGGCGGCCTTCAGGATCGCGCGAAGCTGATTCGTTAATTGCTGCTGCTGTGCCGAATCTTGGAATTTGTCATTGGAGTCCAAAACCATCTTGGCGTATTTGGCAGCGTCATCCCAGTCCCCCTTGAGCAGGTACAATTTGGCCAGACCAAATTCTGCCCCGGAGCTTCGCGGCACCGCCGCCAGCCAGGCCTGCTCGGCGTTGTTGTATTCGTTAAGCCAGAAATAGGCTCCTCCCAGTCCGTTAAGCGCGCCCGCTTCCACATGATTGGAATCGAGGGCGACGGCATAGTTGAACGTCTCCTCGGCCAGTACCGGCGTGCGGTAGGCGAGGGTCCAGCCCAGTCCGTTCCAGGCCTCAGCCGACTGCGGAGCGAGCTGGATGGCCTGCTCGAATTTGGCGGCGGCCGGGTCGAGTCGGCCGCGATTGCAAAGGTCCCAGCCCTCGCGGATGAGGGAATCGGCATCGGGTTGGGTTTGCGCAGCGGCGGCCGGGGCGGCGGGGGCCGCCGGGGCCACCGGCGCGGCCGAAGACGCCACCGGCCTCCCGCCCGCCAACGCGCTGGTCAGCACGACCGCGCCTCCTCCGCCCGTCAGAAGCACACCCGCAGTAACCGCCGCCGCCACCTGGAGTTTCGCCCACAGCATCATGTTGATCGCTCCTTTGGCAATGGAAAGACTTTGGACCGATGCTCCCGCCGTCGACACTGCCAAGGCCGCCGGGGCCGTCTGCGCCGACTCGTGTAGCAGTGCCGCCGATAGCCCCGCCGCGCTGACCACCACGCCGCGGCGCAGCAAAATCTTTCGCAATTTCAGCAGAGAGCGCGAGACGGTTTTCTGGGCGGCGTCGACGGAAACGCCCAGCGCCTCGGCCACCGACGCCATGGGTCGGTTTTGCAGATAGCGCATGGCCACGGCCGTGGCTTCGCGGAAGCGCAGATGGGACAACGCTTCATCGAGAACGCCGGCAATTTCCGTCTGCGACGCATCGGTGGGTTCTGTGACAATCGGTCTCATGCTTGCCGCCTCCTGCTCGTATTGGATCCGGCGGACTTGTTTCTTGAGGGCGTCTTTGGCGCAGAATCGCGCCGTGAGGATCAGCCAGCCCGGCAGGCGTTCCGCCGGCACCGACCCCGCCCGCCGCGACAGCACGATGAACGTCGCCTGCGTCACGTCCTGCGCCAGGTGCGGATCGCGCACCTGCCGCAACGCCGCCGCGTTGACCAGGTTGGCGTATCGCGACACGATCTCCGCAAACGCCGAGTCAGACCTTCGGCGAGCGAAATCCTCCAACAGCTCCCGGTCAGCCACGACCATTTCAATATCAGTATGGACGCCTGCGGCGAAACACGCCAAGAAATTCACCCGCGATGCAACAACCTCAGATAGTTCAGTGGATTGATGGACAAGGCGCGATAGCCGGCTTGGCCGGTGACGACATCCGTCATGTTCTCGGCCAGCGCCTGGCCGCGGCGGCGGAACAGGGCATCCCGCAGGCGCGGCAGGTTGTAAAGCAAGTGGGCCCAGGGGCGGGCCCAGCGAAGCTCGGAAATCACGGCTCGGCTTAGTGATTTGTTGTAGGCGGCGCAGACCTGTTGCTCGTGCCCAAAGGCGCCGATGATCGCGGCGGCGGCGAGCTGGCCGCTGTGAATGGCGTGCGTGATGCCTTCGGCCGTGACCGGATCGGCCAAGCCGGCGGCGTCGCCGACCAACAGAACGCGCCGGCGGGCGAAATAGCTGGCGCGGGGCAAAAGCGGAATCACGTAACCGTGACGTTGGACGGATTGCGGCGCGATGCGCAAGTATTCGAGGTATCGGGCCAAGCAGTCGTTCAGGTTCACGCCGCTGGGACGATGGGTCAGCACGCCGATGGATAAATGGGATTCTTTGGGGAAGACCCAGGCGTAGCCGTGGGGGATGGGATGAAAATCGAAGCGGGCGGCGTCGCTGAATCGGTCGAAATCTGCCGGAGAAACGGCGACCTCGCATTCCAGTGCCGGCACGAGGCGGCGACGGTCGGGCCAGCCGGCTTTTTTGGCGATGGGGCCGCTGGCGCCATCCGCGGCGATCACAAAACGCGCCAACACCTCGCCTTGGCTGGTGCTCAGGCGCACGCAGTCGCGCTGCAATGCCACGTCTTGAACGGCGCAGTTGATCCGCAGTTGCGCGCCGGCGTCGAGTGCCTTTTGCGTCAGCCATTGATCGAAGCTGTCGCGCATGGTCATCAGGACGATGGGCTGCTCGCGGGTGACGCAAAAATGCAGTTCATCGGAAAGGAAGAACTCGGCTCTACGGCAGGCTCTGTGGGGAATCGGCGGGTCGGAAATGCCCAGGAGTTTGACGGCTCGGCCCAGGACGCCGCCGCCGCAGGTTTTGTAGCGTGGCAGTGCGGCCGCTTTTTCGAGGATGACGACGTGCAGCCCGCTCGCCGCCAAGGCCCGGGCGGCGCACGCGCCTCCCGGACCGCTGCCGACGACGGCGACGTCGCAGCTCAAACTGCCGGCCGTCAAAATCCTGCTGTCTTGCATGAGCGCTACAATCGGAACGGATGCAGGTCATTATCGGACGATTCTGTGGACTGGCGAAGGTAACGTTTCCCTAACCCGCCGTTATCATGGTTGTCTATTACCAAAGAGCCACGGACGGCACGGAATTACATGGTCGGCGGCGCCGATGTCATCTAGAATAGCGGTCCGTGGGCCGAATTCAGGATAATGGATGGGTCGGCCGCGTGGGAGGTTATCGGTCCGGCCTGGGAACCCCTTATGAGCGTCGTTACCCGAACACCGGTGACGCCTGGGGCGTCGGCAGCGGTGCGGCCGTTTTTGGCCGGCCGTCACCGACGCGTGCAGACGGTGACCAATCGCGTTCGCCGAGATGGAAAGTTCTTCCGCCTGGGCAGTGAGAAGTTTTACGTCAAGGGGGTGACGTACGGCCCGTTCAAGCCCAATGCCAATGGGGAGGCCCTGCCCGAGCCGCAGCAGGTGCGGCTCGATTTTGCCCAGATGCTGGAGTTGGGGGCCAATTCGGTCCGGGTGTATCACGTTCCGCCGGCGTGGTTTTTGGACTTGGCCCAGGAGATGGGCCTGAAGATTTTTCTGGACGTGGCCTGGGCCAAGAACCTGACCTTCGTGGGGGATGCCCAGATCACGCGGCAGGCGCAGGAGGCGGTGCGGCAGGCGGCGCGGGCGTGCGGGAATCATCCGGCGATCCTTGCCATCAGCGTCGCCAACGAAATCCCGCCGGACATCGTGCGCTACGTGGGGCGGCCGAAGATCGAGGATTTCATCGAGGAGCTGGTGGACATCGCGCGCGCGGAAGCGCCGGATTGCCTGTTCACCTTCGCGAATTTCCCGACGACGGAGTACGTGCAGCCGCGGAACGTCGATTTTGTCTGCTTCAACGTCTACCTGCACGATGAGGCGGTGCTGCGGAATTACCTGGCGCGGCTGCAGAACATCGCGGGGGACAAGCCGTTGATGCTGGGGGAGTACGGCATCGACACGCGCAACGAATGTTCGCAGGAAAAGCAGGCGGAAATCCTGTGCTCGCACGTTCACGCGGTGTTCGAGGAGGGGCTGGTCGGCACGTTCATCTTCAGCTTCACGGATGAATGGTACACGCACGGGTATGCGATTGCGGAGTGGGCCTTTGGGCTGACGACGGCGGACCGCCGCCCCAAGGCGGCGTTCGCGGCGTTGCGTGGGCTTTTGGCCAAGGTGCCGCAGACGGCCCAGATCGCCCTGCCCATGTGCAGCGTGGTGATCTGCTCGTACAACGGCGCCAACATGGTCGCCACCTGCCTGCGGTCGATGCAGAAGCTGCGCTATCCGAGCTACGAAGTGATCTTCGTGGACGACGGCTCGACGGACAACACGCAGGAAATTCTGATGGATTTCCCGTGGGTGCGGAACATCCGCCAGGACAACAAGGGGCTGAGCCACGCGCGCAACGTGGGGATGGAGGCGGCGCGCGGGGACGTGGTGGTCTACACGGACAGCGACTGCGAGGCGGATGAGGATTGGCTGTATTACCTGGCGCTATCGCTGGTGCGCAGCGGGCATGCCGGGATGGGCGGCCCCAACCTGATCCCGGACGAGGGATCGTGGGTGGCCGATTGCGTCGGGCTTTCTCCCGGCGGGCCGACGCACGTCATGATCGACGACCGCACCGCCGAGCACGTCCCCGGCTGCAACATGGCGTTCTACCGCTCCGTGTTGAAACAGGTCTACGGCTTCGATTCGCAGTTCCGCAAGGCCGGCGATGACGTCGATTTGATCTGGCGCATCCAGAACCAGGGTCAGTCCATCGGGTTTTCGCCCGCGGCCCAGGTGTGGCACTATCGCCGCAACACCATCCGCGCCTATCTCCGCCAGCAGCGCGGATACGGCGAGGCCGAGGCCCTGCTGAAATACAAGCATCCCGACCGCTTCAACACCCTGGGCGCCAGCCACTGGCGCGGGAGGATTTACGGAAGCGATCAGATTGGCGTGCGTATCGGTGCGGATGTGATTTACCACGGCATCTTCGGCACGGGGATGTTCCAGACGATCTACCGGCGGCCGGCATCGCTGGGGGCGGCGATGATGATGAGCATCGAGTGGCACCTGCTGGCGGGTTTCGTGCTGGTCCTGGGGCTGGCGTTTACGCCGTTGCTGGCGGTGGCGGCGGGCATGTTCCTGACCCCGATGGTCCTGGCGTGCGTGGCGGCCTGGCAGTCGCCGGTGCCGCGGCATCGTCATCCCCTTTCGCGGCTGCTCATCGCCTATCTGCACTTCCGTCAGCCGATCTCCCGCGGATGGGCGCGCTACAGCGTGCGCCTGCGGGCCAAGGTCCTCAAGCACGAGGCGCGCGGATACCAGCGGCACCAGGACCTGCCCGTGGATCCCCAGGACTGCCGAACGCTGCGCTACTGGAGCGACACCAAGGATCGCCTGACCCTACTGGAGCAGATCCATCGGGAGGTGCGCGCGGCGGGCTGGCGCATGCGCATCGACAGCGGCTGGCACGAGTGGGACATGGAAATTTACGGCAGCCGATACGTCAAAGTGCGTCTGACCACGGCCACGGAACATCATCACGGCACGGGCATGCTGACGCGCGTGCGCGTCGAGCTGCTGTACAGCCGCTTCGGACAGGTGCTGATGGTGGGGGCGATGATCTTGGCGGGGCTGCTCTTGCTGCACCTGTGGCCGTTTAGCCGTCCGGCGCTGCTGATCCCGCTGGCGGGTTGGACGATGTACGTGGTGAATCGCCGGCGTGTGACCGCGCCGGTGTTGGGGCTGATCGACGCCGCCGCGGAGAAGGCGGGCTACATGCCCGTTCCCGCCGAGCCACAGCCGGGTTCGCCCAAATCGGCGCCGGCTCAACCGCCGCCGCACGAAGAGCCGATCGACGAGGACGACGGCGAGCTGTCCGTCGCATAAATGGGCATGAGTTGCTGGTTGCTAGTTGCTGGTATATCAACTAGCAACCAGCAACCAGCAACTAGCAACTTCCGTATGCATTTTTACCGCCGGGCGTTGAGCTATTTCCGCGATGATCTGCCTTTGATCATCATCTCGCTGGTATTGATCGGCCTGGCAACCCTGGCCACCCTCCTGCAGCCATTTCTCCTGGCGATTTTCCTGTCGCTGTTCATCCACAAGCCCAGCCAGATGCTGGTGTACCGCCTCTTTCACAAGCTGGTTGCGGCCATGGGGATGGGACAGGAACACATTGTGGGCCAGATCATGACTCTGGCGGCCCTGGCGGTCATTCTGCGGGTTTTGCAGGAAGCGCTGGCGATGGCCCAGCGGCTGATCAACGCGTATATCGGCTACAACGGGCTGATGCGCGTGCGCTGCGATCTGTTCCGCAAGCTCCAACAGTTGAGCCTGGGGTATCACAAATCGCAGCCGCAGGGAGACGCCATCTACCGCCTCAGCTATGACACCGGTGGATTCCAGACGATTTTGACGGTGCTGATCAACGGCGTCGTGGTCAGCGGCATCACGCTGATCTGCATGACCTGGCTGATGCTGCAGATGAATTGGCAACTGACGGTGTTGACCCTGGCCGTGGCGCCGCTGCTGTTGTGGACGACCAAGCTGTTTGCCGCTCCGCTGAAAAAACGGTGGCTGGAGGCCAAGGAAGTGGACAGCGAATTGACCACGGTCATCCAGCGGTCGATCGCGTCGATTGGCCTCGTGCAGGCGTTTGGCCGTGAAGCGGATGAATTTGCCCGCTTCCACATGACGGCGCAAAGCAGCGTGCGCGCGTACCTGCGGCAGGCGTGGCAGGATTCGTGGTATTGGCTGCTGGTGGGATCGATCTTCGGGCTGGGGTACGCGGTGATCTTCGGCTACGGCGGGTGGCTGGTGTATCAGGGGACGGCGGGACTGGCGGCGTACGACCTGATCGTCTTTCTCGCCTACGTCAACCAGGTCTACGGTCCATTGCAGGCGATCAGCGGCAGCGGCGCCAGCATCCAGGGGGGCGTGGCGGGGGTGCAGCGCGTCTTCGAGGTCCTGGACCGCGATCCGGTGATCGGGGATGCGCCGGATGCCATCCACCTCCCGCGCCAGCCGCGCATCCTGGCCCTGCGGAACGTGAGCTTCGAATACCGTGCCGGCGAGCCGGTGTTGCGCGACATCGATCTGGAAATTCGACCGGGGCAGATGGTGGCGTTCGTCGGCTCCAGCGGCGTGGGCAAGACCACGCTGCTGAGCCTGCTGCCGCGGTTTTATGATCCGACCCAGGGTCAGCTTCTGCTGGACGGCACGGACATCCGCAAGGTGAAGGTCAAGGATCTGCGAGCGCACGTGGCCCTGGTGTTGCAGGACAGCGTGATCTTGCCGGCGACGGTGGCGGAGAACATCGGCTATGGCCGGCCGCACGCCTCGCGAGCGCAGATTCGCCGGGCGGCCGAGCTGGCCGGGGCCGATGGCTTCATCGAAAAACTCCCCGAGGGGTACGAAACGCCCATCAGCGAAAACGGGGCAAATCTTTCCGGCGGTCAGCGGCAACGGATCAGCATCGCCCGCGCCCTGTTGACCGAGGCGCCGCTGATCGTGCTGGATGAGCCGACCAGCGCCCTCGATCCGCAACACGAAGCGCTGATTACCCAGACGCTGGCGAACCTGAAGCGGCATCGGACGATTATCCTGGTCAGCCATCGCATCAGCACGGTCGCCGGCTGCGATCAGATTCTCGTGATGGACGAGGGTCGCATCGTGGAGCGCGGAACGCACGAGGAACTCTTGGCCCGTCGCGGGGTTTATTATTCGATGGCCCGGCACCAGTTGAAGCTGGAGGAGCCGACGGCCGCGACGTGATCGGCGCGGCCCAAAAGGCGGAATGGTCCGGGCAAAAAACAAACTTCGCATCATTGTCGGCGGCATGGTGGGGCAGTTCCCCCTGGGGGGCGTGGCCTGGGATTATTTCCATTACCTGCTGGGCCTTCACGAGTTGGGTCACGACGTTTACTACCACGAGGACACCTGGGTCTGGCCGTACGATCCCCTGCAGCGCTCGCCCGTGGACCAGCCCGATTATACGCTCAAATTTCTGCGCGATTTTTTTGACGCGTACGCGCCGCAGTTGGCCCAGAAGTGGCATTACGTCTTTTTGCACGAGAAGCATTTTGGTTTGAGCGCCGCCCAGTTCGCCGAGGTGGCGCGCACGGCGGATATTTTCCTCAACGTCAGCGGGGCGTGCTTCATTCCGCAGGAGCTTGGCCCGCGGTGCGTCAAGGTCTTTCTGGACACGGACCCCGGTTACAACCAGATGATGTTGCAGCACAAGTTCGCCTGGTCGCAGAACGTGCAGCGCTGGTGTGCGGCGGTGGCCGAGCACGACCGGCACTTCACCTACGCGGAAAATTTGTACGGCCAGGACTGCACGATTCCGCGCGGGCCGTTTGATTGGCGGACGACGCGCTGCGTGGTGTCGCTGCCGGCCTGGTCGAAGGTTCGGGCGACGGCGCTGCCGGCGGATGCGCCGATGACCACCATCATGACGTGGGATTATTTCCAGGGGCGGGTGATTCACGAGGGCGTGGAATACCGGACGAAGTTGCACGAGTTTGAGCGATTCAGCCATCTTCCGCAGCGGACGAATCTTCAGTTGGCGCTGGCGGTGGGCGGGACCAAGGCGCCGCTGGGCCGCCTGCAGCGTCAGGGGTGGCGAATTTTGGATGCACAGGCCAGCACGCTCACGCCCCAGGCGTATCAGGAGCTGATCGGCCGCAGCGCCGGGGAATGGTCCGTGGCCAAGCAGATCTACGTGGCCACGCGCAGCGGATGGTTCAGTTGCCGCACCGCCTGTTACCTGGCCGCCGGCCGCCCGGCGGTGGTGCAAGAAACCGGCTGGAGCAAGTTCATCCCCAGCGGCCGGGGAGTGATCGCGTTTGAAACGTTGCAGCAGATACTGGATGGATTGGCGGAAGTCGCCGCCAATGCCGCGGCGCATCGGGCGGCGGCGTATGAGATCGCCCGCGAATATTTGGCCCCGGATCGGGTCCTCGTCAAGATGATCGAAGCCATTTGATGTCATGGCCAAGCCCCTAACCATCATCGTCGGCGGCTATATCGTCGCTTATCCGCTGGGCGGAATGACCTGGCATCACCTCAACTACCTGCTGGGATTACACGAGCTTGGCCACGAAGTGTGGTTCCTGGAGGACAGCGGGTCGTATTCGTACCCGTACAACCCGACGACGTGGCAGAGCTCGGCAGATTCGGCGTATGGGCGGGCGTATTTGGAGCGGACCTTCGCGCGTTACGGCCTGCCGCTGCGGTATTGCTATTATTCGGAGTTCCAGGACAAGCATTATGGGCTAAGCGCGGCGGAGTTGGCGGAGTTGATGCGCCGGGCGGATTTGCTCCTGTGCGTCAGCGGGGTGACGCCGATACGCGACAATCTTCCCCGGCCGGGTCGCATGGCCGTCATCGACACCGATCCGGTCTTCACCCAATTGCGCATGCGTCACGACGCGGATTTCCTGAATTATTACAAGCAGTTCGACGCGACCGCGACGTTTGGGCGATTGATAGGCACAGCCGAGTGCGCGGTACCGACGCATGGCTTCAACTGGATCGCCACCAATCAGCCCATTGCCCTGGGGCACTGGCCGGTGGAGCACACGGATAACCGAGCGTTCACCACCATCGGCAAGTGGGAGCACACATCCGACCGGCACGTGGAATTCGGCGGCAAGCGCTACCTGAGCAGCAAGAGCGTGGAATGGATGAAGATGCTGGACTTGCCGTCGCGCGTGCCGTGGGAGATGACGATGGGGATGCTGTCGGTGCCCCAGGAAACGGCGCGGCAATTCACCGCCCACGGTTGGAAGCTGGTGAATCCCGAGCAGGCGACGCTCAGTTGCGAGTCATTCGCGCAGTTCATCCGCGACAGTGCCGGGGAGTTCAGCGTGGCCAAGGAGATTTATGCGGCCCTTCCCAGCGGGTGGTTCAGCGATCGGAGCAGCGCCTATTTGGCCAGTGGCAAGCCGGTGGTGGCACAAGCCAGCGGCTTCGACCGCTGGCTGCCGACGGGCCAGGGACTGTTCTCATTCGCGACGGCCGGTGAGGCGGCCGACGCCCTCAACGCCATCGCGGCCGATTACCCCCGTCACGCCGCGGCCGCCCGACGACTGGCCGAAGATCACTTCGATTCGCGAAAAGTGCTCGCCGAGCTTCTGCAGCAAATCCTCTGACGATTCTCCCGCCTTCTCTGCTGCTCAACTGATCTACTGCTCCACTTTCTTGCGCAGCGCGGTATGCTTTTTGATACCAACCCCCAACCGTGGTTCTGCGTATGGGGAAAGGGACGCCGTGCTCATTCGCATCGGTTTTGATTTGACGTTCGACTTTCCGGCGCCGGCGGCGACGCTGCTGATGCTGTACACGCATCCGTCGCGGGCGGGCAGCTTGCTGGAGCCGCAGCGGATTAATTCTGATCCGGCGGTTGCGATCACGACATTCATCGATGGCTTCGGCAATCAATGCGGGCGGGTGCTTGCTCCCGCGGGACAGCTTCGGCTCTGGCACAATGCGGTCGTCCGCGACTCAGGGCTGCCCGATCCGGTCGATCCCTCGGCGGCGCAGTCGGAAGTTCAGGACCTTGCACCGGAGGTGTTGCGGTTTCTGATGGCCAGCCGGTATTGCGAGACGGATCGTCTGGCCGAGATCGCCTGGGAGCTGTTCGGCAAGACGGCGCCGGGCTGGCCGCGCGTGCAGGCCGTATGCGATTGGGTGCACCACAACGTGACCTTCGGCTACGACTTTGCCCGCCCGACCAAGACGGCGTACGACGTGTACTACGAGCGGCGGGGCGTGTGCCGCGACTTTTCGCACCTGCTGATCACGTTTCTGCGCTGCTTGAACATCCCCGCTCGTTATGCGACCGGTTACTTGGGCGACATCGGCGTCCCGCCCTGCCCGCTGCCGATGGATTTCAGCGCCTGGACGGAGGTATTTTTGGGCGGCCAGTGGTACGCGTTTGACGGCCGGCACAACCTGCCGCGGATCGGCCGGATCGTCATGGCCCGCGGGCGCGACGCCGCGGACGTGGCCCTGACCACGTCGTTCGGCCCATCGCGCCTAGTCAAGTTTTCCGTAATCACCGAGGCGCTGGCCGAAGAATCCCCGCCCCCCGCGACGCCCGCCGCTGCCGTGACCTACCGGTGAATTTGCGGCATGGGATCGGGCAGGGTCATAATGATCTGGGCCTGGACGAGCAGCTTGGCCAGTTCCGCCATGTGGGCGTTGAGGTAGGGGATTAATTGAGGATTGTGCTTGGGATCGTGGCCGTTGCGGAACATCTCGGCCGCTGCGTCGTCGGGGTTGCCTTTCTGAACCAGCACGCGGTAATAGAAGACGGCGCCGTTGGTGCGTTCGGTGCCGCTGGAGCAATGGATGAGCACGGGCTGGTCCAACTTCTCCGCGGCGACGATCTGCTCGATGGCATCGGCATAGTGGTGGATGTCCCCGGTTCCGTCGCCCAGCAGCGGATCGTCGAACCGCTGGATGTCCAGGTCGCGGCCCGCCTGCAATTCCGCGGCTACGTCCGGATCGTCCGGCTCAAGCGTTTCCAGAGAGACGATGCACTTGATTTTGTAATCGCTCAGGACGGAGCCGATCAGATGCCGGTTGATCTGCCCGCTGGCGAAGACAAGGTTGGGATCGACCACGCGGAAGCGGCGCGCGACAAATCGGTCCTTGATGCGTGGAGCGTAGGCGACGAGCGCCCATACGCCCACCCCAAGTACGATCAGGGCGGCCAGGAGCTTGATTCTTTTCCCGCGTCCGCGTGCGGACCTGGGTCGCATGGGCGGCGGCATCGGCATCGCCGGCATTGGTGGCGGCAGACCGGGCATAGCCTCACCATACCCATGCGCCGGAAACGATTCAACGCCGCTTCTCCCTCTTCCGCCTGTGGTAAGCCTGTCGAACCGCTCCCCGGCATTGATCGTTCGCTCTACTTACTCCTTTCTCCCGCTCTACGCTCTCGCGCAGCGTGGCACACAGATGAATTCTCTGTCAATCAGTGATGGCCCACGATCCGTTTTGTAATAGCCGCGGGCGGCAGCCCGCGGACCCCGTGCCAAAAACCACCCCTTGAACCGCCAAGCTCGGCCCTCAAGTCGAAGGCCCAGAAAAAGGTACACGCAACTTTTCTCCTATAAAAGGAATGCCCTCATGTATGCATCGGCGACCGGGGGTGAAGAAACGGGAGGAACTTGAAGGACGGATTTGCGGCCGCCGCGCGATGTCATCGCGCCGCCATCTTAACCGAAAAACCACTCGAGCTGATCCGCCGCCCGGCGCGGGGCGCCAAATTGCTTGTCCGGTGCCCAGTGCCGCGCCAAGCTGTCCAGCAGGGCCTCGACGCCGGCGCCGCTTCGCGCCGACAGCGTGATCAGTTCAGCGGCGGGATTGGCCTTGGCCACGTCGGCGCGGAACACGTTCATGTCGAACGTCACGTGGGGAAGCAGATCGATCTTGGAAAGCACGACTAGGTCGGACTCGGCGATGAGGTTGGCGTATTCGGCGGCCTTGTCGTCGCCGCCGGAGGCGCCGAACACCGCCACGCGCAGGTCCTGGCCCAGGTCGAGCTCCAGAGGTGAGATGCCCGCGGTTTCGATGAAGACCATGTCCATGCGGGCCAGGTTCAAATCGGCCAGAACGTTGTGCACGTCGTTGGCGGCCAGGTTGTCGGTCTGCACCGGCACGGCGCAGACGCCCAGGCGGGCCAAGCGCTCGGCGTCGCGGCTGGCGGCGGGATTACCGACCACCGTCGCCAGGCGCATGCGCCCCTCCAGGTGCTGGACGGCGGCCTCGATGATCGAGGTCTTGCCCGATCCCGACGACCCCACCAAGCTCACCACCGTCACCCCGTCCAGGGCAAACGCGGCCCGGTTCGCCGCCGCCATCTGCGAATTCAACTCAAACCGCGAGGATAATGGCGCTGCACTCATCGTCCGCTCCTTGGGGAGCATTTCACAGCCGGCTGATCAGAAGTTCACGCTGAAAAATCATCTCCTTGGGCAAATCTTCCGCCAGTTTGAGGAACAACTCCTCCTGCCCGACGATCTCGCTCTTGAATGCCTCCAAGTCCACGTGCTGCACCGCCACCAGTTCTTCGCGCAGCAGGTCCAGGCCGCCCAAGTCGATGTCCTCGACGCGCGGCATCCACCCCAGCGGCGTCTCCACGCCGTAGGCCCGGCCGTGGCAACGGTCCAGAATCCAGCGCAATATCCGGATGTTCTCGGCGAAGCCCGGCCAGATGAATTTGCCCTGCTCGTTGGTGCGGAACCAATTGACGTGAAAGATGCGCGGGCAATCGCGCAACTTCTTGCGCATGCGGAACCAGTGGATGAGGTATTCGCCGATGTTGTAGCCGACGAACGGCAGCATGGCCATCGGATCGCGGTGCACCACGCCCGCGTCCTGGGCGGACGCAGCCGCCGTCTCGCTCCCCAGCGTCGCCCCGATGTACACCCCGTGCATCCAGTTGAACGCCTGATAGACCAGAGGCACCGTTTTGCTCCGCCGGCCGCCGAAGATGATCGCGGAAATCGCAACGCCCTTGGGATCGTCCGCGGCAGGGTCCAAGACCGGGTTATTCGCCATGGGGGCGGTAAACCGGCCATTGGGATGCGCCGCAGGACGCCCGCAACCCGGCGTCCACGCCTTGCCCATCCAGTCGATCGCCTCTTTGGGCGGCTCGGCGGTTTTCCCCTCCCACCACACGTCGCCGTCGGGCAATAACGCGACGTTGGTGTAAATTGAATTGCGCGACATCGTCTCCATGGCGTTGGGGTTGCTCTGCCAGTTGGTCCCCGGCAGAACACCGAAATACCCCGACTCCGGATTGATGGCTCGAAGCTTCCCCGTCTCCTCGTCCACCCACATCCAAGCGATGTCGTCCCCGACAGTGGTAACCTTCCACCCGGCTTTTCGGTATCGCTCGGGTGGAACCAGCATGGCAAAGTTCGTTTTCCCGCACGTGGACGGAAACGCCGCCGCCACGTAGTCCTTGTGACCCAAAATCGTCACCCCTGCGATCAGCATGTGCTCGGCCAACCAGCCTTCCTGGCTTCCCAGGAAGCTGGCGATGCGCAACCCCAGAGCTTCCTTGCTCAACAGGGCATTGCCCCCGTAGCCCGATCCGAACGACCAGATGGTGTTGTCCAGCGGCCAATGGCAGACGCAGCGGCGCTGCCCCTCGCCATCGCCGAGACTGTGCAGACACCGCGTGAATGGCTCGCCGTCGCCCAATGGCTTCCACGCGACGCTGCCCATTCGCGTCAGGATCCCCATGCTCACCGCGACGTACAGCGAGTCGGTCAGTTGGATGCCCACCTTGGCCAGCGGGCAGCCGATCGGGCCCATCACGAACGGCACGACGTACATCGTCCGCCCCTTCATGCAGCCCTGGAACAGCTCGGTGAGTTTCTCCTTCGCCGCTGTCGCTTCCATCCAGCGGTTGCTGGGGCCGGCCATCTGCTCGCTGGGCATGCCAATGAACGTCGACTCCTCCGTGCATGCCGCGTCGTTGGGATGGCTGCGGTGCAGGTAACAGCCGGGAAGTTTTTCCTGGCTGAGCGGGATCAACACCCCCTCGGCGACGGCGCGGTCCAGAAGCTGCTTGCGCTGGGCCGCGCTGCCGTCGCAAACGTGGATCTCCTGCGGCTGGCACAGAGCGGCGCACTGCTCGATCCACTCCCGCACCAGCGGGGACATCTCCTGTGACGCAAAACGGGCGATCCCTGTCTTGGCCGAAGCTTTTGCGGCAAAAGCGGTCATCCTATTCCCAAACCAGGGCAGGGCGCACACCCCGCGCGGATTCTGAAGCCTACGGCGCGAATTATCGACCGCTGATTGGACCCCGCCCATCGGTTAAGTCACGTTTTTTGCTCTAGGGGCTTTCCCCGACTATCCCACTCGTTCCTTGTGGCGACGGAGCTTACAATCACACCGATGTCCCGCAGCGCCGAGCCGCCCCCGGGCAAGCAAGCTTTTCACTACGCCTATGGCCTGCGCCTGGGCAGCGACGGGGTCATCGGTTGCGACTGGTGTTCGGACTCCTTTGCCCGCTTCACGGGATACACCTTCCAGGACTGGGCCGGTCGGGGCTGGGACAGCATCATCCATCCCGACGACCGCCCGCTGATGGCCGACCGCCCCGACGCTCTGCGGGCCGGAAAAGAACACTCCTGCGAGCTGCGAATCGTCACCGCCGCCGGCCAGACTCGCCGCGTCTACGACTGTGCCCACCCCCTGCCCGCTTCACCCGGGCAGTCCATCAGCGCCGTGGCCCTGGTTCACGCCGCGGGGGATGCAGCCGCCCTGAACGATATCGACTCCCGCTACGCGGCGATTCTCAGCACCACCGTGGATGGCATCGTCACCATCAACCAGCGCGGCATCATCGAGTCCTTCAACCCCGCCGCTCAGCGCCTCTTCGGATACTCCAGTTCCGAAGTCATCGGGCAAAACGTCAACATCCTCATGCCCGAGCCTTATCGCACCCAGCACGATACTTACCTGGCCAATTACCTGACCACCGGGCAGGCCAAGATCATCGGCATCGGCCGCGAAGTCTCCGGCCGGCGCCGCGACGGCTCGCTCTTCCCCATGTACTTGGCCGTCAGCGAAGTGCGCCTAGCCGACCGCCCGGGCGCGGGAATGGCCAGCCCTCCGCCGCGGCGGCTGTTCACCGGCATCATCCGCGACCTCAGCGACCAAAAACGCCTGGAACGCCAACTCCTGGAAATCAGCGACCGTGAACGCCGCCGCATCGGGCAGGACCTGCACGACGGCCTGGGCCAGCAACTGGCCGGCATTGGGTTCTTGAGCAAGTCGTTGGAAAACCGCCTGGCCGCCAAGGCCCTGGAAGAGAGCGTCGACGCCCGCAAGATCGCCGACCTGGTGGCCCAGGCCATCGGCCAGGCCCGCGGCCTGGCCCGCGGGCTGCACCCGGTCGAACTCAAATCCAGCGGCCTCATGTTCGCCCTTAATGAATTGGCCGCCAGTGTGCAGGAGGTGTTTAGAATCCGCTGCCGCGCCCACTTCGACGATCCCGTGCTTTTGCGCGACAACACGGCGGCCATTCACCTCTACCGCATCGCCCAGGAGGCCGTGCACAACGCCATCAAGCACGGCAGGGCGCGCAACATCACCATCACGCTGTCCCGCAGCGGCAAACAGGTGACTCTCCAGATCGACGATGACGGCAGTGGATTCACCCCGCCGGTTTCCACTGCGGGGCAGTCAAAGGGCTTGGGGCTGCATATCATGCAATACAGGGCCGCGCTGATCGGCGGCTCGCTGGACATCGGACCCGGCCCCACCGCCGGAACCCGAATCGTGGTTTCTTTCGCCAGTCCGGACTAGACTGGCGGGAAGGGCCTGTGCATGGTCGCCAAAACATCCGCTGATCCATCCGCCGCAGACTCCGCCGTCGGCAAGAAAAAGGTCCTCCTGGTGGATGACCATCCCGTGCTTCGCGAGGGATTGGGGCGTCTGATCAACGACCAGAACGATCTGATGGTCTGCGGCGAAGCCGACAGCCCACCGCAGGCCCTGGAACTGGCCGCGTCCCTCGTCCCCGACTTGGTGGCCCTGGACCTGACTCTGGCCGGCGGCGACGGATTGGAACTGTGCAAGCAGCTCCACGATCTGTATCCGCGTCTGCCCATCCTGATCGTCTCCATGCACGATGAGTCCCTCTATGCCGAACGGGCCCTGCGCGCGGGCGCCAGCGGTTACGTGATGAAGCAGGAGCCGCAGGAGCAGGTGATGGCCGCCATCCGCCAAACGCTGGCCGGCGACACCTGGCTCAGCGACAAGATGGCCGCCAAGCTCCTGCGTTCACTTCGCGGGGCCAAGGACAGTGCCGAGCGCTCGCCGCTGGACCGCCTGACGGACCGCGAGCTGGAAGTCTTCCGCCTCATCGGCCAGGGCCTGGGCGTCAAGTCCATCGCCGACACTCTCTTTCTGAGCCCCAAGACGGTGGATGCTCACAAGGAGCACATCAAGCAGAAGCTGAATTTGAAGACGAACAACGAGTTGCTGCAATACGCCATCGAGATGCGCAGCCGCTCTTAACCCGGAAAATTCATTTGCACCGCGGAGCACGCCGAGATCGCAGAGCAATTTGATTGTGTCATGCAAGCGGTCAGCTTAAAGCCCCCCAGATTATCTTGGCACATTGATGATCGCAGCGTATCGCCTTGCGCAGCAGGGGCTTGCCGGCGGAAAACCAAGCTTGTTGAAATAACGACATTATGCATGCCCGGGCGCTCGGAACGGGAGGTGAAACGGGGGAGGTGAAACGGGTTCGCACCTGCTCTGTCTCAATCCTCATCCAGGCGCGATAAAAGGATCGAGATGTTGTGCGTCAACACCCGCAGCATCTGTTCCTTGCGGCGGCCTTCGGGAGTTCGCGCACGCAGATGATCGCCTAAATTCCGCTTCATCATGCTGTTCACCGTTTCGGCCTGCGAACGCTGGCCGTACGGCTTGCCCTTCTGCGATCCGCTCAGCTTCTTTTGCATCCTGCGACGGTACCACGAAACGAGTGGCTTGGCACTGGGTCGTCCGACGCCGGTCTTGATCAGTGATCGAACGTTCAATTCACGGCGCGCGACTTCATGATTCTCATGCGAATCATAACCGGCATCGGCCAGCACTGTCTTGATCTGCGGACGGCGACGTACGGACTGGCGCAGCAGCGGAAGAAAGTCCCGAGCATCGGACCCCATCCCCGTGCGTGCATGGGCGGCCAGGATGATGTGACAACGAGTATCGACGCTCAGACTCAGCTTGGGCGTGCGTCGCGCCGAGCGGGAACGCCTGGAATTGGCGGCGATCTTGTCGCGCGTGCGGTAATGACGGCACCGCTGTTCGTAATGTCTTGAGCGGTGATGCGTGTCGTAAAGCGTCGAGTCGATGGCGCAGGTGATGCCCAGGGCTTTGCCCAGCGGCATCCATCGCGTCAGCCGATCCATCAGCCGGCCGACGCGTGATTCACCCAGCAACGCGTGAAACGCGCGGCAGAGCGTGTTGTGGTCGGGCACGCGTTTCATGCCGATCTGCCTGCACCAGTGCGGGCTGTCGCGCAACACGGCCTCAATGCCGCGATAGGTCTGCTTCTGATGCTCACGCACCACCAAGCAGGCGAACAACTGCGGCTGCGTGAAATCCTTGTGGCTGAACTTGCTGGAGTGGTCGCGCAAACAACGCTTGGCCAGCTCATAAGCGACTCGCATCACCTTCCGTGGCGATTTGCAGGTCAACATCCTGCATCTTGTATCAACACGACGGACACCGCGCTACCTAACAAGCGCCGAACTTCGACGGGGTAGAGACAGAGCAGGGCCGTCACGATTAACAGAAAATTTATCTGTGATCATCCGCAATTTAATCCGTGGCGACGCTGCGCGAGAAGGTAGAAAGTGGAAAGGAGACGCGTTTCAGTTCTGGATGCCGGGGCGCGGTTCGACGGGCTCACCACAGACGGGGAGAGGGGGAAGCGGCGCTGAGGTCATGCAGAGGTCGGACAAGCGGGGCTGTGAAGGACGGTTGAGGGGCGGCCTGTGGCTGCAAATCCTTTTCGGGGGATGCCGAATTGGAGGGCGCAGATCGGGGCATGCGATTCGACTTGCGGGCCGAGCTTGGCGGTTCAACGGGTGTTTTTTGGCACGGGGTCCGCGGGCTGCCGCCCGCGGCTATTACAAAACGGATCGTGGGCCATCACTGATTGCCATAGAATTTATCTGTGCCGCGCTGCGCGAGAAAGGAGAGCGGGAGAAAGGAGAAAGTGGAGGGCCAGTCGAGGAATACCGGGGCGAGGGGGGAGCGAGAACCCGCGGGGCTACGCACCGCCGCTAAATACCGCAAGCCACTGATCGCGGGTAAGATCAGGTTTTCGGGCCCTGATCAGGAGTTCGCGTGAAAATCATCGAGATTCGTGAAGTCACCAAGCCCATTCAATCGGCCATCCGCAACGCGTACATCGATTTTTCCAGGATGACGCTGAGCCTGGTGGCCGTGGTGACGGATGTGATGCGCGAAGGCCAACGCGTCGTCGGCTACGGATTCAATTCCAACGGGCGCTATGGGCAGGGCAGCTTGATCCGCGAACGGTTCGTGCCGCGGATTATGGAGGCCAAGCCCCAAGCCCTGCTGGAAGATGCCGGCGGGAATCTCGATCCGCACAAGATCTGGAAATGCATGATGAGCAACGAGAAGCCCGGCGGGCACGGCGAGCGATCGGTGGCGGTCGGCACCATCGACATGGCCCTGTGGGATGCGGTGGCCAAGATCGCCGGTAAGCCGCTTTTTCGGCTTCTGGCCGAGCGATACGGCGACGGGAAGGTCAACAAGCGCATCTTCGTCTATGCCGCTGGCGGATATTACTACCCGGGCAAGGACACCGAAACGCTGAAGCGCGAGATGAAATCGTACACGGACCGCGGCTACAGCGTGGTGAAGATGAAAATCGGCGGGGCGCCGCTGGAGGAAGACGTGCGGCGTATCGAGGCGGTGCTGAGCGTTCTGGGCCCGGACCAACGGTTGGCGGTGGATGCCAACGGCCGATTCGATCTCCAGACGGCCATCGAGTATGGCGACGCGCTGTCGAGCTACAACCTGTTTTGGTACGAAGAAGCCGGCGATCCGCTGGATTATGTGTTGCAGACGGAGTTGGCCAGGCACTATCCCGGCCCCATGGCGACGGGGGAGAATTTGTTTTCCATGCAGGACGTGCGGAACCTGATCCGCTACGGCGGCATGCGGCCGGAGATCGACTGGCTGCAATTCGATTGCGCCCTCAGCTACGGCTTGGTGGAATATCTGCGGACCCTGGCGATGCTGCGGGAGCACGGCTGGTCGCCGTCGCGTTGCATTCCGCACGGCGGACACCAGATGTCCCTGAACATCGCCGCGGGCTTGGGCCTGGGGGGCAACGAATCGTATCCGGACCTGTTCCAACCCTACGGCGGATTCCCCGACGGCGTGAACGTCGAGAGCGGTTTCATCACGTTACCGGAGTTGGTCGGCATCGGCTTTGAGGGCAAGGCCGATCTGTACCGCGAGATGAAGGCGTTGGCGTCGTGATCTCTAACCCCCAGCATCGGCGGCGCAAACGGCGCGGATGAAGTCCAGGATTTTTTGAGGGGATTTTTCCCGGCGGGCGGATTCGACGCCAGTGCTGACATCGACGGCAAACGGCCGGAGCAGGCGGACGACCTCGCCGACGCTCTGGGCAGTCAGGCCGCCGGCAGCAATCAGAGCGGGCAAACCATTGAAGCTTCCCGATTGTTGCAGGCGGTGCAGGACATTCCAATCGTTGGGCACGCCGCTGCCGCCGGGAACCTCGGCCGGCGTTTCCAGCAGAATCGCCCGAAGATTGCTCAAGTGCATATCCGTGATCGCCGCACGCCATTGGGCAAGAGTCTGCTCAGCATCGTCGCCTAAGCGCAGGGCCTTGATGACAGGCGTGGGTTTGAGCTGCGCGACCAGTTGGGGCGATTCTGATCCGTGAAGCTGAATGGCACAGAGGCGAAGCTGCTCGGTGATGTGCGTGATGGCCTGGGCATCCGCGTCGACGAACAAACCGATCGCCGCGACAAACGGCGGGAGCGCGGCCAGGATTTGCCGGGCATCGTCGATGCCGATGCATCGCGGCGACGCGGGATGAAAGACCATGCCGATGGCATCGGCGCCGGCGGAGGCGGCGGCGAGGGCATCCTGCGGTCGGCAGATTCCGCAAATCTTGATGCGCGTGCGGTGCATGACAGTGGTTCGCGGCGACGAATGCTAACATGCTGGACATCGTGGCGGAAAGCAAGTTCCTGGCGTTTGATTTTGGGGCGGAAAGCGGCCGGGCGGTGCTGGGGACGCTGCGCGGCGGGCGGCTTGCCCTGGCGGAGCTGCATCGCTTCGCCAATCCGCACGAAATCAAGCAGGGGCGCCTGCTGCCGGAGGTCGCAGCCCAGTGCGATATGGGCGGGGCGCCGGCGGCTAGCGCGGCAGGCGGTTCAATTCTTCTTCCAGGCTGCTGATGAGGGGGCGGAGGGTTTTTTCGGAGAAATCGAAGACGATTCCTGCGGCGGCGAAGAGGTCCGGCAAGGGGCGCGTGCCGCCCAGGGCCAGGGCGTCGCGGTAGCGTTGCAGGGCGGCGGTGCGGTTTTTGCGCGCAGCCAGCCACAACTGAACGGCCCCCAGTTGGGCGATGCCGTATTCGATGTAGTAAAACGGCGAGCGGAAGAGGTGGGTTTGGCGTTGCCAGTAGGACTCGCGCACGGTTTGCCAGCCGGTCCAGTCCAGCTTGCTGCCGAAGCGGTCCATGAGATCGAGCCAGACCCGGCATCGCTGGGCGCGGTCGTGGTTGGGGTGGGTGTAGATCCAGTGTTGGAAGCAATCGATGGTGGCCATCCAGGGCAGGAAGCGGATGACGCCTTCGATGAGGTTTCGGCGGGCGCGGGCGGCCTCCGGGGGATCGTAAAAGACGCCCAGGTGCTCGCTGCCCAGCAATTCCATGGACATGCTGGCGACTTCGCAGAATTCCATGGGAGCGGTGCGGAGAAACACGATGTCTTCGCGGCTGACGGCCAAGTGGTGGAACGCGTGGCCGCTCTCGTGCAGGAGGGTTTCGACGTCGCGTTGCAGTCCGGCGGCGTTCATGAAGATGAACGGCTGGCGGGATTCCTCCAGGGGCATGAGGTAACCGCCGGGCTGCTTGCCGTGTCGGCTCTGGAGGTCGAGGTTGCCGCGGGCTCGCAGGGCGTCGAAATCCGCCGCCAGGTCGGGCGAGAGGTTCTGGAAAATCTCGCGCGTCCTGTCCAAAAAAACGTCGATCTGGGTTTCGTCGAAGGGTCGCAGGGGCGGGCGGCCCTTGAGATCGACGGCGATGTCCCAGGGGCGGAGTTTTTCCAAGCCGAGGTCGAGCATGCGCTGATGATCCAGGCGATGCACCACGGGCATGCAGGTTTCGGCAATGGCGTCGGCAAAGCGCAGGCAATCCTGGGGGGTGTAATCGAAGCGTTTGTTGGCCTTCCACTGGTAGGCGCGGAAGTCGCTCAGGGCGGCGTTCTGGGCCAACTGGTGGCGCAGGGGCAACAGGGCGTCGAAGATGGATTCGACGCCGTCGCGGTCGACCAAGCGGCGGCGGGCGGCGGCTTCCCAGGCCTCGCGCCGCGTCAGCCGGTCCGGTTCCTCCTGGAAGCGGGCCATCTGCTGCATCGTCAGGTCCTGGCCGCGGAATCGCACCGTCATCCGGCCGTTGATCTGGTCGTACGCGGTGACGCGCCGCGTGATCTCGGTTTCAATCGGGACGTTCTGGTCGCGAAACAGCTCCACGTCCGCCAGCCAGTTGCGGGCAAGCATCGCAAAACGCTGGGGCAACTGCTCAACGTACGGCGACTGCAAATACTTCTTTTGCAGTTGAAACACCATGGGCTTGATGCGCGGCTCGACCTGCTCGACGAACTGCAGGTAGCGGCGCTTGATCGCCTCGTCATCCGTGTGGCAGCTTTTGTCGATGTAGCGGCGGCTGGCGTATTCATCCACGACCGAGGTCAGCTCCGAAAAATCCTCCAGCCAGCGATCCAATTGCTCGATGGAATCGATCGGCCTGAACAGCAGGGTGCGGTAGAGCGTTTCCAGCGGCGCGAAGTCCGACACGTCGATCTGCTGCGGAACAAAATGGCGGCGAGGGACAGTTGCGGGCATTGCAAAGTCCTTTAGAGTTAGCGGCCGTGAACAGTATCCCGACAAATTCAAAACGGCAACACCGCGCGTTGGCCGTTGAGATGCACGGCGTGGGCGTCCTGCGCGACGGGCGATGGATTTTGCGGCAGGTGGATTGGCAGGTCGCCGCCGGCACGCTGGCGGCGGTGCTGGGACCCAACGGCAGCGGCAAGAGCACGCTGGCGCGGGTGGCGGCGTGCCACTGGTGGCCGACCCGCGGCCGCTGCGGCGTCTTGGGCGAGGAGTTTGGGCGGGCGAATCTGCCGGAGCTGCGGCGACGGGTGCGCCTGGTGCAGCCGGCCGGGCCGTACGACGTCGATGCGTCGCTCTCGGCCCGCGACGTGGTGCTGACCGGATATTTCGGCAGCATCGGCCTGTATCAGCCGCCGACGGCGGCGATGAAGCGGGAATCCCGACGCCTGCTGGAATTGGTCGCCCTGGGGCAGGTGGCGGATCACCCGTACAACTCGCTGAGCAGCGGCGAGCGGGTCAGGAGCCTGATCGCCCGGGCGATGGTCGGCGGGCCGCGACTGTTGATTCTCGACGAGCCTACCGCGGGGTTGGACCTGCGCGGGCGCGAGCAGGTGCTGGCGACGGTGGCGGCGCTGCTGCGGCAGCCCGATCCGCCGGCGGTGGTGCTCATCACGCATCACGTGGAGGAACTGCCGCCGGCGACCGAGCAGGTGCTCCTGCTGAATCGCGGCAAGCCCGCGGCCCAGGGGACGATGGCGCAGGTGCTGCAGGAGCAGATTCTGTCGCGCGTCTACGGTGTGCCGGTGAGCGTGCGCACGGAAGCGGGGCGATATTATTTGCAGGTGCATCCGTCGGCGTGGAAGGAAGTGTTGGCCAGAAGAAGAGACTAAGAGACTAAGAGACGGAGAGACGAAGAGACGAAGAGACGAAGTGAAAAACGCGCGCCGCGCACTTCGTCTCTTCGTCTCTATTAGCTTTACTTACTCTTGCGGAACTTCACAGCCATCTCAAACTTCCCATTGCTCATGGGGCGGGTGCGCACCACCTCACAAAAATGGGTGACCTGCGGGCCGCCGTTGCCGGTGATTTCGATCTTGCAGGTCTGGCCCACGGCCATCGACTCACGCAGCAGAAACGAAATCCCGCTGAAGGATAGATCGCGAGTGAGGATGTCGAAAGTGGCGTTGGCGCTGGGTCCGTCCAGAATGGTCAGAACGGCCTTGCCCTGAACGGGCCGGCGGTTTTCGCGTCTGCGGTCGCGGTCTTGAGAAGCCGGCGCCGGCGCAAGGGGTGGTTGCGGTGCCGGAGGCGATGCCTGCGGCGTAGAAGCAGGACGAGACGATACCGGCGATGACGGACGCACACCGCCCGGGGGAAGCGGATCAGTAGATCGGGTCATAGGATGCAAATACAGTAACCAATTGCTCGGCAGATGCAAATCCCCCGGCGGAGAAATACAGGACCGCCGGCCAGGCATCCATCATTTCCCTCCGGATCCATTCCATTGGAGGGTTTCCAGGTGGCGCTGGATGTCGCCGGCGGTGCAGAAGCGGGCCAGGATCAGCGAATCCTTTAGCCCGCGCACGATATCCTTGACTACTCGCGGTTGCTCGGCGTAGCGCGGTCGTCCGCCGACCAGAATGTAGAACACCTGGACGAGGTTGAGCACGTCTTTTTGGATTTTGGCGCGGGTGGGCCGGCCGAGGTCGAAAAAGTCCAGCAACTTGAGCTCGAATCCGATGCCCTGGCGGCGGATCATGATGTTGTCCTCGTGGATGTCGCCGTGGTATTCGCCGCGGGCGTGGATGGGCGCGATGCCTTTGGCCAGGATGTACAGCACGTGCATGGCCTCGAAGGTGCTGAGGCGATGGCCGTGCTGCTCCTGGAGGAATTCGCCGAGCTTTTGGCCTTCGATCAATTCGCTGATGACGACGATGACCTTTCGCCGGCGCACGTAGGCGATTTCCTGGTGATGGTACTGCATGAGGATAGGACAGTGGCGCAGGGCGTCGAGCTTGCGGGCGTAGGCGATGGCGGCTTTGCCGGTGGGATCGCGGTGGGGATAATAGAATTTGGCGGCGCGGCGGATGCCGGTGCTGCGCTCGACAATGCCATAAACCTCGCCCTCCCAGCCACTTCCGAGCATGCGCTGGATGACGTATTTGCCGGCGATGATCCGCCCGGGCGGGAAATCGAATCGCCGCACTTTGCGAATCAGGCGGTTCATGGGAACACATCATCAAACAAGCGGCGGGATCGGTCAACGCCGTGACCTTATGGAAATGCATCCGGTTTGTAACTCCTTGCGGGCAAAAGTCTGATAGAATTTTGACGCGATGGAATGGCTCAAGAGCGTCACGGGCAAGATCGTGACTGCGCTGACCGTCTTGGCGGTCATTGCCGGGGCGATTTCGTGGTGGCAGATGGATCCCGCGACGCGCGCGGCACTGCTTAGCGGTACAGAGCGGATTGGGCTGTGGGTGGGGGTGGTGCTGCTGTGGCCCTGGGCGTCGCTGCCGATCATCGGGCGCGTGGCCCGGCTGGAGAGCAACTTGGCCGGCGCCGTGCTGGTCGGGGCGTACACGCTGGCGGAAGCGGCACTTTTGGCGTGGCTGTTCCACTGGCATCTGCCCACGGTCACGGCCTGGACGTTTGTGGCTTTGGGAACCCTGGTGGCCGGCGTTTATAATCTGCTGATCTGCGACTGGATCGCGGAAATACTGGAGTAGCTGAGCATGGGAAGCATGGTCCAGGCAGAGCAGAGGATTGGCGAATACGTCCTTCAAGAGCGTATCGGGGGTGGGGCGTTCGGCGAGGTTTGGCGGGCACACCATCACGTGTGGACCGACCAGCTTGTGGCCATCAAGTTCCCGGCCGATCCGCAATATCTGCGCGATTTGCAACGCGAAGGGGCGGCGCTGCATGGCTTAGTCCATCCCAACATTGTGCGGGCCATTGGGTTTGATCCGTATGCCCCGGTGCCGTATCTGACGATGGAATACGTTCCCGGCACGAGCTTGCGGCCGCTGATCCCAAACCGCTCCGTCTCCATTGCCGATGCGCTGGCCATCCTCAAGCAGGTCTTAACCGGACTGAAATTCGCCCACGAGCACGGCGTCATCCACCGCGACATCAAGCCGGAAAACGTCTTGGTGCACGAGCGGGCGTGGAAAGAGGGGTTTGGCGTTGAGGGCGTGGTGAAGTTGACGGATTTTGGGCTTGGTCGGGCGGATGGACGCGCCGCGGGAAATTCGATCGCCTTTTCGGCTTCGCTGTCCAGCCCGACGGGGCGGCAAATCGCCGGAACCCTCGACTACATGGCCCCGGAACAGCGGCAGGGCGACGGTGGCGATGCCAGGGCCGATCTGTACGCGTGCGGCGTGGTGCTGTACGAGCTGCTGACGGGCGAGCGCCCGGCGGGGACGGAGGTCCCCAGCGATCGGAACCGCTCGGTGCCGGCGGCGCTGGACGACGTATTTCGCCGCAGCTACGCGCGGTTGGACAAGCGATTTGCCTCGGCGGATGAATTTTTGTCGGCGTTGTCACTGGCCTCGCCGGCTGCGGGGCCGACGCTTCCGGTGCGTCCGCCGCCGCTGCCGCCGCGATACGTGCCGTATCCGCAACGGCCCGCCGCCGCGTCCATCGCCTGCCCGCACTGCCGAAAACAGGTGGATGCGCGGGATCAGTTTTGCATGCACTGCGGCGTTCAACTGGTGCCGGTGGTGCGGCGCTGCCCGCGCTGTGGAGCGTATCCGGACGTGTACGACCGCCACTGCATTTTTTGCGGCGAAGCGCTGACGCCTGCGGCGGTGAGTGTTTGATCGCCGCTGAAGCGGCGGCGCCGATGCGCGGTTGGGAGATGAGCTTGCCATGATCGCCAGTTTTGTGCTGCATGTTCTGTTTCTGGTGGCCCTGTTGATCGTGGCCTGGGTCCTGTTCTTGGGCTGGCTGGTCTGGGCGGTGCTGCGCGGGATTTTGCGACTGCTGGGGCTGATCGGGCGCGGCGGCGGGTCGGGACCGCCAAACCGCTGCCCTCGCTTCCGCTGCGGGGCGTCCAATCCGCCGGCGGCGAATTTCTGCCGCCGATGTGGTACGCCCCTGCGCGTGTCGTCACGATGGCGCGTCGCGGCCTGATGGGAGGCGGGTGAGCAAGATTTATCTTATTCTCTCTGTCATTGGATGGATTTGGTGTGGGCTGGCCGGCGCGGTGTTGCTTTGGAAGCTGCGGGGATCCGTAGCCAATCATGAGCCTTAGTTCCGATCCCAGCGTCCATCAGCGTCTTGAAGAGCAGTTCATGCGCCACGTCGAGCAATTGATCGGCGATGAGCGTCTGCGCATCGACACGACGCTGGGGCGGCGGCCGCCGGCCTTGCTTCTGCGCCACGTCAACCGCAACGACCGCGGCGTGGACCTCAAGCGGCTGATGAGCGAAATGAATCGCCCCGATCGGGAGCTGCAGGCGAAGATGCCGGTGGGGCGAACGCTGGATGTGGGTTTGTCGAAAAAAAGATGGTGGGGCGGCAAGGCGCCGGTGGGGCGGCTGTGGGTCACGTGCCGATCGCCGTGGCGGGCGCTGGTCGGCGGCCAGGCGGCCGGGCCGTTGACGGCGGCGGAACTGAGCAAGGCCCTGGGGGAAATCCCGCCGCCGCTGCGCGGCGTGCCCTCCACGGTGGTGTTGATGTCCACCAGCGGCTTTGCCGCCGACGCCCTGGACGCCGTCGGCCGCAGCAGCGACCGGACGGTCATCCTCATCTGGCCCCATGACGCGGGGGGCTGGACCGCCGCCGGGCCGCCGCAAACGCCGTTCGTCGGCGATCTGTTCGATCCGGAGATGGATGAACAAAAGCGGGCGCGGATCCGCGCGGCCATCGACGCCAGCCGGCTGGACCTGGCATCCGACGGCGTGGCGGCGGAAAAAGTGGCGGCGGCGACCCGCCTGCCTCTGCAATTGGTCGAAACCGAGTTAAAATCCTACGCCAGCCAGACCGCCGGCCTGGTGGCCAAGCGGCTGGGTGGACGAGTGGTCCTGTTTCAAGAAGGCTCCGCGCCGCCCGACCTGTCGGCGCGCGGAAGCGTCACTATGCCATTTATCGAGCGACTCAAAACCCTCTTTGCCCGCAAGGGCAACGTCGACAAGAAAATCGCGCTGCTCAGCGAGCGCCGCGCCGACCTGGGCCAGCAGCGCGACCGCGGCTATGAAGAGATGGCGCGTCTGGAAAACAAGGAGGCGAATCTGCGCAAGCAGTTCGCCGAGGCTTCCGGCGAGCTGACGCGCCGGCGGATTGCCAGCCAGCTCGTGCAGTTTCGCAAGGACATCGCCCGTCGCCAGCAGCTCTTGTCGGTGCTCAATCAGCAGATCAACATCGTGGGGACGCACCTGCACACGCTGGAATTGCAACAGCAGGGGAAGGCGGCGAAGTTGCCGGACAGCGAGGAGATGGCGGCGGATGCGGCCGCGGCCGAGGATGTGCTGGCACAACTCGAGGCCGACAGCGAATTGGCCGACACGATCGGCACCGGCGTCGCCGGCGCTTCGCTCAGCGCCGAAGAGCAGGCGGTGTATGATGAATTGATGCAAAACCAGGCGGCCCCGCCGGCATCGGCCCCGTCGCCTGTGGCGGCCCAGGCGCCCAAAACGCCGCAGCCGCAAAAAGAGCCGCAGGCTCCGCCGACGCCCAAGCCGCAGCGCGGCGAAGCCGAACCGTCATAATCCCATGGCCCTGATCGACAAAATTTTCGGCCGGGCCAAAACGCTCAGCAAGCTGAGCCGCCAGGAGCTGCGCAAGCAGGAAATCCTGCTGAGCAAGCAACGGGATCGGCTGTTCGCGCGGATCGAGCAGATTCTGGGCGAGAAACAGAAGATTTTTAAGCAAGGCGCCGGCCAGAAATCGGCGGAATTGCGCAAGGCGCTGGCGCAGAATTTCGAGCTCAAGGCCCAAGAGGAATTGATGGCGGCGCGCGAGTTGACGCTGCGCAGCAAGGAACTGCTGACCGTCAGCCGATTGCGCATGATCAAGGAAAACCGCGAGCGCGGCAAATCGACCGGCCGGCTGAATCTGACGGACAAGGACGTGGCCAACATCAGCCAGTGGATCCAGGATGACGCGGTTTCGCAGGACGTGTACCAGCAGCGGCTGGACATGCTCCTGGAGATCGGGCACGAGTCCGACAAGGAGGCGCTGGCGGCGACGGGCCTGACGCAGGCGGGGCAGGAACTGATGAACATCTGGAACGAGATGGACAAGGGGTCGGTCAAAGCGGACCAGGGATTTGCGGCGGCGGACCAGGCGGTTCGTCGCAAGCAGGATGGCGCGGCCGCGGACCAGCAGGGTTGAGAACATGGGCCTGTTCAAAAGCAAAGACGAGCGGCGCATCGAGCGAGAGATGAAGATCAAGGCGGGCCTGCGCGCCATCGAACGGTCCATCCACCAGCAGGAGAAATTCGCCGACGACTTCATCAAGAACGCCCAGAATGCCCGCAAGATCGGCGATGAAGGCCAGTACCAGTTCATCCGCGGGGCGCTGAAGAAGACCGCGGCGGTGAAGAAAATGCTGGAGCGGCAACTGCTCTCCATCAAAAACGCGATGCTGATCCAGCAGCAAGCGCAGGCCAGCCAGCAGTTTGCCGAGTCGATGGCCCTGATGGCCAAGGAGATCAGCCGCACCTTTGGGGAGATGGATTTGACCAAGACGCAGGCGCAGTGGGAGCGAGCGGTGGTGCAGGCCGGAAGCATGGAGGAGCGCATGGAGCTGTTCCTGGATTCGATGGAGGAGGCGGCCGCCGCAGGCGCCCCTGCCTCGGCCAGCCCGGAATCGGTCAGCGATGAAGAGATCGACCGCATGATCGCCGCGGACGTACTGGCCGGCGAAAAGGCCGAATTGGGAAAGCTGGATGAGCTGGAATCCGAGATCGCCAAGGAATTGGGATCGGGCAAGCAAAAGGACTAGCGAGAGTTGCTAGTTGCTGGTTGCGAGTTGCTAGTTAAGACAACCAAGCCACGCTTTTTCCAGCAACTAGCAACTAGCAACTAGCCACTGATTCAGCATTTTCTTTCATGTCTTGGACGAGCCTGTGCCAACTTGACGAGCTGAGCGAAGGGCGTGGTAAGTACGTCGAGATCGACGGGTTTCGGTTAGCGGTGTTTCTGCACGAGGCGCAGGTCTACGCGCTGGACAACACCTGTCCGCACGCGGGCGGAAGTTTGGCCGACGGCCAGATTGTGGATGGACGGGCCGTTTGTCCGCGGCACCAGTGGAGTTTTGGATTGAAGCGCGGCCAGCTGCGCGACATGCCGCACGTGACGGTGCGGACGTATCCGACGCGCCTGTTGGCGCGCGACGGGCAGCCGATCCTCGTGCAGGCGGATTTGCCTATATTTTAGCAGCCGAGTCATTTTTAGCCGCGTCGCGTGCGACGCGCTTTGGCTCGCCGCGGCGCGCGTCGCACGCGACGCGGCTAAAAATGCCCATCAACTTTGGGTTCAAACCGCTTCGATTTCGCGCGGGAGAGTTTTGCGCAGGCCGCGGATGTCTTGCAGGAATTCCTTACGCAGGATGTAGCGCGCGATGGTGGCCAGGCCGAAGCAGATCAGGAAGATTTCCAACGTGCCGGGGTTGGAGACGCGGCGGGCGGTCCACCAGGCGGCGGCGGCGCAGACCAGCCATTCGGCGGCGGAGATGACGGCAAAGTCCAGCCAGGGCCGCCGGCGCAGGATGAATTCGCGCTGCGTGCGCACGTAGCGGACATGGAAGATCGCGGTGGCCAGGATCGCGGCCGGGTAGGCCAGGATCGGCGCGCGGACGGGATGGGTGGCGCCGCCCAGAAGCACAAAGACGGCGAAGCCGATCAGCCAGCTTACCGCGGTGGCGATCAGGAATTTGCTCACCGGCGAGAGGCGGGGGTATTGAAAATCGTACAGCCGGCTGAGGTGCTCGAGAAATCGAAACTGCTGCTGCAGGGTCAATTTGGATTGGCCCTTGAAGCGCATGGCGAAGTGGATGGGGACTTCACGGACGGTCTTGGCGCGGCATTTGCACATCAGCTCGAGGCCGATTTTGTAGCCCAAGGGAGTGAGCTGGCGAGCGTTGGCATAGGTTTGGCGTGAGAGGGCGAAAAAGCCGGCCATGGGATCGCTGACGCGTCCGGCGAACGGGCGGGCCAGGATCGTGGCGACGCGAGAATTGATCTTGCGGAAGAATCCCCACTCGGATTGGGTGCTTCCACCGGGCACGTAGCGCGAGCCCATGACGAAATCCGCCGCTCCGCTGCGCAGGGGTTCCAGCAGTTCGGGCAATTTTTCCGGCGGGTGTTGCAAGTCGGCATCCATCACGCACAAAAAGTTGCCGCGGGCCAGGGACATCCCCTGCAGCACGGCGCCGCTGAGACCATTTTTGGGCTGGCGGCGCTCGATCAGTTCCAGCGGATAGGTCTTGGCGAGCTCGGCGCAGACGGCCTCGGTGGCATCCTGGCTATTGTCATCGACGATCAGGACCTGGTAGCTGGTTGCGGGCAAGGCGGCGGCGATGCGCCGCAGCAATTCGGGCAGGTTCTCCGCCTCGTTGATGGTCGGCACGATGATGGAAACGTCCACGGGCGCTGCCGTGGCGTCTGCGGTCGCGAGGGTTTGCGGGGGAGGTGTCATGGGTGAGCCGGTTGTGTGGATGGCGCGTCGATGACGATCCCCAGGGCGTTGGCGACGCAGCGCTCGATGGAGACATCCATGGGAAAATCGTGACCGTCGCTGGGCCAGTTGACGACTTGCGGTTGCCCGCCGGCGTTGCGCAGGACCAGGGTGGAGCTGCCGCCGCCGTCCAAATTGATCGCCTGGTAGGCGCCAAGGCCGAGCATTTCCTGGCCAAGCTGATGCAGCGTGATGCCGGCGGAGTAAAGGGGTCGGCGTCCATCGACGACCAGCAGGATCAGGGTTTTTGCATCCTTGTCCAGGCCGACGGCGGTACGCGGAGCGCGATCATCCTCGTTGCCGGGCGGGACAACGTTCTGGCCGTCGGTGACGATCTGCCACTGTCCGGAGACCGCCTGCTGCGCCCCGGGGGGAAGGCGAACAAATTGGCCGATGGCCACACGGCGATGCCCAAACACCACCAGGGCCGGCCAATCGACGTCGGCGGGGGTTGCCGAGAACGCCACGCCGTCGTTCATCGCCCAGCCGCAGACGCGGGCGAGGTTGCCGTCGAAGTAGGGCACCAGGCGGCCCAGGATCCATTGGGAATCCTTAGGCATGAAGAAGTTGCCGTTGACCGCGACGCTTAGGCCGTCGCGTTTAGTCATGTCGGAGACGGTGGCCAGGGAGGTCTCCCAACCGCGGGGCAGTTTGGCATCCCCGCTGCCGCGACAGACCTTGATCCGCACGGCCGGATCGGTCAGATCGACGGTGACGATGTGCAAATGCAGGGGGGGATTTTGGCGGACCTCGTGGCGATAGGTGACGGGGCCGCTGGGCCGGGTGGTCGCCTCGGCCGCCACCAGCGGGCAAGCGATCGTGGCGATGACGAGGATGAAAGCGCCAAATAGACGTTGCATCAGGCGCCGAGAGACTAAGGGGACGAAGGCGGTTCGGCAACATCGCCGCCGCCCTGAATTGACGCTGTGCCGCGGCGTTTATACGCTTGGGGCCCGATGAGCATTCTGGTCGGCAAGAACACCAAAGTGATCTGCCAGGGGATCACGGGGACGGCGGGGGCGTTTCACACCAAGGGGTGTCTGGAGTATGGGACGAAGATGGTGGGCGGCGTGACGCCGGGCAAGGGGGGAACCCGCGACGCCAACGCCCTGCCGGTCTTCGACACCGTTCGCCAGGCCGTGGCCGCGACCGGCGCCGATGCGACGATGATTTTTGTGCCGGCGGCGCTGGCGGCCGATGCCATCATGGAGGCGGCCGAGGCCGGCATTGGCGTGATCGTCGCCATCACCGAGGGAATCCCGGTGCTGGATATGGTGGCGGTCAAGGCGTACCTGAAGGACAAGCCCAAGAGCGTGCTGATCGGGCCCAATTGCCCGGGGATCATCACGCCGGGCCAGTGCAAGATCGGGATCATGCCGGGGTACATCCACACGCCGGCGGAGGCGGCCCCTAGCGGCAAGAAGGTGGGGGTCATCAGCCGCAGCGGCACCCTGACCTATGAGGCGGTATGGCAGTGCAGCACGCGCGGGATCGGGCAGACCACCTGCGTGGGCGTCGGCGGCGATCCGGTCAAAGGGGTGAATTTCATCGAGCTGCTGGAGATGTTCGCCGCCGATGCGCAGACCGATGGGATCGTGCTGATCGGCGAGATCGGGGGCAGCGACGAGGAAGCGGCGGCGGCGTTCGTGAAGAGCAGCTTGACCAAACCCGTGGTGGCGTTTGTCGCCGGGCGCACGGCCCCGCCGGGGCGCCGCATGGGCCACGCCGGCGCGATCATCAGCGGCGGCGAGGGCACGGCGCAATCGAAAATCGCGGCGTTCAAGGCCGCCGGCATCACCGTCGCCGACAGCCCCGCCGCCATCGGGCAAACCATGGCCCAGGCCCTGGGCATCGGGGAATAATTCACCGATACGATTGTCGCGGCTACGGCGCGGGCGGATACGGATCCACGTGATGGGCGACCAAGTCCATCGCGGCGAGCAAACCGGCGGTCGCGTCCCAATCCAGGTGCCGCGTGACATAAGGCAGCATTTCCAGGGCCTTGGTCTGCTGATCGTGCGATTCCAGGAACTTGGCGGCAAAGAAGTAGACGTCGGCGCGGCGCGGCGGCGATAAATTCTGGCAAAGCTTCTCGAACGCGACCATGTCGAATTGGTTGCCGTGCAGATAGGCGGCCTGGAGCAGCTTGGCCAGCTCGACATGTTCCGGACAGTGCTCGGCCTGCTTGGCATCGTAAGCGGGGCCGTTCTGCACGATCGACGCCAGGGTCGCGTCGCGCCGGGCGGCATCGTGTTGCTGGTCGTACAACATCGCCAGCCACAGCCCGGCAAACGGGTCGCCGCCGCCCTGGTAGTGGGTGAAGATTTTCTTGACGTTGGCGATTTCGCCGTCGGGATCGCCTTCGGCGCCGGCATATATCGCCAGGTAGCGGAATTCTTCGGGATGATTTTGCAGGCGGGCCGAGGCGGTGCGTCGGGCCGTGGCCAAATCACCGTGCCCCGTGGCGAGGCACATTTCGTACCAGCCGAAGCCCGGGCCGTAACGGTCGTTGATGTTCCGCCACCAGGTTTCGGCCACGTCCCATTGCTTCAATCCCGCGCGGCATCGGGCGGCACACGCCATCGCCCATTCGGCCCAGGACTCGGCCGCGGCATCCGCGTAGGGCTGGGCCTGGGCGTATCGGCCCTGTTCCATGAAGTGATTGGCGATCTCCACGTTAATCCTGGCCTGGTCCAAGCCGTAATCCTCCTGATTCAGGGCTGTTTGCAGCGTCGCCAGCCAGTTGGCTTCGTCGTCGCGATTCAGGTACAGCTCGGCAAGTTTCTCGAAGGCCCAGCGATCGGGCGCGACTTTCACGTAGCTCTGCAAAAGCACAATGGCGTCGTCCGGCTTGTTGTCCGCCAGGTATTGCCGGGCCAGCGCCGCATCGAACGCCGGTTGGCCCTGGAACTTCTTTGTCAACTCGTCCAATTCCGGCGGCTTGTATTGCTTCCAGTGGACGATCGCGGCGGCGCCGACGGGCGAATCGGGGCTGATCTTCCGCAAACCCCCCGAGCGCCACTTGGACACGTCCGGATCGGCCACGTTGGCATCGTCGCATAAAATCCGCAGCTCGTAATCCCACGCGGTCGCGTCGAGATGGACGTTTTGGAACGCATAAAATGCCTTCCAATCCTCCTTCGCTCTGCTCAGAAGGCCGTAAAACGGCATCGACAGGGTGATTCTCTGGGTTGGGTCGGGGATCTGCAGCTCGCCCATCCCCTCGGGCAAGGGACTGCGGTTGAAACTGGCCGAGATGGCTTCGATCAGCGGAGCCAGCGGATGTCCCTTGACCAGCGGCGCGGTTTGGCCGACGAATTCGGATGGATCGACGCACCACATGCGAGCCATGAAGTAGCTTCGCCGAAATACGTGGATGAAATTCGTTTCCTGGAGCAGTCGGCCCAGCGCGGACCAGGAGGGCTCGGCGGCATCGGGCGCGTCAACGAACGCCTGGGAAACGTCGGCGACGTCGGCGGCCAAGTCGGGATTCTTATGCGCCGCCTGCCAGGCGTCGGCCACGTTGGCCGGCAAATCCTGTATTCGCGGCAACGAGGCGCGAAAATCCCGCACCGTCATGGAAAGCGCGCCCTCCGTCAGCCAATGTCCATAGCTCACCCCCGCGTGCTCGACCATCGCATCGACAATGCGCGCGCAAGACGGACTGACTTCCAGGACCGCTTTGCCGCAGGTCATGACGGCGGCCGTGCTGCCGGAGTTCTCCACCGTCAAAAAAGTCAGATACCACGCCAGGGGAGCGTTGGCGGGGTCTTTGACGGCGCCGTCGGCAAGCGCCGCGGTCTGGTAATGACACACCGCCTCGATCAGCGGCAGCCAGGCGGGCGGGTCGGTTTTCTGGGGCGCATCGGCGGCGGCAGCCAGGTCCTTCATCGCCGCCGCGTGCAGGCCCGCCATCGACATCGCGTACGCCCGATGCCACAACGCGAAGGCGGACTTGGGATTGTCGGCGACCATCGCCTGCGCATACAGCAGCGAGCGGGCCGTGAAGACGTCCGCCGACGCCGTCCAGTGAAAACGCGTGAGCTGGCCGAGATTGGCGTAGCCGCGCACCAAGGCCCCGCGCAGCGCCGCCGATGGGCCGTGCAGGCGGACCAGCGCATGCACCTGTCGCACCGCGTTGTACTGGCTGAAGATCGACATCTCCGTCAGGAGCTTCTCGACCTTCGCCGGCACGGGCGCGTCCGCGGCATTTGCCGCCGCGACAGCGTTAAATCCGGTGACTTTCAGCCAGTCCACAAAATTCGTTCGCGAAAGCTCCTCGGCCCTGGCCACCAGCGGCGGCAGATCGACCACCCATTCGCAAACCAAAGTGCGGGGAACCGACGCCGTCACCGTCGTACCATTGGTGGTGAACTGCAAATCCAGCGATTCCGTCTTCGAGTTGACGGCGATGTTGAGCGCCGCGGTGCGGGCGGAAAGATCGCCGATGTCGCCGGGCGCCCTTTCGCGCAACACCTCGTCGCGCGTGTACAGGCCCAGATGGTCCCGCGCCGCCATGAGCATCGCCTGGCGGACGAGCTCCCGTTCCAGCAGTGTCGGAACGTGCCAATTCGCTTCCTTCTCCTCGGGGCGAAGGAGGATAAAGATGTCGGTAGCGGAAAGTGCGGGCCGGGTGGATGGTGCGTCGGCCGCCTGGGCGCCGGCTGCCAGAAACGCCGCGGTGAAAAAGCAGGCCCAGAAGCGCATGTTCACCTCGCAGAAGTGCAGGGGTTTTATACGGCCGGCCCTTGGGGACATCAAGAATTTATGGCTGGCCCGGCCGCAACAGCGCCAAGACTTCGACGTTTCCGCCGCGGCCTTTGATGGGGCTGACGACACTGGAAATCCAGGCAAATCCGCAGCTTTGGGCGTCGGATCGTACGGAGGCAAGCACCGCATCCAGCGCCTCCGGGGCCAGCACGCCGCGGCGCAGTTGCGGCGCCTCGGCCTCGTAGTGCGGCTTGATCAGCGTCACCACCACGCCGTCTTCCGCCAGCATCCGCCGGGCCGACGGCAGAATGTTATGCTGACGCGTCCAGCCGACGTCGATCGTCACGATCTGCACCGGCTCGGGAAGCTGGGCGTGCATCGCGTTGGTGCGCTCCAGGACGATCACGCGGCCGTCCTTGCGCAGCTTCCAGTCCAGCACGCCGTAAGCGGTGTCAACGGCGTAGACCTTTTTTGCGCCGCGCTGCAGCAGGCAATCGACAAACCCACCCGTGCTGCAGCCCAGATCGGCGCAGATTTTGTCTTTCACGTCGCTGCCAAAGACGGTCAGGGCGTGATCGAGCTTTTGTCCGGCGCGGGAGACGAAGGGGGTCATGTCGCACGCAAAAGCGATTTGCGGATCAATTCCAGCAAACGCTGCTCATGGTCTTGCCAAAATCGCAGGGAGAGTTGGGCGCGACTGATCGGCAGTGCCGGCGCGGGCAATCTGGAGACCTTTGCCCAGTCCTTTTCGGTGGTGACCAATATCTGCGCGCCGGCGGCTGCGGCGCGGGCCTGAATTTGGGCAAGATCAGCCCCGGTGTAGTGGTGATGATCGGCAAAGACTTGGGTGGCGGCGATTTGCCCGCCGAGCTTGCCCAAAGAGGCGTGAAAATCCTGCGGACAGGCGATCCCGCAAAAGGCCATCAGGGGCTTGCCTTGCAAAAACTGCGGCGGATGCAGCTCGCCGTCGGCGCCGCGGAAAGCATCGATCACGTGATTGGCGCGAAAGATCGGCGCGGAAGCGTTGTGGCGGCAGACAATCCCCTCGATGTGCGTCAAATCGGCTTCAGTGACCTGGTCGGCATGGGTGATCACGATGGCGTCGGCCCGTTTCAAACTGTCAATAGGCTCGCGGAGCAGTCCGCGCGGCAGAAGATGCCCGTAGCCGAACGGCTGGCCGGCGTGCAGCAGCACCAGCTCGAAATCGCGGGCGGCGCGGCGATGTTGCATCGCATCATCCAGAATGAACACGGTGATGCGCGGATCCTGGCGCAAAGCGACGGTGGCAGCGGCGAGGCGGTCGGGATTGGTCAGAACCGGCACGTCCGGGCCCAGAAGTCCGCGCAGAACATCGGCTTCGTCGCTGATGCCGTCCGGCGTGGATTTGTAGCCTCGCAAAAGGACGGCCGGGCGCATAGCCGCGGCGGCCAGGCGCTGCGCCAGCCAGGCGACGATGGGCGTTTTGCCGGTGCCGCCCGTGGTCAGGTTGCCGACGCCCACCACCGCCCGCCCCAGCCGATGCGCGGCCAAGACGCCCGATTCGAACATGGCGTTGCGCAGGCGCACGGCCAGAGCGTAGAACGGTTCAGCGCACGCGGCGCCGCAGCGCAGCACCGCCGCCACGGCCGAGCGGTCCGAGCCGTCCATCACGCGGTTCATGGGATGATCGCCGGGTCGGATCATGCGGCCTCGCGAAGAAACCGATCGTCCCCGGCGGTGAAAACGATCGCGCTTTTGCCAATGCGATCAAGACGGAAGCGATCCAGAAGCTCTCGCGGATGTTCGAGGCGCGGCGCATCGTCGATGCCGCACCACCGCGCCAGCAGGGCCAGGACTCTGTCCGGCGGCACGCCGTATTGGCGGTAGGCGGCCAAGCGCGTATCGCCGTGACGCTTGGCCAAGCGTCTGCCATCCGGGCCGACGACCAGGGGAACGTGGGTGTAATGCGGCACGCGGCTAGCGGCGCCCAGGGCCTCGTACAGCAGGATTTGCCGGGGGGCACAGTCCAGCAGATCATCGCCGCGAACCACCTGGTCCACCTCGCCCTCCAGATCGTCCACGACCACGGCGAGCTGATACGCGGCGGTGCCGTCCGATTTGGCGATCACGAAATCGCCCAGGTCGGCACCGACGTTGAAGCGCTGGGAGCCCAAGAAGGCGTCTTCGAATTCGACCTGGCGATCCGGCGCCGCGAAGCGCACCGCCGGCTTTTTCCCCGACTGTGCCCGTGCCTGCTCCAGGGACGCGAATTTTCCGCGGCAAGTTCCGGGATAGATACTGGTGTGATCCTCCGGGTGCGGGGCGCTGGCCGCCAATTCCACTTCGCGCCGGCTGCATACGCACGGATAAGCCAGGCGCTGCTTCAGAATGCGGTCGACGGCGGCCGTGTACAGCGCCTGTCGCGTTGACTGGTAAATCGGACCGGCATCCCAATCCAGGCCGAGATATTGCAAATCCTGCAGCAGAAGTTGGTCGGCGCCGCGTTTGACCCGCGGGCCGTCCAGGTCCTCGATGCGCAGGATGATCCGCCAACCGTTTTGCCGGGCCAGTAGCCAGTTGATCAGAAAGGTTCGGGCGTTTCCCAGGTGCAGGGCGCCGGTGGGGGAAGGAGCCAGGCGGGTTGTCGGCATGGTGCCATTCTACGGCGAATCGAGGTCCGAGTTACGCCGGGCGGTATCCAGAATCGATCGGATGAACTCCCGGTCCTGGGCGAACTGCTGCGGCGTTATGCCGGTGATTCCGAAGCTGCACGGCAAATACGTGCCTTCGGTGGAGACAAAGACCAGTCGCGTCCACGAAACGGGTCCGGCCTCGGGGATGGTGCTCGGGACAGTGGTCGCGGCGGTGGTCGCGGCGATCGCGGTCGCGGCATGGCTGGGCGGATGGCCAAAGACGAATTTTTCAAACACGGTCAGTCCATTGACTTGGCGCAGATCGTTGACCTGAACGTGCTGGGGATGCTGCACGCTGTCGGCTTTGGCGCCGGTGACCATCATGTCGATCCGCTTGGTGCTCATGCCCGGGAGCAGGGCGACGGTGATCTGCAGGTCGCCGCTGGGCGTCGGGCCTTCCAGCATCGCCACCGTGCCGAGAACCTCCAGCTTCCAGCTCACGGGGATGCGCACGTTGAGCGGAGCGACCTTCAAGGCCAAGTCCGTGCGCGGGCCTTCCATCAGTTCGCGGGTGGTGGGCGGCGCCGGGCGTGGGGGGGCGGATTCAGCCTTGGGCTCGGGGCCGGGGCGGCCGCATCCCAAGACCGTTACGGCCGCGATCGCCAGCAGAAGGAACATGGCGCGTCGCGCCCGTGGAGGATTCATCGCGCGGATTATGCGCCAACTCGCCGGGTTTTCAAGCTCGGCCATCGGCGCCCAAGCCCGTTAGCCGCTGGCCGGGGTGCCTGTTATGCTTCAACGCGGTGGGGACAAATTCCGCATTTCTTTACGGGAGGTGTTCGATGAATCGTTCAATGCAGTGGATCGGATCGGCGCTGATCGGCGCGGCGTGTGCGGTGGCGGCCATGCGTTGGCAAGGTCCGTCGGCCCGGGCGGCGAGGATGTATCTGCCGGCCAGGGACAAGTACCTCTTCCGCGTGGCCCCGATGACGGGCACTTTCCAGGTGTTCCGCATGGATGTTACCACGGGCGCAGTGTCCGTCCTGAATTCCGGAAAATGGGGCCGGATCGCGGATGACAGCCAAATCGGAGCTGGGGACTTCGACCTGGAGGTTGATACCCTGCCCGACAGCAAGTCCGTCATTGCCGTCCGCAGCGACACGACCTCCGGCCGCGGCTGGTACCTCAGTCCAGACGGCACCAAATGGATTTACATCCAGTAGGAACCCAATAAATTGTGGTTTGACGTCCGCGGCGCTGGAATTTCTCTTCGCGGGCGGTTACATAAGTATCGCCCAGCCGTAGGGATGCGGCTGGGGAGGGACTGCCTGCCGTTTTTGGAGGCCAGGGATGGCTCGATTCGCCGGCGTTTTGCTGATCCTCGGGGCCCTGTGGGGATGCCAGCAGATCAATCGAACCGGGACTCTGCCTGAATTGACCTTTGATGGTCCGCAGGTGATGGCCCAGGCGCCGCCCATCGCCGCAGAGATGGCGTCCGCCGCCAAGCCCGCCGCACCCCAGCCGTCGGCCCTGGCGCCGGCAGGCCCGCCATCGCCGGCCGATCCGCCCCCGCCGGTGGAGGCCGCCTCGCAGGCCGGGGATTTGGCCGTCCCGGATGATTGGGTTGCCCAGGCCGCCCCGCGGGCTTGGCACTGGATCGTTATCCATCACACCGCCACGAACTACGGCAACGCCCGGATCATCGACAAATGGCACCGCGAGCGCGGCTTTGACGAGCTGGGGTACCATTTTGTCATCGGCAACGGCACGGACAGCGGCGATGGGCAGGTGGAAGTCGGGCCCCGCTGGATCAAACAAAAGTGGGGGGCGCACACCAAGACTGCCGATAACCGGTTTAACGATTATGGCATCGGCATCTGCCTGGTCGGCAATTTCGACGTGGACCAGCCGACGCCGGCCCAGATGAAATCGCTGGCCCGACTGGTGGCGTACCTGATGGCGAGCTACCACATTCCCTCGGACCGCGTGCTGGGTCACGGCGATGCCAAGCCGACGGATTGCCCCGGGCGCTACATGGATGTGGCCCAGGTCCGCCGCTTGGCCGAGGCACTGCTGGACGGCGACCCCAAGCGGATGGCCATCATGAACCGAGGCGATTGAGCGATGTCCCATCGAAATCTCTGGGCGGCCGCGGCGGCGGCAATCCTGGCCGCCTTGCTGGCTGGATGTCAGAACAATACACCTGAGGGTCAATTGCCGCCCCTGCGGCTGGGCGCTCCGCAGATCGAATCGCCGTCAACCGCGTGGGTTCATGCGTCCGGCCCGCCGATCATTCCCCACGCCATCATGCCGCCGTCAGCCCGCCCGCAAGCCGCGCCGCCCGCTGCTCCCGCAGCGGCTGGTGGCGTGCCAATCGCCTGGATCCCCCAGGCCAAGCCCAATCACTGGATGTGGATCATCATCCACCACAGCGACAGCGATTACGGCTCGGCCGCCGTCATCGACAAATGGCACCGCGACCGCGGCTTCGATGAACTTGGCTACCATTTTGTGATCGGCAACGGCACCCAAAGCGGCGACGGACAGATCGAAGTCGGAGGGCGATGGACCAAGCAAAAGTGGGGTGCGCACGACAACGCCCTGGACAACCGCTACAACACCAACGGCATCGGCATTTGCCTGGTCGGCAATTTCAACAAGACACATCCCACCGAAGCCCAGCGCCGCGCCGTGATCCGCCTGGTGGTGTATCTGATGCGGACGTATCACATTCCCGCCTCGCACGTCCTGGGCCACGGCGAGACCAAGGTCACGCAATGCCCCGGCCGGTATTTGCGGATGGCCGAAATCCGCGCCGCCGTGACGCAACTGCTCGCCGAAGCCAGCGATCGCCTGGCCGCCAGCCGTTAGAGATAACCACGGAGTCACGGACGCTCGGACACCGCGGCCGAGAGTTCTCCATTTTGCCATGCGCAGTTACCGCAGTTGCGATAAGTCTCTATGCTCCCGCCAGTTGCCGCGAGAAAAATGGGCTTATTGAAATAACGACGTTATGGCCGGGCGCTCGGAACGAACTGGAATTGGGCTGGTCCCCCGCGATTTTTCGCGTAAGGCTCGCCGCGGAGTGAGCTTGGGGCTTGGCGGGCGTGCAAAACCTTCACCTCCGTAACCACCATAGGGATCCTGGTTTTGGGCTCCGTCGGTTTAATCGGTTCAAGAGTTCAAGAGTTCAAGGGTCGCACGGTTGGCCCGCGCATCGGCCTTCTTAAATCGGCTTGAGGGGCCGAAAAATCAGGAAGAGGGGCCTTGTCTGGGCCTTAGACTTCGCTACGGATGGGTATCAGATGGACGCCGATGGGGTTTTGGATTGGGGATTCCGCCGGCATGTTTTGCGATCGGTACGGTACAGTTTACGGTACGTTTTGATAAGAATGGTGTCGCCGGGAGGCCGGGAACTTTGGGATTTGAGCAACACGGCGTCAGGGAACCAAGGGTCTACGCCTGCGTCTTCGGCGCGCCGAACCACCTTGGCCGCCGAGATCGACCAGGGCCGCAACGACGACCAGGACGAGCCATCCACCGTTGACGGTGTGATGGTTCTTCAGCATCGCCGCCATGTAGGCCAGCGTGGTGTATGGCATGAAGAGGAAGCCGAGGACGGGCCAGAGAATCGTGTTGAAGGCGAGACTAAACCAGTTGGTGAAGATGGCAATGACCGCCATCACGACACGGGGAAAGAAGATCGCGAGAATGGGGATGAGGCAAGGCATGGACGGAGTATAACCATTTTGGACGGCAAACGGATAAGGGGACATCATGCGCTGGTACCACTACGTGGCGTACTTCTTCGGGGGCGCATTCCTCGCGAACGCCGTCCCGCACTTCGTGAACGGGATCTCGGGCCGTCCCTTCCAGAGCCCCTTCGCTTCGCCGCCTGGGCAAGGGCTCTCGTCTTCGACGGTGAACGTGCTCTGGGGGCTCTTCAACCTCGCCGTCGGCTACGTTCTTGTGTGCCGCGTCGGGCGCTTCGAGCTGCGCCAGACGAGGCACGTCGTCGTTTTCGGCCTGGGCGTGCTGCTCATGGCGGCAATGCTCGCTCGCGCGTTCGGCAAGTTCTACGGGGGGCTCTGAGCGGTCGGGTTCAACAGGTGAGCCGGAAGGAGCAGAGCCGTGCTTTTGTGATACGCGTCAAGTAAGCAGGTGTTCCCCTCATCAGTATATATAATGGCTTCAATTGCGGGCATTGCTTGTAGAACCACATCCAAATGAGGAAGGGAGCGCGTGGCGGAGACAAAGGCGAAAGATGCCGAAGGGGATCACATGAACGAGGACAATCCTTGGAGCAGCGATTGCGAAATCCTGGCGAATGGCATTGGCGGCGAGGAGGGGAAGAGATTAACGGTGCTCGTCAACACCGCTGGGGCGCAAGCGAAGGCGGGAAATTTGACGGCGGCAGCGGAATCACTCGAGTCGGTGCGGCGGATGCTCGTTGGTCGAGATTATTTTCGCCACTATGACAACGATATTTGGGTGTTCAGGGACATCATCATGAGCATTCGTCATCAATCTTCGGAGACACAGGTGCCGCCGACTTACCAGCGATTCATCGATGCTGGCCCCCCGCTGAAGATGGATGAAGACATGACACGCACGCAGAAGGCTTTCTGGTATGGATCGCCGGATGTGCCGGTCGGCGGTGAGATTCGCGTGGTTTCGCTCCAGCAGAACGGCGCCGAGCAACCGCCGGTTTCGAAGAAGTCCAATTCCATTACGGGCGCCGTCGCGACCGCAGCCGGCGGAGCGGACACCACCCCAAGGAGTACCTTTGGCAAACCTTGGCCATTGGTCGTTGGAGCCGCTTTGCTTTCGCTGGTGCTCATCGCCTGGGGAGCGGGGTGGCTGTTTGAAGAGGGCAGCTGGGTCGGCTGTATCCCGCTTGTGGGCGGACTCCTGATCGCTTACTTCGCCGTCTCGGCGCGCACCGCAAATTGCCCCGTGTGCAAAGAGAAGCTCAGTTTTCTGAATGTGCTTTCCGGTTATCCTCGCTGTGTGAAGTGCGACAAGTACTACCAAGTGGTCGGCCGGGAGCTAGTCACTGTTAAGGCCGGGGTCACCTCCCGGGTACCTGTTTTCTGCGTTCCGCTGAAGGGGCTCAAGTCCCCGTCGGCCTGGGTCTGGCCAGACCCGCAGCTTTGCTGCGTTTGCGGGTTGCCTGCGACGCGTCGTATGGAACTCACGGTCCCTCACCTCGCGCTGTGGAAAATAGGAATTCCTTACTGCGGCAAGTGCTCGGGCGGGGTCCAGATCGGCATGGATCCGGCTGGGAACACGAGCAGCGCCGAGCAGTCCATCAAGTTCGCCTCCTATGATCTCTACCTCGCCTTCCGGGAGCTCAACATGCCGCGACACAATGGGTGAAGCGGTTCATCTTGGCCGGCCGCGCCGCGCGAGAACCCTCGCATGCCGGGACCCCGACCCACCGGGACTTCGCGTTAGCTCAGCTTCGGATTGCCTCAGCAGTGGACGGTGGACTAATGGAACGATAGAAACCCCCACCTCTTTTCCTCCCCCTGCGTACGGCTCGACTAAGCTCGCCGAAGTCAGGGGGAGGAGGAAGTCTTGGCCGCGCGAAAGTTTGGGCATGGCCGTCGTTCGCGGGGAAGCCCAGGTTTGTCCCTTTGTCTGTCCCCCTATCGCAGGGCGGCCGCGATATTGCCGCCATCGACGGTGGTCACATCGGCCGTCGTCTTCAACGCGAGCGCATGATGCAGAAAAGCCTGAGCCACGTCCTGCGCGGTCACCTCCCGCTTCAGCAGATTGGCGGACATATAGTCCGCTTCAGACATGCCGCGGGCGGCGGAACGCGCGGAAATCATCTCCGGCGTCAGCAAGCCTGATCGAATTCGATCCGCGTTGACCGCATTGGCGCGAATCCCGTCCCTGCCGTAATCCAGGGCGTATTGCCGCACCAGAAAAAGCGTCGCGGCCTTGGGTAGCCCGTAGGGCCCAAAATCGGCGCCCGGATTGACGGCCTGCTTGGACACGTTGAACAACAGCGCCCCGCCGGTCCCCTGTGCGAGCATGATGCGCACCGCCGCCTGCGCAATTTTCTGATGCGCGAAGAAATTGATCTCGAAGCTGCGACGAAGGATCGCTTCATCGACTTCACCGATTCGTCCCTGCCAGGCCGCCCCCGCGTTGGAAATGGCGATATCCACGCCGCCGAATCGCGCCGTCACCGCCTCGAACGCCGCCGCCACCGACGCCGCATCGGTCACGTCGCATTGGACGGCCATGGCCGCCGGCCCGATCCGGCGGGCCGCAGACTGCGCCGCCGCCTCGTCCAGATCGAGCAGAGCGACTTCCGCACCGTTCTCCGTGAAAAGTTTTCCCGTCGCCGCCCCGATCGTCCCGCCGCCGCCGGTGATGACCGCGACCTGTCCCGCCAGCGGCTTGAGAACAAGCTTGCCCAGTTTCGCCTGTTCCAGCGACCAATATTCCACGTCAAAGAGATCATTCTCCGGCAGGGATTGAAACCGCCCGATCGCTTCGGCATCCGTGATCGTCTGAACCGTCGATTCGGCAATATCCGCGGCGATGCGCGCATCCTTGGCGTTATGCCCCAGCCCGAACAATCCCAGTCCCGGAACCAGAACGACACGAGGCATCGGATCGAGTTGGCGTTTGGGAGTTTTCTGTCGGGCATTGTGCCGGGCAAAATAAGCCTGGTACTCCGCCACATAGCGCTGGACGGCGGCGCGCAGTTCTTCGGCGAAGGACTTCGAAAGCGGCAGGGGGGTCGGGGGGACAGGGGGGGTGATGAGCGGTCGAATCTTCGTGCGGAGGGCGTGATCGGGCGTCACCACGCCCGACTGGCTATATCGCCCAAGCTCGCGTCCATTGACGTATTGCAGGATGACGGGACTGGTTCGGAAATCCAGCACCATTCGCCGATAGGCCCCCTGCACCGCCGGATCGGCAATACTGCACGCTCCCCGCACGATCGGCGCGATCTGCGCCACCGGCGCGCTGGCCGGCGGCAAATCAGCGGCGACAAAGACCTGCGTCTTTCCCGCCGGCCGCCGCTCTTCGGCCAGGCTCACCAGCGCGATCATTCGCTCATACGATTCCTGGGCCGTCTGGCCAAACGTGAAGATGCCATGATGCAGCAGGATCAATCCCTCCACCTGAGGCTGCGCTTCATAAACCTGTGCGGCCCGGATGGAGAGGGCAAAGCCCGGCATCACATACGGAACCAGCGCCGCCCGTCCCCCGTACACCTCCCGGCAGATGGCTTCACTGTCCGGTTGATTGGCGATGCTCAGGACCGCGCTGGAATGCGTATGGTCGATGAACTTATGCGGAAGGAATGCGTGCAGAAGCGTCTCCACCGACGGCGTCGGCGCTGCGGGATCGACCAGGTTTGACCGCAGGATCGCGACCATCTCCTCATCCCCCAGCGCGGCCAAGGCCCGCGTTTTCCGCAGCGGCGCCAGCCGCACCGCCGGCAACCCCGCCGGCTCAATTTCCGCCATGTCCCAGCCGCTTCCCTTGACGTGAATCACTTCGATCGTCTCTCCCAGCAGATCGCGGCCCCTGGTTTTAACGGATGTATTCCCCCCGCCATGCAGAACCAGCTTCGGATCTCGGCCCAGCAATCGCGACGTGTAAACGCGAAGTGCCACATCCCGATTGACGCCCGCCGCGCCGTAATGATCCACGCACCGCTGCGCATCGGCATCGACCCATCCGCTACGCATGTTCTGATCCCCGTTTCTCGGGAAAGAGTCCCGCCAGTCCCTCGCGCGACGCCGCGCAGACGCCTCGCTCAGTAATCAACCCGGTGACCAGCCGCGCCGGAGTGACATCGAATCCCCAATTGGCCGCCGGACTAGACTCCGGCGTGAGCCGCACCGTCGCCACCGTCCCATCGCTGGCCAAGCCCGAAATCCACGTCACTTCCGCCGCGTCGCGCTCTTCGATGGGAATTTTGGCCCCATCGCTCAGGCTCCAGTCGATCGACGGCGACGGAAGCGCCACATAAAACGGCACACCGTTATCCTTTGCCGCCAGCGCCTTGAGATACGTCCCGATCTTATTGGCCACATCCCCATTGGCGGCCGTGCGGTCGGACCCGACGATGCAGAGATCGACCTTTCCGCGCTGCATGAGATGTCCCCCGGCATTATCCACGATGACGGTATGTGGGACGCCATGGCGTCCCAGTTCCCACGCCGTCAGACTTGCCCCTTGGTTGCGCGGCCGCGTCTCATCGACCCAGACATGCACGTTGATTCCCGCATCATGCGCCGCGTAAATCGGCGCCGTCGCCGTGCCGACATCCACCGTTGCCAGCCATCCCGCGTTGCAATGCGTCAGGATTTGGATGGGACGATCCCCATGCCGCAGCGCCTCCAGCAGCGCCATCCCATGCTTGCCGATCGCCTGGTTCATGGCCACGTCTTCATCGCAGACCAGACCCGCCAGCCGCCATGCCGACTCGGCCCGATCGCCCAGCTTCAGCGGCGCCAGTTCTTTTCGGCACCGGTCCAGGGCCCATCGGAGATTAACCGCCGTCGGCCGTGTCGCCGTCAGGAGTAGATCGGCCCGATGCAACGATGCGTCGGACGGATCGGCCGTCACAGCCAGCGCCATTCCATACGCCGCCGCCGCTCCAATCAACGGAGCGCCGCGCACCCGCATGGTTCGGATGGCCTGGGCCACCTCTTCGGGAGATCGCAGCGAAAGTGTCACCAGCGCGTGCGGCAACCGCGTCTGGTCGATGATCCCCACGGCCGTGCCCGCCTCAGGCCAGATGGTTCGCATTGGGATGCCGTCCACACGCATCGCCGACTCCTGCCGCTTCCACCCATAGTGAATCTGCAAGCCGCAGTCAAATTGGGCACAGCCGTGAGATGCAACCGGCATTCGCCGGACCGAAAAAAGGCCGGACCCCGATCCCAAAATCGAAAAACGCGCCGCGGCAATGGCGTAGACACCGTCCCACTAAGTCTCTGGGTCTCTGGGTCTCTTCGTCTCTTTCCACGAACAACTTTTCCCTCTAAACTTCCGGCCATGATCGACAAAATCTTCAAGGCCTACGACATCCGCGCTACCTACCCCATTCCGCTCAACGAAGAGATCGCGTGGAAAGTCGGGCATGCGACGGGACAGTATTTGAAGCGCAGCCGGCAGAACGCGGCGGATAAGGTCAAGCTGGAAGACACGATGGTCGTGGGCCGCGATATGCGGCCCAGCTCGCCGGCATTGGCCAAGGCGATGATGGACGGACTCCGCTCCACGGGCATGAACGTCATCGACATCGGCATGGTCGATACGTCCATGATCTATTTCGCGATCAATTACCTCCAATGCGTCGGCGGGGTGCAGACCACCGCCTCGCACAATCCGGTCCAGTACAATGGGTTCAAAATCTCCGGGCCCAAGGCCAAGCCCATTGGGGCGGCCAGCGGGCTGGACGACATCAAACGCATCGCTTCCCTTCTGCGCCCCGGCCAAACCGGTCTCCATGGAACGCTGCAAGAGCAGGACCTGTGGAGCGCGTACAAGAAACACGTTTTGCAGTTCCTGGACATCCGCCGGCCCATGAAAGTCGTCATCGACGCCAGCAACGGCATGGCCGGCAAAATGGTCCCGGCCATCTTCGAGGGCGTGCCCAATTTGCAGATCGTCCCGCTGCTCTTCGAGATCACCGGCAGCTTCACGCACGAGCCCAATCCCCTGGTCGAGCAGAACCTGCAAATGCTCAAGGAAAAGATGGGACATAACCCGTGCGATTTTGGGGTCTGCTTCGACGGCGACGCCGACCGATGCATCTTCCTGGACGAGCAGGCGAAGGTGATCGGCTGCGACATGATCACGGCGATTTTGGCGCGCGATTTTTTGCAGATGCCGCAGAACAAAGGCTCGGCCATCGTGTACGACCTGCGCTCCAGCCACGTCGTGCCGGAGGTGATTAAGGAGTGCGGCGGCGTGCCCAAGCGCGACCGCGTCGGCCATGCGTTCATCAAGAAAACTCTGGCCGAAACCAAGGCGGTCTTCGGCGGCGAGCTCTCCGGCCACTTCTATTTCCGCGACAATTTCTGCGCCGACAGCGGCGCCATCGCCTTCGCCCGCGTCCTGTCCGTTCTGTCCGCCCAGGACAAGCCCATCAGCCAACTCGTCGCCCCGCTACGCCGCTACAGCCAAAGCGGCGAGTTGAATTTTCAGGTGGAGGACAAGGAAGCCAAGATTCGTCAGCTCGCCGAGGCGTACAAGAAAGCCCAGATCGACTATTTGGACGGCATCACGGTCGAGCTTGGCGAGTGGTGGTTCAACGTCCGCAAGAGCAACACCGAGCCGCTATTGCGGCTGAACCTGGAAGCCAAGACGCCGCAGATGATGCAGGAGAAATTCGCGGAACTAAAGAAAATTCTGGGCGAGCCGCTGCAGGGGCATTAAAAGAAAATGCAACCGCAGAGACGCAGAGACGCGGAGAAAACCGCGGAGAAAACAGGAATTCTCTTTTAAAAAATCAATTTCTTCTCTGTGGCTGTCTCTGTGTCTCAGCGTCTCTGCGGTTGCATTTATCGGGATGCAGTGGGTGATCGTTCGATGGCAAGGATGGCCGCGATGGCGATGGCGTAGCATGCCAGGTTGTGCCAGGAAAACGTGGTGCCGAAGACGACGCGAGAGATGGGGGATGCGGCCCACTGTTGGGGTAGGCCGGTGAATTTGAAACACTCGATGGCGAGACAAAACAGCATCGCGAAGAGGGCGAGAACCGCGGGGCTGCGGCGCGGCAGTAGGAGCAGCAGCAGGAGATACGCCGCGGCGGCGTAAGCGATGTCGCCGAGGCTCTTGTCCCAAACAAACAGGCCAATCGGCCAGCGGCGCGAGAAAAAGCCGAGAAAGACGACGATCGCCAGAAGAGCCAGTCGTCGAATCCTCATCCGCCGCATTGTAGGGAAATGATAGCGGCAGATTACGGGAAAGCGGAGGGTCGTTACACTCCCTCTCTCACGGAGCCATCATGCACATTGAATTCTGCGGAGCGGATCGCACGGTGACGGGGTCGTGTCACCTTCTCGAAATCAACGGCCTGCGGGTTTTTCTGGACATGGGGATGTACCAAGGCCCGCGGCAGGAGGCCGAGCGGATCAACCGTTGGCTTGCGCCCAATGCGGCGACAGCCGATGCCCTGATCCTTTCGCATGGGCATCTGGACCATTGCGGGAAGCTGCCGGTGCTTGTGCGCGGCGGATTCAAGAGCGCGATCCACTGCACGCCGGCGACGGCGGAAGTGGCGAGAATCGTGCTGGGCGATTCGGCGGCGATTCAGGTGGAAGATGTCCAGTACCTTCAACGTCAGGGGACGCCGCAGGCGGCGCCCGAGCCGCTGTATACGCCCAAGGATATTCCGGGCGTGCTGGGTTTGATGCGGCGCATCCCGTATGGGCAGAAAACCGATCTGGGTAAAGGCGTGAGCTTCACATTTTTCGACGCGGGACACATTTTGGGCTCGGCCTATGTGCTGGTGGAGTGGGAGAGCAAGCGGCTGCTGTTCACGGGGGATGTGGGGCGGTACGACACGCCGATCCTGCGCGATCCCCAGGCAATCCCCGGCGCGGTGGATTATCTCATCACCGAAAGCACCTATGGCAACACTCAGCATGCGCCGATGAGCGAGGTGGGGCCGCAGTTTCTGGATGCGGTGCGATTTTGCGTGCAGCGGCGCAGTCGGCTGCTCGTGCCCAGCTTTGCCGTCGGGCGCACGCAGACGGTGCTCTGGTACATCCAGCGGTTCATGCAGGACGGGCAGATTCCGCCGATCCCGATCTTCGTGGATAGCCCGATGGGCGTGGAGATCAGCAAAATCCACAGCCAGTTCCGCGAGAATTACGACGAGCAAACCCTGGCGGCCATCGGCACGCATGATCTGTTCGGCACAAGCCGCGTGACGTTCGCATCCACGACCGAGCAGAGCAAGCAGATCAACGACCAGGGCGGGCCGTGCGTGATCATCGCGTCCAGCCCGACGTGCGAGTTTGGGCGAATTTTGCACCACATTAAACAGAGCGTGGATAGGCCGGACGATCTGATCGTTTTCGTCGGGTACATTCCGCCCAATACGCTGGGGCGGCGACTGCAAAACGGCGAGAAACGGGCGCGAATCTTCGACCGCTGGTACGACGTGCGCTGCCAGGTGCGCACGATTCATGGGCTAAGCGCGCATGCGGATGGGGATGAGCTGATGCGGTTTTTGCAGCCGGCGCTGAATCCTCGCGCGACGGCGTGGGTGGTGCACGGCGAAGTCGATCAGGCCGAACCGTTTTCCCGGCGACTTCTGGGCGCGGGCGTTGCCGCGGCATCTCTGCCCGAAATGCAATCCATCGCCGAACTGTAGCGCCTAGCGAGCCTGCTCCGGGGCCACGACGACGGCGGTGCCGTAACAGAGGACTTCCGTGGCCGCCACGCCGCGGCCGGCGCCGACTTCGGAAGCGTCGTAGCGGAAACCGACCACCGCGTTGGCACCGAGCATCTGGGCGTGCTGCACGAGCAGCTCGAACGCCTGCTGGCGGGTCTGCTCGCACATCTCGGTGTACGAGCCGATCTGCCCGCCGATGATCGACTTCAGCCCGCCAAGGAAGCCTTGGGCGATGGTGGGGGCGCGGACGATCAGCCCTCGCACCACGCCAAGGTATTGGACGATGCGGTAGCCTTCGATGGTAAACGTGGTCGTAACGGGAATGTGGGAAGGGGCGCCGTAGGGCATTGTGGGGGTTGTCATGGCCTCACGATAACCCGAAATGGCTTAATGACGAAGTGGGAATGACGAAATTCGAATGACGAATGACGAAT
>DBZL01000078.1 GCA_002311745.1 Phycisphaerales bacterium UBA1161 | reverse complement strand
CTCGCCGTGGCAATCGGTGCAGAGCGGGGCCTGCGTGATGCCCCTGGCCAGAGCCTGGCCGTGAACGCTGGCGCGGTATTGTTCGGCCACTGCGGCGTGGCACATGCCGCAAGTGTCGGGAACCGCCATCCGGAAGGCCTGCGAGCTGGGCGACAGCAACTCATGGGCGCTGCCGTGGCAAAGGCCGCAATCGGGCGCGGACTCGTTGCCGTGCTTGCGCGCCTGGCCGTGGACGCCGCTTTCGTAGTCGCCGGCCTGATCGGCGTGGCAAGCGGCACACTGCGGCTTGGGAATGCCCGCCTGGTGCGGATACGTGTCGTGCGACTCGTGACATGAGTCGCACGTCAATCCGGCGTGGGCGCTCTTGGCCAGCTTCTGCGCCTGGTCGTGACAACCGCCGCAGTCGGGCGCCGCTGCCGCCGCCCAACCACCGCCGGCAGCCCAGAAAGTTAAAGCCAGCAGGGCAATTCCCGGCCTGGCGCCAACCCGAGGAATCGCCCGCCGCATTCCGCCGTTAGACCCCCGACACCCAGCTTTGATACACGTAAATCGCGGCCAGGGCAACGCCGTATGCTACGGTGACCACGGTCAGCATTTTGCCCCACTTGTCGATCTGGTCGAGTTTCTGGGCGACGGTCACTTGCTGAGATGTGACCGCTCCGGCCGTATCGCCGATGTGGATCATGTCGTCTTCGCCCACCGCTACAATCCTGCGGTAGACGATCAAGCCGATGACCGTCACGGCCAGCACGCACCAGAGCACTACAAACGGAATATATGGACTCATGGATACCTCCTCGTCGTCTGCGTTGTGGAATTGGTGAAGATGGGGCGCTCCCCGAACGGCGCGCCCGACTTTTCATATGCCGGTATGATTGCGCTCATGCTGCTGGGGCCTCTGCCAACCTGGTTCCGGATCTTGCAATCCCATTCTACCTGAACACGCAACACGCCAAACGAGTTCCTTCCGCGGACAGATTGGGCAATGCACGCAAAAGTCCACTACGTAACCGGATCTAAGTTATTGAATTTTGCAACGTCTGCCGGGAGAATGGCCATGTTGTGGGGCTATTGGCGCAGAATTGGACTCTGAGATGGGGGAAATATCGCCTGCGACGTCGGGTTTGCAGGGATTTGCAACACGCAGTGCAGCGGCCATGATGGCCAGTAACACAGTACTCATAGGATCGTGCTGGGAAAGCACCGAAACCAGGCCGGCATCCCAGGCCTGGGCCAGCAGTTGCGGATCCTGGCGGGTAATCAGCACGATCCGCTCCGGGCGGGACAGGGGGAGGCGCAGATGCTCGAAGGCGGCTTCGTCGAGAACCAGAACGCCATCCTGGGCAGGATCCGGCCTGGCAACCGATTCGACACGCCACGCGCAACTGCGGCACAGTGCTTCGCGAAGGGCGGCCCGGTATGCGCCGTCGGCAAGCGCGAGCTGAACTATGTGCAACACGGCGGACTCCACGCCTCCACCCCCGAGGGCTACTTCGCTTCCTGAAAGCCATCCAGGCTCTTGTGTTCGTGATAGTACTTGCCCGCGGCGGTCAGGTTCTTGTTCATTTCGTCTTTATCGCTGGACACCTTGAGATGGCAATAGGTGCATGCCTTCTTGGTGGCCTTCATATATTCCTGTTTGCCGAACGAGGCCGACGTCGACAGCAGGAAACCGCCCAGCAGAATGGCAGCGGGCACAATCACTTTCAAATGGGACATGATGCCTCCACGGGGCAAGTTTGCAATTGCATAACCACCGCCAAACCCCTGTTTTCCGAGGGTGTTAGCGTCCAGGCGCGGCGGCAGACGGGGCAATTCCCCCGTTTGCCGGGCTGGCGGTTGGGCGTAGTGCCCCAACGGGCCTGCTATACTGAGGTCAAATTCTAACGTAATGTCGAAGCTCACACCTGCATGGCAGAGGGTTGGCGTTCTGGAGTCGGTTTTTGACCAGCTTTCGGATGCCCTTGTCCTATATGACCCGGAGTTCCGGGTGACGGGGGTCAACCGGGCGGCGGAAAAGCTGTTTGGAATCTCCGCCGACGAGATGCTGGGCAAACACTGCCAGGAGATCTTCAAGTGTCCGGTTTGCGAGCCGGGTTGCGGTGTGCTGGTGGGTTTGAACCAGGCGCCCAACGCGCCTTCCTGCACGGTGCGTCTGCATACCGATAACGGCCGGGAGCGCCTGGTGGTGATGCACACCACGCAGATGTTCGACGAGCACGCCCAGCTCGCCGGGGTGGTGGCTACTATCAAGGACATCACCGACGAGACAGCGCCCCAGCGGCGGGAGGTGATCGCCGAATCGGGGCCGATGCGGGAAGTGGTGAATTTCGTGCGCCGGGTGGCGGCCAGCGAAGCCACCACCATCCTGCTGGATGGGGAAAACGGAACCGGCAAGGACCTGATCGCCAAAACGCTCCACTATCAGAGCCTGCGCCAGGCCGAGCCGTTTATCGCGATCAACTGCGCGGCGATTCCGGATTCGCTGCTGGAAAGCGAACTGTTCGGCTACGAAAAAGGCGCCTTCACCGACGCGCGGGCGCAGAAACGCGGCATCTTCGAGCTGGCCGACAAGGGGACCCTGTTCCTGGACGAGATCGGCGAGATTCCGCTGGTGCTGCAGGCCAAGCTATTGCGCGTGCTGGAGGAGCAGACTTTCCGCCGGCTGGGCGGGCTGAAGGACATCAACCTGGATTTGCGGGTGGTGGCGGCCACCAACAAGAACCTGCGCGAGGCCGTCAAGGAAGGCGCCTTCCGGCAGGACTTGTACTTCCGCCTCAACGTGATCCAGATCACTATCCCGCCGTTGCGGGAGCGCCTGGACGACATTCTGCCGCTGGCGAATTTCTTCATCGACCACTACAACCACAAGTTCAAGCGCAGCATCGAAGGGGTGAGCGACGGCGCCACCAGGCTGCTGCTGTCTCACGACTGGCCGGGCAACGTGCGCGAATTGCGCAATGCGATCGAGCGGGCCATGATCCTGGAAGAATCGGCGCTCATCACGGCGCCGAGCTTACCCATCAGCGTGGCGCACTCCGAACAGGGAACGGCGCTGCCGGCCGCCGCGGCCACCGAGACGGTCAGCGACGGCCTCTCGCTCGAAGACAACGAGCGCAGCCTGCTGGCCCGCGCGCTCGAAAAAACCAACGGCAACCAGACGCAGGCCGCTCGCCTGTTGCGCGTGACGCGGGACACCCTGCGCTACAAGATGAAGAAGTTCAATCTGCGCTGAGGGCGGGACGGACGATCGGTTTTTGTCGTCTGTCAAGGTGTCGTGCCTTGGCGAGAGATGACAGACCACGAAAGGCGAAGGTCTGTCCCACTTGGCGTTGCGCGGCCGTGTTAAGATCCCGAACGGAGGGCAGGAGTGAAAGCACATCGAGCTTTGATTCTGGGTATGCTGGCGGTGATAGTGGCGGCGGCGCAACCGGCGCGCCCTCCGCGAGTGGCGCTGGTGAACATTCAGGACGCCATCCTGGCCACCACCGACGGGCAGAACGCAGCCAAGGCGCTGGACGCCGAATTCGGGCCGCGCAAGGCGGCGCTCGATGAGGACCAGAAGGCCATCGCACAAAAGCAGAGCCGGCTGGATGAGGGAAAACTGAGCGACGGGGACCGCCAAAAGCTTCAGAAGGAAGTCGACGACGCGACCGTGGTGCTGAACGCCAAGATCGACCAGGCCGACACGGATCTGGACAAGGCGCAGAAGAAGACGCTGGGCGGACTCGGCAAGAAGATGGTAGCGGCGATCGTCGAGTTCGCCACCAGCA
>DBZL01000066.1 GCA_002311745.1 Phycisphaerales bacterium UBA1161 | reverse complement strand
GCCGAAGATGAAAAAAGTTGGGATTACCGGGGGAGGAGAAAGGCTGCAATCGCCTGCTCACCAGCGTCTTGATTTCCGGCAGCCACCGCAGCGGATGCTGCGGAACATATCTTTGCTCCGGCTCGGAAGTCATCCGATCCACCTCGACGGTCGTTTAATCGACATTATCGGTCACTGCCACCGGATTGTCATAGGTGATTGTTTGCCGCCCTGTCTCCGCCCAGCGGAGATATAATCCGGCCATGGTGACGGCGCGACCCAAGGTGGTGGTGGCGATGAGCGGCGGAGTGGACAGCTCCGTCGCCGCGGCCCTGCTCGTGCGCCAGGGATACGATTGTCTCGGCGCATTTCTGCGCCTGGGCTCGCCCAACGGCGTGGAAGTGGCCGAAGATGCCTCGGGGCACCGCCAGGGATGCTGCTCGGTCCTGGACGCCGCCGATGCGCGCCGCGTGGCCGGCGTGCTGGGCATCCCGTTTTACGTGCTCAATTTCCAGGACGAATTCTCGCGCGTGATCGACTATTTCGTCGACGAATACAACCGCGGCCGAACGCCCAACCCCTGTGTGCGCTGCAACGACTGGCTCAAGTTCGGCCGCCTGGCCCGCTATGCCGAAGCCGTGGGGGCGGATTTCGTGGCCTCCGGACATTACGCCCGCGTCGGCGTCGATCCGGCCACCGGCCGAAAGTCGCTCCTGCGCTCCCGCGATCCGCGCAAGGACCAAAGCTACGTTTTGTTCGGCATGTCGCCAAAGATGCTCGACCGGATGCTCCTGCCCATCGGCGAATATGAAAAGCCGCAGGTCCGCGCCATCGCCGAGGAATTGAATCTGCCCGTGTACAACAAGCCCGACTCGCAGGAAATCTGTTTCGTTCCCGACCAGGATTACGCCGGCCTGCTCAAGCGGCGAAGCGGGCAAGCGGTGCGCAGCGGCGAATTGGTTTTGGCGGATGGCGCCGTCGTCGGCCGCCACGAGGGCCATCAGCATTTCACCATCGGCCAGCGCAAGGGCGTGCGCCTGGCCCTGGGCCGGCCGGTGTACGTCACCGCCATCGACCCCGCTTCCAATCGCGTCACGGTGGGACCAAAGCAGGCCCTGCTGCGGCGGGGATTGGTGGCCGCGCAGGCCAATTGGCTCAGTGATCGCGTGATCGTGGACGGTCCGCCCTTGCGATGCTCCGCCAAGATTCGCTACAACCACGATCCGCAGCCGGCCGAGGTGGCCGCGACGGCGGATGGCCGCATGACCGTCCGTTTCGATCAGCCGCAATCGGCCATCACCCCCGGTCAGGCCGTTGTTGTTTACGACGGCGACGTTCTGCTCGGCGGCGGGTGGATCGAGCAGGCGATGGATTGAATCTGAAATTTGAAATTTCAAATTTGAGATTTCAGAATTGAGCGATGTTCCGCCGCAACGTGTTGATCTTTCATGCCGGGGCCCTGGGCGATTTCGTGCTCAGTTGGCCTCTGGGCTTGGCCCTGGGGAGGCTGTATCCCCAAAGCCGCATCCTCTACGTCACCCAAAAGCACAAGGGCGAGTTGGTCGAGCGAGTGCTGCGCCTGGAAGCGACCGACGTCGAATTGGGTTGGCATCATCTCTTCGGCGATGCCGAGCAACTGCCGGAGCGCTGCCGCGAAAAACTGCGCGACACACATGACATTTTCACATACGTCGCCGGGCCGTCCGACCCGTGGACCAGCGCGGTGTGCTCGATCGCCCCGCAGGCGGATATCGTGCCGATCGACTTGCGGCTCCATCTGTCTGGCAGCCACGCATCCGAGGTTTTGTTGGATGCTCTCACGGACCGCCCAACCGTGCAGGCCGCCGTGCGCCAGGTGCTTTCTTCCATCTCCGCCAGGGGCGTCGGCACGTTGGCGTTTGCGGACAAGCGCGTGCTGATCCATCCCGGCAGCGGCTCGCGCGATAAATGCTGGCCGCTGGAGGCCTACCTGAAGCTGGCCGAAAAAATCCGCGCTGGGGGCGGATCGTGCCAATTCCTCCTCGGCGAAGTGGAGCTGGATCGCTGGCCGGCCCAGGCGATCGCGCGGATCGAATCCGCCGCTCCGGTGGCGCGCCCCGCGACCTACGTCGATCTGCTGGGCGAGCTTTGCCAGGCGGCGGCCTTTGTCGGCAACGACAGTGGGCCGACGCACCTTGCGGCCATCATCGGCTTGCCCACGGTGGCGCTGTTTGGCCCCAGCGACCCCGCCGTCTGGCGGCCCCTGGGCCCGCGCGTCACGGTCCTGCATCGCCAGCCGCTGTCCGACATCACGGTCGAAGAAGTTCACGCCGCGACGTTGCCTGTTGCCGCCGCCCGGATGTAGGCTTATTCCCGTGAGCACGATCGACGCCGCCATCGACGCCCGCGCCGCCCAAGCGGTCCAGCTGCGCCATCAATTGCATCGCATTCCCGAACTGGGCTACGAGGAGTTCCAGACCGCCGCCGCCATTCGCGCCGAACTGGACCGTTTGCGTATCGCGCACGTCGACGGCTTGGCCGATGTGCCCACCGCGACGATTGTGCTGATCGGCGACACTTCCAAGCCGTGCATCGCCCTGCGCGCCGACATCGACGCGCTGCCGATTACGGAACAGACCGGCTTGCCCTACGCCAGCACGCACGCGGGGAAAATGCACGCCTGCGGTCACGACGGGCACATGGCGGCGCTGCTGGGCGCGGCCGCGGTCCTGCAATCGATCCAAAACGAGTTGCCGGTCTGCGTGAAGCTGATCTGGCAGCCGGCCGAGGAAGGCGGTGGGGGCGCCCAGCGCCTGGTCAACGCCGGCGTGCTCGACGGCCGCGTCGGACCCAAGGTCCGGGCGATTTTCGGCCTGCACGGCTGGCCCGGCCTCCCCGTGGGATGTGTGGCCACCAAGCCCGGCGCGCTCTTGGCCGCCACGGACAATTTCCGCGTCACCTTCATCGGCAAGGGCTGTCACGGGGCGTTTCCGCATCTGGGCGCCGACCCGATCGTCGCCGCCGCCGAGGCGGTGGTGAATCTCCAGCAGATCGTGGCCCGGCAGATCGATCCGACCGAGCCGGCCCTGGTGACGGTTGGCATAATCAGCGGCGGCACGGCCACCAACATCATCCCCGACCAAGCCGTCATCGAAGGCACCGTGCGCACCCTGGGCGAGCCGACGCGCAAGCTGGCCCGTTCGGCCATCGGGCAGCGCTGCCAGTCCATCGCCGCCGCCGGCGGCTGTTCGGCCAAGCTCGACTGGTTCGAAGGCTATCCGGCGACGATCAACGATCCCGCCATGTCCGATTACGTTGCCTTCGTCGCCCGCCAGACGCTGGGCTCCGACCGTTTCATCCCCGTCGCACGGCCGTGCATGGGCGGCGAGGATTTCGCGTACTATCTGGAGCAGATTCCCGGCTGTTTTTTTCTGATCGGCGTCGAGCCGCCCGGCCTCGGCGGCGGCGCCTATCCGTCCCTGCACAGCGACCGCTACGATTTTCTGGACGCTGCCGTGCCCGTGGGCATGCGCATGTTCGTCGCTTTAGCCATCAATTTCGTGGTCTGATAGAGACTTCCAATTGTCTTAAAATCAGATGCAACCGCAGAGACGCAGAGACGCAGAGACAGCCGCTGGGGAAAAATTTCTCTCTTCTTCGCGTCCTTCGCGCCTTCGCGGTTTAACTAAATTTCGGTTTACCGCGAAGGCGCGAAGCTCGCGAAAACATGCGTGAGAAGGTTAAGGCGGTTCAGCGGCAATGGGTTGTGTCTCTGCGGTTGCATTTTAGATCCCGACGCTCTGATCCGCCGCTTGCAATGCGAAGAGGGCGTTTATAGACTTTGGCTCCATCGCGGGCGTAGCTCAGTGGTAGAGCGTCACGTTGCCAACGTGAATGTCGAGGGTTCGACCCCCTTCGCCCGCTCTTGACGTGAATCCCACCAAACGCTTGGCATTGCGTACCCGTTCAATGTTGAACGGCGCGGCCGAAGACGCCTGAGAAACCATAGAGCACGGTCACCCCTGTGTCTCCGAACATATAGCCGCATCGAATTCTCGTCGCGACGCCGCTCCCTTTGCGTTCTTTGCCGTCACAGGGGTTTGCAAGCCGGGCACGGCTGCGATCTAGCGCTGCGGTCCAGCCAACCTTGCAGTTGCACTTTGCCTCACGCTGGAGTCCTCATCCTGGGCGGCAATCTTGGCCAGGAGCGTTTGATCAATGAGCTTCCCAACGGCGACGCGGCGGACATCCGAGTCCTTGTCCTCGACGGCCACCTTGGCCAGAACCGCCTGATCGGTCAGCTCCTCGACTGCAGCACGGCGGAGAAGGGGCCGGTCACTCTGGATGGCGAGTTTGGCGAGCGTGGGCGCAGAAAGAAGACCGCAAATATCTCGGGGAAAATCCAACTCCTCTATCCTCGCTTCCTGCCAAACCGGCCAAACCTGGTGTTCTCGCAGCACCGACGGGAAGTCGGTAGCCCAGCAGTGGGAAACGACGCGGTCCATCTTGCTCAGCTTGACAGATACCGTGAATCGTTCTCCGTCTATATGCGGTCCTGCAAGATACGGGTCTCCATTTTGACTGTAACCTTGCGAGAGAGCTTCCCAGGTGATGTTTATATCCTTCACATTGCCAAGCTCCGTGGTCACAAGAGGGTCCATTAGCGAGTCGAGAATTCCCGCCAGGACCCCACCACAGAGCCGATCCCTATGCTTCTGCGGGATCGGCTGGCAACCGCTCTGGATCTTCAAAAGAATGGACGCATACAGACGCGTGGTCGGATCTGCGGCGGTGGCAAAGAGTTCGGCAAGGGTTTCGGAATCGCTAAGCTTACGAAAGGCGGCGCGGCGGACATCGCTATCCTTGTCGTTGATGGACACCTTTGCCAGAACCGCCTGATCGGTGATTTTGTCGACGGCGGCGCGGCGGACACCGCTTTCCTTCTCCTCGACCGCGACCTTTTCCAGAACCGCCTGATCGGTGAGCCTCTCGACGGCGGCGCGCCGGACGTTGGTATCTTTGTCATCGACTGCCACCTTGGCCAGAACCAACTGATCAGTGAGCTTCTCGACGGCGGCGTAGCGGACCTGCCAGTCTTTGTCCTCGACGGCCACCTTGGCCAGGACCGAGTGATCGGTGAGCCTCTCGACAGCGGCGCGCCGGACGTTGCTATCCTTGTCATCGAGGGCCATTTTAGCCAGAACCGACTGATCGTCGAGCTTCCCGACGGCGGCGCGCCGGAGTTTGCTATCCGTGTCATCGACGGCCACCTTGGTTAGAACCGACTGATCGGTGAGCTTCTCGACGGCGGCGTGCCGGACGTTGGCATCTTTGTCATCGACGGCCACCTTGGCTAGAACCGACTGATCGGTGAGCTTCTCGACGGCGGCGCACCGGACGTTGGCATCTTTGTCATCGACGGTCACCTTGGCTAGAACCGGCTGATCGGTGAGCTTCTCGACGGCGGCGCGCCGGAGGTTGGCATCTTTGTCATCGACGGCCACCTTGGCCAGAACCGACTGATCAGTGAGCTTCTCGACGGAGGCGCGGCGAACATAGCTATCCTGATCCTCGAGGGCCATCTTGGCCAAAGCCGCCTGATCGGTGATTTTATCGACGGCTGCGTCGCGGACAGCGCTATCCTTACCCTCGACGGCCACCTTGGCCAGAGCTGCCTGATCGGTGAGCTTGACGAAGGCGGCGAGTCGGGCGTCCACGGTATGGCCCTCGACGGCCACCTTGGCCAGAACCGCCTGATCGCTGAGCTTCTCGACGGCGGCGTGGCGGACCTGCCGGTCTTTGTCCTCGACCGCCACCTTGGCCAGAGCCGCCTGATCGGTGAGCTTGTCAAAGGCGGCGCGGCGGACACAGTAATCCTGATCTTCGACGGCCACCTTGGCCAGAACCGCTTGGTCGGTCAAATTCTCCACGGCGCGGACACGCTCGTCGGGATCAGTGCTGTCCAACTTTGGCTTGCAGCCTGCCACCAAGGCAATCACAGCGATCGCGAGACACCAAGTCGCCGCGCGGCGCAACGAGAGGCACCCTGAATACGCGGCCAGTTGTCTGAGCAAGCCGTTCCCCCGTTTTTTCCAACCTAGGACGAGTCCCAAACCCATGGCATCCGCCTGTCGACCGAGGAAATGCCCGCAAAGCCAAGTCCGCCAAGCGGCGGATGATTCCTATGCGGTGGTTACACAACAGTATCCCGCCATCGCCAGAGCAGGACAAGCAGTTTGGCAAGCAAATACGCCGAAGGCATGGATGCTGGGTCAGCATCAGGCCATCAGGCCCGACAAAACCTTCAACCCCAGGCCGAGAATGCGGCCTCGCCGTAAGGAGGGAGGAAAGCCAAATCGCCCGGTGGAGCCGGTCCTTAGGCATGAAGAGATCGGGGCAGATGGCGGCAAGCGCCACCGCGGCGAGGTTGTGCTCGTGTGCGCCCAAGACAACCAGAAAACCAGTAGACTATTGGTTTACCGTTTGGAGTGACGCCTCGGCCAAAGCCCTTGCACGGTCAGCGGCGCCAGAAGCATGCGGCTCACCGGCGTTTTTTTCGCTTCTTTTCTCGTTCGCGGCTCCACTGCCGAATCCGGTTTTGGACCTTGGCCGTCGTGGCCTCGAGCCAGTCGATGGCGCCAGGCATCTCGTGCCATCCATCGGCGATCTGTTTCACACAGGCGATGGCTTCGTCTTCGCTTCCTGGACTAAATGAAGACGGCGGCTCCAGCGGCATCGGCGTCCGGCCGGTCATCAGCGGTACGACAAACCGGTTGCGCCTCTGCGCCTCATCGAGCCGCTTCCTTGCCTCGGGCGTGTCTCCCTGGCGACGGTATGCAAGCAACGCACGCGTGAATGCCCACTCGGCGTCAGAATCGTCACGGTATTGCGGGCCATTGAGCAGCTCATCCAGCTCGTCCAGCTTGTTGGCGTACAGCAGACACTGCGCCAAATGATAGCGGTTTCCCTGGTTGTCGCCGGGGTTCAGTCGAAGCATTTCGCTCAAGTGGCTGGCGGCTTCGTCAAACGCATCAAGTTCCATGAGCGTGAGGGCGAGTTGCTGCCTGGCCAGCATGTAGGGACGCGTCTCGACGATTTCCCAAAAGTGTCCGATGTCGTTCTTGAATCGGCTTGCCTCCAATTGCCTCTGGCCGCCTTCCACGGCGCGCCGACATAACGGCAATGCCGATTCAGGATCACCCGCTCGCTCGGCCAGAAGAATCAGGGCGTCACAGCAGTCCGGGTCGATGGCCAATGCCTGCCGCGCTAACTGCACTTGCCGCCGGCCGCGCGATTCGCAGGCCTGAAAAAACAAGGCCTGCGCCCGCTCGGCGTCTGTTGTCGGCGTGAACGTCTGCGGTTTGCCTTGGATCGATGCCAGGAATTGGTTCAATTCGGCTTCACTCATCGGGCCGCGACCGGCCAACTGCTGGCCGATCGCGCGGAGCATCGATTCCGCCGCGATTCTGCCGGCGTGAACGGACCTCGCCGGATCAACGACGCTCTTGCCCGCCACCTGTTCCAGCAGCAAAGGCATCGAAAACCTGTAGGTCGTTGCACCTCCGAGCGTTTCGACATGCTTTTCCCACTGGCCGCGGTCCAATTCATCCTCGGTGGTGGTGGCCAGCGCTCGCAACAACCCTTCGGCCCATACCAGTTGAGCCGGCAGGGGGTGGCTATAACCCTCCGATTGGGTGAAACGGCCGAAGCTCGGATAAGCAAATGGTCCGGCAACGGCCAGGCCATGCCGTTCCCAGGCTTCCCCATCTTCGTAGGAAATTTCGTCGATGTCCCCAAAGAGCAAACTCCAAACACCGCCGCGCGGCAGGCCCTGGCCGCTGCGCATCTCCTCATGCACCTGACGTGAGGCCACAAAGCCAAGTCCGTACGTGCTTCCGCCGGCGCCCAGCACCTGCGTGAACTGCGTGCCCGGCGGACCTGACGGTGATTCGATGGCGATCAAGTCGTCATCGATCAGATGTCGCCACGGGCGGGCTTCATAAAACGCCTTCGCCGCGTCCGCGAAGGCCATGACGTGATCGAGCGTCATATCTGGCACGTTCAGCAAGCCCGGCTCGGGCTTGCCGCTGATCCGCTTGAACTCCATCAGGCTGGTGAGGGCCTCGTCCAGCATCGGCAACGATTCCCGCACCACGACCTCGATGCCGGAAGGTTCCAGCGCCTGCTTGAGTTCGCCGGCCAATTTTGTATCTCGCAGTTGAATCTGCCGTGGCACACCGCCCATTCGCTCCGCCACCGCAGCCAGCGAATCGACCACCAGTGGCAGGTAACTGGGCATCGGCTCACTAAGCTCGAAATGTAGGATCATGCCCGTGCCCTGGTCCACCCACAAACACATTCGCGGGCGGTATCTTTCCTGGGGCCTCGCGCCAACGCTCGTGCGCATTCTGACCACGCCTAATTCGACCACGGCATCCAGGACCGGCGGCAGTTTGGGATGGGTATCCATGATGGCCGGATGATATGCGACCGACTCCGCCACAACACCGGCAGCGCCGCGTTGGTAACAGAAAATGCACAAACTCGCCCCAATGCCACCGGCGACCAGCGGCGGCGATGCGGCGAGTGCTCCAGTGCTCCCTTGTCGCCACCCGCTGGCGGAATCCCTTGATCCTCTCTAGAATTCCCTCAATTCCTGTGAATTCTCGATGGATTCGACCCCCTTCACCCGCCTTCTCCTGCGTTCTGATCGGGGTGGATTCGCCTCTGCACGAGGACAACCTATGACCAAAACCATCACGCTGGGCGTGTGCGTCGCGGTGTGTTTGTGGATCGCCGGCTGCGGCAAGCGCCCAAGCGGCTCCGCCGGCGCCGCCAAGACCTTGCACCTGGCGTTCGTCACCAACAACGCCTCCGATTTCTGGACCATCGCCCGCGCCGGGTGCGACAAGGCGCAGCAGGAGCTGCCCAACGTCACCGTGGAATTTCAGATTCCCGGCGACGGCACGGCCGCCAGCCAAATCCGCATCATCGACGATCTGCTGGCCAAAGGCGTCGACGGCATCGCCATCAGCCCCGTCGATCCGGCCAACGAAACGCCCAAGCTCAACGACGTGGCCAAGCAGACCCTGCTGTTTTGCCACGATTCCGATGCTCCCGGCAGCGATCGCGCCTGTTACGTCGGCACCAACAACGTGGATGCCGGCAAGCAGGCCGGCGAGCTGATCAAGAAGGCCCTGCCCGGCGGCGGCAAGATCATGGTCTTCGTCGGCACCCTCGATGCCCAGAACGCCAAGGACCGCTACGCGGGACTCAAGCAGGCGCTGGACGGCTCCAACGTCTCCATCGTCGACGTTCGCACGGATGAATCCGACCGCGTCCGCGCCAAGGCCAACGCGCAGGACACGCTGGTGCGCTATCCGGAGGTGTCGTGCCTGGTGGGCCTGTGGAGCTACAACGGCCCGGCGATCCTCAACGCCCTGACGGAGTCGGGCAAAGTCGGCAAGATCAAAGTCGTCTGTTTTGATGAGGAAGATGAGACCCTCGCGGGCGTCAAGAGCGGCGCCATATTCTCCACGGTCGTGCAGCAGCCGTACGAGTTCGGCCACCAGGCGATCACGCTCATGGCCAAGGTGCTTCGCGGCGACAGGTCCGTCATTCCCCCGGGCAAGCAGATTTTCATTCCCACCCTGGCCATCGACGCTTCCAACGTCGACGATTTTCACGCCAGGCTGATGAAGCTGCGCGGCAGGTGATCCGCCAGGGCTGCCAGCGCCGCAAGGCCCATGGAAACGACTCCCATCCTGAATCTTCTCGGCGTCTGCAAACGCTTTCCCGGCGTGGTGGCCCTGGACAACGTGAATCTGTCTTTAGGAAGCGGCGAAATCCTGGCCCTGATCGGCGAGAATGGCGCGGGGAAATCCACGCTGGTGAAAATCCTGGCCGGCGTGCTGCAGCCGGATGCCGGCCGGATCGTGCTGGACGGCCGCGACCTGTCCGTGCGCAGCGCCGCCGATGCCGCGGCCTTGGGCTTCGGAGTCGTGCATCAGGAGCTGAACCTCCTGGACAATCTGGACGTGGCGGGGAATCTGTTTTTAGGCCGCGAGCCGGCGCGCTTCGCGTGGGCCGGGCCGCTGCGCTGGATCGATTCCGCCGCCATGGTCCGCCAAAGCCGGCCGCATCTGGATCGTCTGGGTCTGAACATTTCGCCGCGCACGCCGCTGGCCCAGCTATCGCTCGCCCAGCAGCAGATGGTGGAGATCGCCAAGGCCCTCTCGCAAAACGCGCGCATCCTGGTGCTGGATGAGCCGACCAGCTCCCTCACCCGCGCCGAGACGTACCGGCTGCTCTTGACACTGAAGGACCTGAGCCGCCAGGGCGTCAGCGTGCTCTTCATTTCCCATCGGCTGGGCGAAATCTGCGAGATTGCCAACCGCGTCGTGGCCCTGCGGGATGGCAAGAACGCTGGCGAGCTGCCACACGACCGGATCGATCACGCCAACATGGTCCGCCTGATGATCGGCCGGGACCTGCGCAGCTTTTACGTGCCGGCGTCGAGCACCGCGCGGCGCATCCGGTTGCAGGTTCGCGGCCTTCGCACCACGGCCTGGCCGGATCAGGCCGTCAGTTTCGACGCCGCCGGCGGCGAAATCCTCGGTTTAGCGGGGCTGGTCGGCTGTGGCCGCTCGGAACTGGCGCGGGCGATTTTCGGCGTCGATCCCATGCCCGCCGGCCAGATCGCCCTGGACGGCCGACCTCTGCGCATCGGCAGCGCCCGCGACGCCATCGACGCCGGCGTTTACCTGGTGCCCGAAGACCGCCGCCGCACCGGACTCATCGTGGACATGACCGTGCGCCAAAACATTTCCCTGCCGGCCCTGCGGCGATTCGCCTCGATGTTGCTCATTCGCCCGGACCGCGAGACGCGCCACGCCGACCAGCAGGTCCGCATGCTGCAAATCAAAACGCCATCGTGTGAAACCCCCGCCATGAATCTCAGCGGCGGCAACCAGCAGAAAGTCGTCCTGGCCAAATGGCTGGGCATGAAACCCAAGGTGCTGATCGTCGATGAGCCGACGCGCGGCATCGACGTCGGCGCCAAAGCCGAAATCTACCGCCTGCTACGCGCCCTGGCCGACCAGGATGTGGCCGTCATCGTCATCTCCAGCGATCTGGAGGAAGTCCTGGGCGTCAGCGACCGCGTGGCCGTCATGCGCGAAGGAAAAATCGTGGGGATTCTGCCGCGCAGCGAATTTTCCGAGCGGGCCGTCATGGACCTGGCCTTTGGAACCGCCTCGGCTACCGCCGCTTCCGGCGGGGGGGACCGTTCATGAAAAAGGAATTGGGCATCGGCATCCTGCTCCTGGTTCTGTGCGTCGCCGTGGCCATCTTGAATCCGCAGTTTCTCTCCACGGCGAATCTGCAGAACACTTCGCGCTTGGTCGGCATGTTCGGCATCTTCAGCATCGGCATGGGTCTGGTGATCATCACCGGCGGCATTGATTTGTCCGTCGGCTCCGTCTTTGCCCTCCAGGGGATCGTGCTGGCGATCCTGCTGACCCGAGCCCACTGGCCCTGGCCCGCGGCCACGGCGGCCGTGGTCGTCGGCGTCGTGCTATTGGGCGTCGGACACGGCTTTCTGATCACCGTGGTGCGCCTTCAGCCTTTCATCGTGACGTTGTGCGGCCTGCTGTTTTACCGGGGGCTGGCGCGGTTCATTTCCAACGATGAAACGCGCGGCTTTGGCACGAGCAGTTTTGGGCTGCTGCGTCCGCTGGCCGCGGGCAAACTGGGCCCCGTGCCCATGCCGTTTGTTGTGCTGCTCGTCGTCGCGGCCGTGATGGCCGTGGTGCTGCACCGCTCGGTCTACGGCCGCTACCTCTACGCCGTGGGAAGAAACGAGGAAGCCGCCCGATTCTCCGGCATCAACACGCGCCTGGTCATCGGCTCGGCCTACGCCGTCTCCATGCTCCTGGCCGCCATCTCCGGCATTCAACTGGCGTTCTACACCAACTCCGTCTCCCCCAGCGGCCACGGCCTCTCCTACGAGCTCTACGGCATCGCCGCCGCCGTCCTGGGCGGATGCAGTCTCCGCGGCGGCGAAGGCTCCATCCTCGGCATCCTCCTTGGCAGCGCCCTGCTCCAGGTGCTACAGAACCTGGTGAATCTCCTAGGCATTCCCAGTTCCCTGAACCTGGCCGTCATGGGCGCCGTCATCCTCGCCGGCATTTGCGTCGATCAACTCCTCGCCTCCCGCGCCAAGCGAACCCGTAAGCCGGCCTGACGGCATGAAAACCATCGCGGTTTTCGATTACACTGTCGGCCTCCATGCGACGCACGATTCTCGCCGCCGTTTTTGTTCTGATCGCCATGGCGCTTTCGCGGCCCGTGGCGGGGCAGACGGCCGCGAAAATCTCCGTCGGCGTTGACAAGCCGGGCGTTGCCATCAGCCCGATCCTCTACGGCCTGATGACCGAGGAGATCAATCATTCCTACGACGGCGGCCTGTACGCCGAGCTGATCCAAAACCGCATATTCAAAGATGATCCTGCTAAACCGGTGCATTGGTCGCTGGCTGCCGGTGCGGGTTCTGGCGGCAGCATATCGCTGGATGATTCCAATCCGGTCAACACGACGGCGCTGACCACGAGCCTGCGTCTCGATGTTACTGCCGTCGCGGCAGGGGGGCGCGTCGGCGTGGCCAATAACGGTTATTGGGGCATCCCGGTCGCGCCCAGCACGCGCTATACGGCATCGTTCTACGCCCGGGCCAGCGCCGCCTTCTCCGGACCGCTGACGGTGGGCATCGAGAGCAGCGATGGCTCCAAAATCTGGGCGTCGGCAACCATCCCGGCCGTCGGCCAGCAATGGCAACACTACAGCGTCCGGCTCGACACCGGCTCAGCGCCGCCGTCGACGGACAACCGCTTTGTCATTTCCACCGGTGCCGCGGGTTCCGTGTGGTTCAATCTCGTCTCCCTGTTTCCGCCCACGTTCAACGACCGTCCCAACGGCAATCGCATCGGCCTGATGCAGAAATTGGCCGATCTGCATCCGGCCTTTCTGCGATTCCCCGGCGGCAATTACTTGGAGGGCGACTCCATCGCCGACCGTTTCGCCTGGGAAAAAACGGTGCACGGCCTGGAAGATCGCCCGGGACATCCCGGCCCGTGGCGATATCGCTCTTCCGATGGGCTTGGGTTGCTCGAATTCTTGCAGTGGTGCCAAGACCTGCGCATGCAGCCCCTGCTGGCCGTGTTCGCCGGATATTCGCTCAAGGGCCAGGGCGTCACCGGCGAAAAGCTCCAGCCGTTCGTGCAGGAGGCGCTGGATGAAATCGAATACGTCACGGGCGACTCGTCCACGCCCTGGGGCCGCCAGCGCGCTCTGGACGGCCATCCCCAGCCGTTTGAATTGAACTACGTCGAGATCGGCAACGAGGATTATTTCGACCGCACCGGCAACTACGACCAGCGATTCACCCAGTTCTACGATGCGATCAAGGCCAAGTATCCGCGGCTGCAACTGATCGCCAGCGCCCCGCTCAAGACGCGCCGTCCGGATTTGGTGGATGACCATTTTTACCGCTCCGCCCGCCACATGGAGCGGGACGTGGATCACTACGACGGGCGCGATCGCGGCGAACCCAAGGTGCTTGTGGGCGAATGGGCGACCAAGCAAGGCTCGCCCACGCCGACGTTGAATTCCGCCCTGGCGGATGCCGCCTGGCTTACGGGTCTGGATCGCAATTCGGATGTGGTGATGATGTCCTGCTACGCGCCGCTTCTGGTGAACGTGAATCTCGGCGCTTCCCAGTGGCCGACCAATCTGATCGGCTTCGACGCCCAGAGCAGTTTCGGCTCGCCGTCGTATTACGTGCAAAAAATGTTCGCCGAAAATCGCGGCGACCAGGTGCTTCCCGTGCGGATCGAGACGCCGCCCCAGGCGGCCGTCGCTCTCCCGCCTCCCTCTGGAAAAATCGGCGTCGGAACCTGGACCAGCGCCGCCGAGTTTAAGGATTTCCGCGTGACCAGGGCCGATACCGTCGGACCCATCGACTTCAAAACCGGTAAGGGAACCTGGAGCATTAAGGACGGCGCCCTGCGTCAATCGGACGATCACGGCGAATACCGCGCCCTGGCCGGCGACGACGGCTGGACCGATTACACCTACAGCTTCAAGGCCCGCAAACTCTCCGGCGACAACGGCTTCGTCGCCGTCTTCCACTACCGCGGCGGGGAGGATTATCTGCGCTGGAACATCGGCGGATGGCACAATACCGCGGCGGCGATCGAGCAGATCGCCGACGGCATGACCACGTCCATCAGCCCATCTGTGCCCACCACCATCGAGACCGGCAAGTGGTACGACGTGCGCATCGAACTGGCTGGCCGAAACATCAAATGCTATCTGGGCGACAAGTTGATCATCGAGGCGGTTGACGCGCCCCAGCCGCCGCTGCCGACCTTATTTGCCGCCGCCAGCCGCGAGGAAAAAAACGGCCAGGTCATTTTGAAAGTGGTCAACACCGCCGCCACAGTGCAGCCGGCGCAGATCCTCCTTGGCGGCGCCGCCGACGTGGCCAAGAGCGCCGCCGTGGAAGTATTGACCGGCCAGCCGTCGGACATGAACACGATCCAGACGCCTGAAAAGATCGTGCCGCGTCGTCAGGACATTACGGATGCGGCCCCCGATTTCGTGCACGATTTTCCGCCGTATTCCGTCAGCGTCATGAGGTTCACCGTCAAATAGCGTTTAGCCGCGTCGCTTGCGACGCGCGTTTGTCTCCCATTCGAGGTGATTCATGCGAAATTTCGACAGTCTCAGCGAGCGTGAAGTGCTGGCGCTTGCCATCGGGATGGAGGAGCAGGACTCGCGCGTTTACGGCGACTACGCCGACGGCCTGAAGGAGCAGTATCCGGCGTCGGCCGAGGTGTTTGAGCGCATGCGCGAGCAGGAGGTCGGCCACCGCCAGCGCCTGACGGAGCTGTACCGCCAGAAATTCGGCGAGCACATTCCCCTGATCCGCCGCGAGGACATCAAGGGTTTCGTGCGTCGCCGGCCGTTGTGGATGATGCGGCCCCTGGGTCTGGACGCCGTGCGCAAGCAGGCCGCGTCCATGGAGGCCGAGGTTCAGCGCTTCTACGCCGCCGCCGCCAAACGATCCACCGACGTCAGCGTCCGCGGTCTGTTGAACGATCTGGCCGAGGAGGAACGCTCGCACGAGCGGCTCGCCGAGGAACTGGAGCAGAAGACGCTGACCCCGGATGTGCGGGCCAACGAAGACGAGACCAACCGCCGCCTGTTCCTTTTGCAGGTGGTCCAGCCGGGACTGGCCGGATTGATGGACGGTTCGGTCTCGACGCTGGCGCCGGTGTTTGCCGCGGCGTTTGCCACCAAGGAGAGTTGGTTCGCGTTCACCGTCGGACTGGCCGCGTCCGTGGGGGCGGGCATCAGCATGGGCTTCGCCGAGGCCCTCAGCGACGACGGCAGCCTGACCGGCCGCGGCCGGCCGATCATTCGCGGCATCATCTGCGGCCTCATGACCGCCCTCGGCGGCATCGGTCACACCCTGCCGTTTCTCATCCGGCAGTTTTACGTGGCCACCGCCGTCGCCGCCGTCGTCGTCGTGGCCGAGCTGATCACCATCTCCTGGATTCGCTATCGCTACATGGACACGCCATTTTTATCCGCGGCGTTTCAGGTGGTCGTCGGCGGCGCGCTGGTGTTTGTGGCCGGGATTCTCATAGGGATTTCGTAGGTTCCGCACCCCCATTGGCGGTTCGGCCCCGCTTCCCCAGAGAGCCGGGCGGTCCCCCGCCCGGTCTTTTCGCGCGACGACAACGCCGCCCAGCCCCTACGCCGCCGGCAAACCCTCCGCTTTTCCCGCGCAGCGGATTTGCACGTTCATTTGGCTGAGGCGCCGGTAAATCCGCCCCTCGTTGCGGATCGGCCACCAGTCGTACAGGAAAATCTCCAGCGGCCGCCACATCGCCACCCAGCCGCCGATGAGCAAGCTCTCGCGGAGGATTTGCACCGATCCGCTATCGTGAAAGCGTCCGGCGATCCAGTCGCCGCCCAACACGCACGCCGCCAGGAACATCAGCCCGATGAGCAGGCTGGTTCTCCCCGTGCGCAGCAACTGCCGCAGCCGCTGCGCCGCCAATTCCGCGCGATGCTTGAAGAAGTCCTGCACCGCCTGCCGCAACGCGTCATCGGCATCCGGCGGAACCGCCGGCCGATCCAAATGCACCAGCAGCGTCAGCGCTTGATTGGCCGGCAATTCCTTGGCCCAGCTCAGGATGAATTCATGCGCATCGTCGTCCAGGTCCTTTTCACGGAACGGCGACGGATCGATCGAGTTGAACAGCTGATCGATCTCGCGCACGTGGACCTGGATCACGCCGCTGACCGGCGGCGGCGGAGCCGCGCTCTGCTGCGATTGGTTCAGATCGGTCGTCAACGCTTCCTTCACTGATCCATCACCACGCCCCACGCCTTACGACAGCGTGCCCATTTCGTGCAGGCCCTTGCCCATTTCCATTTCGTGCAGCCCCTTGCCGCTGGGCACCATGGGGTAGACGTGCTCGTTGGGCTCGACGCAAAAATCCACCACCACCGGGCCTTTGTGGCTGATCATCTCCTTGACGATCTTGGGCACATCGCTCTTGTTCTCGCAGCGGATGCCGCGGATACCGCACGCCTCGGCCACGGCCGCGAAGTTGGGGTTCATCATCTTCGTCTGGCTATAGCGGTGATCGTAGAACAAATCCTGCCACTGCTTGACCATCCCCTGGAAATCGTTGTTGAGGATGGCCACTTTGACCGGGATGTTGTACTGGGCGATGGTGACCAGCTCGCTCATGGTCATCAAAAAGCTGGCGTCGCCGTCGATATCGATGACCAGTTTCCCCGGGCTGCCCAGTTGTGCCCCCATCGAGCCGGGCAATCCGTAGCCCATGGTGCCCAGCCCGCCGCTGGTAATCATCTGCCTTGGATATCGCCACCGGTAAAACTGTGCCGCCCACATCTGGTGCTGTCCCACGCCCGTGGCGATGACCGCGTCCCCGCCCGTCTGCCGGTTGATCTCCTCGATCACGTACTGCGGCTTGGCGAGCTTGGAATCGTCCAGGTACTTGAACGGAAACTTCTTCCGCCAGGCATCGACCTTCGCCCACCACTGGTTGCGATCGCGGTGCTCGATCAGCGGCAGCATCGCCTCCAGCGACGCCTTGGCGTCGCCGACCACCGGCACATCCACGTCCACGTTCTTGCTGATGCTGCTCGGATCGATGTCGATGTGGATGATCTTCGCCTTGGGCGCGAACGTCGCCAGGTTGCCCGTGACGCGGTCGTCGAATCGCGCCCCGATGCTGATCAAGCAATCGCAATCCTGCACGGCGAAGTTGGCCGCGGCCGAGCCGTGCATGCCCAGCATGAACAGGCTTCCGTGGTCCAATTCGTCAAACGCCCCCAGGCCCAATAGCGTAGTCGTGCACGGGATGTTTCCCTTTTCCGCCAGCTTGCGCAGGACCGCCGAAGCCCCGCTGATGATCGCGCCGCCGCCCACGTAGAGGATCGGCCGCTCGCTGCGGTTGATCATCTCCGCCGCTTCCTGCACCTGCTTGGCATGCGCCACCTGGTAGATGGTCTTGCGCTTCATGACGTGCGGCCTCGGCGTATCATCCACCTCGCGCGTACACACGCCCGAGGTCACGTCCTTGGGCAGATCGACCAGCACCGGCCCCGGCCTCCCGCTCGTCGCCACCAAAAACGCCTCATTAATGACTCGCGGCAGATCGTGCACGTCCTTAATCAGGTAATTCCACTTGGTGCACGGCCGCGAAATCCCCGTGACATCCGCCTCCTGGAACGCGTCGTTCCCGATGACCTTGGTCGCCACCTGCCCGCTGAACACCAGGATCGGAATGGAATCCAACAGCGCCGTAGCCAACGGCGTGATGGTATTAGTCGCCCCCGGCCCACTGGTCACCACGCACACGCCCGGCTTGCCCGTCACCCGCGCGTACCCATCGGCGCAATGCCCCGCCCCTTGCTCGTGCCGATTGAGGATGAACTTGGCCGGCGTCCTGTAAAGCTCATCGAACACCGGCAAAATCGCTCCGCCCGGATACCCGAACATCACTTCCACTTTGTGCTGCTGAACCAGCATTTCGTGGAAGATCTTCGCTCCGGTCTTCCCCTGGTACTTGGGCTTGGCTTCGATCGCTGCGGAGCTGGGTCGAGATTCGGTTTTGAGCATAGCCATGATGGTGCCTCTATTTTCGGTAAAGTGCGGCGATGTTAAGCGTGGGCCGCAGTGCTTACAACCAATTTCCTGTTAACGCTTTGGACAAAGGGCAATAAGGACGATTTTCGGAGGTGGGCCGCTCGCGGCCGGTGCACACTCGTGTGAGCGGATGCACCAGACCGCCGGCCTATCGTACGACGACCGTAAGGGGCAGAGCTGTCAAAAGACCTGACATAGCACTTAATGTATCGGCCACAGCCCCCGGGGTCAATCGCGGTTCCTCGTATTTTAGCCTAATTTATTGCCTGACCAGTCTTTAAGATCATTTCTGTCCGACGGACGATCTCGATTCTCGACACTAAGGCGTCAACCGGGTTGCCTGCCGACATTCATCAGAGGAACACCTGACGCAGCTTGTCAGGATCGCTCTTTAACGGCTCAGGAGATCCATCGTATGTGACTTTCCCAAGTTTTAAGCAACAGACACGCTGGCAGATATTCAGAACTTCGCGAACCTTTTGCTCAACGATGAGGACAGTGAGTCCGCCGTCTCGATTCAGTTGCTGAATGCGGGAGAGAGCGGCAGTCACCAAGGGTGGCGCCAGGCCTAAGGAAGGTTCATCAAGCAGCAAGAAACGCGGAGAAAGCACAATCGCATTTGCTAGAGCAAGCATCTGCTTCTGACCCCCTGATAGCGTTGCGGCGCGTTGCTTCAACCGCTCCCGCAAGACTGGGAATAAAATTAACGCCCGAGTGATTCCCTCATGCAATAGTTTTTTGTTCTCGAGGGTTATCCCACCTATTGCCAAGTTCTCGCGGACCGTAAGGTCCGTGAAGACTCGGTTGCCTTGCGGGACATAGGCGATTCCCATGTGCAACAGGTCGCGCGGTTTGGCTGACTTCAGCGATTGCCCGTCGAAAAATAGTTTCCCTTCCCAGAGCGGTTGCAAACCGAAGATAGTTCTCAAAAGCGTAGACTTGCCAGCGCCGTTATGGCCGATCAGCGCAACAATCTCACCTTGGCCTACGGAAAGAGTGATCCCATTCAGGATTAGTTTCTTTCCGTACCCTGTAACGACGGCGTCCACCTGCAGGAGAGGCCGTGTCGCATCAGCCAAGGTACGCCTCCATAATCTCCGGCCTCTCCAGCACTTCTGCAGGTGATCCCTGAGCCACAACTTTGCCGTCGTCCATGACGATTACTTGATCGGCGATCTCTCGAACTACGCTGATATCGTGCTCAATGAAAACGATTCCCTTATGCTGGCAGGATACCGCTCGAAGGCGGTCGAGAATCTCTGCGACCATTTGAGGTGCAACACCCGCAACGGGTTCATCAAGAAACAGGATGGAGGCTTGCGTGGCAAGGCAACAGGCAAGTGCCAACAACTTCTGCTGACCATAAGAAAGCTCGCCAGCTAGATCATGGGCTCTTGATTCCAATTCGACAAACCGAAGCAAGTCCATGGCCGCGGCGCAGTTCCGGGTTTCCTCTTTGGCGACGCCGAAACGCAGCAGTGCTGGCAACAATCGTTCTCCGCGCTGAGCGGGACACGCGACAAGGACGTTGTCCAATACCGACACTTGTGTAATGAGCCGCAGGTCTTGGAATGTTCGACCCACACCCGTTCGCGCAATTCGATGCGGAGGCCAGCGCGTAATTTCCTGAGCGCCGATGTAACAGTGACCTGCGTCAGGCCGCACAAAGCCCGTCAGCACATTCACGAGCGTCGTCTTGCCGGCACCGTTGGGGCCGATGATGGCTGTAATTCCTGAAGGCGGGAACCGAAGGCTAACATCAAGTAGGGCTTGAACGCCACCAAACGACTTGTTGACTATTTGGCAGCGTAAGGCGTTCATTATTCCTCACCGTCCAAAGCCGTAACGTCCCACCAACCCCTGAGGCCGGAACATCATCATGATTACCAGCAAGGCGCCGTAGAACACCTGTCGCAGATTCGCCGCCACGGCGCTCGGCAAGCCGGTGAAACGTAGCGCTTCAGGCAAAGTCACGAGCACCGCCGCCCCGATAAGCGGCCCCCACGTGCTTGCGGGCCCACCGATGATCACCATTGAAATCACCAGGATAGACTCCATGACCGTGAAACTGCTCGGGTCGACGTAGCTAATGTAATGCGCGTACAGACTACCAGCCGAGGCCGCAAGTGCTGCGCTCACTGCAAAGGCGGCTACCTTGAATTTTAGCGTGTTCTTACCGATCGACCTCGCGAACACCTCGTCCTGGCGAATCGCGCGTAGCACACGACCAAAGGGAGAGTGGGACAACCGGCCAACCACAAAATACGCGAAACACGCGAAAAGCAACCCTAGACACGCAAACTTCCAATTACTATTAATCTGCCATCCGAAGATCGTCGGCTGAGGGATGCCGGCAATGCCCAGCGGTCCATGGGTTAAGTCCACCCAATTATTAAAGATGCTGAACAAGATCATCTGAAATCCGAACGTGGCAATGACAAAGTAGTCGTCGTGCAGGCGGAGGGACGGCACTGAAACCAAGAGGGAGACTACTGCCGCGCATAACATGCCAGCCAAGACGCTGACTAGGATCGGCAGGTGCAGGGCGGTGGCGAGCAGAGCGGACGAATACGCTCCGATGCCGTAGAAAGCTGCATGAGCAAGAGAAAGCAACCCTGTCTGCCCGGCCAACAAATCCAATGACACGGCAAGCGTCGTGTAAATCGCCGCAATGATTACAATGTGTAGGAGGTAATCCATTTTTACACGGCGACTTTTCCAATTGGCCTACCCGAAAAACCCTGTGGTCGCAAAATCATAAACGCAAGCAAAATTATGAATGTCGCGCACCCCTGCCACTGTGTGCTGAGTTTCCAAACGCCGAACTGGTTAGCGAATGCAATCAGCGCGGCACCAAGGGCAACTCCCGGTATGCTGCCAAAGCCGCCGATTACGACTGCAACTGTCGCCGCCAGAAAAGCACCCATCCCCAACGTCGGCGAAACATCAACATTCATGGCCATGAAAATTCCCGACAGGCCCGCAAGTCCACCTGCTAAAGCGTGGGCAATTAATTTCCATTTATCGGCCGTAATGCCCACGATAATCGCAAGCGTCGCATCATTTGCGATCGCGCGAAGGACCTTTCCTGCTCGCGTTAGGGCTTGGAGTAAGATCAAACCGCCGATCACGCATAGACTCCCAACGACGCACAAAACCTGCGCTTTCGTTATTCTTCCTCCGAGAATTCGAATTCCCGCTTGGACCGGTCCTAACCGCAATGACTTTGTGCTATCGCCGAAAAGCAACGAGATGAAGTTCTGAACCACAATATAAATCCCCAGTGAGGCAAGCATTGCGAACAGCGTGCTTGAGCGCTTGTTCCGAAGGGGACGATACGCCCAAGCTTCCGTTAAAAGTGCAAACAATGCACCTACGCCGACGCCAAGCGGAATCGCCGCGCCGAGTGACAACCCACACCCGTTTTTCAAAACCCACGAACAATACACTGAACCGATAAAGCTGGCCCCCAAGGCAAAGTCAAAGAAACCATTAATCCAGTAGACAATCGCGCAGCCTATGGTCAATGGGATTACCGCGGACGCCCCGGCAATCGCATTCAAGGATAGTTGCCAGAACATCTCAACTCAGTTCCAAATTGGGCACAGCGTGACTTCGAAACAGCCACGGAGATCGACGTTGGTTGTTTCATCGCTCTTCGCCAATCGATCGCGTGTACAATCGTTCGTCGAAGCTCCCGGGCGGGTATTCGGCAGCGATACTGGTCTGTCAGATGAAGGTTTCGGACTTTTGCGAAACCGTGTTACGAACTGACCCATATATCCTCACATTAACAAACAATTAATCAAAACTTGAAATCAGGTCGGCGATCGCGTCGATTTGCTCTGCAAACATTCTCCACCTGGGACGGATGCTCGCAAGTGAATTTCGGGCGGCCCGGCAAAACTCTTTTGTCTTTCCGATGGCATATTCCAAAGAGCCTGCTTTTGTTAACAACGCGCACGCACGCTCAATCTCGCCGTCGGAAATTGGTTCCTGACCCTTAAGCAGGCACAGGAGCCACTGCCGGTCATGTCCGTCCAATTGGCGCAGGGCGTGCACGAGCGGTAATCTCATTCGTCGTTGTCGAAGATCACCGAATTGCGGCTTGCCTGTGCAATCGGAATCTCCAAGGAAGTCGATCACGTCATCCCTGACCTGGTAGGCTACGCCTAATTTCAACCCAATTGAATCCAGCGACGCTGTTAGCTCTGTTGGCGCTCCCCAAAGCAATGCTCCAGCTACGAGCGGAGCTCTTATGAAACACGCGGTAGTCCTAGTGATTATGTTGAAGTATTGATCCTCCGACAAATCAGGTCTTCCAGCGTAACGCAAATCCAAAAACTGGCCGGTATAAATTTCTTGCTGAACTTGCGCGAACAGTTGCAATATTGCAACAGCCTCTTTGGGCGGGGCACCGCGCGTGAGAAATTCTGCAATTGTCCTCATCCCCAAAGCGCCTAGGACCATCCCGATAGCCGTAGCTTCCTTGTCACCGCACCGTGACCTAATGGAAGCGCGTCCGTTACGCGTAATCGCATCGTCGAATATGTCATCCACCAACAATGCGGACACCTGCAAGAATTCAATGCCCGCACACAACGGGAGCACTTGTTCATACGAGCAGCCAGAAATCTCGTATGACATTCTCAGTAAGGTCGAGAGTATCCTATGACCTGCGTCGTTGATGCTCGCCCGTGCCTCCGCGTACAACTCAGGCGCTTCCTCCGAGCTCTCCGCAACAATGCAATCCATCGTCGCTTCAACGGCTGAAGTCGTGTCCTGCAGGAGCTTGTAAATCTCCAAGGCCAAGACTGGTGTTTCTTGCGCGCAAATAACTCCCGAACTCTTCGTCATTTAACATCCTCGAACCATGTCATTCGCCCACCCACGTCGTTCGCCCGCGAATTCCTTTCATTGTCTCCGTCCAGTTGCCGTTGAGCATGCCTTTGTCGATAACCACTTGCACGCGGACGAGATTCTTGTTGTAAGCGTTGCCCCCTTGAGCTGTTTCTGTAATCTCGCCAGCGTCGACTAACCATTGTGCGCCGTGGGATTCAAAGTAAACAAAATCCCTGCAATACCTATTCTCTAGCGATGGCGCTAGGTCTAAGTCCTCGCTCCTGCAGAGCCCCATCTTGATACCGTGATCTTTGTGCCGCGGCAGCAGTTTTGCAACCGCGTCTTTTTCCGTCTCAGAGTCCAGCGTTGAACCCTTGCAAATAAAGACTCTCTCCATCGTCAACCGGTCACCAATATACTGCTTCCGGTCTGCCTGTTTCTTTAGGTAGAGCATAACGTTTTTATTTGCTAGAAACGTAGATGGAGCAACTAAACTCGTGGCAAACATGCAGGTTTCAACGCGATCTAATGACATGTCCAAGAGCATCAAGTACTCCTCAAGTGGAAGAATCTCTGCTCGGCGGGTAATGTGGAGGAGGGCCCGGTCGGCGTATGCACGTAGTAAATCGAAGACGATGGGATCCTCGTTCGCGAAACGAGGTGTCATTGGAGTGACGGCAGTTTTGATATACCTGAGATCTGCCTCGAATTTCTGCTGTTGCAGCCTATGCCGTTCAGCTTGCTCGGCCCGAAGGTAGCGGAGCCGAAACAGGTTGAAAATTGACCACGCCAAAAACGCGCCCACTACACCGAAAACCGCGGGCATCCACCAACTCGGCAATTTCGTAACGTCCTTGGCTTCAAATCCAAAAAGAAGTGAAACCACGCTTCCAATGAGCGAGCTTACGATTTCTACGATGATCAGGGTAGCCCGGTTATGCCGACCGTTGGGTTGATCTGGGCTCATGGGAGATGCGCTCCGTTCGACGCATTCTAACTACGCCAAACGAATTTTCCGTCTTGGATTACCTTAATTCCCATAGGCTTGTGCACGTCTCCTCTTTCGTCAAAGGTCATCATGCCGGAAGCGCCAGAATAGTCCTTGAGTGTCGACAGACCTTGGCGAAGTTGGTCCCCCGCAGCATCCTTCGACACTTCAATAGCACGGGCAATCATTCTGACGGCGTCATATCCAACGTCGGCCAGCACCGGCGGGGCCTTCGAATACTTGGCTGCGAACGCCGTCTTGAAATTGTCCACTTGATTCCCTGTTGGATCCTTCGGGAATGGGAAAACCACGCCGTCGGCTGCGTGTCCCGCGATATCAATCAGTTGTTGGTCGTGCAACGCCACAGTCCCGAGCAGCTTTGCCGAGATGCCGAGTTCTTTCGATTGACGCAGCGCCGCACCTATCTCTTTTGGGTAACCTACAAGGTAGATGCCATCAGGATTGGTCGCTCCGATTTTGGTGAGTTGGGTTCGAAAGTCGGTTGCGCCTTGTTCAAAAGCCTCTTCTGTGGCGATTCTGCCTCCACGGCCAAGGAACTGTGCGCGGAATACCCCTTTGAGACCCTGGCCGTATTCGTTGTTGCAGTAAAGTATCGCGACGTTCTTCAGACTCATTTCCGCGAACGCGCACTCAGCGATGACTTGTCCCTCATACGCGTCCGAATTCCAAATGCGAAACACGTACTTACTCACGCCGGATATTTGGGGTGCAGTGGCACCCGTAGCCAAGATGACAACGTGATCCCTGTCCGCAAGAGGTGCCATCGCGAGGGTGACGCTACTTACGCTGTCATCGATAATAGCTGGCACCTTGTTAACGCTCACGAGCTTCTGGTACGCAGTAACACCCTCCTTTGCCAGGGCCTGGGTGTCCTCGTATTGGATTGTGATTTTACGGCCCAGCACGCCTCCTGCATCATTTATCTCCTTAACTGCAAGGTCGATGCCTTCTTGGGTGTTTTTGCCAAAAACCGCTGCATCACCGCTGAGTGGCAACGTGGCGCCAATTGTGATTCCACCTTGCTTCGAAAGTCTTGTTCTCAAGGCGAAAACAGCGAGAGCCGCTATGGCGACTGCAACCGCGACCCCTAACCAAGCCTTCTTGGACACTTGAAATTCCTCCCGATCATGCAGCCGAGGGCAGGATTATAAGTATTCCCTTGGCCGAGGCCAGTTTGTCGCTCTGGACAGACATCCCCTGCGGCCACAGCTTCTGATGTTCTGGCGGTGGTCGTTCAAGCGGGGCCTGTGATCGCCTCACACCTCTCCTTTCTACTTTCCACTCTCAACTTTCTCGTAGGTCCTCCAAGGACCGTACGCGGGTGAAGGTTTTCCAAATTGTTCTCGTAACCCAAATCCATCCAATTGCTTACGCGATCATCGGCTGCTTTGTCGCGCTCGCGCTAGCGCGCAATCCATTGCTATAAATACATTTATGTCAATAAAAAAGGGGGTCAGGACCCCTTTTCGGAACGTAACATAAATGAATACAACAGCTTATGCGTTTTCGGCCCATTTTCGGGGCCGCTCGCTACAGGAGTTACAACTCAGATTGGCGATATTGCGCCCAAAACGGCTTCGCCAAACTCACTTCCAGTTCGGTCCGAGCGCCCGGGGAAAACTTTTTTGGAAAAATGGTGAATGTTTCCAGCGCAACGCCTTTCTCGGGCAATGGATGCGAGCAACGGCCTGCGCGCATGTGGATTTCGACCGCATTGCGCAGGCCTTTCCCCAATCAGGACTTGCATCGCGCGCCCCCGCGGGGGCGAGAAAGGAGACAGTAGAAAGTAGAAAGTGGAGGTTACTTACGCAGCTCGTGGAGAAGGTGGGGAAACGAGATAGTGGAAAGTAGAAAGTGGAAAGTAGAGGCTATTTACGAAGTTCGTGAAGCAAATGGCCAAGTTCGGGGAGGATCAGGCGAGTTAGGGCCAGCTCGACGGCAGCCGGGCTGCCGGGGAGGGCGAAAAGCAATTTGCCCCGAGCCACGCCGCCCACCGCACGGCTCAGCATCGCGCCGCTGCCGATCTCGCTCCAGCTTAACATCCGGAATAGCTCGCCGAAGCCGGGCAATGCAATGTCGAAAAACTCCTGCACGACCTCAATCGTCCGATCTTTACGGGCGATCCCGCTCCCGCCGTTAGTCAGAATCGCATCCACATCCGCACGAGCCAATAGATCGGCCAGCAAATTTCGCAGCCGCTTGGGGTCGTCCGGGATGATCTGGTAATCGGCCACGGCGTGCCCGGCGGCGGTGAGCAGGTCGCTGATTTTCTTGCCGCTGGCATCCGTCTGGACGGTCCGCGTGTCGCTAAGCGTCACCACCGCGCAGCGGGCCTTAATCGTCTGCGATTGATCGCGATGTTCCTGGTACATGGAAGCGAAGCGCGTCGCACGCAACGCGGTTAAAAGATCATTGACGCGGTTGCACCGCCAACTGGCCGGCGTCGGCCACGACGTCCAGGTCGTTGCGGCCGGGGGTCAGAAGGTAATCGAAACGATCGGGACTCCCGCGGCTGATGGCCAGGATCGAGTCGAAATGCACCGAGCGGTAGACGCGCAGGACGGGGTGCTGGCCGGATTCGAACTGGGCGGACATCTTCGTGCCGCGGGATTCGCCCGGCGGGACGATCACGCCGCCGATGTGCGTGTCGGAGGTGGTTTGCAGGGCCAGGGCCTCCGGCGGCTGCCAGCCGTCCTCGTAGGGGCCGGAAGTCTTGGTCAGCCAGACCGTCACCGGCGTGGCCGAGCGGTTGGTCACGCGGATGTCAAAACTATGCGTGGCCGTGCAGCCCAAGCAGCCGCCAGCGAGCAGAAAAATGGCGATAAGGGGGAGGTTTCGCATCATAAGCACAATCGTAACCGAGGCGGGGCGGGCCGGCTATTCGCTTTCCATCCTCCGCACCGAAAGCTCCAGGATTTCGCTGGGGGCGGCCGCGTAGGCGGTGCGGAGATGATCTTCATTTTCATAGGTGACGGCGGGCAGGCGCTTGGCCGGGACTTGCAGGTCGATGCGCGGCTCATCGAACGGCCAGGGATCCAGATGCACGGCCCCATCATCGTCGTCGCGCTCGAAGCGCACGGTGACGGGCGATTCGCCCGGGCGAGGAAAAACGTTCTGGACCTCCCGGAATACCAGGCGGTCAAAGCAAAGCACCAGACTGAGCTGGTCGAGCAACTCAAGCAAGTGGAAATTGGCCAGCAGCAGGTCTTCCTCCGGCGCGGCGCCCGGCCGGGCGAGCCCCAGGCGCAGGGCCAGGTCGGTTCGCATCGCCAATCGCTGACGCAGGGACTGCTGGATTTCGACCTGGCGTTGGTGGAACTGATGGATTTTGAACAGCTCCTGGCGCGATTGTGGCGTGACCGGCTTGGCGAGATGTTCGGCGGCCAGGGCGGCCAGGTTCATGGTGTGCAGGCTGACCAAGAGGGCGGCGTAGGGATCGGCGGCGCAGGCCTCCTCGACGGACCGCGACCAAGCGGCCAGGGCGATTTCGTGACTGATTTCGAACACGTGACTGGGCGAACCCTGCGGATTAAGCGTGGGGCGGTCGTCCTGGCTTTGCCAGCCGCAATCGTGCTGGGCGACGGCATGGACGACGGGCGACAGAGGGGATGGCGGGGCGAAGAGTTCATTGCCGATGTGCAAAGTGAGATGTCCGGCGAGCAGGGCATGGTCGTGTTGAGCGATGAGAAGGAAGTCGAGGCCCTCGTGGCGGCGGATCATGGTTGCGGAGTGCCGTTTACCAGCCGGAGCGGGAAGATGCAAATCTGGCGGGTTTTCTGAAGTCTTTCCGCGGAAATTTGGGCCTGTTATCGGTCGGCAGACAGCGAAATATGGTTTATGAGGTTTATACCGTTACAGACATCACAAACAAAAGTGTGGGGAAAATTAAGATTCTGACGGGGAAATTTGTACATCTTTATCATTTGGTCCTTTTTGCGGGCATGGGCATACTCAGACTACGAAGGCCGTCAGGGCGGCCTAACTGCCAGAAGCATCATCGATGCTCGGGAAAGCTCGCACAGCCGGCGACTCTGCGCCCGCGTGCGGGGCGTTGGCATCGGTCGTGTTTCTGAACGTGCTTTGAACAAAACGGGTTGGTAGCGGGCGGCGCGGCGGAGCTGCCATCGGCGGCGTGTCGCTGTGCGGCGGAGGCGCTGCGTCTGCGCGTTCGAGGAGCTGTCACATGACCAAGGGTGGCGGGTGCGCGCGCGTTTCTTGTCATCACAAAAAGCAGATTCTTCGAGGCCGAGCGGCGCGGGCTTTGGCCTTGGCCGTTTCGGCGGCGGTGGGGCTGGCGGCGCAGAAAGCGCTGGCCGCGGTCAACACGTACACTTGGATCGGCGGCTCTGGCGCGAACTGGTCGAGCGCTGGAAACTGGGGCGGCGGGGGTTACTTCCCGGGCAACGGCAGTACTGGCAACTTCGTCTTCGATGGAACGAGCACGACCACCAACACAAACAACCTAACCAACCTCACTGCCACGAGCATCACCTTCAACAGCGGCGCCGGCGCGTTCGTCATTGGCGGTGACGCCATCGACCTCAGCGGTAACATTATCGACAACAGCGGCGTCAACCCGGAGACCATCAACCTCAATCTGGCGCTGCAGTCCTCAAGCAATGTGAACGTGGTCAGCGGGGGTATTCTGCAGTTTGGCGGGGTGATCAGCGGCAACGGATTGGGTTTGGCGCTCAACGGCGCGGGCTCGGTTGTCCTGAATGGGGCAAACACGTACTCGGGCACCACGACGGTCAACGATGGAGCGCTGTTACTGAACTTCGCGGCGATCGGGGCGCCAACGAGCAACATCGTCAGCAGCAATTCGGCCCTGGTCATGGGTGGCGGTAACCTGGGTATCAACGGCAAATCGAACACCTTCAATGCCCAGACGTTTCATGGATTGACGCTGAATGCGGGTCAATCCACCCTTAGCATGGCGGTATCCGGCGGATCACTGACCGAGACGCTGGGTGCCATCACAAGGAACGTGGGTTCGACGTTGGATTTCGAGGAAAGCGGCGCCACTGGCGGCGGGACCAACGGATATTTCAGTAGCAGCGGCAGCACCAACGGCATTCTTGGGGGCTGGGCGACGTTCGGTGGGAACACCTGGGCGGTGGCCAGCAACGGCACGAATCAGAGCATCTCCGGTCTGGCCAACAGTTCGTACACCGGCAATACCAGCAGCAGCATCGGGTCGGGTTCGCAAAACGGGGACGTCAACAGCAGCATCACCACTATGCTAAACAGCACCACTTCGGTGAACAGCCTGCGATTCAGCGCAACCAACCCCGGCCAAGTCTCGCTGACCGGCTTGACATTTCTGACGATCACATCGGGCGGCATCCTGGTCACGCCGGCGGTGGCCAGCACGGCAGTTATCGGCGGTGGAGTCCTCCGCGGCCCAACCGGCGGCGACTTGGTCCTGATCCAGAACAGCACCAAGGCCAACCTTGAGATCGACTCAGCCATCCAGGACAACGGCGTGGCGACGAGTTTGACCAAGAGCGGACCGGGCAAAGTCATCCTGACGGCACTCAACTCGTATTCCGGCAAGACCTTCTTGAACGGGGGCGTACTGAATATCAACAGCGATTATGCGCTAGGCGCGGTGCCGACTTCGCCTATTGCCGACAGTTTGACTTTCAACGGGGGCACGCTGCAAACGGCCACAAACATCACCATGAACTCCAATCGGGGCATAACGCTGAACGCCGGCGGCGGAACATTCGACAGCAACGGATGGCAAAGCTTCTGCAGTGGAATAATCACGGGTTCGGGAGCCCTCACTAAAGTTGGCATGGGCTACATCACGCTTTCCGGCACTAATACCTATACTGGCGGAACCGTGTTGAATAGTGGTGACCTCGAGGTCTCCTCCGACGCAAATTTGGGGGACTCTTCCGGTGCCGTGACCTTCAACGGTGGGACGCTTTTTTTGGCCTCGCCGATCGTCAACACCAGCCGCCATATGATACTGAATTCGACTGGCGGGCCTGATTTCGCACTCGAAAACGGCACCACGCTAACGTTAGCGGGTCCAATCACCGGCACTGGCGCGCTGGTGACGTCCGGCGTCGGCGGTATCGTGATCATTTCCAACGCCAGTAATTCCTACACCGGCGGAACGTACATCAATTACGGCACTCTCCAATTGAATAATTCCGCGGCACTCCCCGGCGGTTCCGGATATGGCGATGTAACGGTTAATGGAACACTGGAACTGAATTCGTATTCGCCCGTTATCAATGCGCTGAACGGCAGCGGCGTCGTGGACTCGCATGCCCAAACGGGCGGTCTTTCACAACTCACCATCGGCAGCAACGGAGATTCCGGAACATTCAGCGGGGTGATCCAGAATACGGTCCGACAAGTCTCGGTTGTCAAGACCGGGACGGGTACTGAAATCCTGTCGGGGGCCAACACTTATACAGGCACCACCACAATCAACAACGGCACCCTGCAGATCGACGGATCAACCGCCGCCGGATCCACCGTTAACGTTGGAGGTGCTACCACTACGGGAACCCCGATTCTCTCGGGCACCGGCAGGGTCAACGGAACGGTTAACATCAGCGATTCGGCGACCAACGTATGGGGAACGCTGAGCCCCGGAGACAGTGGCGGCGGCATCGGTACTTTGACTACCGGACCTCTGAATGCTTTGGGAACCTACAACGTTATTTTGGGAACCCCGGGAACTTCCAACAGCAGTCCAGGCATTTCAACCCTGACGGTCGTTAACGGAGCATTGCAATACAGCGATTCTCTTAATCTATCTAACAACGCAAACTTCAACGGCCAGGGAAGTGAAGGCGCTGGCGCTTATTGCATTTTCAAGTGCGTGGGGACACCCCTTGGCGGCTTTACACTGGTGGCCTACGATCCGAATCTCGGATTTGATCCCAAGATCGTTGTGGCCAGCGGTCCCGGGCAGTTCACCAGTGTCCTCGTCGACATGTGCCGCTGGGCGCAAGTTAACACGCTTCCGACAACGATCAACCTGGGCAACGTGCATGTCAACGGATTTCTCAAACCAGCCACCCCCAACATTCAAAACACCGCCCCTACCGACGGATTCTCCGAAAACCTTGGTGCCGGGTTTACTTTGCGCAACGGTTCACCCGTGCTGACTTTCGATCAACTTGCTCCGGGCCAAACGACCAATGCCATTTCGTTGGGAGTAAACAGCACCGCGACCGCAGGGCCAGTCAGCCAGACGAGCACAATCACGTTCTATAGCGATGACGTAGCCAACAGTCTGCTCCAAACGGCAATTTCGGCGCAGACCATTACGGTCAGCGGCGGTGTATACCGCTTGGCGGCGCCGAATTCCGTTTCATCGGTCAGCCTTGCGCCCCAATTTGTCGGCTCGTCACTATCGCAAGCTCTGAGCATTACCAATACGGCCGCCAACGACGGTTACAGCGAAAAATTGGATGCGTCGTTCGGATCCATTACCGGAAATGCAACCAACAATGGAGGGGCGATCAGCCTACTCAGCCCGCTTGCAACCGACGGTTCCACAATGAGCGTGGGCATCAACACCAACACGGCCGGCACGCAAAGCGGCACAATCAAAATCAACCTCACATCCGACGGCACCGGCACCAGCGGACTTGGTAACACGAACCTTACGAACCAAACAATCAACGTCTCTGGCACGGTCTTCGACCATGCCGTCATTGCAAATCAGACGATCAGCACGCCGCATGTCACTCAGGGTCAGAGCGTCAATTTCAGCTACGCGCTGAGCAATCCGCTGGGCGGTTCGGCGCTGCGCGACGGAGCGACGGTTTCGACCGTGTCGCCGGATGCCAACGGCTACGCCAGCGGATTCGCCGGCCCGGTCAACATCGCCTCTGGCGGGTCCAGCGCACTTTTCACCGGCACGTTCACGCCACAATACGGCGGGCCCGCCAGCCAGCAGTTCACCTTCACTTACGGCGACCAGGACCAATACGCCGGCTACAACAGCAACCAGACCGCGACGCTGACGGTCAATGCTCAGGTGGATGCGCTGGTCGAGCTGACGGCGGACAACAGCAACGCGGTGGCCGCCGGGCGTCCGCTGCTTAGCGGCTTGGGCGACGGCCAAGGGGCCAGCAGGGGATATCTGAATGTGCCATCGGGCACCGGGCAGGTCATGTTCGCTTTTAACTCGGGAAGCGATTTGGCGTCGCTGGAATCCGATTTAACCGCGTTTCATTACACCTGGTACGATGCGAGCGGGAACTATTCGCTGGGCGACGGCACGCAAAACAGCGGTAACAGCGGTCTCTTGTCGGTTTATAATGACTATCAAATGGAAGTCGATTTGAGCGGGGTTTCGGCAACGGATCCTGTCCTGGATTTCGACTTCAGCAAATATAGCGGCCTGGAAATCGTGGGCGTCGCGGTGGCGGTGCCTGAGCCGTCGATATTGGGGCTTTTGGGCGCTGGAGCTGGCGGCATGCTTCTGCGTCGGCGCCGCATATTTAGATAAACCATCCCATCTTTCACTCGGCGCCGGCGTAAGGTTTGGCCAGGCTTTCCCGGACGAGGTGAAACGCCGATTGGTTTTTCTGCATTCCCCTATTACGACAAATCAGGGACATATTGCGACGGGCGCCGGCATAAGCGGAATAAGCGGAAAAGTCGGCAAGCAAATCGCGCTGGAAAATCCGAAAATTTTGTTTTCAGGATTGTCTTTGCCCGGAGATGGGGCAAATTGAGAAGCAACAGTGGCCGTCAGGGCGGCCCTACTGCCAGAAGCATCATCGATGCCCGGGAATGCCGTACAGCCGGCGATTTTTCGCCCGCGTGCGGCGCGTCAGTGTCGGTCATGTTTCTAAACGTGTTTTGAACAACTTGGGATGGTAACGCGCAGCGCGATGAAGCTGCCAACAGCGATGTTGCTGTTGAGCGGGGACAGTGCGTGTGCGTGCTGAAGGAGTGGAGAGATGACAAGCGACACGGGTATCGCCACAAATAACTGTATCCACAACAAACGAACAATTAGTCGCCGCAGGACGCGGGCGCTGGCCCTGGCCGTTTCGGCGGCGGTGGGGCTGGTGGCGCAGCAAGCGCTGGCCACGCAGCGCACGTGGAGCAGCAGCCCTACCAGCAACAACTGGAACCTCGGCTCCAACTGGGGTGGCACGGTGCCGGGGACGGGCGACAGCGTGGCGTTTGGCACATCGTCGAGGACGACCCTGAACAACGACGAGACCGCGGGCCTGAGCCTCGTGGGGGTCACCTTCAACAGCGGCGCCAGCGCATATACGATCACCGGCAGTTCCATCGCCCTCAGCGGCAGCACCGGGCTGGTGGATAACGCCACGGCCACGGAGACGTTTGACCTGGGCATAACGCTGGGAAGCAACCAAAACGTCAGCGTCGGCACGAGCGGCACGCTGGTTTTGACGACGGGCGTGATCAGCGACGGGAGCAACACGTTCGGGTTGAATTTCACCGGACCGGGCACGCTGCGGCTGGGCGGAACCAACACGTTTAAAGGCGGGGTGACGGTCAACTCCGGCACGTTGCAAGTCCAGAACGCCGCGGGCATGGGCACGGGGACTTTGACCCTGGCCGGCGGCACGCTGGATTTGCAGAACACCTCGGCAAGCGCGGAGACTTACAACAATGCGGTGACGGTGAGCAACACCGCCACGATCGACGTGGATCGCACGAGCACGAACACGACCAGCTCGATATTGGGAGCGCTGTCCATCGGCAGCCAGACGCTGAACATCGCCAACGGCTCGGGCATCGCCAGCGGTACCGCTTACAACCTGACTTTCGGAGCGACCAAGGTAACGGGCAGCACCGTTTTCGACGTGAAAGACAACGGCACGGGTATCGGCACGCTGACCCTGGGCGCGTTGAGCGACGACGCCATCGCGCACACGATCACTTTCCAGGACACCGGCGCCATCACGCTGGGCAGCGCTGCCACGCTGACCAGCGGCACGGCGGTCACCCTAGGATCGGGCACGACGCTGAACCTTGGCAATGCCACCGCCTTGGGCAGCAACATAACGGATGTTTCCAGCAGCGGCACGCTGGCCCTGCAGGCGGCTGCCAACCTACGGTCGTTAACCGGTACGGGCGCGGTCACCCTCGGCGGCAACGCGCTGACCCTCAATCCCTCCACGACCACATCCAACATTTCCGGCCTGATCAGCGGCACGGGCGGCAGCATCGTGATGGGCGGCAGCGGGACGCTGACGTTGTCCGACGCGTCCAACAGCTACACCGGCGGCACGACGATCAACTCGGGCACCGTGCAAGCCTCAGGGGCGGCGGCCCTGGGCACGGGCACGGCGACCATCTACAACGGCGGAACACTCAGCATCAACAACGTCACGGCCGCCAACGCCATCGCCCTCAACAACGGCGGCACGCTGATCGGCACCGGCGCCAGCGCGACCAGCAGCGGCGTCACCACGGTGGGCGCCACGGCCAGCAGCGTGTCCATTGGCACCGGCAGCAGCACATCCGACGCCTTCACACTGGGGACTTCGGGCACCCCGTTGGTCGGAGGCGCCACGACTACGACGATCAACGTGGTTGGATCAGGCACCCTGTACCTGAACCTGGGCAGCACTTACGCGGGGATATGGAACATCGGCAACGGGGCGACGGTGAACTTCGGCACGGGAGGCAACGCGTTTGGTACGGCGCCCGGCTCGACTGTGGCCAACTACATCACGCTCAACGGCGGCACGATGTTCGACAACGTGAACACGTTCACATTCGGCAGCACTCGCGGCATCGAGTTGGGCAACGCCGGCGGCACCATCGACGTCAAGAGCGCCAACTCGATGACCTATGCTGGAACCATCGCCGACGTTCCCACGCAAAGCGGCGCCTTGACCTTTGGCGGGCCCGGTACGTTGATTCTTCAGGGCGCCAATACCTACAGCGGGGGCACGGCGATCAACGGCGGCACGCTGTCGATTTCGGCGGATAACAACCTGGGTGCGACCGGGACGGCACTGAGCATGAACGGGGGCACGCTGAACCCGACGGTCAGCTTCTCCAGCAATCGCAACATCACGCTCGGCAGCAGCGGCGGCACGTTCAACATGGGCAGTGGCGCGACGCTGACCGAATCCGGACTGATCGGCGGCACGGGCGGGCTGACGATGTCGACGGGCACCGGCACACTGCTTCTGTCCGGCGCCGACACGTACTTGGGTACGACGACGATCAGCAGCGGCGTGCTACAGCTTGGCAACGCCAGCGCGGTGCAGAACAGCACGGTGTCGGTCGGCGCGACCAACGGGCTGACCTTCGGCACGGGCCTGTCGCCGTTCACCTTGGGCGGCTTGTCCGGCGCCAGCAACTTCGCCCTGAGCGACACGGGCAGCAGCGCCGTCACCATCAACGTGGGCAACAACAGCGCCAACTCGACGTATTCTGGCGTGATGAGCGGTGCTGGCGGGCTGAGCAAGATCGGCACGGGCACACTGACGCTGTCCAGCGCCAACACGTATGCGGGGGCCACGAGCATTTCGGCGGGGACGGTGCAGCTGGGCGTGGCCAACGCCATCCCCGGCGGCGCGGGCAAGGGAGATGTCACAGTCAACGGCACGTTGGATTTGCACACCTTCTCGGAGACGATCAACGGATTGATCGGCAGTGGCACGGTGGACACGGTGACCGGCGGCACGCCGACCTTGACCATCGGCAGCAACGGCGACGGCGGCACCTTCAGCGGCGTGATCAAGAACACGGCCGGAACGCTCGCCCTGGTGAAGTCCGGCGCCGGCACCGAAATCCTTTCCGGCGCCAACACGTATTCGGGGGCCACGACGGTTTCCGCGGGGACGTTGCAACTGGGCGCGGGCAACGCGATTCCCAGCGGTACGGGCAAGGGGGATGTCACCGTCAACGGCACTTTGGATCTCAACACGTTCTCGGCCACCATCAACGGGCTGATCGGCAGCGGCACGGTGGACACGGTGGCCGGCGGCACGCCGGTTTTGACCCTCGGCAGCAACGGCGACGGCGGGACCTTCAGCGGCGCGATCAAGAACACGGCCGGCACGCTCTCCCTGATCAAGAGCGGCGCCGGGACGGAAATCCTCTCGGGCATCAACACGTACACTGGCGGGACGACCATCAACGGCGGCGGCACGCTGCAAATCCAGGCCGACAGCGGCCTGGGCAACGCCTCCGGCGCCTTGGCCATAGGCGGCGGCACGCTGAACACAACGGCCAACATATTGTCCAGCCGCGGCATTACGCTCAACACGGGCACGGACACGTTCAACGTCAACAGTGGCTTCACGCTGACCGAGTCAGGCATCATCGGCAGCACGGGCGGGCTGACCAAGGCCACGGGCACCGGCACGTTGGTTTTGTCCAACAACAGCAATAGCTACGGCGGCGGCACGACGCTGAGCGCCGGCACGCTGCAAGTTGGTGCAGTGGGAGCCCTGGGCAGCGGCTCCGTCACACTGAACGGAGGCACGCTCGACCTGGCCACCGACAATAGCGTCAACGCGTACAACACGACCATCGGCGGCACGGTGACGATCGCATCCGACCGGGCAAGCAGCGGCGCGGGGATTACCCATACCTTGGGCACGTTGTCCATCGCGGCGGGGGATACTCTGAACCTGACCAAAGGCGCCAACGTCTCCAGCAGCACGGCAGGATTGACGTTCGGAACCACGACTCTCCCAGGCAGCGGTACGGCACCGATATTCAACGAGGCCAGTGGAACCCTTCTGACGTTGGGGGCTTTGAGCGGAGCCTCCAACTTGAACGAACAGGGCAGCGGTCAGTTGACGCTCGCCACAGCCTCTTCCAACACCAGCGGCACGGCGACCTTAACCGGCGGCACGATGGTTCTGGGCAATACCAGCGCTCTGGGCAGCAGCGCGGTTGCCCTGCATCTCAACGGAGGCACGCTCGATCTGGCCACCGACAGCAGTGTCAACCCGTACAGCACGACCGTCGGCGGGACGGCGACGATCGCCTCCGACCTGGCCGGCAGCGGGGGGGCGATTACCCATACCTTGGGCACACTGTCCATCGGCGCGAATACTTTGGACCTGACCAAGGGCGCCAACGTCGCCAGCGGCATCGCCGGGCTGACGTTTGGAAACACCACGCTCTCGGCCAATAATGCGGTGTTCGACACCGCTTCGGGCACGAATCTGACGCTGGGGGCGCTGAGCGGCAACTTCAGCTTCACCAAACAGGACACGGGTACGCTGACGTTGAACAGCGTCAGCGGCCGAACCAGCGGCACGGTGACGCTAAGTGGCGGCACGATGGTCCTGGGCAACGCCAGCGCTTTGGGTTCAACGGGTGTTTCGCTGGCACTCAACGGCGGCACTCTGGATCTGGATACGGGCACCAGCGTCAACGCCTACGGCATCAGCGGCATCGGCGGCACGCCGGTGGGCATCGTTTGCGACTCGCCCACTTCGGTGAGCTCCGTCAGCTATACCCTGGGCAGCATTACGACCATCGCCGCCGATCAAGTGAATGTGACCAAAGGCGCCAACGTGACCGGCACGGCGCAGCTCACACTGGGAACAGTTGCGCCATCGGCTGGCGGCGCGACGTTCGATACCGGACCCGGCGTCACTCTGTATCTGGGTGCGTTCAGCAGCCACCACTCCTGGACCAAACAGGACAGCGGGACGCTCATAATGAACTCGCCGTCCATCGATACCGGCGCCACCGTGACGTTGGCGGGCGGCACAATGGTTCTGGGCAGCACCAGCGCCCTGGGCGACTCCGGCAAGGCTCTTGCCATCAGCAGCGGCACGCTGGACCTGGCCACCAACACAAGCATCACCGCGTACAACACCACGATCAGCGGACCGGCCAGCATCCTTTCTGACCGCCTGTCGGGCGGCAGCGGAATCACCCACACACTGGGCAACTTGACCATCAACGGCAGCCAACTGAGCGTCTCGGCTGGGTCGAACGTCAGCGCCAATAGCGCTTACGGCCTGGCGTTCCTGGGCACCGGGACTACCACGCTCAGCGGCAACCCGACCTTCGACGTGGCCGACAACGGCAGCGGCGTGGGCACGCTGACCTTGGGTGCGTTGAACGACGGCGGCACGGCACGCACCATCACCTTGCAGGACAACGGCGCGATGGTCCTGGGCACCGCGGCCAACACCATCACCGCCGGGACCAACTTCTCCATCGGGCCCAACTTCACATTGAATTTGAACCAGATCAGCGACCTGGGCACGACCACCGGCGGCCGTGTGGACTTGAACAACAGCGGCGCCCTGGTTCTCGGGGCTAACCAGCAGTACGTGCGGTCCCTGACCGGCTCGGGTTCCGTGAACCTCAACAGCTACACTCTGACGGTGAGCCCGACCACGACCACGCCGAATATTTCCGGCGGGATCAGCGGCAGCGGCAGCTTCGTGATGGCCGGCACCGGGGCGGTCACGCTTTCGGGCAATAACAGCTACGGCGGCACCACGAGCCTCAATGCGGGCACGACGTACCTGGACGGCATCACCAGCGGGCAGGGCAACTATTCCGTCGGCGCCAACGCCGCTCTGGGCGGCATCGGCACCATCGGCTTGGCCAACAACGCCAGCTTGTCCCTGACGGGCACCTCGGCCAGCGCTATGGCGATCCTTTCGCCCGGCGACATCGCCAACCCACTGGGAACTTTGGCCGTCACCACCAGCGGCACGGGCAAAGTCACCCTCGGCAACTTCAGCGAATTGGCCATCGACATCAACGGCGCCAACGCCGATGCGCTTCATGTCACCGGCAATCTGAACACCAACAGCGCCAGCAACAAGCTGCTGCTGAACATGACCGGCGCCAATCAGGGGCTGTATCCGATCGCGACGTATACCTCGCTGACCTCCGGAGCCAACCCCTTCGCATCCGTCAGCGGCCTGGACGCCAACTACATGCTGCAGGCGGGAACGACGGAACTGGACGTGATTCACAGGGGGACCATCGGCACCATCACGGCCTCCAGCCCGACGGTCATCGTCAACGGCACGGTGCCGTTCACGTTCACGGTGCAGAACACAGCGCCCACGGGCGGCGCGGCGTTGAGTTTCAGCGCCAGCGGCGTCAGCAACGTGATCGGCTCGGCCTCGGGCAGCGCCAAAGCCGGCTACGCCAGCGACGATACCGGCGGTTTGTACTTCACAGCGGGCAGCACCACGGGCACGGTGCTGGGAAGCTTCAGCGTCAGCGACTCCAGCGCCACCAACAGCCCGCAGACCGGCTCGGTCAGCGCGACGGTGGAAGACCACGCTTCCGGGTCGATCAACCCGGTTAGCGGGTCAACGGATTTCGGCACGGTGATCACCCAGGCATCGGTGACGCCGTACGTGTTCAACATCGGCAACGCTTCGGGCCTGCGTGCCGGATTGCAGGTCAACTCCGTGGCGGGCAGCGGCTCGGCGGGCACGCTGAGCGGCGGTCCGGCGTACTCCTACGTGGTGGCGGCCGGCGGCACCAGCTCGTCCAGCTACACGTTCACGCCGGACACCAGCACGATCGGGGCTTACTCGGCGACGCAGACGTTCACCACGGGCGATGACCAAAACGTCTGGGGTCATAACACGCCGTCGGCGAATCTTGCAGTCCAAGTCACGGGCAACGTGGAGGACCACGCTTCCGGCACGGCATCCGTGACGGCGGGGGACAATTTCAACGCGTTCGTGAACACCAATTTGACGGCAACGGTCAATCTGGCGGCGGCGGCGACGGACGGGAGCGGGGCCGATCGGGCCGGACTGCAAGTCGGCGGAACCAGCGGAAATCTCAGCGGCGGAACCATCGGCGTAATCGGAGCCGGGTCGTCGAGCAACTACACGGCCGCCTTCAACACCGGCGCTACGGCCGGGGCGGGCGGCGTGCAGGTGAGTTTCGATACCGGCGACGATCAGAGCCTTCCCGGGGCCGGGAGCATTACCACCGGGAATGTGACCGCGACGATTACCGGATCGATCCTCGACCACGCGGTCGTGCCGGATCTGCCCGTGACCACGCCGCACGTCACCCAGGGCCAGAGCGTCAACTTCACCTATGCCCTGTCCAACCTGGGTGGCTCTGCCAATCGCGACGACGCGGCGGTTTCGAGCGTGTCAGGGGAAGCCAACGGCTACGCCAGCGGGTTTACCGTGCCGATCACAATCGCCTCGGGCGGGCCCAGCGCGTGGCTGACCGGCACCTTCACGCCGACCTACGGCGGGCCGAGCAGCCAGCAGTTCAGCTTCACCTATGGTGACCTGCACAACAACTATTCCGGGGCCAACAACAACAATCAGACGGCCAACGTGACCGTCAACGGCACGGTGGATGCGCTAGTGGAAGTGGATGCGGACAGCAGCAACGCGACGGCGGCCGGCCGTCCGCAACTGGACGGAACGAGCAACATCAACGGCGGAGCCGGCGCTAACAGGGGATACGTGAGCGTTACCGCCGACAACAGCCAAGGCACGCTGCCGGTGCTGTTCGGATTCGTCTCCGATGGCAATCTGGCGACGAACCTGGCCGCGTTGGAAGCCGACCTGACCACGTTTCACTACACGTGGCTCGATGCATCCGGCAACTACTCCAGCGGCGACGGCCTCATGGGCAGCGGCGACACCGCCGACGCCCTGGCCCTGGGCGATTTCGGATTGGAAGTGGATGCGCCCAACGTCCTCAATCCCGATCCGGTGGTTTCATTCGACTTCAGCAAGTACGGCAGCCTGGAAGTGCTGGACATCGCCACGTTGAGCAGCCTGCCCGAGCCGTCCACGGCGGCGATGATGGCCCTGGCTGGCGTCGGCGTGCTGACTCGCCGCCGCCGCCGAAGGACGGCGCACACGAACTGATCGCAACGGCTTCCCCTGCCGCGTCTCTCCTTCAACGCGGCTTGTCCCCGTCCCCGAGCCCTGATTTACCACAGGGCTCGGGACTTTTTTTTGCGCCCCCTTTTCCATCCGCATAAAGATTCCGTCAGATTCCCAGGCCGTCGGAGACGTATTGGTGGTGATCGGGGTGGGGGACGTAGCGTTCGACAAATTTGCCGAAGGCGTAGAGCAGCTCGCGCGGGGCGCCGGTGGGAGGCGGGGTTTGGCGAAGGAAGGCTTCGACGGCTTCCAAGACGCCGGCGAGGGTGTCGCTGGCGCCGCGGGCGTAGCCTTGCTCGTGGCCTTGGTTGCGATAGGCGTCGAAGATCGCGGGGAAGACGCCGCCCTGTGCCGGCTCGTTGGCGACGCTGGTGCGAGCGCTAGTAGACATGGGACACTTCCTTTTGCTGGTGGGCGATGAGGCGGCCGAGGGCCGCACCCACGACGGTGCCCGGGCCGGGCGCCACGGAGGAGAAAATGGCTGCGGAAATGGAAGCGGGGCGGAGACCCTGAGCGGCCACGGCCGAAGCGCCCAGGCGAGCGGCACGGAGGCGGTCGCGGATGAAGCCGGACTCGGCCAACTCGCGCATGTTCTGTATGAGAGGTTGCGAGACTTGCGGGACTTCGTCAGGGGTATGTCGCGTCAAATGCACGAGCAGACGGGCTTCGCGCGCGCCGACGAGAAGCAGGATCGGGGGAATCTGCAGGGCGCGGGCGAGTTCGACGATGGTGGTGAGTCGCGGGTCGCCGCAGCCGGTTTCCAGTTGAGCGATGGTGGCGCGGGAAATACGCGAGGCGTCGGCGAGTTGACGCTGGGTGATACCGGCAGCCTGACGGGCGATGACGAGATTGGTGGCCAGGGTGGCCTTGGGACTTTCGAACGTGACGTTTGGTGTTGATGTCATGGGCGGTCCTTTGCCCAAGTGCGAACGTTTTTCCGGTCAAAACATCGATCATGGTGCGATGGCGGGGGCAGCCGGCGCGATTCAACACTCGCGGCGACAGCAGGCGCACCTAGCGCGAGGGCGCGGCGGCCTGAGCGCAGCGGCGGGGCGGCTGCAACGTTGCGGAGGGCGAGATGTGGAAGTCGAGTCTCGCATGGCTAATTCCTGCTCGGCGGCAGATATTTCCTAGATATCCCACCGACAAACTAGGAATATCGCTGAGCAGTGTATCGGCGGCTTGTCACCTGTCAATATCACGTGCACAAATTTCTGGGCCGCGGCTTCGCAAACGGGTGGCCAGAAATAATCTTTATATGTGTATGTAAAATGTTGTAAAAAAACATCTTGCGCCACATTGTAGGTTTACATTTCCTGCGTTTTTGGCGGACATGAGCGTGAGCTGCATTACACAATCATGGGCGGCCCGACACGCAAATAATTCGGCGCCTAATTTACTGGACATTGGTCAAAAACGACTTGCGTGTGTTGATGGTCGGGGTAGTCTCCCGCGCGGTTACGCTCGTGAAACGGACCCAACCATTCTCTGTTGTCGAGGCCAGGAGAACCGTCTTGGCCAGTCTTGAGGCGCGGGCGGCGGTGACGTGCGCGTGTATGTTCGCATCCGCTGGCTGAGCAGGTCCTGCGGGATCGTTCGGCCAGCGGCAAACCTCAACCGCTGCGGGCGTGCGCTCGGGCGGCCGTTCCATTGTTGATCCAGAAATCACGCTTGGCCAGCGCGTCTGTGCGCGACTTGGCTTGAGGAGCTTCGCACCATGAAAAAGTCTGTTGTTGCCGCGATTGCCGCGGCCGTCTTGGCGTTTGCTGTTTCCCAAAGCCTGGCCGACGAGGCGCAGACAGCGCCGACGGAGAAATCCGCTGAAGCGCAGAAGGGTCCGCCGCTGCCGTTTCACACGATCGAAGGCTACGGCGGCGGGGCGATCACGCCGATGGCGTATCTGGTCAATCCGCCGCTGGGAGACCACATATTCGGCCAACCGTCGATTGCGACCTCGTATGTGAATCTCGGCCAGAAGGACTTGGAGGCGTTCACCGTCACGGAAAATATTTTGGGTCGCGTGGAGTTGGGCTTCGGCGCCGATCGGCTGAACCTGGGGCGGTTGCCAGATGATATTCTGAACGCCACGGGGGTGAACATTGGCATCCATGACGAGTGGCTTTTCAACGTCAACGCCCGCGGGCTAATTTTGCCGGAGAACAGCTTCGATACCAAGTGGGTGCCGGCGGTGACGGCGGGCGTGCATTACAAATACAACAACGAGATCGCGGCCGTCAATAACGATCTGGGCGGAGCGCTGACTTCGATTGGGTATCACAGCAGGGACGGCGTGGATTTCACGCTGACCGCATCCAAGACGCTTGCGGATGTTCTGGGTCGGCCGCTGATCGTCAGCGGCGGCGTGCGCCTCAGCGAAGCCGCGCAGCTCGGCACGCTGGGTTTCGGCGACAGTTATGCCGCGACATTCGAGGGCAACCTCGCCTACCTGCCGACCAACTGGCTGCTGATCGCGTACGAGTTTCGCCAGAAGAACGATCCCTACGGCACGATTCCGGGGTTGGTTGGCAAGGAAGAGAATTGGCACGCGTTTGACGTCAGTTGGCTGGCGAATTCGCACCTGGACGTGGTGGGCGGCGTGGGCTATTTCGGCCTGCTGGCCAACTCGCGCGCGGACGCGGCGTTTTGGGTGGAGCTCAAATACGAGTGGTAACGAGCCTCCGTCAGGCGGGGGCGGTCGCCGCCGAATCACGGCCGCTCCCGCATCCTTTAACACGATGGGAATAGACACATGGCAAGCGTATTTGATTCGATTGTTCAGACCACGTACAACACGCCACTGGTCAAGCTGTCCAAGATCGTGCCCGACGGGGCCGCCACGGTGTTGGTCAAGTTGGAATTTTTCAATCCGCTGGCCAGCGTCAAGGACCGCATCGGGCGGTCGATGATCGAGGACGCGGAAAGTCGCGGTGTGCTGAGCCGCCAGAGTCACATTATCGAGCCGACCAGCGGCAATACGGGGATCGCGCTGGCGTTCGTGGCGGCTTCGCGTGGGTACCGGCTGACGCTGACGATGCCCGAATCGATGAGCATTGAACGTCGCGCGTTGCTGAAGTTCCTGGGCGCCAACCTGGTTCTGACGCCCGCGGCCGAGGGAATGCGCGGCGCGATCAACAAGGCCAACGAATTGGTCGAGGCGTACGAGAACAGTTGGATGCCACAGCAGTTCGACAATCCGGCCAATCCCCTGATTCACGAGCAGACCACCGGCCCGGAAATCTGGAAGGACAGCGGCGGGAAGGTGGACCTGATCGTGGCCGGCGTGGGAACCGGCGGAACGATCACCGGCGTGACGCGGTTTTTGCGGACGAAGAATCCCGAGGTCCGCGCCGTCGCCGTGGAGCCGGTCGATTCGCCGGTCATCTCCGGCGGGAAGCCGGGCCTGCATAAGATCCAGGGCATCGGGGCGGGATTCGTCCCGAAGAATCTGGATACATCGCTGCTGAGCGGCGTGGAATTGGTCGGCAACGACGAGGCCGTGCAAACCGCGCGGCGGCTGGCCAAGGAGGAAGGCATCCCCGGCGGAATCAGCGCCGGCGCCAACGTTGCCGCCGCCCTCCGCCTGGCGGCGAAAAAAGAAAATCGCGGCAAGACCGTCGTCACCTTTATTCCCGATTTTTCCGAAAGGTATCTGTCGACCCTCTTGTTCGCTTCGGATCAACCGCTCGCCGCTGCGAAGAATAATTCGTATTCCGTTTAGAAAGGAATGATTTCATGGCTACGGCTCAATCGCCTCATTTCGGTACGCTGGCGCTGCACGCGGGACAGGAAGTGGACCCCACCACCCAAGCGCGGGCGGTGCCCATCTACGCGACGACCAGTTACGTCTTCAAGAGCCCCGAGCACGCGGCCGATCTATTTGGCCTGCGGGAATTCGGGAACATCTACTCGCGGTTGATGAACCCGACCAACGACGTGCTGGAAAAACGTCTGGCGGCCCTGGACGGCGGGGCGGCGGGATTGGTCTTCGCCAGCGGCCAGGCCGCCATCACCGCGGCGCTGCTGACCATCGTTCACGCGGGGCAGAATTTCATATCGGCCACCAGCCTCTACGGCGGAACGTGGACACTGTTCACGCAGACGTTCCCCAAGCTCGGCATCGAGGTGCGATTCTTCGATCCGAGCAAACCCGAGACGCTCAGCAAACTGGTGGACAAGAATACGCGGGCCGTATACCTCGAGACGCCCGGCAACCCGAAGAACGACGTGCCGGACTACCGGAAGCTGACGGACATTATTCATCGTCACGCCCTGCCGGCTATCGTCGACAACACCGCGTTGACCGCGGCGCTGTTCCGCCCCATCGAGCACGGCTTTGACATCGTGGTCTACTCCACGACGAAGTTCATAGGCGGCCACGGCGTGCATATCGGCGGGGCGATCGTCGACAGCGGCAAATTTCCCTGGGCCAAGGACCCGAAAAAGTGGCCGGAATTCACCGCGCCGGACCCGGCGTATCACGGCGTGGTTTTTGAAGAGGCCTTGCGCCCCATCGGGAACATCGCGTACATCATTTACATCCGCACGCATTGGCTGCGCGACACCGGCGCGTGTCAAAGCCCGTTCGCATCGTTCCTGACGCTATTGGGTCTGGAGACGCTGCACCTGCGGCTGCAACGGCATTCCGAAAACGCTTTGGCCGTGGCGCAGTTCCTGCAGAAGCATCCGGCCGTCGCATGGGTGAACTATCCGGGCCTGCCCACCCATCCCGATGCGGCCAACGCCAAGAAGTATCTGCCGGATGGGCAGGGGGCGATCGTCGGCTTCGGCATCAAGGGCGGCAAAGACGCCGGCGCGAAGCTCATCCGCAACGTAAAGCTGTTCAGTCACTTGGCCAACATCGGCGATGCCAAATCGCTGATCATTCACCCGGCGACGACGACGCATTCGCAGTTGACTCCCGAGGAGCAGGTGCAAACCGGGGTCACGCCGGAATACGTGCGGCTTTCCATCGGCATCGAGGACGTGCGTGATATCATTGCGGACTTGGATCAGGCCCTGAGGGCCTCACAATCATGAGCGACGCCGGCGCCATCGACAAGGCGATTTTTGAAAGCAGCGACAGCGTGCGTTCCGCGGCTCCGCTGCCGCACGCCAAGTTGGTGACGTTCCGCCAGCCGCTGAAGCTGGAGTTGGGCGCGCAGCTTCCGGAAGTCGCGGTGGTGTACGAGACCTACGGAACGCTGGATGCCCAGCGGAGCAACGCGGTGCTGATCTGCCACGCTCTCAGCGGCGACTCGCACGTGGCGCGGCACGACGCGGGCGACACGCCCGGATGGTGGGACATCGCCGTGGGGCCGGGCAAAGCCATCGACACCGATCGCTTCTTCGTCATCTGCCCGAACATGTTGGGCGGATGCCGCGGCAGCACGGGGCCCAACTCCGTCAATCCCCGCACGCAGCGCCGCTACGCCGCGGATTTTCCCACGCTCACCATCGGCGACACGGTGGAGGCGCATCGGCTGCTGCTGGATCACCTGGGAATCGAGCGGCTGCACGCGGTGGTCGGCGGCTCCATGGGCGGGCAGCAGGCCATGCTGTGGGCCACGCGGTATCCCCAGCGCGTCGGCTCGTGCGTTCTGGTCGCCACGGCGGCGCGGCTGAGCAGCCAGGCGCTGGCCTTCGACATCGTGGCGCGCAACGCCATCCTGCGCGATCCCAATTACCACGGGGGCAATTATTACGATCGACCGCCGGGGCCGGCCGTCGGTTTGGCGATCGCCCGTATGCTCGGGCACATCACGTATCTTTCGCAGGAAGCGATGTCGGCCAAGTTCGACCCCAGCCGCCTGCGGCCCCGCGACGTCCCCACGGCTTTCGAAAAACGCTTCTCCGTCGGGGCGTATCTGGCCCATCAGGGCGACAAGTTCGTCGAGCGGTTCGACGCCAACAGTTATGTGAGTCTCTCGCTGATGATGGATCTGTTCGATCTGGGCCACTCTGACGCGGCGTTGCGCGAGGCGCTGGCGCCGGCGACTTGCCGGTGGCTCATATTGAGCTTCTCCAGCGACTGGCTTTTCCCCACGGAGCAGAGCCGGCAGATCATCGACGCCCTGATTGCCACGGACAAACCCGTCAGCTCGTGCGAGGTGCAAACGCCGTCCGGCCACGATGCCTTTCTCCTTCAGGACAGCCTCGACACCTACGGCGATTTGATCCGGGCGTTTCTGGCCGGCGCCGATCCGGCCACGCCAGGCCCGGAAGATGCCACGGAACGCCCCGCGATGGCGCCGCTGCCGATTTTCCAGGGCAACCGGCCCGACCATTCGGCCATTGTCAACCTGATCCCGCCCGGCAGCAGCGTGCTGGACCTGGGCTGCGGCAACGGCGAGCTGCTGTCGCGCCTGGCGCGTGGCGGCGGCGGACGCCGCGTGGGCGTGGAACTGGAACCCCGCGCCATCATCTCCGGCGTGCAGCGCGGCCTGGACATCGTGCACGCCGACGTGGGCAAATCCCTGGCCGCTTTCCGCGACGGTCAGTTCGACGTCGTCGTGCTCTCGCAGGCGCTGCAGTGCATCGTGGACACGGAACAGGTTCTCAGGGACATCGTGCGCATTGGCCGCCAGGCCATCGTGAGCTTTCCGAATTTCGCCTACCGGCGTTTACGCGACATGTTTCAGCGCGAGGGCCGCGCGCCAAAAATGGAAGGCCCGTTTGGCTACGACTGGTACGACACGCCCAATCGGCGCTTTCCCTCGATCGTCGACGTCGAGGAGCTTTGCCATCGGCTGGGCATTCGGATCGTGCGCAAGATCTGCCTCAACAGCGAAGAGCGTTGTTTTGTGGAGGACGATCCCAACAACAACGCCACGGAAGCGGTGTTCGTTCTGGTGCGGGGGGAGCGGCCGCCGGAGCGGGGGAATAGAGCAGTAGAACAGTAGAACAGTAGACCGCAGTGGAGTCGCTGGTTCTTCCGTATTTTCTTTGCTCTACTGTTCCACTGATCTACTGCTCCACTGCTCTGTTCGCCTTCGGCGAACTGCTCCACTGCTCTATTTCGGCCGAAGGCCGAAATGGGAGCACCAGTCCCCGAACACTTCGCAAAAACCCCTGAAAAACCGGGGATGGCCGGGCCGGGCGGCGCAGAATCAGGCGCACGCGGCGCAGATTCGGGGGGGATGGACGCCGGGTTAGCAAAGGTGATTGTGGCATGGCCGAAGCTGACGGAAGCCGACCGCCGGGCGGTCCTGGCCGTCGTGGAACGGGCAAAGTAACGGCGTCAGGCACAACTGGCCCCGGAAAATGCGCGTTACGAATGGGCTGCATTCCAAGGCGAGCGAGAGGTGACAGGCCACCCCATCCAAGTCAATTTTTGTGCATCGTCAGTTCTGTTGCCTATCGGCAAAATCCACGACCTTCCCATTTTGGAGTTCGACCGTAATGAAGCGGCCCAGCGTCCACCGGGTTTTCTCCGTCACCGGCGGTGCGGTCGAGGTGTGCGTTTGTATATAGTTGTCCAAGTCCGTGGCATTGGTAAATACCGGGGTCGTTTCCTGCACCTGCATCAGACGATTCCACTCCATGTGTTCCGATCCATCAGAATCCGTTTGATCCATCGTGGGCTTGCCGAGAATGTCCAGCAATTGATCCTTGGTCATGCCTTTGGCGAGTTTTTGTCCGGCAGGCGGAGTGACGATGGGATTGGCGGCAACCTGTTTTTTCAGAGAGGCATTCTCCATGCGGAGTTGGCCAATTTCAGTCCGAAGCTGGTCGATCTGCTTGCGCTGATCGGCAACAATGGACTTCAAGAGCGCGATTTCGTAAGCGTCGCTAGATGGTTGAGTAGCGGCGTCAGTGAGTGATCCGGGCCGTGTTGCCGCCGCTAGACGGGCGGCCTGTTTCTGTTCGAGCCGTGCTTGCGCTTCGGCCGCGCGCTGCGCGATGTCCTTATCGGCGTCGTCAGCGAAACAGGAGAGCGTAAAAGACACGGCAACGACCGTAACGATCAAGAGGTTCCGCATGACTCCTCCCGCAGATTTGCAGAGATAGCCTACCCCGGTGGGCATGGTGAATGCAAGAAAATCGCTGCCTGGCCGGCGCTTGACGGGGGCCGCGTCAGAGGTAGACAATTCCGGGGTCATTTCTGTTCGTGTTTGACGAAAGAAGGGGCCATGGATCAGACCGTCAACACGCTACAACGCTGCGCCAATTGCGATGACGTAATTGGGAAACTTGAGACGCCTTTTCTTTGGAAAGAGCAAGTCGTTTGCGAACGGTGCTACAACAAGCTGGCAAAGGTGGTAAGCCCTGCGGCGCCAGTTGAACCGCGCCGTTGCCCTGTTTGTGGCAGCGGAAAACCGCCCGTGAAGAAAGCCTACGGGTGCGTGCTTGTACCAATAATTCTATTTACAGCCGCATTTCTTCCTTGGATGTTCCTTCCATCGGAATCCGAGAGAGAATTCCATCTCGCCATCAGCATCATCTTTGTCGCCCTGGGGATCGCTTTTTGGATTAGGGGCTTCGGCGTTGCGTGGGTTTGCCCGGACTGCAAGACAAGACTCGGCAGCGTTTAGAGGCGTCCCGCGAGGGCGGACCTGCTTTGTCTCAATTAGAACCCTTTGGCAATGACCTAAAACTGTTCTGGGCGATGTCTCTTAGCGCCACGCATGCCTCGGACAACCCGTGCTGAATCGCCCCGGAAACGAACAGACACAGCGCTGCCGCAAGGCAGTCAACGGTATATGGACCCGTTTCAACGGGCGTTTTTTTACCCAGGACGAGCGCTATAAGCAGGACGAGCGCTATAAGCAGGGCGAACGCCGCAGTGACGTAACAAAGTAGTGCGTTGATCCGCAGAACGAATGCAGCGACTCGCAAGCCGAAATATCGCGGGATGATTTGAGCGCTCCCAGCGGCAAGCGATTCAATTGATTGCCCTTGGCGGATTGATGAGACCAGGATGCCCATTGCGCGGGCGCGGAGCTGAGCATCCCTCTGATCGGAAGCAACAACAAGAACCGATTTCTCTTGCCCGGTTTTTTCGTCCGCGCCTTCCACCGTAAAATACATGTCCAGCCTCCCCAGATAGGTGAGTAAATTTTCTCCGCGGAAGTGAACAGGGTCAACGAGAATCGAGTCCTATTTCGGAGTGATTCAGACCCCAGTAGAATCCAAGCATCGGGACGGCGGGATTGATCCCCCGCTAACGGCCCTGCACCGCTGGCGCGTTCTCACCTTCGCGTCCAGCGGTCCGGGCCTGGCCCGGAAAGGTGAGCCATGCCGAGCATCATCGACGAGGGATTGCGGGAGCGAGACCAGTTGAAACAAGTCAGCAATGATGATGATAAGTTTTACGCGGGCCGCGAGGCGTGGAAAGCAAAATGGCTGAAGCATCCCGATCCGCGCGTCGGGCTGTACTTCTCCATCTACGACGGCCCCTACAAATTGATTTACGCGGCAGCGCACGACATCAATCGGAGACGGGGGGCCGCTGCCCGCCCGCTGCAAGAAGGCACCGATGAGTATATCCGGTGGTGGAAGGCCGCGAATGAATGCGGCATCCGCAACTTGACCCCATGCCCTGACCACGACTTGAACGCACGAGAAATCGATATAGCTTTCCACACGCTGTTGCAGCGCATTCGGGAAACCGTTGACGCCGATAGCCTGGCATCCACCACGCCCAGCCCGGCGCCGCTAGCAGAGCAAGCGAAGGGCAATCAGTTAATTCTACGCAGCGATGTGGCTCGCCGGCTGAAGATTGATCCATCCACCGTGACGCGCTTCGTGAAAGATAGACCGGATTTGCGGGAGAATGACACGCGAGGATCGAGAATTTATTTCGAGCGGTTCCGCACAGAGTGGGAACAGGTGCATTCCCGCCACCAGCGCGATAACGATATTCGCGCGCGTACGGAAAAACGAGCCAATTCGAACGCGCGGGAAGCGGCAAAGCAACTGGGAGACAGGCAAGCAAAACAACCTACTTCACGACATTGATGCGAGCCGTGAAAAATATGGTTGCCGCATTCTTGTCGGTGGTTCCATCTTCCACGGACAGCGTGGTTGCTTCCATTTCATTTTCGTCAATGCCATCCGTGTCGATGCCGTTCATTTCCAGAAACGTCAGGGCGGCGGCGGCCCCGGTGCGTTTGTTGGCATCGACGAAGCCGTGATTCTTCACAAGGTGAAACAAGTACGCGGCGGCCATTTCCGCCAAGGTTTTGTGGAAGTATTCGCCCCCCAACCCCTGTTGCGGTTGCGCGATCGCCGACTCGATTAGTTCGATGGCTCGAATACCATCCGAGCCGCCGAACTGTTCTATCTGGCGAGCGTGCAACCGCAACACTTGATCGAGCGTGAGGAATATCAGACCATCCACCGCGCCCGAATTTTACTTTTGCGCAAGTCGCTTGAACATACGGCCAAACCGCTTTTCAACCTTATCCGAGGCCGCGTTGAAACGTTGCTCAAGCTCTTTCTCGCTCAGCGGCTCCAAAACGATCTTGCGCCCCTCGGAGGTGAGCTTGAGCGGGGTTTGCTCGTTGATGTCCAGCATGTCGAGAATCGGCCGGTCGATGATGATGGCAAATGAATTGCCCTGGCGAGTCAAATGTTTGAGTTTCATGGCCGTCCCTTCGATGTCGCGATGAACTACCGCGTTAAAGCCGCGTCTTCACGTACATACCATCGTCATAATACCGTACGTACATTAAAAGACAAGTCTTTTGTGTGAGTTTTTGCGACCGAAAAATTTATTTGATGTAAGTGGCGTATTCACAGACGGTTGCGAAATGCAAAATATTTGCATCCGTCTTGCGGGGAAATTTTGCGCGCTTAATCACTCCCCATGAATACGCGTGAATCTTCCGAAATTGGTCCGCCTTTGCTTGTCAGTGAGCGTGAAGCTGCCCGGTTGCTCGGAGTGACGCCGCGAACGGTGTTCAGACTTCGCTTGGCTGTCGAGCTACCCGCCATCCGCATCGGGGCACGTGTCCTGTATTCGACCCACCACGGGTCCGTTTTCGTCGCGGCGAAGCGGCACGCTGCGGGGGCGGCCCGATGATCCACGTTGAATCACGATTCATTCAGCGCGGCACAGAATCCGGCACAGCAAGGGTCGGAACCGGCCGGAAATGCGCCGCAACTGATCGGGACAGCAAACGAAAAAGGCCCGGAATTTCCGAGCCTTTCCGATGAGTGCCGAACCTTGCAGGTTGCGGCTATGGGAGCACCAGGATTCGAACCTGGGACCAAGGGTTTATGAGACCCCTGCTCTGACCGCTGAGCTATGCTCCCGACAAAAACCAGAGTATCTTCCCGGTATGACGAAAAGTAAAACCAGAGGCGGCGGACGGGATTTGCTGGCGGTGATGCTCGGCCTGATGCTCGCGGTGTGGGCGGCGCCGGCACGGTCGGCGACGACGCAGCCGGCCACCGAGCCTTCGGCGGCCGCCGCGCAGGACAAGCTGTCGGTCACGCGGCATTCGATTCTCGTCGACGGTCAGAGCATCGACTACGAGGCCACCGCCGGCACGATGGCCCTGACGGACGAATCGGGCAAGACGGAGGCGAATTTCTTTTTCGTGGCGTACGTGAAGCAGCCGGCGGATCAGCCGGCCACGCGGCCGATCACCTTCATCTTCAACGGCGGACCGGGCGCGGCGGCGGTGTGGCTGCACCTGGGGGCCGTCGGACCCAAGCGCATCGAGCTGCAAGACAACGGACTGCCGGGTGCGCCGCCGCATCGCTTGATCGACAACCCGCAGACCTGGCTGGATCAGAGCGACTTGGTCTTCATTGATCCGGTGGGCACGGGGTACAGCCGGGCGGCCGAGGGAAAAAAGCCGCAGGATTTTTTCGGCGTCGAGGGCGACATCGACTCCGTGGCCGGCTTCATCCGCCTCTATTTGACGCGCTATCAGCGCTGGACCAGCCCCAAATTCCTGGCCGGCGAAAGCTACGGCACCACCCGCGCGGCCGGCCTGGCCAGCCATCTGCTGGATCGCTACGGCATCGACCTCAACGGCATCATCCTCATCTCCACCGTGCTGAATTTCCAAACGCTCGCCCCCAGCGACGGAAACGATCTGCCCTACGCCCTTTACCTTCCGTCCTATACGGCCATCGCCCTGCATCACCATAAACTGCAAGCGGAAGACGCCCAGAAATTGCTGGAGGAAGTGAGCCGATACGCGATGGGCGATTATCTGAAGGCCCTGGCCGAGGGATCGGCCCTGACTCCGCAGGCCAGGGCGGAGGTGGTGGAACACCTGTCGCGTTACACGGGCTTGCCGGCCGACCTGATCGACAAGGCGGACCTGCGCATCAGCCCGGACCTGTTCCGCAAGCGGCTGCTGAACGATCAGCGGATGATCCTGGGCCGATTCGACGGCCGCATCACCGGTCCGGACATGGCCCCGGCATCTGACGATGCCAGCTTCGATCCCAGCTTGTCGCTATATCTGCCGGTGTACGCCGGGACGTTCAACGATTACATCCGCCGCGATTTGAAATTCGAGTCGGATTTGAATTACGAGGTTCTCAACGGCCGCGTGCAGCCGTGGGACTTCAAGGGCGAGGGGATGGGCTATCTGGACGTGACCGGCTCCCTGCGAGGAGCGATGGTGGAAAACCCGCACCTGAGAATTCTGGTGGCCAGCGGCTACGAAGACCTGGCCACGGCGTTCTTAGCGACGAATTACACGTTTGACCACCTGGACCTAAGCGGCCGCCTGCGCAACCGCGTCACGCAGACGTATTACGACAGCGGCCACATGATCTATCACGATCCGCCATCGCTGAAGAAGCTGAAGGAAGACGTGGCTGATTTCATTGCCGCAGCAATGAAATCGAAATGACGAAATCCGAATGACGAATGACGAATCCGAGGCAGTTGCTGGTTGCTGGTTTCTAGTTGCTAGGACGGCCGATTAGGCCGCTTTCGTCTTTTCACCAGCGACTGGCAACCAGCAACCAGCAACTAGCAACTTCCCTAATCATTTGGGAAAACGACGGTTTTGATGAATCGCGTATTGGTATCCGCGTTGACACCGCTGCGATCGGCGATGAAGGCGAATCGGCGCGTGGTCTTGAGCTGCGCAGTGGCCGTGCCCGCGTTCTGCCAGCCTTCCAACACGATGTAAACAGTGAAGGTGTCCGATCGCGTCGTGATCAGATTGCTGATGCGGTTGAGGACGGCGAAATCGGCCTGGTAATCTTCAGTGACGCCCGTCGACAGGCCCGTCGGTGCCGAAAGATTATCCGGCGGGGTCAGTAGACCGTTGTTTGTCGTAACGATTCCGGCGGCGCCGGTGCCGTTGGGCGTTGGGATTCCCGCGAGATAACCCCAGGCATTCTGAAAGCCGTGGCCAGCGCCATCCGTGATCTGATTTAAATCAAAGATCGACATGAACGGGCCGTGGGCGGGATGAGCGCCAGTGGTGTCTCCATCGCGCCATAGTACGATGGCCTTGGCCAGGGCCTCGTTGGCGGCCGATGCGTTCGGATGCGAGGCCACGGTCTCGCCAGTTTCGTGGTAGGTGACCATTGGCAACATACTGAGGACTTTCCAGGAGGCGGTGTTGATGTTGATGAGTCCATCGACGCCGACGTTGTCCTGGGTGGTCTGGTCCTGTGCCGTGCCGTCCTTCGCGTAAACGGGCGTGGGATAGCTATATGGCGGCGACGCCCCCGGTGTGGGCCAATACTTCGGAGTATTGGACACGTCATTCAATCCTGGGTCGAAATTCGGCATGTAAGCGTCGTTGTTGGATTGCACGGTCAAATAGTTGAAAAGGTTTCGCGCCCACCCGTAATAGTCCGGATAGGCCGGAGCCGGAGGCAGAAGCACAGCGCTGGGCCGTGCGTAGAGGGGACAGAAGCGGCCGATATTTTCGACCGTGTCGTCGTTGGAATCGCCGTCGTCGGCGAATGAGCAATCCATCGGCAGTGAGTTGAGCTCGAGGAAATTGGCGGTGCCCACCTGATTCGCTGCGCCGCCGTTAATTTGAATGCGATATGCGCCAATAAACGGGATGTCCAGCATGTCGCCGTTGCGGGCGAACGTGCCGAACGGAAAATGCTGCGGGTTGGCGGTGTTGCCCGCGGGGGTCACCACCGCGTTGGGAGTATGTGTGCCGGCGAGCCCGACGTTGTAAACCTGGATCGGCGCGAAGAGATTTATGTATCCCCCGATGGACGGCGCGCCAAACTTTGGCGTGCTATCGGTTGGTACCCACGGTGGCGGTGCATTTGGATTGCTGGCAAACCCCGGGTTCGGCAATGCCGCCGTCACCGGTGCCACGTCCGTACCAGACTGGCGCGTCGCGGGATTTCCGGGAGGGGAGAAAAGCGTATAAAGATTCGGATAGACAGCCTTGAACGCTTCTCCCGCTCCTTTTGCACGAACGTAGCTGTAGGCATGGAATGGCTCAGCTGCTTCCTGCACGATCCCGGTGAAATCGTAAGAGTCGACCGGGACCAAATCCGCGAGGTTTGGCGCACCCGGGTTGCCTTCATTAAAGGTGTTTTGCGGGTCAATGGAAGCCGTATACGTTCCGTCCGCGCGCCGCGGGCGCAGGAGAACCAGTTCGCCTCCGGTTGCTGCTCCATTGGTAATCACCTGGTAAAGGTTGGGGACATAAACATCAACAACGGAATAACCGGGGCCCGGATTGGCGGGAGTATTGGGCAGGACACCGTTGAGCAGTCCAGAGTTGGCAGGACGGTATCTTGCGTTTCCGGTGGCCGGATTTGCGGCATCGTAATTTTCCAAAATCGCATAACCGCCGGCTGGAATGGAAGGCGCATTTGCAATGGTGCTGTTGATGTTTATTGTTCCAACGGCTGGCATCGTGAATTGGAGATTGGGGTATGCAGCCGCTGTGCGCTGGACAAGGGCGAGCTGCCAGTTCGTCAACGTCATTGGCGCGTTCGTAGGATTGTAAAGCTCAATCGCGACATAACCGTTGGGATTTGCCGAGGTATAATTGGTATCGGCCGGGGAAGCCGCGTTATTGGTATTTACATAAACTTCACTGATGTACGGTTGCGGCGCGGAACTGTAAACGCGCGCTTCCACTGGCGTTTGCACTGGCGTGCCACCACCAGCCGGGGGGAGGTACGCGTTCAACGAAACGGTTCGGCTGATGACGTTCTGCGACTCGTCGCGCAAGCCCAGGGTGTTGACCGCGGCAATTGCCGCGCGCAAAAGCATCACGTTGGTCGGGTCCATGACTGTGTTAGGCGTCACCGGCGGGGGGCCGGCCACCGTCACGGTGGGGTCGCGCAGAACGGTACGGAACTGGTGCCAGGGGGTGTATGTCGCACCCGCAATGGATGTGGCGTAAGGACTGTCAATTGTTGCCTGCAAAGCGGCGAACGTCGGCGGATTTGTCCCGAACGGCGTGGAATTGGCCGGATTGCCGGCCATGACGCACCAGAAAGCGCGGAACAGCTCGGCGAAAGTCGCGGTGTTGACGTTGGCCTTGGTGGGATGGCTGCTCCAGGGTTGAAGCTGCCAGCCGCCGTTGGCGGTCATTACACCGCCTGCAACGGTCGCCGGCGGCCCCGAGCCTATGGGCTGGGCAGCAAGACACATGAAGGTGTAGTCGGGCGCGGTTGGGGTCGGGATGCCGCCGTTGGCGGCGTTTGCGGGGGCGTACGCGACAATGTCGCTGACATTGTAGGCCTGGGCCGCAACCCATTGGCCGCGGATGTGCGTTGTGTTCCCGGCGTTTCCGTAAGGCAGCATCGCCGCGGTGTTAGGCGACACCGCCGCCGCGGTGATGATCGGTTCGCCAGCGTTGCTCGGATCGTAAACAGGGTTGATGTAATTGCTGACTGGGTTGCGCGTCACCAGCAGGGGACGAATGGGCATGTACGTCGGAGCAGCCACATCGTAATAGAAATTGTCGTTCCACCATTGGACGACATCGTTGCCGGTCGTGCCGTTGTACGGCGTGAAGCGGTACATGACAGTCGTGGGCGCGGTCTGCTGGTAGTAAAGCGAGTTGGGGAGCAAGCTCTCCAAAAGCGATTGGCCGCTGTTGGCGTTGACCAAGCAGAAGTGATACGCCAGGGCGGCGGTGTCGCTCAGAGGCAGGGCTTGGTAGCGCAGGCCGGGGGCGGCGGCGAATGTATTGTAGCCGGGGTTTCCCATGCGGGTAATGAACTGGTGGTAGAACGCATCGCCCTCGGAGATGTATTGGAAGTCTCCTCCGGGGGGGGCGCTGCGATCGACGGGCGGATTCCCTGGAATGATGCTGGTTTCGTCCAGGGGTGCTTGGTGAGCCAGCGGCCCGGCATCGTTGAAACGGTAGGCGTTGAAGGGGCTCCAGATATTCGGTACGCCGCCAGGAGCAACGACGTCTTTTGTATTCGTCGTAGCGTTATTGAGCATTTCAAGCAGCCCCACGCCGGTGGGGAAAAAGCCCCAATTCGGCAGGGCGGCACCGCCGGGATAGGCGTAGTCCTGATCGCGGCTCCAGGCGGTGTTGGCGTTGATGGCGGCGTTGTTGTCCACGATACGGACGGCGGCGTACCAGGTCAGGCCATCGTTGAAATCACCGGGAATGCGGAACAGGAGCGAATCGGCAATGCCGTCCCCGTCCGCATCCGCGGCGATGACGGTGTTGGCTACGGGCAGCACCGGCGGCGCGAGAGACGTCGGAGCCACGCTGGTGAGGATCGGCACCGTAACATTGTTGAGCGTCCCATACGCCGGATATAGCGGCGTGAACGCCGTGAGCATCGTGCTGCCGTCGGGGGACTCAAATGACACGTTTGGCAGAGGCAGAATCGGCTGAATTGCACCGGCATTGACAGAGTGCGAAATATTCAGCCAGTAAGGCCAATTCCCTACGCCGGCGGCGGTGGGGGGGGTGACGGTGGGGATGGATGGAATCCGATCGGCCAGCCAGGGCTGGGCGAAAGAACTGGTAACGTCGATATGCGTCGTCTGGGTCCAGCCGTTGGCCGGCGGAATGGCCGTCGTACCCGTGGTCGAGGAGCAATAATAAAATATGGGCGGGGTCCCGGTGACCGGCGGATTTCCCTCGAAGTCAACGACATCGCCGTAGTTGTAGGTTTGCGTAGGGATCCATATGCCTCGGTAAACGGAGCGATTCCCCAGGGCGGCGGTGGCGTTCACGCCGCGCAAGTTGCCAAAGGGCAAGGGGCCATTTTGGTCGTTCAGGTCGTCCATGATCAGGCTGGCGACCGTCTTGGCCAGGCCGTCGGCCGTCACATCCGTCTGCGTGTTTAGCAAGTTCTGGGCGCTGGTGATGCGGTCGTTGCGGCTGGTGGAGATGTAGGCCGTGCCCAGGATCGTCAGCAGAAGCAATAGCACGATCACCAGCAGAAGCACGGAGCCGTGACGGCGTGGCGGGCGTCGGAGGAAGGCCACGCCTTGTTTCGCAAGTGACTGGGTTGGCATAAAGCACCACATGAGAATAACGAAATTCGAATGACGAATGACGAATCAAGTCCGAAATTCGAATGACGAATGACAAATCAATTCCGAAACTCCAATGACGAATGCCAAAAGGGCGACCCGGAAATCCATCATTCGAATTTCGTCATTCGAATTTCGAATTTCCCGGCTCATTTGAGCCGGAAGATGTATTCATACCAGGGTCCGTCCTTGAGCTTATCATTCGGGTCGTCCACCTTGATGAGGATACGGATCATGGCCGGCATGTCGTTGTACCAGGCCGCCACATACCGGGCGTTGTTCTGCGGGGAGGGCGGGGTGTGCGTCGTATCGTCGTTGATGTTCACGTGGAATGCGTTGTTGAAGCCGAACCCGCCTGGGGGATTGGAGGGCTGCGGGTTGGTGGCATAGTCCGCCGTGCTGTCAAAATTCACATCCACCTCCCAGGGCGGAACGTAATATCGCGCCGTCGCGTTGGTGGCGCCATTTACGGTATTGAGATACATGCTGTAGTAATCGCGCAGCGGGATTACATCGACGAATTCTTCCATGATGCCGTGAGTGATGGCCGGGTTAACGAGATCTGGATAGGTGGCATTGGCCCGGTCGAGGCCGGGGCTGTAGCCGCGAATCACATAGCGGGTGCCAACAGCGTTCGTATCCCACGGATAGGTGTTGGGCGTTCCGCCGTTGCTACTGCGCGGCATGCCATACCAGCGAATCCTTTTGTGTCGATTGCCTGCGGCATCCGTGGCGATCACGTAGTCGATCTGCCCATCGGGGCCGAGGCCTGTGATCTGGCCGGTTAGCACGCCAGGCGTCACGCTGGTAGCGCCATCTTGCTGCAAGTAATCCCCGGCGTATTCGACGATAAACTGGCTGCAATGCTGGAGGAAATACGGGGCCATTTGGGCGATCGAGGCGCTGTCCAGCGGCGTCTGAATTCGCGGATTGCATGCCACGCGCGCCAAGTCGGGAGCGGGCTGGGGCACGGCGTGGTTTGGAGGTGCGCCTTGAGGAGCGCTATCATCGTTCACCGGGTTAAGCGCGCCAACTCCGCTTGTAACCGTCCAAATACCGAATTGATAAGTTGGCGGCGCGGCCGCCCCAGTGGCAGTGTTGGCAAAGTAGTAAACCGGCGGGGAGGCATTGGCCATATAGGGCGCAGGCCCCGGAAGACCTACTCCAATCGCGTTTTCATAAGCTGCAAGGTTGTAGACTAGTGGGTTCCACCAGAGGTGCGGGCCCGTATACGGCGGGATGCCGGTAGGAGCTCGCCACTGCAAAACCTCGTCGGCGATGGCGCGGCGGACTTGGTCGGGGGTGACGTTGGCCAAATCGTAACGCGACGACTCCACAACGCTCGCGTTCGCATCGTCGGGAGAATAACAACCCAGGGGGGTCATGTTGGCTGCGTAAGGGACCGATGCCGGAAACGCGAAGGTTGTGCCGTTGAGCGTGTACGGATAGCGGGGATAGTTGCGCTCAATGATCGCATTGGCGGGAGTGAGGTTGGTGCTCAAGTCTTTGAGCAGGATCACGCTTCGCGCCAGGACCCAGTCGGCGGCGTAAGCGCCCAGGCGCTGTTGCGGGCCGGCGCCGGTCACGCGCACAAAGGGCGTCCACGGCGCAAAGGTCGGGTCGTTGTAGTTTTCCACGAGATGGCCAGGGATGGTCAGACTGTCCGTCGTCGGGCCGACGTAGACGCTGCCGTCATTGATTGGCAGCATGGCGTGGCCGAGGGTGATAAACGCATCGGTCGCGGTCGTTTGGCTGGTGAATGCTCCGTCGTTGCCCGAGTGGCGCTGGTAATAGCCGTGGGCGAAGAATTTGACCATGTCAGCGCGGTGGCTGCGGTAGTTCAGGATGGCGGGGGATAGCAGGGTCACCGTAACCGTCGGCGGAGCGGGCGGGGTCATCCCGGCTGTTGTGTTGCCGATCCAATCCCAGTCGGTACTGTCGACGACGATTTCTCTAGGGTCGCTGCCGGTTTGTGCATCGGCGGAGTTGAGGAATTGGGTGACGAGCTGGCTGGCGATGATGAAGCAGGGCGCGTCCCTGTCGATGTTGCGGAAATCGTCGAAGAGGATCGTCTGGGCGGACTGGCTGTCGCGGGCAAAGGTGTTGGCCGTCTGCCCCGCCCCGACCGCATCGGTCGTCATCTGAAAGACGAAGTTGATGCCGACGATCAGCAGCAGCACCAGGGCAATCGAGATCATCAGCTCGATGAGGGTGAAGGCCGGCCTTGGCCGGCCGGAAGAGAGGGGGAGAGGGGGAGAGGGGGAGACAAGGAGACAATCAGCGCACGGCGCGCCGAATCGCCTTTTACTAGCAACCAGCAACGAGCAACGGCCAATGAAGTTACTAGTTGCTGGTTGCGAGTTGCTAGTTGTTGGCAAGAGGCGCCCACGGCGTCTACTAGCAACCAGCAACCAGCAACTAGCAACTCTTCGGCTTTTCATCTCAATTACTCGTATTGATACGGACAAACGCGGAGATCGCCGCGATGTCCTGGTTGAGGCCGGTGAAAAAACCGGCGGCATCCGGCGCCCGGCCAATGACGTACACGGGCAGCAATTGGGGAGTTCCTGCGGCGTTTGATGCCGCAACTGTTTCCTCGCTAAGGTCCTTCAAATCCGAACCGGGCTGCAATTGGAACCCAAGCCAAAGGTTCTTGTTGGTCGGTTTGGCAGGAGGAAAGGCTACATCGGCTGGGAACGATGAAACTGGATCGCCAAGGCGCAGCAGTCTGCCGGTTAAAGCGTCAATCGGCCGCGGGGGAACCGGTGGGGTGGCGGTGGGATTGCCCGTGGCGTTGCCTGGGTCCTGGGTCACCAGTATGTAAGCGCCGCTGACGGCGCTGGGAACGGGGTTGTCAAAAGCTGGCGGGCTCAGGACCGTAAGAAAGACGTAGCTGTTTCCAGTGATCGAGGAATACGCCAGTTCAGCCACGATGGGCGACGGGCTCACGGGGGGCGGCTCGGTAAACGTCGGCGGCGGCCCAATCGTGTACGTGAACGCGGTTGGCAATGACCGGATCGGGGGTGGCGCCGATGGGATCGGTATGGGTTGGCCGTATGCCGGATAACTCGCATCCGCGAAATTCGGGTTCTGCAAAGCGATCACCCAAACCTGGGCGTATGGGTCGGTCAGGTTCACTCGGCGATAAAAGCCGACCCAGCCAAAGCGGCGGTCGGATGTGAAATAGCAGTTGGTGCCGACGGCGTTGAGAAGAGCGCCCGTGAAGGGGATAACGGCCGTGGGGGGCACCGGGGACACGGGCAGAGGAAAGAGTGTAGCCGTGGGATTGTCCGTGTCGGCGATGGCTTGGATGTTGCGGAGGGCGTCGCGGGCGACCAGGGTGCCGGTGGTCTCGTTGCTCGTGGCGTTGGTCTCCTGAAGCGCCACGGGAAAAATCCCCGCGATCATGATGAACCCCAGCCCCAGCAATATGATCGCGAACATCACCTCGATGAAGTTGAACCCGCGATGACGGGGAAAGGGGAGAGGGGGAGAGTGGGGGAGGGGGAGAGGGGGAGCGGCGGAGCGGCCGGGTTGCTTCGTACTAGCAACCAGCAAACTGCAACGGCCAAGGAAGTTGTTAGTTGCTAGTTGCGAGTTGCTAGTGGAAAAGCAAACGTGCTCGCCCATGCGCCGCGGGCCGCATCGCCTTTTACTAGCAACCAGCAACCAGCAACCAGCAACTATTTTCCCTCTCTGCATCACTTTTTCACCCTATTTCGCCTTGATCAAGGCGCCATTAAACGGGCTGACCATACTTGCAATCCCGTTCTGATCGAGCCAGGTTTCTTCATCTTCTTTGTCCTGGCAGTCGGCCGCGGTCAGCGGCGGGCTGAAGGCGTAAGGAGGATTCGGCGGGCTCGGCAAAACGTATTGGAAATCCGAGTCCGAAAAGCTGCGTCCGCCACTTGTCTTCTGGCTTAGAAACGCGTCACGGTCGTAAAGCAGAAGACCGACCTGGGAGATTAAAGGATATAGGCCATTCGCAGGCGGCCTGAAGGGAGTTGTGGGATACGCTGCCGGAAGCGGAGGAGTCCCCGATGCGACGGGGACCACGCTGGCCAGGTCGCCAGTGGCGGCTGGATCGGAGGGGGTGATCGGAAGCGGGCGCAACCCCAATCGCTTGCCGAGTTGACTGGGGAAATTTCCGTAGGGTGTTGTCCGCGTTTGCTGCACCGCAAACGGAATCGAGGTCAGCATGCCGTTGGCGTCAAACATGATCGCGCCAAGCCGGACGTAACGGTCGAAGGTCTGGGGAAGCGGTAGTAGGGTGGGATCGTAAATATAGTTGTAGTAATTGTTGTACAGTGCCACGCCGACGCCAGGGGGCAGGAGCACCAGATCGCGTCGATAGGCAAAGCCGCCGGGCACATAGTCGCTCACCATTTCCAATGCGTTCACCGGGCCGTTATTGGCAGGAGGGGGGGTGCCGCCGGGATCGTGATAGGCGGTGTAGAGTGCCCAGTTCGGGGAAACGCGTGCTGGCGTGTAGGTGGTGCCGCCCGTGGCTTGGGGGTCGGCTTGCACTTCGGCCATGGCGACTTGGCCGGTGGCGGGGTCGACGAAGAAGAAGATGCCGATGGTCTGGCGGTTGTACATCGCGTCGGCGCGGGCCGTGGCCAGGGTGGAGGCGATCTGGTTCTGGGCGGCGGCCAGGCTGTGGCCGCCGGTGACGACGTTCCATACGGGAATGGCCACGGCCAACACGATGATCATGATCGTCAGGACGGTGATGATTTCGATCAAGGTAAAGCCGGGGCGGGAAGTTGCTAGTTGCTTGTTGCTAGTTGCGAGTGGAATGCAGCCTTTCCGCTCCCCCTCGCCCCCTCCCCCTCTCTCCCCCTCTTGCACGGTCAGGCAAGGATGGGCACGGCGGTAACTACGTGCACGAAGTTGGAAATTAAATCGCCTCATCAATCCTGGAACGAGTAAAGGTTGTCATCGTGCGTGCTGACGTTTCCATCGGGACCGCCGGAGACCCAGTAGTGCCGCAGGCCCGGAGCACATAGCCCACCCCAATATGCATCGGCGGGGATGCCCGGCGGTGGTGGGCTTGGCGGAGGAGGGTTGGACGGCGACACCTTGTTGCTTGCCATGGGCGATACCCAGGTGTTCAGGTAATAGTGCACGACGTTATTGCTGTCCGTGAACTTGGAAATGACTTGATCGCCTTGGGTGTAGGTTCTTGCTGGATCGAAGTTGTCGACCGCGGATTTTGTTTCCACGCCGTAGAGTCCGATCGCGGGCACAAAGAGGATCGGATTTCCCCAGCCGTCCAGGAGAAGGGTTACCAACGTTTGCGACGTGGCGCCGTTGCCTTTATTGGTGATCGCCAAGGGCAGGATCATTTTTCTTTGAGTGGGCAGGTTGGCGATTATCGCTTTGTTGTCGGGGACCTGCTCGAGGGTGTACATCACGGAAATCGTGTCGACGAGTTGTTGCGGCAGGGTGTTCTTGGGCAGTCTCAGCAGGGTTGAGACAGGATCAGTAGGCGGATAGGGGTACTGATATATGTTGGTGGGGGGTTTGGCAGTTACTACGCCCGTGAGCGCGTCGATGGTGATCGCGCCAGGAGCCGTTTCTCCCATCGCAGTGGGCGTGGATGCGGTGGGTGACTCGTATCCTATGCTCCAATAGGTGACCAAGTTGATCGTGGGCGAGGCCGCGGGGGGCGCCCAAAACGAATTTATCGGTGTCAACTGTGTGTTTGAAGGCGGCCACGTGATGGTGACAGCCTGGCTTAAATTGGTGCTCAAATCCACCAGGGGCTTGGTCAGATGGGTGGCCTGCTTGTAGTTGTCGAAGAGGGTTTTGGCGGCTTCGAGGGCGGTCTTGGTGTCGCGGATTTTGGTGCTCGTGGTGACGTGGTTGTAGGCCAGAAAGAGCATGCTGGCCAGGAGCACGATGATGCCGATGACCGTCAGAAGCTCGATGAGGGTAAAGGCCGGCCGTTGGCGGCCTGAAAAGAGGGGGGGAGGGGGAGAGGGGGCGAGGGGGAGCCGGTTGCCTTTACTCGCAACTCGCAACTCGCAACTCGCAACTGTTTCGTTTTTCATTGCTTAATTATTCGCCCTGTCCAGGGTTGAAGTTAGGGTATGACATCGCCGAAAGTCGTGATGTCATCGGCGGTTCCGTAGATGCCATCCGGCCCGGCGGAGATCAGGATGAACTGATCGACCATTCGCGGCCGGCCGGTGTAGTTGAAGGCGTCGTCGGATGACTGGTCCGTGGGCGTAACCGTCGGATTGGCAAAATACCTTCCCACATCGGGCTGGTTGGCTCCCTTTCTCGTGATCTGGTCGAAGGTTTGTTTGTCCCCCGGGCTCGGATCCAGGAACCGAATGGTGCCGCTACCACCGGCGGGAGCGTTGACGGTAGTGCCGGGGGATTGATTGGGTGGCACCGTCGAGCCGTTGACAGTGACGGGAATCAGGTTGTGTCGGTAGTGCGTTTTGGCCGACCAGGGTGGTGCAGCAAGGATCTCCGGCGGCAAACCGATGCTGAGTCCCTGTGAGGGGCCTGTGATCGGATTGGGACACGTGTAGGCGGCAATCTCGCGAAGATCGTACTGGTACGCCGCGACCGGGGCGGGAGTAGCGGTGCTGGGGATCGTCACCAATCCATCGCTGACGATGCCTCTGGCCCCGGAGCGTGCCCGCAGGTAAAGGATGGGCATGGCGTTGGGGAAGCGATCCACGAATTCGGGGATCGGGCTGTCGTAGGCGTAGGTCAGATCCGTCTGGTCGGTGAAATTTGTCAATTTTTGCAGTACAGCCGGATCCATAGGTGCCACTGAAGTTTGCACCGGGTGGACGCCGGTGACACACCATGTGAGGTAGCTTGTGCTGAGGAAGGGGCTATAGCGGCGCGGGTTGGCGGGGTTCAAGTTGAGGGGGCCTTGGCCGACCTCCTGTGGCGCGAATGCGGGGTTGTTGTTAGCTGGATCAATTCTAAGTCCCCCTAGCAGGCCCAGCACGAGATTCTCCGAGCCAGTCACGTTGTACTTCGAGGTGAATTGGGGCGGGGTGACGTTGGCATTCCACACGTTCCACGGAGTCGCATAAAGAGTGGTGTTGAAAGGAGGCGTACTGGACTGCGTGTAGAACTCCATCGTGTTCGGCGTAACAGTTAGGTTGGTCGGGTTGAATGCGGCGGTGCCTTCGATCTGATCATTGCTGAATGGACCCGGGTACGAGTGGAAGACGCTGTAATAGTTTTGGATGGCGGTGGAGAGCTGGCTGAGTTCCTGCTGGGTGTCGGCGACGTAGCCGGCTTGTCGCACTTTGCTCACCGTGGGGAGCAGGATGCCGATCAGGAGCAGGATCAGGCCGATGACGACCAGAAGCTCGACGATCGTAAAACCGGCACGGCGAGTTGAACGCGAAAGATTCTTGAGCATGGGAGTCCCTTTCTCCGCGGGTCCGCACGACGCACCGGGCGGGGTGAGCCGACTATACACCACCGTAACCCATTTTAGAGCATGTCCACCGGGGTACGACAGGGGGCGAGGGGGGGCAGAGGCGGAGGGCGTTTCCTGTCGCGGGCGGCGAGCGGAGTTGGACGGCGGCGGCGGGGATGGAGAATCAAGGCGCGGGCTTGCAGTTTAAGTTTGCATAAACGAAGTTAAAAAATGCTCGGGCAAGGGGTTGGCCATGGATCAAACCAATGATGTCGAGCGGCGTTTGGCGGCGCTGGCACGGAGGCTGTCGCGCATCGAGCGGGAGTTGGGGATCGAACCGACAGAGGTTCCGCGTGCGGCGCAGCCCGGTGAGGATACGGTGCAGACTGGGCGACCGCCGGTGCCGCTGCCGCGTCCGCAGCCGCGTTTTCCGCAGACGCCGCCGCCGCTTCCACCGCGGCAGCCGGCTCATGAAGCGGGCGCGGGGCCGGTTATGCCTCTGCCGGTGGAGCCTGTGTTGCCGGCTGAGCCGGTGTCGGCGGCGCAGGAGCCGCCGGCCGTCAGGCCGCCGAAGATCCTACGTCCGGAGATTCCTCTGGCGTACGAGCCGGCACTGGCGGCTGAGGCGCCGCGGCAAACCATTGGGCGCTCCTCGCTGGAGCACATCATCGGCTTGAAATGGACCGGTTGGGTCGGCGCGGTGGTGCTGCTGGTGGGGGTGTCGCTGGGGGTGCGGTTTGCCTACGAGCAGGGATGGCTGCGCGGCCTGCCGGACAGCGTGCGGTTGGCGCTGATCGCCTTGGGCGGGGCGGGGTTGATCGGCCTGGGCGAGTGGGCGTACCGGCGGGTCAATGTCTTCCCTGCGGCCAGTCTGTTTGGCGCGGGAATCGCCACGCTGTTTGTCGCCAGCTACGCGGGCTATGCGTATTACCGTCTGTATGATCCGGGGGCGGCCTTCGCCCTGATGGCGCTGTCCACGCTGGTGGGGGCGACGGTGGCAAGGCGGGGGAATCTGGTTTCCATCGGCGTGCTGAGCATCCTGGGCGGAAACGTGACGCCCGTGGTGATTCACACGCCGCATCCGCATTTGGGCGGATTCCTGGCGTATCTGGCGATGCTGGAGGCGGTGGCCCTGCTCCTGGTGTATTTCGGACGCACAGGGAAATGGCAAGTGCTTCGCGGCTTGTCGCTGGCGACGACGGCGTTCTGGATGACGCAGATCGTGGGCACGAATGTGTTCGGTCCGCCTCCGGCGGCGTGGTCCCTGACGGCCAGCATCCTCTTTGCCCTTGGGTATCAGGCGGAAGTGCTGGCATCCTCGCGGCGGGGGCCCGATGAGCGGGACCTGTGGCCGGACAGCTCGGCGGTGTTCAGCTTGCTGACCACCGCGGCGCTGACGGTCGGCGGGCTGTGGGTGTTGCCGACGGGCCAGCTCGGCCAGCGCGTGACGTTCGTGGCCGCCGAGGCAATCGCCTGCGCCGCTGGGGCGGTGGCGCTGCGGCCAATGAAGGCGCTTTCCCAAAGTTTGGCGACGCAAAGCGCGGCGTTGCTGGCGGTGCTGGTTCCGGTGTGGCTTTCCGGGGCTTGGGTGATTCTGGGCTGGGGCGTGCTGGCGATCGCCATGGCCCTGATGGGACGCGGCCAAGGCATGGGCGTGGCGCGCGTGATGGCCATCGGCGTTTGGATTTTGGCGATCGGGGATTTGCTGGGTCGGCTGGCCAATGGAGACGTCCACGACCCGGTTGGGATTCGGCTGCTGAGCGTGCACGGCACGGCGCTGCGCACGGGATTGATCCTGGCCTGGGGGTTGGCGCTGGCCGGTGACGCGGTGGCGTGGCTGACGACTTGGCCGCGGCGGGAGGAACATCCGGCTTGGCAGAAGGCGGCGTCGAGTGTCAGCGCGGCGGCTGCGGGCTTGTGGCTGATCGTGTCGGCAGACCAATTACCGGCCCTGGGCGCGACCGTGTCATTGGTGGCGCTGGCGTGGTTGGCGGCGGGGGCGGGATTCTTCACCTCGCGGCTGAGCTTTTCCGTTCAGGCGATGGCGCTGCTGCTGGTGGCATCCGTGAAATGGGCGGCGCTGGATGCGATCACCCAGCGCCTCTCGCCGAGCTGGTCGGCCATGGGGCAGCATCCGCTGGTCAACACGCTGATGGGAACGGCATTACTGCTGGCGGTGTCGCTGGTGGCGATCGGCTGGCTGCACCGGCGAACCATCCTCGCGGCCCTGCAAGCCAATACGCGGTGGGACCAGCGGCAATTCTTGTTCGCCTTGGCTTGCTGCGTGATCGGGCTGCTGAGCGTGGCATTTTCGATGCAGATCGACCTGGTGATCCAGTTCGCCGTGAGCCAGGGGCGACCGCTGCCGTGGCCGGCGGGGCAGATGGAGCAGCTTGCCTTCACGATGCTGTGGAGCGCGGCGGTCGCGGCGGCGTGGGCGGCCGATCGGTTGCTCAGAGGCGAGCGTGAACGGCCGCGGCTTGGCTTTGCACTGAGCCTGGCTTTTGTGCTGGCAGCCAAGTACGCCGCGATCGACTGCCTGGCGTGGTCCGGCGAGCCGCGGTCGGCGATGCTGGGGTTCAACCTCTCGGTGTTCGCCGCGGTGGTGGTGGCGGCGCTGCTCCTGCTGGTGACGATGGTGCGTCTGCGACCGGCGGCGGTTTCCTGGCCGACGCCCGGCGCCTTGGCCGCGGCGATCTTCGTCGTCTTTTGGGCCGGAACCTTCGAGATCGGTCACGCGGTAACGCATCGCATCATCACGAATTGGGCGGCTTGGCCGTGGCCACAACTGATGGCGACGCTCTTGACGGCGTGGTGGGCGCTGGCGGCGGCCGCCGCGCTGGTGCTGGCGGAGAAGATGCAGACCGTGCATCCCACGGCGCAGAGGCTGCGCGCCGCGGGAGCGATGGTCCTGGTGCTGCTGGCGGTGATATACCTGACGGTGGACACGCTGATGTTTCGAGTCCTGACGCACCCGCCGGCGGCGGCCGTCCTGCTGGACCCGCAGGCGCTGGCCGCGGCCGTGCTGATGTGCGGGTTGGGCCTGGTCTGGAGGCGGCGGGCGGGCCACGGCGGCAAGCTTGCGCCCGTCGCGGGGTTTCTCATGATGCTGGTGATGCTCTGGATCGGTTCGTTGGAGATCGACCGCTTCTTCGCCGCCGGCTGGCGAACGACCTGGTTTGCCGATCCGCAGTTGGCCGAGCAGGTGGCGATCTCGATCTTCTGGTCGATCTTCGCGGCGGCGGCGGTGGGCATGGGTTTCAAAATGCGAGCGTCGGCGATGCGCTACTTTGGGCTGGGGTTGTTTGCCGTCACGCTGGCCAAGGTGGTGCTGATCGACATGGAGCAGGTCAGCACCGGCTACCGCGTGCTGTCGTTTTTGGGCTTGGGGGCGCTGCTCTTGGGGACGTCAGTTTTGTACGGAAAACTCAGCCCGAAATTGAGTTGATTGGAGCGGTCACATCCGGCGGGTGACGACGAAATCGGCGAGGCGATCCAGGGCGGTCTTGGCCTCGGAGTCGCTCAGCGCCTCGAGGCAGGAGCGGGCGCGGTCGATCAATTGGCGGGCCTGGTTGGTGGCGTATGCGACCGAGTCGCTGGGAAGGATCAGGTCGCGGATGCGCTCGATCTTGTCGATCTCGCGGCCGCGCAGCAGCGAGCGCAACAGCTTGCGATGCTCGCGCGGGGCGGTGCCCAGGAAATGGATGATGGGAAGCGTGAGTTCGCCTTTTTGCACGTCGAGGCCGAGGGTTTTGCCGACGGTGCTTTCCCGGCCGACGAGGTCCAGGATGTCGTCCTGGATTTGAAACGCCCTGCCCAGCGACAGGCCGTAGAGGTGCATGCGCTGCACGGTGGCTTCATCCGCGCCGGCGAAGCTGGCGCCGAGCATGCAGCAGGCGGCGCAGAGCACGGCCGTCTTTTGCGTGACGATCTGAAGATAGGTCGGCTCGTCCAGGTCGAGATTGTTGCGGTTGTGGATTTGCAGCAGCTCGCCCTCGCAAACCTGGTTGGTGGTGCGGCCGATGACCCGCGAGGCGAATTGCGAATCGAGGCTGGAGCAGAGATGAAAGCTGTGGCTGATGAGGTAATCGCCCAAAAGCACGGCGGCCTCGTTGCCGCGCAGATGATTGATGGTGGCGCCTTTGCGTCGCAGTTCGGCTTCATCCAGCACGTCGTCGTGGACCAGCGTGGCCATGTGAACCATCTCGACGACGGTGGCCAGGACTCCGTGGGCATCGAGCAGCTTTCCGCACGCTTTGCCGGACAGTAGCAGCAGCACGGGCCGGAGCATTTTCCCGCGGAATCGGCCGACGTGGCGCAACAGATCGCTGACGCAGGGCAGGTCGCTGGCCAGCTCGCGGTCGAACAGCGCCTCCACGGCCAGGAGCTCCGGGTGCACGCAATGGCTCAGGTGATCCAGGGGCGAAGCGACGGCCAGCAGATGGGTTGGGCGGGCGCGAGACATGGAATTTGGCGATTATAGGGACATGCCGGCGGTGGCCAACGAGCTATTGGAAGTTTCGAAAATATTGAAAGATGGGAGGAAGTTGCTGGTTGCTGGTTGCGAGTTGCTAGAGGGTCGAGGCGGGCATCGGCGTTTTTTCTAGCAACCAGCAACTAGCAACTAGCAACTTCCTTGGTTAATTTGTCAGCGCATGACTCCCGCCGCGTATCAGAAATGCATCAACCCCGCCTGTGGAGCGACTTACGGGGTGGAGGAAGTGATCGTCGCCTGCCGGCGGTGCGGAAGTCTGGTCGATGTCGAATACGACTGGGGGAAACTGCCGGCGATCAAGAGCCTGGACGGCTTCGAGCATCGTTGGAGCACCAAGGGGATCGGCGTGGAAGGACGGCTGGATTTTTCCGGCGTGTGGCGCTTCCGCGAACTGCTGCCGTTCTGCCGCAACGAGGACGACATCATCACCATCGGCGAAGGACGCACCTGTTTGCAGCAGGCCGATCTGCTGGCCAAACAGTTGGGAATGAATCCGGGAAAACTGCTGCTGCAATACGAGGGGCTGAATCCCAGCGGGAGCTTCAAGGACAACGGGATGACGGCCGCCTTCACCCACGCCAAAATGGTGGGAGCGCGCAAGGTGGCCTGCGCGTCGACGGGCAACACCAGCGCGTCGCTGGCCATGTTCGCCGGTTTGGCGCAGATGCAGGGGATCGTCTTCATCGGCAGCGGCAAGATCGCCTTCGGCAAGCTCAGCCAGGCGCTGGATTACGGGGCACTGACCCTGCAAATTCAGGGCGATTTCGACGATTGCCTGCGGCGCATCCGCCAGATCGCCGTGGATGTGCCCGCCCTGGGCATCTATCTGATGAATAGCGTCAATCCGTTCCGGCTCGAGGGGCAAAAGAGCATCATGTACCGGGTGCTGGAGGCGCTGAATTGGCAAAGCCCCGACTGGGTGATCGTGCCGGGAGGAAATCTGGGCAACTGCTCGGCGTTCGGCAAGGCGTTTGCCGAGCTCAAAGCCCTGGGGCTGGTCAAGAAAATTCCGCGCCTGGCGGTCATCAACGCAAGCGGCGCCAACACGCTCAACGAATTGGTGAGCCGGCGCGGGTTGAAATGGAACGGCGGGGCGTTTGATGCCTCGGTGGTGCAAAAGCTGTACGCGGCGATGGACGAGTCCCACTACCGGCCGCACACGGTGGCCAGCGCCATCGAGATCGGCCGGCCGGTGAATCTGCCCAAGGCCTTGCGGGCCCTGGCGGTGATGGATGGCCTGACGCGGGAAGTCAGCGATGACGAGATTCTGGAACACCGGGCCATGGTGGCGCGGTGGGGATTTGGTTGCGAGCCGGCCAGTGCGGCCAGCGTCGCGGGACTGCACAAGCTGCTGGACGAGCAAACCATCGGACGCGATGAGACGGTGGTTTGCATCCTGACCGGCCACGAGCTGAAGGACCCGAACGTGACGGTGAAATACCACACGGGGATCGACATGAAAGCGGTTCAGGACCTGGCCCCCCGCTCGGAGCCGACGGGCAAGCTGTCCAATCGGCCGATTCCAGTGGAGGATGATCTGATGGCGATCATCCGCGCCCTGGGGGAGGATCCGCAAAAGCTGTCGGCGATGGGGCAAGGAGGGTTGCGATGATTAAATTGGCAATCACCGGGGCGTGCGGGCGGATGGGCATGCGTTTGGTGGCGCTGGCAAAGCAGGACAAGGCGTTTGAATTGGTGGCGGCGATCGATCGGCCGGATTGCGAGCAGATTTCCAAAGACGCGGGGGAAATCGCGGGGATTGGAAACATCGGATTGCCGATCACGTTCGATCTTCGGCCCACGCCGGATGTGCTGGTGGATTTCACGACGCCGGCGGCGACGCGGCACTGGCTCAAGACGTGCCGGGACCGCGGGATCGCCATGGTGATCGGCACGACCGCCTTGGCGGAGAAGGACCACGCCGCCATCGACGTGGCCGCGGGACATATCCCCATCCTGCAAGCGCCCAACACCAGCGTGGGGGTGAATCTGCTGCTCAGGCTGGTGGCCCAAGTGGCCCAAAAGCTCGGGGATGACTACGACGTGGAGATCGTCGAGGCGCATCACCGCTTCAAAAAGGACGCGCCCAGCGGCACGGCGGCGGCCCTGGCGGAGGCGATCCTCAAGGCCACGGGCAAGACCCCAAAGGCCCTGGTTTACGGCCGCCGCGGCGCCGACGCGACGCGGCAGCGCGGGCAGATCGGCATTCATTCGCTGCGCTTGGGGGACGAGGTGGGTAAACACGTCGTCAGCTTCGCGGCCCTGGGCGAGCGGCTGGAACTGGCCCACGCCGCGACCAACCGCGATACGTTCGCGCACGGCGCCCTGCGGGCGGCGGCGTGGCTGGTCAAACAGAAGCCGGGACGTTACAGCATGGCGGATGTGCTGGGGTTAAAATGATTAGGCGTACGGCCGGCTTGTGGTTGGGGTTCATGGGCATCGCCGCCCTCCTGGGGTGCGCATCGAAGGATCCGCTCAAACCGCCCAAGCTGGATCAGCCCCTGATCGCGTTCAGCTACGACGATTATGGCGCGGTGCTGGCCAAGGTGGTCACGCCCGACGGTTACGTGCGGTGGGATTTGCTGCAAACCAACGACGGCGAGATCCGCGACCGGCTGGTGAAGTTCGTCGGCCTGATCGCCGCGGCTTCTCCCGACAATCGGCCCGACCTGTTTGCCACCCCTCGCGACCGCTGGGCGTATTGGATCAACGCGCACAATGCCCTGTGCATGTACTGGGTGATGCGGCACTCTTATCCGGCGGCGGTTGGGCCGAAGATGCCCGATCCCTTTCTCGTCGGCGGCAAGGCCATGAGCGTGGATCAGATCGCGGCGCAATTGGCCGAGCAATGCCCCGACCTGCGCATCTATTTCGCGTTGAATTTCTGCGCCCATTCTTGCCCGCCGCTGCGGAACACGCCGTACGACGGGGCGGTATTGGATGCGCAGCTGGTGGACCAGGCGCGCGTGTATCTGGGCGATCCGCGCGCGGTGGTGCGGCAGGGCGATGCGGCCCTGGTCAACGACATATTGCTGAAGTACCAGGAGGAGTTTGGGCACCAAGACACGCCCGCATCGACGGGGTTCTTGGCGGTACTGACGACGCTGGCGAACGAGGATTCCCCGCTAAATGGGGCAAAAAGCTTGGGAAAACTGGGGTTTGATTGGTCCCTCAACCGCCCGCCAAGGTGATGGGGCCGGGGGGTCGGTTTTGAGTTTTAAGCAAACTTGAGCCGGGGGTTAATTTGTGCTATTATCCTGGATTCTCCCGGCATAAGCCCGGGTGGATCAAGGTGATGCAATCATGAAAGTGAGAGCGAGCGTCAGACGGATTTGCGAGAATTGCAAGATTGTCCGCCGCAAGGGCGTGGTGCGGGTGATCTGCAAGAACACGAAGCACAAGCAAAGGCAAGGCTAAAGCCATTCCTGCCTTCCCAGCCATAAAAAATCCAAGGGAGCCCCATGCCGCGTATCTCGGGCGTTGACATTCCGCCGGATAAGGTCATTTGGATCAGCCTGACTTATTTGTACGGCATTGGCCGGACCAACAGCCGCGCTATTTTGAAAGAGGCGGGGATCGATGCGCAGCGGCGGGCCAAGGATCTGAGCGAAGAGGAGCTGGCCAAGATCATCGGGATCATCGACCGGGATTATTTGGTGGAGGGCGGGTTGCGGCGCGTGGTGACGCAGAACGTGGCGCGTTTGCGGGACATCGGCAGCTATCGAGGCGCGAGGCATCGGCGGTCGCTGCCGGTGCGCGGGCAGCGCACGCGGTCCAATGCCCGCACGCGCAAGGGCCCGCGCAAGACGGTCGCCGGCAAGAAGGGCGTGAAGGAACTGAGCAAGTAAATGACGAATGATAAATGACGAATGACGAATCAAATTCATCATTCATCATTCCGCATTCATCATTTTTTAGGAGTTGATGATGGCTGAGCAAGCCAAACCCCCGGCAGCCGCCGCCGCGAAGCCCGCGGCGAAGAAGAAGATCCGCAAGGGCGTGACGCGCGGCGTGGCGCACATCCAGGCGACGTTCAACAACACGATGGTGACGATCACCGATCCCAATGGAGAGACGATTGCCTGGGCGTCGGCGGGGACGGTGGGATTCAAGGGCGCGCGCAAGAGCACGCCGTTCGCGGCCGGCAGAGCCGCCGATAACGCCGCCCAACAGGCCCGCAAGGCCGGGATGGTGGAAGTCGAGGTGAAGGTGAAGGGCCCCGGCGCCGGAAGAGAGCAGGCGATTTTGAACCTGCAGAACGCGGGTTTGAAGATTGCCGGGATTGAGGACGTCACGCCGTTGCCGCACAACGGCTGCCGTCCACCGAAGAAGCGGCGGGTGTGAGAACAAATCAACAACAATGACGCGTCCTGTCCGGCGAGGCGGGAGACAGATGGCCCCTAACGGTTGGGGCGGCAAACTCCTGCGATCCGGCGGACGCACGAGGCGATTTCGCCAGGAGCAATCTCATGAGAATTCGTTGGCGCGGTTTGGAATTGCCGTCGCGCGTGGTTCGCGACGAGATGGTTTCGACGGAGACCTACGCCAAGTTCGTTGCCGAGCCGTTTGAGCGCGGCTTCGGGACGACGGTGGGCAACAGCCTGCGGCGTATTTTGCTGTCGTCGCTGGAGGGGGCGGCGGTGACGCACATCCGCCTCAAAGGAGCCGAACACGAATTCTCCAGCCTGCCCGGGGTCATGGAGGACGTGACCGACATCATCCTGAACGTCAAGAGCCTGGTGGTGAAGCTGGACAGCGACGATGACAAGGAGATGAAGCTGGTGGCCAACCACGCCGGGGCGGTGACGGGGGCGATGATCCAAGCCGATCCGGCCATCACCATCGTCAACAAGGACCTGGTGATCGCCACGCTGACGGAGGACGTGGATTTTGAGATGGCGCTGACGGTCTCCAAGGGCCGCGGGTACGTGACGGCGGCGGAGAACATCGCCGACATCGAGGAGCAGGAAATCGGGCTGATCGCGGTGGACAGCATTTATTCGCCGGTAACGCGCGTGCGCTACAGCACGGAGGATGCCCGCGTGGGTCAAAAGACGGACTACGACCGGCTGATCTTGGAAATCTGGACCAACGGGACGGTGTCGCCGGAGATGGCGCTGGTCGAGGCCAGCAAGATTCTCCGCAAGCACCTGAACCCGTTCGTGCAGTACTTTGAGCTGGGAACGGAGACGGCCAACGACGAGGCGGTCGCCGCTCTGCGGGACGCCAACAAGGCGATGATCGATCCGGACCTGCAACAGAAGCTGAACATGACGATCCAGGAGCTGGATCTGTCCGTGCGGGCGAACAACTGCCTGGAGTCGGCCAAGATCGCGTCGGTGCGCGACTTGGTGAAGAAGGCGGATGCGGATTTGCTGAAAGTGCGAAGTTTCGGGAAGACGAGTTTGCGGGAAGTGAAGCGTAAGCTGGCGGATTTGGGATTGAGCCTGGGGATGGACCTGGAGGCGGCGGCGGCGATGGCGGCGGGTGGCGCCGCGGCGGGCGAAGAGGCGGCGTCGGCCGCCGAGCCGCCGGCGGAGGAGCCTGAGCCCAGTGCCGCGGAAGACGCTGCTGGGCAGTAGCGCACGGCCGCAGAGGCGGTTGGCCCGCCCGAGGATTTGCAGGAGAGTGCCATGAGTCGTCACAGGATGTTCGGGCGCCAGCTCAGCCGCGATACGGAGCATCGCACGTCGCTGCGCCGCAACTTGGTGCAGAGCCTGTTCGAGCACGGGCAGGTACGCACCACGTTGCCGCGGGCGCAGGAAGTGAAGGCGATGGCCGAGAAGCTGATCGCCCTGGCGCGGAACGACAGCGTCAATGCCCGGCGGCGCGTCACGGCGATTTTGCGGGACCGGCGGTTGACCGATGAAGATCAGGAGTTCACCGGGCAGACGGTGGTGCAGAAGCTGTTCAAAGAGATTGCCCCGCAGTTTGCGGACCGTCACGGGGGGTACACGCGGATCATCAAGCTGAGCGACTACCGGATCGGCGACGGCGGGAGCCTGGTGCTCTTGCAGTTGTTGACGGAGAAATCGGCGCCGCGAGGGACGATCCGGCGCAGCGCCGGACTGCGTCGCAAGCGTAGCGAGCGGCGGCATCAGTTTGCATCGCGGGCGTTGAAGAAGACGAAGGAGCAAGACGCCCAAGAGGCGGCGGCGGAGGCGGCCGGCGGGCCGCAGAGCGAGCCAAAGGCCGCGTCAGCGCAGCCGCCTGCGGACCAGGGCAAAGCATAACCGGCCGCAAGAACTTGCGGTTAGGGCGCAAAAAGCTCGCGTTCATCCTTGAGCACGGGCTTTTTCGCATTTTGGGATGCTTTTTGTAAGTGTTGAAGAATCAGGACCTTGTTGACAGTCATCCGCCGGCTCCCTTAGAATCTTTGTCTTGCCTGCATCCCCCTGGGGGGAAGGCAAGCGGCCGTGGAAAGGCAAAACATGTCCTTGGGCCGCAACAAGCCGGGTACTTGGCTGTCTAATGAGAACTGAATAATGGCCAAGTCTGACACCGACGCTACGCGATCGCACCATGTGGGAACGCTACTCTGACACGCTGGTGGTGTATGTTTACATCGCCGTCTTAGCCTTGATCGCGATCTACGGTCTGCATCGATACATTTTGGTGTATCTGTATCTGAGGCATCGGCACGACCGATACAAGCCCCAGGGGCAGTTTGCGGAGCTGCCGCGGGTGACGGTGCAGCTGCCGATGTACAACGAGGACATGGTGGCGCGGCGGATCATCGAGGCCGCCTGCCGCATCGATTATCCCCGGGAGAAAATAGAGATACAGGTGCTGGACGACAGCACGGACCACTCGGCGGAGATTGCCCGCAAGGCGTGCGCGCATTGGGCGGCCAAGGGGTATCCGGTCAAATACCTGCATCGGGACAACCGCATCGGGTACAAGGCCGGGGCGCTGGCGGAGGGGCTGAAGCAGGCCAACGGGGAGTTCATCGTCATCTTCGACGCCGACTTCGTGCCGCCGCGCGACATCCTCTACAACGTGGTGGATTATTTCACCGACCCGAAAGTCGGCTTGGTGCAGGTGCGCTGGGATCACCTCAACCGCGACGCGTCGATGTTGACCAAGAGCCAGGCGATCTTTCTGGACGGGCATTTTGTCATCGAACACACCGCGCGCAATCGCAGCGGGCGGTTCATGCATTTCAACGGCACGGCGGGCGTGTGGCGGCGAAAAACCATCGAGGACGCCGGCGGCTGGGAGCACGATACGCTGACCGAGGACCTGGATCTGAGCTACCGGGCGCAGCTCAAGGGGTGGCAGTTCGTCTATCTGCCGCAGTTCTGCGCCCCGGCGGAGCTGCCGCCGGAGATGATCGGGTTCAAACAGCAGGCGCACCGCTGGACCAAGGGAAGCTGCCAGACGGCGATCAAGCTCCTGCCCAAAGTCCTGCGCTCCAAGCATCTGCCCCTGCGGATCAAGACCGAGGCATTTTTCCATCTGACCAACACGATCGTGTACGTGCTGATGGTGGTGCTGACGGTGCTGATGTACCCGGCATTTTTGAGTTTCTACAGCCCGCTGAAGACACATGCTACTACGTGGGGACAGCCGCTGTTTGCCGTGAGCCTGTTCATCCTGGCGACCTGCTCGGCAACGACGTTTTTCATCTTCAGCCAGCGCGAGCTGTTGGGCGCGGGGGCGGGCTGGAAGGCGCTGCTGTACATGCCGATGCTGATGGCCCTGGGCGTGGGGGTGAGCCTGAACAACGCCATGGCGGTTTTGGAGGCGATCTGGGGCGCGATCCGGCGAACGCCCAGCGAATTTGTGCGCACGCAGAAATACGGCGTGACCGGCTTGGCGAAGCGGAGCTGGCGCAACCCAAGCGTACTGACGCTGCGCCGCCTGGGCCTGCCCATCATCGAGATCGCCTTCGGCATCTACATGTCCTGTTGGATCTTCATCAGCCTGTACTACGATTTCTGCGTCAGCAGCGTGCCGTTTCTGTGCATTTTCGCCGGCGGATATTTTTACGTTGGATTCAACAGCCTGCACGTTCTGTGGCGGATGCAGCAGGAAGCCAACGAGGCCAGTGAGGCCGCGGCCGTCGAAAGCGCCGAACCGATCTCCACCTGAACTGTTTTGGTTATCGCTATTGCTCGGAGCCCCGCATGTACATGCGGGGTTTCGTCATTGCCCAGGGGAGGGCGAATCCCGCGGCCAGCAGAATCAGCGTCTCTGTTGCATAAACGAGGGTGGCGCTGCGATGGAGCTGCTGGAACTGAGGCGAAGCGGCTCGGCCGGCCTGTCGCAACTGCTGCATGCGGCTGGTGATGGCGATGGGCTCGATGGCGGCGAGCATAGCGGCCGCCGCCAGGAGCCAGAAGAGGACCGTGACGCGGACGGATCGGGTGATGATCCGCAAACCCACCGTCGCCACCAGGGCCAGCACGGCCAGAAGAAGCTGGTATTTCTCGAAGACCAGAAAGATCGTGGGTGCGGCCCGGGTGGCCAGGTCGCGGTCCACCGCAAACAGCCGCATGCCGAACAAAAACAGCGTCCCCAGTCCGCCCAACCACATCCCCCATAAAATGCACACCCACCCGGCTAGGATGGACCGGACCATACGCCCAGTATATATCGCCTGCCCAAAGTGATGGCCAGCGGCCTACAATGGCTCCGTCACAAGCCGCGGGCAAGCTCTGCGGCCCTTTCTAGGGAGGACTGTCATGGCGCTGGTCAATGTCGGGGAATTCCGCTATCCGCAGGGATGGACCGATCCGCACCAAGCCAAGGCGTGGGCACGGCAGTACTGTCAGAAGCTGGAGGAGGGGGAGATCCTGATGTTCGACAGCCCGCCGTTTGATTTTCCGCAGGCCGACCGCGAGTTTCTGCTCTCGCAAAAGCAAAGCGGATTGAAGGTGCACAAGAACGTTTCGTATCGCCCCAAGCGGGACGTGCTGCGCGGCGACGCGTGCGAGACGCCCGAGGACAACCAGCGCCTGCACGATATTCTGCGGCGATATTCGCGCCAGGTGACGCAATTCGTGGATCGTTTCTTGTCGCCGTACATGCCCTACCGGATTCTGGATTTTGCCAGCTATCGCCCGCTGGAGGAAAAGGGGCGCGATCTGCCGCTGCACAAGCGCAACGATCTGGTGCACGTGGATGCGTTCCCCAGCCGCCCGACGCACGGAGCGCGAATCCTGCGTGTTTTCACCAACATCAACCCGACGCGGCCGCGCGTGTGGGACACGACGGACAAGTTCGAGAAGCTGGTGCAGTCCTTTGCCGATGACGCGGGATTGCCCCGGTTCGCCAAGAAGGCCGGCTCGCCGTCGCAAAAGCTGCGCAAAACTTTTGCGCCGGTGATGCGTGTCGTGGGGATCAAGGGGATGGAGCGATCGGCGTACGACCGGTTCATGCTGCGCTTCCACGATTACCTGAAGGAGAACACGGACTACCAGACCAAGTGGACGCGAATTCGACTGGAGTTTCCACCCGGCGCGACGTGGATCGTGTACACGGACCAGGTTCCGCACGCGGCCATCTCGGGGCAATTCATGACCGAGCAGACGTTCATCATTCCGCTGGAGGCGATGGTGACTCCGCAGTGCAGTCCCCTGCGCGTCCTGGAAGCCCACTGCGGCAAGACGCTGGTGCCGGTAGAGTAGAGAACTCCAACGGCATTCGGGCCGTTGGAGTTCTCCACTCTACCGGTTGCATTTTTCTTGGTGGTTCAAAAAAAGCGCCGGCGAGGATCGGTTGGGATCCTCGCCGGCATCGATGAGACGTCGCGGTCGCGTGTAAGCCGAATTCTGTTTCCCAATCTCACCGTTAGGCGGGACTGGGAGGCGACCATTTCTCTGGGCCGCGCGTCGCCGCGCGGCTCAAGCGGCCTACCCGCGGAGCCGCCGCCGGTCTTGCGACCGCCGGCGCGTCCCAGGCCGGGGACATTTCTCCGCTTATTTGGCCTTGCTGCCGGTGGGGTTTGCCGTGCCGCCGAAGTCACCCTCGACGCGGTGCGCTCTTACCGCACCATTTCACCCTTACCCGCCGAGGCGGGCGGTATCTTTCTGTTGCACTTTCCGTCGGATTGCTCCGCCTTGAGGTTATCAAGCACCGGGCCCGGGGCTGCTCGCCCCGCAGTTCGGACTTTCCTCATCCCGACAAGTCGGGACGCGATCGCCGCGTCGGCCGCGACCCAAGGATTGTACCACACGCGGCGAACGCCGCATCCGTACCCCGACGGCGATTAAGTCTGGTTCAAATCTTGTCGCCCCGATTTGACGGGACAGAAAGCCCTTTGACGAATACGTCGAAGGGTTTTCTCATTTAGTAGCAAAGACTTGCGCCATCATGCCTCGGGTTTATACGAACCAAGCGTTGTACAATATTAGGTCAGTTCAAGAGGAATGCTTCATGCGGCTCGTCTACAGCTATCTCATCCCTGCAATGTGGATCGGCTATTTAGCCTATTGGTGGGCGATGTCTAGGAATGTCAAGGTAACCGAGCGCCGCGAGTCTGTGCCGTCGCGACTTGTACGGATTGTGCTGCTTGCTTGCGCGGTGACGCTTCTCTGGCACCCACGCGTTCCGATTTCAGTGCTTGGCGAGCGATTTCTTTCGCTTCGCGCCGTTTGGTTCTGGATCGGCTCGGCAGTTACCGCAGGTGGTTTACTCCTTGGAGTTTGGGCGCGTCGTCACCTCGGAAGAAACTGGAGCCAAGCCGTCACCGTCAAGGAAGATCACGAACTCGTTACGAGTGGCCCCTACGCCTTGGTTCGCCACCCCATCTATACCGGGCTTCTGCTGGCATTTTTGGGTTCCGCAGTGGCCCGTGGCGAGTGGTGCGGGCTACTTGCTGTGGCCCTTGTCTTCGTCGCACTATGGCGCAAACTGAGGCTTGAGGAGAAATGGATGAGCGAGCAGTTCGGCAAATCGTATGAAGCGTACTCTAGACGGGTGGCGGCGTTGGTGCCTTATGTAATTTGAGCGTTACAAGGAGACAAGGAAACGGGGGGACAAGGGGCATCACTGAATATTGAACTTGTGCCGGCCGTACCGCTGTCGAGCCGCCGCATCCAACTGCCATCAACCCTCTTTTCCGAGCAGCAAGTCACGACAGGAGTTCATCGCCTTTCATTCGGAAGAAACGCGCCTGCGTCCGGGCAGCAGGGCGGCGACCAGGAAGGTCGCCGCCAGGAGCAGCATCATCCATCCGGCATCCGGATAGACGCCGTCGAAAACGCGATACAGCATCGGCCAGCGGCCGGGATCGCCGCTCACCTGCATCAGTTGATGCGCCATCATCCCCGTCGCAAGGATCGCCAGCAGCACGTGCAGCAGCGACAGCCCCAGCGATACCGCCACCATCGCCGCCGACAGCGCCGACGGCCACAGCAAATACCGCTCGCTGGTTTGGCACATGACCACCGGGAAAATCAGCCACGGCGCGGCCAAGGCGATCAGCAGGCGTGGATCGTTCCGCCGGTCGTGCATCGCCGCGGCCGCCGAACAGAGCAGCAGCGTCAGCCCGTACGCGATGGCCAGAAACGTTTTCAAATCCAGGTCCTGGTTCCAGGCAAACTTGCCAATGGAAACCGCCAGGTTGCCCACGGGGTCGTGCAGGTCCCACTGGTATTTTTGCCGCAATTGGGCCGGCAGATTGGCATAGCTGCCCTCGCCCATTTGTGTCTTGTCCTGCTTGACCGACCCGTAAGCAAAGCCGAGCCTGCACCAGGCAAAATCCCCCTGGTAGAGCAAAGCCGCGCTCCAGATGGAAGCGACGAAGATTCCCGCCAGCCAGAACTTGATCGACCGCCGCGCCACCACCCACGGCAGGATCAAGAGCAACAGCACGAACAGCGTGACTTCGCGCCAGTGACCCGCCAACGGAAGCCTGGCCGCCCGCGAAAGGGCCACGATGATCGTCGGCACGATCAGGGACGCGGCGGCGGTCAGGATGAACAGCGCGGCGATCTGTCTCGGAACGAACGTGACGTGGCGTGTCTTGATCACCGAGATCGCCCAGGGTTTGAACCGTGGCCACACGCTGCGGATGACCATCGTCGCCAGGCCGTACACGGCCGTGGCCCCGATGAACCAGGCCAGCCAGTGGCGTGAAACGGCGGAGTTGAGAATCCACGGCCAGACGACCAAGGCCGCGCCAAGGGCAAAGCCGCTCAGCACGCGCAGGGCCGCTCCGAATCTTCCGCCAAAGAGGGGCCACAGCACCAGGATCGGCGCGCCCAGGAGCAGTTGCCCCTTGCTCAAGCACCCGATGCCCAGCACCACGCCGGCCGACAGCCAGCAATTCAATGAAGCCAAAAGGGCGGCCAGCACAAAAAAGGGCAGAATCCAAACGTCCCATTGCGGCCAGGCGTGCGAATTCATCAGCGTGATCGGGTCAAACCAGACGAGCATCGCCGCGACCAAACCGCAGGCCCAGCCGCGGTGGATCGGCGGCAAATTCCTGGCGCAGATGATCATGGTGATGAACAGGGCCGCCAGGGCCAGGGCGGCGATCCAATTCGGCCAGATTGCGCCGCCGACCGGCTCCGCATCGAACGTAACCGTCGGGCCGTCGCTTTTGAAGACAAGGTCCGGCGTGCTGGAGCTGCCCAGCTCGGTCAGGGCGGTGAGGCGCAGGTGGATCATCTGTCCGGGCGGCAGCGGCTGCAGGGTCGCGCGCACACGCACGTCGCGCAAAAGAGCGGGCATGGGTTGCAGCGGCGTGGCGCGGGAGTAGGCCGGGCTGGTTCCCCACTGGATTTGCCAGCGAGCGCGGTTCTGCTGGCTGTTGACCGTCCCGGTGACCAGGGCGCTGGCGCCCCTGGGGATGACGCGGACGAGATTGACGATGGGCATGGGCCGCGGCGGTGGGGCGGTCAAGCCGACGTACGCATACCAAAACGCCGCCGTGGCCACCGCGAAGGCGACCAGCCCCGGCGGCAGCGTCCAGGCGGCGCCGGCGGGAGCCGACACCCCATGGTTTGCGGCGCGTGCCCCGCGGCGGATCCACACCCACACCAGCGGAAACATCAGGATCGCCGACGCCGCCTCGCAATACGTGTTGATGCGCACCAGCGGCAGCGTGATGTCCTCGATTTGCGGCGCGACGGTGTCGATGCGGCCGTGCGGGCGGCGCGGATAGGCGGACAAATCTGGATGTTCCTGCTGGACCTGCCGCACCCAAAAGGTCGAGATGATCAAGCGCAGGGGCAGATAGTCCAGCCCGTCGTAGGGGAACCCGCTCTCGCTCTGATTCGGCTGCGGGAGGCTTAGCGCGTAGTCGTAGTAGTGGATGATGCCGCGAAGCACTTCACGGGTGCTCAGCTTGCGGACGGGACCCTGGCCGCCGACCCTGGCCCGCAGCGCCGCGGCCACCTGCGGCTTTTGCCCGGCCTCCACGTCCGCGTAAGGAGCCACCTTGGCGTCGCGCTCCGCCTGGCGCATCGCACCGCTGCCCAGGTGAAACGCGTTCCACAAATCATTCGTGTAGCGGATCGTGCGCGTCGAGTACCACAGATCCTGGCGCAGATTCAGCCCGGCTCGCAGCGCCCACCAGCCCTCCAGCAGGACAAACGCGGCGATCAGGAGCCACAACACGGCCGGCCAATGCCAGCCCGCCCGTTTGTCCCCGCCGGAAGCCGACGAATGATCCGCCCCGTCCGTCACGGCTGCGTCTCCTAACTGCGCCCCAGCCGCCGCGTGCTGGTAAGCGCGCCCCACAGGAATACCGCCGCCAAAAGCAGCATCATCCATCCCAGGTCGGGATACAGCCGGTCAAATACATGCTGCAGCATCGGCCAGCGGCCGGGATCACGCTCCAGGAGCTGATGCGCCACCATCCCCGTCGCCAGCAGCGACATCAGCACGTGCAGCAGGGAAAACCCGGTCGACACCGCCACCATCGCCGCCGACAGCGCCGACGGCCACAGCATATACCGCGAGCCGGTCTGGCACATGATGATGGGGAAGATCAGCCAGGGCACCGTCAGGGCCACCAGAATGCGCGGGTCCCTCCGCCGGCTGTGCACGGCGGCGGCCAGCGAGCAGATCACCAGCGTGACACCGTAGACGATCACCATCGACGTCTTCAAATCCAGGTCCTGGCTCCACGCCAACTTGCCGATGGATACCGCAAGGTTCCCCACCGGGTCGTGCAGGTCCCAGTGATACCGGTGCAGCAGCAGCGACGGGAAATTCGCGAAGCTGCCCATGCTCATTTGCATCTGGTCGTGTTTCTCCGAGCCGTACACGAAGCCCAGTTTCCACCAGTCGAAGTTGCCCTGGTACAGCAACCCCGCGCTCCAGATGGAAGCGGCGAAGATTCCCGCCAGCCAGAACTTGATCGACCGCCGCGCCACCACCCACGGCAAGAGAAGCAGCAACAGCACGATCAGCACCAGTTCGCGCCCGTGGCCGATCTCCGGAAGCCTGCCCGCCCGCGAAAGGACCACGATGATCGTCGGCACGATCAGGGACGCGGCGGCGGTCAGGATAAACAACGAAACGATTTGTTTCGGAACAAACGTGACATGGCGTGTCTTGATCACCGAGATCGCCCAGGGTTTGAACCGTGGCCACACGCTGCGGATGACGATCGTCGCCAGGCCGTACACGGCCGTGGCCCCGATGAACCAGGCCAGCCAGTGGCGTGAAACGGCGGAGTTGAGAATCCACGGCCAGACGACCAAGGCCGCGCCAAGGGCAAAGCCGCTCAGCACGCGCAGGGCCGCTCCGAATCTTCCGCCAAACAGGGGCCACAGCACGAGGATTGGCCCGGCCAGGATCAGTTGTCCCTTGGCCATGCATCCGATGCCCACCAGCACGCCGGCCAAGAGCCAGCAATTCAGCGATGCCGCCAACGCCGCAAGCACGAACACCGGCAAAATCCACACATCCCACTGCGGCCACACGTGCGTATCGATCAGCGTGATCGGGTCAAACCAGACCAACAGCGCCGCGACCAATCCACAGCCCCAACCGCGGTGGATCGGCGGCAAATTCCTGGCGCAGACGATCATGGTGATGAACAGCGCCAGCAGGGCCAGCCAGACGTTCCAGCCCGGCCAGATCACGCCGCCGACGCTTTGGGCGTCGAACCTCACTCCCGGCGCGCCGGGATCGTTGCGGAACACGGTATCGGCGGTGTCCGTCGGTCCGGCCGCGTTCCAAGCCGTGAGGCGCAAGTGAATGGTCTGTCCCGGCTGCAGGGGCTTGATCGTCTCTCTCACGACGACGGTTCGCCCGCTGCCGATGGTGCTGTGCGACAGGGCGGAGGACGAATACGCCGCCGTCGTTCCCCACTGCACGCGCCAGCGCGTGAATCCCATCTGGCTGTTGACCCAGCCCACGACCTGGGCGCTGGTGCCGTCGGCGCTGGGCGTGATGCCGCCCAGGGCGACGACGGGCGTGGGCCGCGGTGGAGGGTGCATCAGCGCCACCGCCGCGCCCCAAAATGCCGCAGTGGCGATCCCGTAGACCGCCACGCCGCGCCACGTGATGGGCTGGCGCTGCCACCCGCCGGACCGCGCCACCCACAGCCACACCAGGGCCAATATCCCCACGGCCGCCACGGCATCGCAGATCGTGTTCAGCCACAGCAGCGGCTGGGCGATGTCCTCGACCTGAGGCGCCGATGTATCGCTCGCCACCACCATCCGCGCCGGATACGCCTCATACTGCGGATGTTGGTGTTGCACGTGGTGCACCCACAGCGTCGCCACCAGCAGGCGCAGCGGCGGATAATCCAGGCCCTCATACGGATATCCATTGACGTCGCCGCCTTGGGTCAGCGCATCGCTGTAATAGTGCACGATGCCGCGGCCGACTTCCCGCCAGGTCAGCCGCCGCACCGCCTGGCCGCTTTGCCCAAGCGCCGCCAACTCGCGCAAAGTTCGGCCCGCTCGCGCATCGGCGTACGACGGCAAGCGCGCCACCTGCTCGGCTTCCCGCAGCGCGTTGTTCCCGTGGTAAAAGGCGTAGGCGAGGTCGGCGTGGAAGCGGATGGTGCGCGTGGACTGCCAGACGTCGCGCCGCAATTCCAACCCGGCCCACGCGGCCCACGCGCCGGCGCCCAGCAGCACAACGGCGATCGCCAGCCACGTCAGCACCGCCGGCCAACGAGCATCGGCCCAGGCGCCGCCGCGCCGTGCCTCGGCCGCCGGCGACGCCTGCGGCACGCGCCCCGTCTCGATCTGGACACTCTGCCACAAGCTCACAAGACCTCATCCCCGGCGCCGCGGCGCCGTCCCGGCGCTACGGCGCAGTACAGGAAGATCGCCGCCACCAGCAGCGTCGCCCAACCCAAATCCGGATACGTCGGTTGCGTCATGCTCAGCGTCACCGGCCCCAGGTAGCCGCGGAACATCAGATATTGATTGCCCAGCATCACGCAGCCCAGAACCGTCAGCAGCAGTTGCATCAGCGACATTCCCATCGACACGGCCACCAGCGACGCCGCCATCACCGCCGGCAGCAGCGTGTATCGCGCGGCCATTTGCGTCAGGAGCGCCACCATCAGCACCCACGGCGCCGTCAGGGCGATCAAGAACCGCGGGTCCCTTCGCCGCAGATGCACCCCCGCCCCGATCGTGCACGCCGCCACCGACAAAATGAAGATCAATCCCACCGTCTGCCGTAAATCCAGCGACACCTGGTCGCTCAGCCAGCTCCAATGCAAGGCGGCGCCCAGTCGCCCCAGCCGCGGCGTGTGCCAGCTCGCCACCGGGTCGTGCAATCGCCAGCCGAACCGCACCGCCAGAACCGACGACAGGTTGCTCAGGCTTTGATATCCCAGTTGCATCTGCTGCCACTTGCGCGCACCGTAGGCGAATCCGACGTTCCACCAGGAAAAATCGCCGTTAAAAATCCACGCCGCTCCCCACAGGCACGCGGCGAACATCGTCCCCAGCCAATGCCTGATGTAGCGCCGGTCGATCACCCACGGCACGGCCAGAAGGATGGCCGCGGCGGCCACGGCCGCGATCGCGTGCCGCGGCACGCGCATCGCCCAAAACAACGTCATCGCCGCACCCACCGCCACCGTCGGCAGCACCGCCAGCAGCGAGATCACGCTGGTCCAATGCCCGGGAATGTGCGGCGCCTTGCCGGTAAAGATGACCGACACCAGCCATGGCTTGATGCGAAACCACATCAGCCGCGCCAGCATCGTCGCCGCTCCGTACAGCAGCGCCGCCGCCATGAACCACCCGATCCACTGCCACGTCTGGCGCCCCGCCTCGCCCCAGCCGATGATCCACGGCCAGACCACCAGGGCGGCGCCCAGCATCAGCCCGGTGGCGATGCGCATGAATCGCTCCGGGTATCCCGCCACCAGCGGCGAAAACACCAGCACCGGCGCCGCGAACAGAATCTGCCCCTTGAACATGCACCCCACGCCCAGCACGAATCCCGCCGTCAGCCAGCAATCCACCGATGCCAACGCCGCCGCCGCAAGGAAAATCGCCGGCAGCCACACGTCCCACTGCGGCCACACGTGCCCGTCCACCATCATCGGCGGGTTGAGCCACACCAGCGTCGCCGCCACCATCCCGCACACCGGACCGCGGAAGGGATGGGGCAAAAATCGCGCTAGGGCCACCACCGACACAAACTGCAACGTCAGGAAAATCCAAAACCCCACCGTCGCCAGGTGATTGTCCAGCGGACCGGACAGGGGACCGGACCCATACAACGGCGTCCAATGCACCCAACGTCGCAGCAGCACGAACAATCCCAGAAGCACCACCGGCGCCAAAAGCAGCGGATCCCCCCAACGCTGACGCCAGCCCCCTGGCGGCTCAATCCCCTGGCCCGCCGCCGGCTTGCGCCGCACCCACGTCCAGACCAAAAAGAACGTCGACACCGCCGCGATCGCTTCGGCAATGGTATTGAGCGTCAGCATCGGCTTGGCGATGTCCGCCGTTGCCATGACCGTCTTGTTCGTCTGCGGATCGAAGACGGGGATCGGCTGCTCCGGGAACGTGGCCAGACCCGGGTATTGGCTCTGAACGTGCCACGTCCACAGCGTCAGCACCAACAGCCGCATCGGTGGATAATCGAACTTGAGCTGCCGATCTTCGCTCGGCTTGATCCCCCGATCAAACGCCTGCAACACCTCATCCTGCCGGTCGTACTTCGCAATCCAGGCCCGCAAAATCTGCCCATACAGGGGCTCGCGTTGATGCCAGCGCCGCAGAAACGTCTTGGGCGTCAGCGGCCGTGCCAACAGGCCCGGCCCGGGATTGGCGATGGATAGTGGCGAGGTTTCCCCCGACGCGTTCTGTCCCGCCATTGCTTCGGCGTCGCGCAACACCCCGTCCGTGTAGTACATCGCATCGTCGATGTCCTCCGCCATGTGACGCTGCGACCACAACGCGTTGCGGATGCTGATCCCCGTCCAGAACAGTTGATGGGCGAAAAAGAGGATCGCCGCGGCCGTCGCGATCCCGCCGATGATCCGCAGCCATTTCTCGCGCCGCCGGCGCCGCTCCTGGGGCGGAACCGCCGGGAACAAAGACGGCTGCACTTGCTTAGCGTGCTGGTCCACAGTCATCGATGGTTCCCGATGGTCTTCTAGCGCCTGGCCCAATATAGACGGAGCGAGGGCCGGCGGCTTTCCGACGCCGCCGCCTTTTGTAACATCTTTCCTTGCCATCGGCCAAAAACTCCTCCGCGCATCGCAAATCGCCGACGCCGCTTCGACCAGCCAGGATGGATTCCGATAACCCCGTCCGTTTCCATGCTGCTCGGCGTTTTCAAGCCTTGTAGTTGCGGCGGTCGATGCAAAAATGCGTGAAAACAGCTTTTGATTGCCCTCCCCGCGCCGGCGCGGACTCGACTGCGCAATTCGGGTATTGGCCGCATCTATCTTTAGAGTGTCCGCGCGCCGTCAAATCGGACATCGCCCAGCACTTTTTGGGCCGCGCCGCCGGCTCACCGACATGACGCCAAACGACGACCCCTCCGCATCATCCCTGGACCCGGTCAAAGTCCGGCGGTTCTTGATATGGCTCATCGTCACCGCGTCGCGTGCGTGCGGTGAACTCGTCGAAGTGCCTGCGTTGAGCTCGTCGAACCGCGACGCGCTTAGCGCGCGAAAATGCAACCGCAGCGCAGCCGGCATCGCGGTCCAGCGGCGACAGAGTTGATCCATCCACAGGCTGTGCAGGCGATTGTTCAGGTCGTAGCTGGGCGCGATGACCGCGAACATCTGCTGCACGCGCTGGCGCTTGTCGGAGACGGCATGGGGATTGGCCAGGAGGTCGCTATCCCAAACGGCAGATGAATTTTAGGCGTTCGGCATCGACAGGAGTGATTATAGCGGCTGCCAGTCCCGTCTCCCGCGTTGGCGCATTGCCCACGTCCTTGGCGGCAACCCTGCATCCCCAAGCACGACCAGGAAGGAACGTCAACGTATTGGATGGATGACCGGTCCTTTCCGGCCGGGGTGCCGGTGATATGATTGGGGCGTGGCAATCGATGTGGCGGCACAGATTCGTTACTGGCGTGATGGCTCGGCCGATGACCTGGAGGCCGCCCGAACTCTGCTGGATGCCGGCAAGATTCGGCAGGCGGGTTTTTTCGTGCATCTGCCGATCGAGAAGGCCGTTAAGGCGTGTGCCGTCGCGGCTACGCGCGATCTGCCGCCCCGCAGCCACGATCTGCTTTCCCTTGTTCAGCGGACCGGCATTGCCCTTACCGAGGGGCAGCGCGACTTTATGGGGCGGGTGCAGATGTATTGCCTGGAAGGGCGCTACCCGACGGAATTGCCTCCCCCGCCCGCGGCGGAGGCGGTTGCCCAGGACCTGCAACGGGCCGGGGAGATGATCCAATGGTTGACCAATCGATTGAACAGTCCGTGAAGCGGTATCTGCACGCGGTCCGCCAGACCGGCATCCAAGCGACGCGCGCGATTCTTTACGGCTCGCGTGCGCGCGGAACGGCCAGTGCCGACAGCGACATCGACCTGATTGTGATTGCTCCCGAGTTCGACCGCGCTCCGGACCGTGCGTTGGTGGAACGGCTCTGGCAATTGCGCGCCCGCACCGACCACCGGATCGAGCCGGTCCCCTGCGGCGAGGCGGAGTGGGCGGCGCCAATCACCGCCCGAGCCATCATCGAGATCGCCCACCGTGAAGGCATCGAAATCGCCGCCTGAGCCGGTCGGACGGTGGGCTTTGGATATGCCCCCATCGCGATCCACTCGCCCGAGGAGGTGACTGCCAGTGAAGACGAAGACCTTTGATTGCGTGGAGATGAAACGTCGCGGCGCCGAGCACGTTTACAGCATCATCAAGGACATGACGCCCGAGCAAGAAGTGGAGTATTGGCGCAAGCGCACGGAAGAACTCCGCCAAGAGCAAGCCACGATCAGGGCGAGAACGAGCCCGAAGCCCCCGGCCCAGACCAAGCCGTAGGGCCCGACTTGCCTTGAGCCAGCTTGAAGGGCTGGCCACTCAGGGAACGGGTATGTATTTGACGCGGTAGAGTGAGTTTTCTTTCATCGCCAGAAATTCCAGAACGCCGTCGGGGCTGAAGTTCAGTGTGCCCTTAAAAACTCCCTGGTACGCCGCCCCCGCCTGGCCATCCACCACCACCATCCTCTTCGATCCCTTCCAGGCTGCGTACGCTACGTGCTTGCCGTCGGGGCTGAAGATCAGGCTGCCGATCCCGTCATACTCGGCGCCCGCCTGACCGTCCACCACTACCAACCACTTCTGACCATTCCGGGCCGCATACGCCACGCGTTTGCCGTCGGGGCTGAAGATCAGGGTGCCTTGAGCGATTCCGTCGTACTCCGCGCCCGCCTGGCCGTCCACCACCACGAACCACTTCGCGCCCTTGCTGGCCCCATACGCCACGCGTTTGCCGTCGGGGCTGAAGATCAGGGTGCCCGTGCCGATTACGTCGTACTCCGCGCCCGCCCGGCCGTCCACCACCGCGAACCATTTCTGACCATTCCTGGCCGCATACGCCACGCGCTTACCGTCGGGGCTGAAGATAACGTTGCTATTACTGGCGTCGTCGTACTCCGCGCCCGCCTGGCCGTCCACCACCACGAACCACTTAGGGCCCTTCTGGGCATCATACGCCACGCGCTTGCCGTCGGCGCTGAATATAAGACAGGCGATTGCGTCGTACTCGGGGCCCGCCTGGTCGTCCACCACCATCAACCACTTGTCGCCCTTCCCGGCCCCATACGCCACGCGCTTGCCATCCGGGCTGAAAATCAGGGAGGCTTGAGCGATTCCGTCGTACTCGGTGCTCGCCTGGCCGTCCACGACCACCAATTCCTTCGCGCCCTTGACGGCCCCATACGCTACGCGCTTGCCGTCGGGGCTGAAGATCAGGGAGCCATTAAGGATTTGGCCGTACTCGGGGCTCGCCTGGCCGTCTACCACTACGAACCACTTCGTGCCCTTCACGGCCACATACGCCATACCCTTGCCGTCGGGGCTGAAGATGAGGGTGCCTTTACCGATTCCGTCGTACTCGGCGCCCGCCTGGCCGTCCACCACCACGAACCACGTCGTGCCCTTCACGGCCACATACGCCACGCGCTTGCCGTCCTGGCTGAAGATCGGGGAGCCGACTGCGTCGTACTCCGCGTCCGCCCGGCCGTCCACCACCGCGAGCCACTTGTTGCCCCTCCGGGCCGCGTACGCCACGCGATTTCCGTCGGGGCTGAAGATCAGGGAGCCGATTTTGTCGTACTCCAGACCTGCCTGGCCGTCCACGACGACGCATTGCGTCTCCCCCCTCTTTGTGACGTAGGCGAAATGGCGGCCATCCCCACTGAAAACAGGAGACACCACGGGGGCGTCCATCGGCCCCAGGCGAGTCTCTTGAATCGTGTACGCGCCACTCTGGGCGCTGGTTGGCTGGGCGGATGCCGTTGCTCCCAGACCAAGCATCGCCGCTGCCCATACGACAATCCAATTCGTGCCGTTCATACCCCAACTCCTTGATATGGGTTCACAAGCTTCACGTTCCCGCCGCCGGGCGTCCCACGCTTCCCGCAAGGTGAAATATAGAAAGTACGGAGTCCGATTATTTCAGGCAAGTCATCGGATGTGTTCTAAAAAAGTAAATGCAACCGCAGAGACGCCGAGACACAGAGACAGCCACAGAGAAGAAATTGCTTTTGTTAAAAGAAAATTCCTGTTTTCTCTGCGGCTTCCTCCGCGGCTTTGGAGCGTCAGTGAAACCGGTTCTTTCTCGTGGACGGAAAGGAGTCCATCATGTCATTGCCCATTTGACATGTAGTGGCAGGGAGGCGGTCGCCGGTAACGGCGTTCCGTCAAGCATCCCTGACCGCGAAGGCGCGAGCCGTAACGCAAGTGAACCTGTGGTAGCCTCGTTACGCAAAGCGGGAATGGCCAGGCTGTCAGAGACGATGAAGCCCAGTGCCGACGACGGAGCAATGGTGCAAGTGCAGTCGTCGGGTTCCCCGGGGTTGTGAAGGACGGCACGCTCCGAAAGAGAGAATCGGGAACTGAGAGGCCCCGCAAGCCGGGAGCAGAACCCAACGCCGGGTGGGAAGACATAACCATCCCATGCGGGTTTGTGGGGAGTCGGATGGGCCCCTAGTAGCGATGAAGCGGGGTAATGCCCGCCGAGCCAAGGGGCCCTGATGGTATCACGCGGAAGCAAGAGGAACAGCAGCCCGAATTGCAGGCAGACCTGCTACTACGGGATCAAAGCTTCTGTTCTGAGGCGGAGGCTATGCCCCGTGCCCACTGGATGCGGGAAACCCGCTCGTCCGGTTCGAGGAGGGAGAACTGAACGGCAGGGGCCGTTCAGTTCTCTACTCTACCGTCTCTGCGATTGCATTTTGTTTTGGTCCCGATGGGCGGGCAGATACAATCGCCGCACAATTCCATAAAGCCGATGCATGCTCAGGCTGACAGGCATCAGTAAATCGTTTGGCGGCGTGGTGGCGCTGAGGAACGTCAGCTTGGAGCTGGCACGCGCGCAGGTGCATGCGCTGATCGGCGAAAACGGGGCGGGGAAATCCACGTTGGTGAAGATCATCACCGGGGCGATCACGCCGGATGAGGGCAGCGTCGAAATCGATGGGCATGCTGTGCGCAAATACGCCCCCGCGGCGGCGCGGGCGTTGGGCGTGGCGGCGATCTATCAGCAGCCGGCGCTGCTGGCGGATCTGACGGTGATGGAGAACTTGGCCTTGCGACTGGAACGCGGGGGGCTGTGGAGATGGATTTCGTGGCGGGATCGGCGGCGGCGGGCGAGGGAGCTGTTGCAGCGCGTGGGGGCGGCGGCGGGGGTGGAGCCGGAGGCGCTGGCGGGTGGCTTGAGCATGCCGCAGCAGCAGCTTGTGGAGATCGCGGCGGCGCTGGGCAGCGGGGCCAACTACCTGATCTTCGATGAGCCGACGGCCTCTCTGGGACAGCGTGAGATCGAGAATCTGTTTGCGTTGATCGGCGAGCTGCGCAAGGGCGGGGTGGGGATGGTGTATATTTCGCCTCGGCTGGAGGAATTGCCGCGGATTGCGGATCGCGTGACGGTGCTGCGGGACGGGCGGCAGGTGGCGACGCTGGCGATGGAGGCGGCGGCGCGGGGGGAACTGGTGCGGCTGATGGTGGGCCGGCCGGTGGACGCGGTGTATCCCAAGGTGGCGGCGACGGCGGGGGAGGTGGTTTTGGAAATGCGCGGGCTGGGACGCCGAAAGTCGGGCGTGAAGGACGTGAATTTGAGCGTGCGCGGCGGTGAGATTCTGGGGATCGCCGGGTTGGTGGGGGCGGGGCGAACGGAATTGGCGCGGATTCTGTTCGGGCTGACGCCGGCGGATCGGGGGCGGATTTTGCTGCGTGGCAAGGCGGTGCGGATCAGGTCTCCGCGGCGGGCGATCGAGCTGGGGATCGCGTACGTTCCGGAGGATCGGCGGCGGCACGGGGTGATCGGCGAGTTTTCCGTCGCGGCCAACACGACGCTGGCGATTTTGCGGCAGGTGAGCCGGTTTGGGCTGATCCGCCGCGGGGAAGAGGAGGAGATCGCGGCCGGGTGGGCGCGGCGGGTGATGACGCGGATGCCGTCGCTACGCACGCCGGTGGAGGAGCTTTCCGGGGGCAATCAGCAGAAGGTGGCGTTGTCGCGCTGGCTGGCGGCGCGGCCGGCGGTGCTGATCCTGGATGAACCCACGCAGGGCGTGGACGTGAGCGCGAAGGTGGAGATACATCGACTGATGAGCGAGATGGCCGCGCGCGGGATGGCGGTGGTCATGATCAGCTCGGAATTGCCGGAAGTGCTGGGGGTGAGCGACCGGATCGCGGTGATGGCGCGGGGGACGGTGATCGGCGTTTTGGATGCCGCCCAGGCGACGCAGGAGGGCGTGTTGGAGATGGCGCTGGGCGGCGGGCAGGGGCAGGCGGGAGCGGCGTGATGGGACTGGCGCGGTATCGGCGTGAGCTGGGCCTGGCGGCGGTTTATGCGGCGCTGCTGGCGGCGCTGCGGATTTATGCGCCGGGATTTTTCCACGAACAATTCCACGGCCTGTGGGTGGCGGCGGCGCCGGTGCTGGTGGCGGCGGTGGGGATGACGCTGGTCATCGTGGCTCGGGAGATCGACATTTCCATCGGCTCGCTGTTTTCGGTGTGCGGGATCGTGGCGGCGGTGGCGGCGAAGTCGGGTTGGCCGATGCCGTGGGCCGCGGCCGCGGCCGTCGGCGCGGGGATGGTCGTGGGCGCGGTCAACGGCGCCTTGGTGGCGTTTGCGGGGATGCCATCCATCGTGGTGACTCTGGCCAGCATGGTGATCCTGGATCAGGGCCTGCGGTGGGCGCGGCAGGGGGCCGAGGTGAGCGGTCTGCCGGCGGATTTCCAATGGCTGGGATTCTCGCAGCACGGCGGCGAATGGTTGCTGATGGCGGCGGCGCTGGGGTTGCTGGTGATTTTCGCGGCGGGGACGCGGTGGCTGGCTGCGGGGCGGGCGGTGTACGCCGTGGGGTGCGACCGCGAATCGGCACGCCTGGCGGGCCTGCGGCCACGCCGCGTCGTCTTCGGGGTGTTTGTCCTCATGGGCGCACTGGCGGCTGTGGCGGCGCTGCTCAACGCCATCCGATTTCCCCACGTGGACGCAAGCGCCGGCCGCGGGCTGGAACTTCAGGTGATCGCGGCGGTCGTGGTTGGAGGCACGGCGATCGCCGGCGGGCGCGGCACCATGCTGGGGACGCTGATCGGCGTGGCGCTTTTGGTCAGCATCGCGCCCGCGCTGACGTTTCTGCATCTGCAAGCGCAATGGGAACGGGCGATCCAGGGTCTGATCATTCTGCTGGCGGTGGCCGTGGATGGACTGCGGAGGGGCAGATGAGCCGCCGCGCCGCCGTCCAGCGATGGGTGCTGCTGGCCATCGTGGCCGGCGAGGTGATCATTTTTGGGCGAATCGGCACGCACTTTTTCACGCTGGCAAATCTGCTGCAAATTCCGCGGCTGAACGTGGAGCTGGGGCTGATCGCGCTGGCGCAAACGGCGGTGATCTTGTCCGGGGGGCTCGACTTGTCCGTCGGCTCGCTGCTGGGGCTTTGCGCGGTGGTTTTCGGCAAGCTGTGGCGCGACGGGGGACTTGGGCCCAGCGAGGCGGCGGCGATCACGCTGGGCGTAGGCGCACTGTGCGGCGGGATCAACGCGTTGCTGATTACGCGCGGCATTCCGCCGCTGATCGTGACGCTGGGTTCGTTCTCGCTGTTTCGCGGGATCGCCGAGGGAATGACCGGTGGGGTGGACAATTTCACGAATTTCCCGCGATCGTTTTTGCTCTTGGGCCAGGGGTATTGGGGGCCGATCCCGGCGCAGGTTCCGGTGCTGGTGGCGGCGGCGGTGTTTTTCTATCTGCTGGTGCATCGTTCCGCGCTGGGCAGGGCCCTGTCGGCCATCGGATATTCGCCGCAAGGGGCGCGGTGGGCGGGGATCGCGGTGGGGCGAAAGCTGGCGGCGGTGTACGTGCTGTCGGGGCTGTGCGCGGCCGCGGCGGCGTTGATTTACGTGGCTCGCGTCGGGCAGGCCAAGGCCGATGCGGGGATGGGCTACGAGCTGGCGGCGATCACGGCGGTGGTGCTGGGCGGCACGAGCATCTTCGGCGGCAGGGCCAGCGTCCTCGGCACGGTCCTGGGTCTGTTGGCCATCGCGCTACTGGACAACGGGCTGCGTTTGGCGGATCGTTCACCGGAGTTGGCGGGGATATTGAAAGGCGTGCTGCTGCTGGCGGCGATTGGGATCGACTGGCGGCCGCGCGGCGGCGCGGCGGGGCGGCGGCAGCGCGGCAGAGCCGAGGAACCGATCATGCGAAACACGCAGCTTGCGGTGTTGGTCATCGTCATCCTGGCGGCGGCGGCGATCATCACCGGCGGCAACTTTCTCATGTATCAATCGTTCTCGCGGCAACTGGCTGCCCAGGGTAGGCCGCGGGAGGCGGGCAAGCGGCTCACCATCGCCATGATGCCCAAGAGCAAGGGCAACGCGTATTTCATCGCGTGCCAGAAGGGCGCGGCGGAAGCGGCCGATGAGCTGGGCGTGAAGCTGCTGTGGGATGGCCCGATGGACAGCGATCCGGCGCGGCAGAACGAGATCGTCGAGACGTGGATCACCCGCGGCGTGGATGTGATTGCCGTCTCGGTGGAAAACCGCGGCGGACTCTCCACGGCGTTGCGAAAGGCAAGGCAGTGCGGGATCAAGGTGATCACGTGGGATGCGGATGCCGATCGGGATGCGCGCGACTTTTTCGTCAATCAAGCCACGCCGCAGGGGATCGGCCAGGCGCTGATGGACGCCGCGGCCAAGTCGATGGACGGCCGGGGCGATTTTGCCATCATCACGGCGTCCCTGACGGCGGCCAATCAGAACGAATGGAAAAAATACATCGAGCAGCGCCTGGCCACCGCGTATCCGGAGATTCATTTGGTGGATTTCCAGCCGTGCGACGATCAGCAGGCCAAGGCGTTCGAGCAGGCGCGGACGATCCTGAACGTGCATCCGGAGGTGAAGCTGATCATGGCGATCTGCTCGCCGGCGGCGCCGGGCGCGGCCGAGGCGGTCAAGCAGTCGGGGCGCAACGACGTCAAGGTCGTCGGACTGGGTTTGCCCAATGAGAACAAGCCGTACGTGCACGAGGGGATCACCGATGCGGTCATTTTGTGGAACACGATGGACCTGGGCTATTTGACGGTGTACGCGGCCGATGCGCTGGCGCGAGGAACGCTGGCGCCGGGGCAGACGTCGCTGGAGGCGGGTCGGCTGGGGCGAATGCAGGTGCGGGGAGATGACGTGCTGCTGGGCGCGCCGTTCTGGTTAACGAAGTCGAATATCGATCAGTTTGATTTTTGAATTGGGATGCGATCGCGCCTCCATCAACTTCTGACGGCATTGTTGCTTTGCCTAGTGACGGCGTGCGCGTCCGATCCGCTGGCGTGGCCCAAGCCGACGCAGCAGTCGCGCCCGTGGACGCGCTGGTGGTGGATGGGCAGCGCCGTGGACAAGCAGAATCTGACCGATCTGCTGGGGCAATACCATCAGGCGGGGATCGGCGGCGTGGAAATCTGCCCGATCTATGGGGCGCGGGGCTACGAGGATCGGTACATCGATTTTCTCGCGCCCAGGTGGATGCAGATGTTGGAGGTCACGACCGCCCGAGCGAAGCGGCTGGACATGGGCGTGGACATGACCACGGGCACCGGCTGGCCCATGGGCGGGCCGAACGTTTCCAGAGATGATGCATCCTCTAATGCTCTTTTGCGGCGATACGAGGTGGCGGGCGGGGCACGGTTGGAACAGGCGCTGCCGACCGATCGCCTGCGCTGCGTGTGGGGGATTTCGGATAAGGGCGAGCAGATCGATCTGACGGGCAAGGCCAAGGACGGCAAGCTGGATTGGACGGCGCCGCCGGGCCAGTGGCGGATTTATGTGGTGGCGCAGGTCGGTCCGGCGCAAAAGGTGAAGCGAGCGGCCCCCGGCGGCGAGGGGTCGGTGCTGGATCCGTTTTCGGCTGCGGCCGTCGACCGCTATTTATCGCGCTTCGACGCGGCGTTCGCCTCCTACCACGGGCGGATGCCGCGAGCGCAGTTCCATGATTCGTACGAGTACGTCGGCGACTGGACGAACGATTTGTTCCGGCAATTTCAGTCGCGTCGCGGTTACGACCTGCGGACGCAACTGCCGGCTCTGATGGGCGAAGGGTCGCAGGACGTGGTGGCGCGGGTCCAGTGGGATTATCGGCGGACGATGGCCCAGTTGCACATGGACTACGTGCGGCACTGGGTGGATTGGTGTCATCGCCACGGGATGCTGGCCCGCGAGCAGGCGCACGGGGCGCCGTGCAACATTCTGGACCTGTACGCGGCGGCCGACATTCCCGAGACCGAGTGCTACGAGGGCTTTGCCGAAGAGAACATCCCGGTGCACAAGTGCGCCTCGTCGGCCGCGCATGGCAGCGGGAAGAATCTGACCTCGGCCGAGTCGTTCACCTGGCTGGACGAGCAGTTCCAGGCGACGCTGGCTCAGGCCAAACGCGAGGCGGATTTCCTTTTTCTGGCGGGGGTCAATCACATTGTCTTTCACGGGATGCCGTATTCGCCCAAGGATGCGCCCTGGCCCGGCTGGGTGTTTTACGCCTCGGTGGATTTCAATCCTCAGGGGGGACTGTGGCGCCACCTGCCGGCATTCTGCGATTACATCACCCGGTGCCAGTCCATTTTGCAGTCGGGAAAGCCGGACAACGACGTGCTGCTGTACCTGCCCATCGAGGACCTGTGGCACTCGCCCAAGCACCTGCTGATGCCGCTGAAGATCGGCGGCGGATGGATGCGCTCGATGCCGGCGTATGAGACGGCGATGTTTCTTTGGGAGCAGGGGTACGGCTACGACGAGGTTTCGGATGCGATGCTGCAAAACGCGGTGGCCAAGAGCGGCCGCGTGAGACTGGGCGGCAACGATTATCGCGCCATCGTCATGCCCAGGTGCCGGTTTGTGCCTGCGGAAACCCGCAAGCAACTGCAGAAGCTGGCCCAGGCGGGCGCGGCGGTGATTGAACAGGAGTCCTCGCCGCAGGCGATGCGCCAGCGGTTGACCGCGGCGGGCGTGGAGCCGGAGACGCTTGCGCAGTTTGGAATTCGGTTTATCCGGCGGAGCTGGGATCGCGGCGAGTATTATTTTCTGGTGAATGGGAACCGCTACGCCGTGTCGCAGTGGATCACGTTGGCGAGGCCGGCGAAATCGGTGGTGATTCTGGACCCGATGTTCCCCGGCCGCCGCGGTGTCGCGGCCATGCACCGCGACGGCCAGGGCCGGGCTCGGGTTTTGGTGGAGCTGCAGCCCGGGGAATCGTGCATCCTGCGCACGTTCAGCCGCGAGCGGGTCGGAGGGCCGCCGTGGAACTACTGGAGGACGGCCGGCCAGGGAATGGACCTCGATGGCACGTGGAACGTGGATTTTGTCGAGGGCGGGCCGGTGCTGCCGGCGCCGTACCAAACGCAGACGCCCAGCTCGTGGACCGGCCGGGGCGACGCTGATGCCGATCGATTTGCCGGGACGGCGCGCTATCGCATCGAGTTCGATCGGCCCGGGGGCGAGGCTTGGGATTGGCTTTTGGATTTGGGGGACGTGTGCGAGAGCGCGCAGGTCACGCTCAACGGCAAGCCCGTTGGGACCTTGTTTGCCCCGCCGTTTGCCGTGCACGTGGGGCGGTATCTGCGCTCGGGGAGAAACGTTTTGGAAGTGCAAGTCACCAACGTGGCGGCCAACCGGATCGCGGACATGGATCGGCGCGGGATCAAATGGAAGATTTTTCAAGACCCGCCCAACGTCATGAGCATCCATCATGAGCCGCTGGATGCTTCGGATTGGCCGCTGCGCGATTCGGGGCTGCTCGGTCCGGTGCGGCTGATTCCGCTATCGCCGCTTTTCCGCGAGGGCGGCGGCGGGTAATCTCTGGGCAACGACATGTCCTGGTTCATTGTCTACGCCAGCATCGGGTGGGTGATCCGGCTGATGATGATTCCCGTGGTTCTGCGGCGGGAATTTGCCCCGGGGGCGTCGCTGGCGTGGCTGGGGATTGTGTTTCTGCATCCGTACATCGGGGTGGGGCTGTACGTGCTGTTGGGCGAGAGCCGGCTGGGGCCGCGGCGAGCCGAGCGGCACCGGGAAATCGTGCAGCGCTTCCGCGATCCCGAGCGTCACGCCGATCGCCAGAACTACACGGTGCCGCCCGACCTGCGGCCGACGTATCAGCCGATGGTCCTGCAGGCCCAGAGGATCAGCGGGCTGCCCGCGCTTGCCGGAAACCGCGTTGAATTTTTCCCCGACGCCGGGCAGTTCACGGATCGCCTGGTGGGGGAGATCGAGGCGGCGCAGAGTCATGTCCATTTGTTGTACTACATTTTCGCCTGTGACGCGCCGGCGCGGCGCGTGGTGGATGCGTTGCTTGGCGCGGCTCGGCGCGGGGTGAAGTGCCGGGTGCTGGCCGATGCGGTGGCGTCGCGAGTGTTCTTCGGGCGCAGAGGGCTGGCGAAAACGCTGGTCAACGGCGGCGTGCAGGTCGCGGCCGCTCTGCCGGTGGCGCTGATTCGCCGGCGATTGGCGCGCATGGACCTGCGGAACCACCGCAAGCTGGCCATCATCGACGGTCAGGCGGCGTACGTCGGAAGCCACAATCTGATCGATCCCAGCTACGGCGGACGCCGCGGGGGTCCGTGGTTTGACCTCACCACGCGACTGGCGGGTCCGATCGTCAGCGAGCTGGCCCTGGTCTTTGCCGAGGATTGGTTTTTCGAGACGAACCAGGAGTTGGAACTTCCGCTGCCGCAGTCGCTGGACCCGGCGGGGGAGCTCGCCGTGCAGGCAGTCCCCACCGGCCCGACGGGGCCCGGGGAGACGTATCGGCGGCTGTTGCTGGCGGCCATCCAGTGCTCGCGGCGGCAGTTGACCATCACCACGCCGTATTTTGTGCCCGATGAGGCGGCGGTGCTGGCACTGATGATGGCGGCCGACCGGGGCGTGGACGTGTCGCTCATCCTGCCGCAACGCCCCGATCATTTCCTGACCTCCTCGGCCGGCAGGGCGCATTTCCAGGCCCTGCTCAACGCGGACGTCGCCATTTATCTATTTCGGCCGGGATTGCTGCACGCCAAGACGGCCACCGTGGACGACGCCTTCACCTTGATGGGCTCGGCCAACCTTGACGTGCGCAGCTTCAATCTCAATTTCGAGCTGAGCGTGCTGCTGTACGGTCCGCAGGTGACCAAGCAGGTGCGCGACATTCAGCACCATTACCTGAGCCAGTCGGATCGCATCGACGCGGCCCGGTGGGCGCAGCGGCCGATCGTCACGCAGTACACCGACCGCGCCATTTCGCTTCTGTCGCCGCTGCTGTGAAAACAGAAGAGGAACGGGAGTTCTTTTCTCCCTCTTTACGCAAGCGGCCGTCCAATAAGGGGTCCTGACCCCCTTCTTGGAAAAAGGGGTCCTGACCCCCTTATTCCTCCCCCTTATCGTAACTGTTTACCGTCGCGCC
>DBZL01000049.1 GCA_002311745.1 Phycisphaerales bacterium UBA1161 | reverse complement strand
TACAAAACAGAGAACATCTTTCTTCGCCCAGGTGAATGCCTTATCGATGCAAGTAGACGTCTCGCCGCCGCGGTAAACAGTCACGGGTGTCTGAGGCCTCTGCAGGCCCCTCCAGTGGATCGCGCATATCGTGACCAGGCGCGGCGACAGCATTCTTCTGCAGATGTGCTATCTCTGAGAACGCCTCAAACGTACGGGATTGAAGCGGATCTGGAATGGCCGCGAAATCCTTCGTGAGGTATTCAAACAGCAACTCGTATTTCGCTGCGCGCACCTCGTCAACGGGTTTAGCAAAAAGATCTAATTGAGATGAAACAGGGTCTGCACCGTAGATAACTTGGCACACAGCCCTCGACCACAGCGACAGCGATCTCGCCGCTTTCGGCCGAGAAAGCATGGGATACAGCGACTGAAGCAACTCGCCGACATCCAGTCGTTCAGTCATTTTCTGCCCTTCGCGTTGCATACTGAGGAAACGGCCAGCTCGAAGCATGATCATGCGTCCGAGTTCCGCAGTGTGGTCCGCCGAGGGATCAACGGCTGCGCCGAACCCCACGTCCATCGAATCACCTGTCAGATTTGCCCGAACTTCGGCGATTCCGAAGTACGCCCGCAACAGATTGTCCAGCGAACGCGACTGGATCATCGACCCGTTCAGCCAACGCGAGAGCGTTTCTGCGGCCACGCCTAGGCACTCGGCGAGTTGCTTTTGGTTCATCCCAAGCGACTCGAGATTCGCGCGGATTTGCTCTGGGGACAGCACGCCTAGCCTCTCACGCAGCGAAGCGGAGATCCGGTCGTCCGACTCATTTGTGAAGTAGATCTCGCCGCATGCATCACATTTGGTCACGGGAAGGTCTTCGATCACGAGGTCGTACATCCGGCCGTCATGATTCTTCTGCATCACGTGCCGAACCGTTGCAGGGCGCACTTCGTTCTTCCCGCACTCCGCACAACGGATCGGGTACCTCTTCTCAGGATGATTCGCTTTCGTGCTCATCTTGTCCCGTGTCTTTCCGACGGCTCAGGCGTCGTGCATGTTCACCACGATGATCTCACAGTCCTCCAGATCACGCTCGTGACGGAATACCGTTTCGATATAGATGCGGCGTCCGGAAATCGGCAGCCGAAGGTCGTAATGGAATCGCCACCTGATGTATTCGGGTCGAGTCTCGACGACCTGATGAATCGTGCCACCCGTTTTCGCGTGCGTGGCCATCAGCTCGTTGATCATCTTCTGGGTGTACCCGGCGAGCTCCCGGTCCAGCCAATCGCGCGGCAGCCGTTGCCATTGGATGTACCCGGTAACGTGCCCAAGATTGAGCAACACGTACCGGTATGCATCCAGCGCCGCTTGGTCCTGAACCTTCCCCATGGACACAATTTACCCGCTTCGTGTCTCGCATGCCCCTTGCCTCCGGAGTGCATTGTTCGCATATTTGTTGACGTAAGTCAAGTCGGATTATTTACGACGTCGCTTAAATTATTGACATACGTCAACAAACCATACGGCGCGTATAATTTCTATAAGCTGCTTTATTACATGCATTTACACTAGTTTTACTGTGACTTGTGCTAGCCAAGGGAGGGCAAAGGGGTCGGGAAGGTTTTTCACGTGGCCCAAAACTTCCTGACCCCTTTTCTGCTCTCGGATCGCAGTAGAGCAGATCACCCGCCTGCGCGTGTCGTCCGCTTGATTTAAGCGAGTCGCCAACGGCCGCGGCCGACGTGTTTCAGGAATCCGGCATCCCGAAGTATCTGCAGCTGCTGTCGGATCTTGTCCGTGACATGGCGGTTTTCGGGGTGACGCGCCCTCAGTTCGTGGCTCCGCGCATACATTTCGGCGTTTGTGAACTCGGACGGACCGATACTGCGCGCCATGTTGAGCACATCCAGAGTCCATCCACGCTCCGGCGCTACGATTTGCGTGAGCGGAAGCAGCCGCTGGTACTGTTCTCTGACGTTTTGCGGCTCGATAGGCTCGCCGTCTCGGACGACTGCGATCCTCGCTTCGGCGGGGATGCGGGAGAGGACGATATAGCACCCCACCCAACCTGCCCGTCGCGCATTGGGCGACAGTGGTCTCCTACACTCAATCGCCGAAGGTGGAAACGCGAAGTATGGAACCAACGTGAGGTTGGCGACGGTCCACGCGGCCCGATCGTAATGCAGCAGGAACAGGTTAGGCACCGTGTCGCTGCTCACCGCAGCCATGAGGGCCTCATAAGCTCCGTCAATAACCTTGTTCGTGAAAGACGACGACTTCCCCTTGAGCTGAAACGTCTGCTTGCACTGACAGCACTCGAAATCCACCGCGCGCGTGTTGCGAGGCGAAGGCGAAAGACGTTCCGCCGAACACGCGGGGCAGAACAGGTTCTGCTCGGCCCAACCCTCCGTAACAACGCGGGCCCTCTGAGCGGGGCTCTTGTATGACACAGCCAAACTGATTGGCATCGTAACGATCATTTGCGCCCGCGCGGCGTCTCGTCCTGCGCGAATTCAATCTCCTCAGCAAGGCGATCTTCAACAAAGCCCGCGATAAAGTTGGACAGGGATCGCCGCTTGACTTCGTGCTGGCCAAAAGCGCGCTCATGGGCGATCCTGTAATCGGCGGCGAGTCGGGCGTCGATCTTTACGGTCAGCAGTCGTGCTCTATCATGCATGGCGGGATCCCTCTAATGGTGGCATCGAACCCGGACCACGGAAATATTACATAAAATGTATTCGATCTCGGCCACGTTGGTAAGCGCCGAGCAAGCACCCGCGGCGTTCAATCGCATGGACACACAAGCGCGACACTCTGCTTATTTGGCCCGCGCGCACGCCGCACTCAAACCGCGGTACACCAAACCGGCGGAGCCTGTTGTTCGCCCGTGGTCGTTCAAGCAGGGCTGTGAAGGACGGCTGAGGGTCGGCGTGTCGCCGAAATTCCGCTTCGGGCCAACGTCGCAGGCACATCGCGAAGAAGCGGGGGCAAACCCCGATCTAGGCCCCGACAACGCCAATCTTCCCCACATTTCAGCCCGTCAAGCCGATGCGCGGCCCAACCCATGAACCCTTGAACTCCTGTACCCTTCGCGCCCTTCGCAGCTTCGCGGTTCGATCGCCTCCGTAGTTGCCTTCGCTTCTCTTCAAAATCGCTCGAAAATCGAGCCGATCGGCGAAAAACGAATTAAACTCTTCCAAATCGCGCCAAAATCAAAGGGCAACTTGCCCCTTCCAGCCAGCTCCAATTGTCCATTTTTTGCCCCGCCAAAATCGTAAAACCAATCTCGCGTCGCCGTTGCGCCCGGCCTGCCAAAACGTGCAATTACAGTTCGAAGCGCGCGCTGAGGGGCTAACTATCTTTTTTCAAAAATCGCGAATTTCGATCGCAATCCTCTGCAGCGCAAGGCGTTACGTAAAAAGCCGAAGTGTGTCGAGGCAATCTGGGGAACGCGATCAGGTGAGCCATGCGGCGTCGGGATTCTGCTTTGCTCTACTGATCTACTGCTCGACTGCTCTACTGCTCTATTGGAATAAGCCACCCATTTGGGGGCTTATTCCAATTGGTATTTCATCTCCACCTGCGGGCCGACGATGCGGATGGTCATGTCCTTGGCGATCTGGGCATACGACGGATCGGCCGTGGCGCTGCCCCAGGCCAGGGCGAACTCTTCCAGTTGCACATCCGCGTGCATCTTTTCGCTCACGCCCAGCACCACCTCGTTGGCCTTCAGGTCGCGGGCTGCGGTCGCTATGGCAAACAGCGGATTGTTCGTCGGCAGCACCAGGGGATAAACCTGCTTGCCGATCTTCTCGGCAACGTCAACGATCTTCGTCAGCAGTTCCCGATCTCCGTCATCCACCGTCGTTTCCTTCTCGGTCACGCCCTGCGTACGCGGCGGCAGGACCTTGCAGGTGACGACCACGACGTCACGCTGATCCGTGTCCGTCTCCTGGAGGATCTTTTGCAGTACGGGGAGGCTTCGGGGACCGCGGGCCGCCACCAGCACCGGCTTGGGATGCGACAGACGCAGCGATTCGACCGACACCTCGTCGCTGGTGCGCTCGTTGAATTGCTCGAGGTGCTCGTGTTTGCCGCCGTGGCGGCGATGGGAGAGCCTTTCCACCACGATAAACGCCGTCAGGAAAACGACCGTAAATCCCACGCCCCAGATGGTCGCGGTCTTCTTGGTGATCAGATTCATCAGGGCGGTCGAGAGCAGGATCAGGAAGACGCTCAGGATGCCGATGGGCAAGTCGATGCGCCCGTTTTTCCGCGGGATGTAGAAATTGAGCGGCACGCGGTATTGCCGCGGCGAACGGTCCTTGAAGCGCAGCACCGTCATGGACATGGTCATGAAGACGAACGACCAGATCACGCCGAAGGCGTAGGCTTCGCCCAGGATGTTCACATCGCCCATGCTGGCGACGATCACGATCACCTGAAGCACGGCGACGAGATTGATCAGGCGATTACTGGTGCCGAAGCGTCTGTGCGGGTGCTGGAACCAGGGAGTGAGCACGCCATCCTCGGCCAGCCGGTTCAGCACCCCGTTGGAGCCGACGATGCTGGTGTTGACCGCGCCGGCCAGGATCAAGAAGCCGACGATGACGACGAAGCATTCCATGGCGATTTTGATCCACGCCGGCCCGGCCAGGTACTGCACCAGGCCGTTGATCAGGTTGTCGCGATAACCGCCATCCGTGCGTTGCACGTGATGGTGTGGATCGACCAGGATCGCCTGGCTGGTCACGTCCAAGTGCTCATCGCCCTGGTGATCGGTCCAGCGGTTGAGGCGGTAGCCCCAGTTGTAGGGATGGGCGGCATCCGCTTGGCGCAGGTAATCCACTTCCAGCCACGCCTGGCCGCGTTTGTCGTCGGTGGCCGGCATGCCGTTGACCACCACCTGCGTCATGACCCGCTTGCCGTCGGGTATCACGAAGATCGCCAGGAAGCTGATCAGGCTGGTCAGGAGCATGGAGTACATGAAGATCACGAAGCCGGTGCGCAGCAGGTTCTTGAGCTTGGGCGCTTCGATTTCGCGGTTGACCTGGGCGAGGGTTTCCTCGCCGCTCATGGCCAGCAGGGTGTGGCCGAAAGCGATCAAAATGCCCATCGCGCCGAGCAGGCGGGGGAAATTCTCCAGCCAGCCCTTGGACGATTCGTTGGCCGGGCCGACGGCGGAGTCAGTGAAGACCGGATGCAGCGGCGGCACGTGCAGCGGCTGGTGCCGCAGCAGCAGGGTCAGGGCGCTCCAGGCGATGATGAACAGCCCCATCACGGTGGTCAGTTGCATGATTCGCAGGGCCTTGTCGCTGGATTCGTGGATGCCCAGGATGTTGATCCGCCAGAAATAGAGAGTGATGACCAAGGCCAGGAGGACGGCCAGCAGATTGCTGATCCTTTTAACCTCTTCGACGCTGGGCTGGATGGGCGGATGACCCCAGTGGTGCAGGATCAGGTTGAGCATGTCGATAAACAGTCCGACCATGTACTGCCCGGCCGAGACGGCGCTGATGGGGCCGGTGAGGACGTAATCGAACATCAGGGCGCTGACGGAGAGTTTGGCCAATCCCCCGCCGACGGCGCCCTTGACCACCTTGTACACTCCGCCGCGGGTGAACATGGTGCAGCTTTCCACGTACACGGAGCGCACGGCGTAGGAAAAGAGCATGACGCCCAGAATGAACCAGGGGGCGGCTTTGCCGATGGCTTGTTCGCTGATGCCGCCGATGTAGTAGGCGGTGCTGCCCAGGTCGCACAGCACCAGGGCCGCCGCCCGCCAGAAGCTGATGAACGCCAAGGCGACGCTGCTGACCACCAGCACGTTCACCTTGCGCCGTTGGCTGGCATCCGGGAGCTGGGCGACGTCAAAACCTGTGGATGGGACTGATGCCATGCGTGCGGACTCCTGCCCACCGGCCGGCCTTGCGCAAACGAACCGGCGCGCAAGCCCAGCCGAAGTCGTTCAGAACTACGAGCTCAAAAGGGGGGGCAGCATGAAAGTGGCCGGGTCGTATCGACCACAAGCCACTGGCAAGCGTGATTTCCCTTTCAGATGCCTGCGAGGTTAGCTGACGGGCTGGGCGTTGAAAGTCGCCCTCAGCCACAAGGGCCGATTCGCCCCTACTTCTGGGAAAGGCTCACCAGCCAGCGATGCCGGGACATCCGAACCACTCGGAGCCGCTGCTTCCGACCGGCAAACCGATCCCCAAAAGCTGCGCGGGGCACTCGCCCCGCGATGGGTTCCCCGCGCCCCGGGGTTGGCTCCCAAGGCTTCGGCGGTTTAGGCAGCACGATAGGCGAAGGCCGGCGAAGCTGTCAAGCCGAACCCCGTAGCAGGGAAAACAGCCAAATCCCCGATAACAGCAACCATGCGGATAAAGCCAGGTAGAGCCTGAACATAGAGCGATCGAAGTGCGCCGTTTTGGCCGGGTCCTGCCCCAGTTGCGACAGAAACCGCATCCGTTTGTAGATGCTGCCATGGGACCAACTTGGCGCGGCCACGGGGATGTTGTTGACGGCGGCGATGCGTTGCAGGGCCGAACAGAACACGGCCGCCCCCTGGGCGGAGACGAAGGCGGCGGCATGGGTGGGCGGCTGCTCTAACCCCTGGATGGTCCGGGCGGCAAAAACGTCGGCCTGCTGCTCAAAGCGCCGGCTGACGTATCCGAAGACCAGGGCAAAGATCGCCAGGGCCCCGCCCCCCAGCACAACCCACTGGATGGAGTCCGGCAACGGATGCCGCAGGGAAGCCAGGCGGTCGGCCAACCACTGACCGGGACCGCTGAAGATCAACAGCAGGGCCACCACCGCCGCCGCCAGCCAATACAAATGCCGGTGAATCACGTGGCCCAGCTCGTGGGCGAACACAGCCTCGATTTGCTGGTCGCTCATCGTCTCCAGAAGCAGATCGCTCAGCAGGATGTACCGCGCCTGGGGGATCAGGCCCATGACGGCGGCGTTGCTGATCTGGTGGCTGGTCCGCCACAAGAGCACGTCGCGGTAGCCGATGTGGTGCCGCCGGCAAATTTCCTCCAGCCTTCGCCGCAGGGGGGAATCTGGCATCGAGTGCGCCTGCAGCACGTAGCGCAAAATCACCGGCGCCAGCAGCAGAACCAGAACCGTCGCCGGCAGGGAAATGATCGCATCCATCCAATCCGGGTGGTAGCGCACCCAAGAGACGTGGTCGAGCATCGGGGGCAGCGTCACCCACAGCACGTCGCGCAAACCCGTCAGCACGATGGCCGGCGCCAACGCAAACAGAATCTGCAAGCGAATCTTGACCTGAAAATACGACCAAAATCCGGGCGGGGCGCAAAACGGCAAATCCTCGTTGAGCTGAATTAAGATGTTCTGCTCGCGGAGGGAGCGCTCGGCGGGATACTGGGCCCAGATCAGCCCCGCCAGGGCCAAAAACGCCGGCAGCGATCCGAGCAGCAGACCGGGGGTGTAGAGGTCGGGCCTGCCCAATGGGGTGTGCGACAGCCAGCCGGCGACTATGGCCTTCCAACCCAGACAGTAGACGCCCACGGCAAACCACGCCGGCACCAGGATGCGCGCCGCCGACATCATCCGGTTGAAGCGCCGCAGCCGCCGCTGCAAGTCGTCCATGGGCGTGCGGCGCAACAGCCGGCTGCACACCGCCATGGCCAGGACCAGCAGCGCATAAACACCAAGAAATAACCCCAGGGCGGGGCCGAGCCTCCAGGCGCCCGCCGCGTCGGCCGGCCCATACAGCCAAATCGCGAAGATCAACAAGGGAAGAAAACGAGACATCTGCTTCAAACTTATCGGATGGTTCGCGGCCCGTCGAGATTATTCACCGGACATCATGTTTTGGGTAGTCTCTTTTAATTTGAAATTGGTGGACGCCGGCGCCTAAACAACTTTGAGCGGCCATGCTTTTGGCGCCATCTCCGCCATATATGCCTGATGTTCGTCAACCTCGTTCCGGCCCCAAGATTTTGATTTCCCTATTCGTTGGGTGAGCACAAACACAGACCTTTTGTACAGGTTCTTTTTCTGATCGAAAGTGTCGCTTTTGGCGGGCGAATTGTCCGTTTTCGCCATTAAAGCCTGATTGCCGAGCCTGTTTATAAGAGATAGTCTCGTTTCCTCATCCAGCGGATAGTCTCCCTTTCGCGGAATTACATGTTCAAGGTCGTATCGTTCAGCCTCATCATCGGTAGCCAGCGCAGCGTCTCTGACGGTTGTTGTTCCCTTGTCCTTTTCGTATCGGTCAAGAACATGAAGGTAATACCTCGAATAATACGACCTTGAAACATTAGCGGTTGCAAACGCATTCTTGAAGTCCTCATCTGACGGAACGTGCTTCCCCATTTCGTCGGCAAGCGCCTGGGGGGTCTTCAGCTCTTTGTTTCGCAACTTCGGTGCCGAACTCGCATAAAACTTCTCAATGGTGCCGCTACCAATTCCCCCGACAATAAGAAATCGTACCGCCCACGAAACGCACAACCGAAACGCGCGTTCCACGTCTTTTTTGTTTTCAAATGCGGCCAAGACGGCCAATAACAGCGGGCGAATTCGATCAATTCTCAGATTGTTTTCTAAAACGCCAACGCAGCGAATTGTGGCATCCGTATGAGCGCCCCAATAGGGGTGCAGCGGATTTAGTAACGCCGTGAACTGTATCGCGTTACTGGATAACATTTCGGCCAACTCGATTGCCTTCGCCGGAGATTTTGCGAATCCCTTGATTTCGTCGTACAGGTTTTCCGCCGTTACGTGTCCCTTGTAAGAAATCCACAATTGCCGAATATAGTCCAATGCCAAATCCTCGCGTCCATTGGCCTCTAAGGCCCCATACATTTCCGTCCACATTCGCTGGGCTTCGCCAAGTCTGTCGGATCGGCTGGCCAGCCCATAAATATGATTTTTTAAGAGATCGACCTGAGAAAGGCGCAACCCGCGATCGTTGAGTGTTTCAAAAATTGTGAACGCTTTGCTGGGATTTGGAACTTTGACGAGAATAACGCGGGCTGAGTCCCTCAAGAATTTTATCCATTCTTTGATGCGCTCGATTCGATGCGATGGATTCGAGGTGCTGGTTATCTTTTGTACAAAGGTTTGCGCCAGCTTTGCCGCACCGCTTATCAGCTTATGTGATTGCCGTTTCTCATTGCCATCCTCAATTCGACCCGTAGCGCCTGGATCGCAGAGAATACGACGGCGGAAAAAGTCATTGTCTTCGAGATTTAACGTCAGATTGGGAAGTTCATCGTCCTTGTCCATGTCGAATGACAATAGGTATCGCTTGCGGATGTCCGTAAACAGTTTACTTTGCGATGTGTCTTGGAAAAGATAGTCCCGAATTGCAGCGAACAAAATGACAACTGTTGCCAGTCTTTGTTGTCCGTCCGCAACTTCGTAGTCCTGATCGTCGCCCTTAATGAAGACCATCGTTCCAAGGAAATATTCGCAGTTTTCAGCGCTCTGGTTTATCGCATTTTCAAGGTCTGTAAACAGGTCTTGAACGTGCTCGTCTTCCCATTTGTAGGATCGCTGATTAACCGGAACCTTTAACCGGTACTTGGAAATCGCCTCCGCAATTCCACAATCCTCAAAATCAACCGCCCGTGCCATGTGTTGGCTCCATTAGATGTTGATAGAATGGAACCTGGCGCCCCTCAGACTCCAATTCCTTTGCCGCCAATTTTCGTAGCCGTTCGCGAATCCATGTCGAAAGCGGTAAGCCGGCAAGATCGGCAGCCAATTTGAAGGCCAGCCGCTCATCCTCTGCCGCCCGAAGGTCCAGTCGGACGCTCTTTAGGCCATGTTTTTGGCTCTTTGGTCTGCCTCGTTTACTCATGACTTTAATGTACAGACAAAAAACGGAAAAGTCAACAGATGTTTCTTGACCGCGTGTTTATTGTCTGTACAATAAATCCCATAAGAAACCCCGGCTGCTATCAACAACCGGGGAAGTGACAATCAGCGGGATACGCTAACTGCCGCCTTGGAAACAGCATTTTAGCGAGTTCCGCCCAACAAGGGAAAGGGATTCGCAATGGCAAACGCACTCACACGCGACGAGCAAATTCAGGTTATTCACCTGCTGGTCGAAGGAAACTCCATCCGGTCGATTGAGCGTATCACCGGGATCAATCGAAACACCGTCATGAGCCTTACGCGCCGGATCGGAGAAAAGGCGCGAAAATTCCTTGATGCGAATCTTCGCGGTCTTCGGCTTCGGCACATTGAAGCCGACGAAATTTGGGCCTTTGTGAAAAAGAAACAGGATCGGCTCAATGCGACCGAGAGATTCAATCCGATGCTTGGCGATCAATTCCTTTACATCGCGTTCGACCAAGACACGAAATTGATCGCCTGCTATGCCATCGGCAAGCGAAATGCGGAAGTAACCAAGGCGTTTGTGGCTGACTTGGCGGATCGGATCGTGACACAGTATCCGCAGCTTTCAACGGATGGATGGAATGCTTACCCCGCAGCGGTCAGGGAATCCTTCGGCGATGAGGTTGCCTATGGTCAAATCATAAAGGAATTTGCCGAGCCGGTTCAACCCGGCCGGTATGGTCGGCCCGTGATGGTCGCTTCGGAGAGGCGTCAAATCACGGGCTTGGCAGACATCGACCTTAAATCAATCTGCACCAGCCACGTCGAAAGGAACAATCTTTCGATTCGCACCTTCGTGCGCGGGTTTACCCGCCTGTCGCTGGGGTTTTCAAAGAAGTTTGAAAATCTGGCGGCGGCCGTGGCCATACACGGCGCCCACTACAACTTCTGCCGCGTCCACGGCTCGCTACGGATCACCCCGGCTATGGCGGCTGGCGTGACGGATCATGTCTGGGGGCTGGACGAATTGCTGGCGGCGATTTGACTGTCGGCGGTGGCAAATTCCCTCATCGAACAAGGTACGTCTCGACGAAAATAATGTCATGACTACTTGGGGCGACCTAAAGGAAGTGGGTGATCTCTTTGCCCAAAAGGAGGAGAAAGTTTATGGCTGGATGCGATACTTGGTTGGGCTGGCGGCCGGGGCGTTAACCATTCTCGTTTCGCTTGAAAGGGGCACGCGCACTGGCATTTCTGAGTTTGCGCATCGCTCGGCGTTATTGTCACTGTCACTAGGTATCCTGCTCGGATCATTGCGAGCATACGCCGAAGTGTGGTTTGCGCGAGGATATCTGGCAAATCTGATCGAACAGAAAAATAGACTGCTTTCCGGGGCCGAAAGGCGCATCGAACCCAACGTCGTAAAAAAACCGCCACTTTCGGCCACCTGCGAATACCTTTGCTATCTGTGCCTCTTTTTGGCATTGCTATTTCTTGTGTTGATGGCGTGGCCAGAAGCCCCGATGGTGGCAATTCCAAATTAGGACACTTCCGCGTTTTGAGCCTGGAGGACAAGACGGAGGCTGAAGGCGGCGGCTGCGCCCGCCGCCAGCAGCACCGGCAAAAGCCTGGCGGCCAGTCGCCAGAACGGCGGCCAGCGCTGTACCCCCGGCAGGTCCCCCGCGAACGCCAAAAGCGGTGAGAGGACGAATACCGCGGCCCAAAACTGCTGGGCGGGCGGAATCTCATCCGGGGCGTAAAAATAGGCGTGCACCAGGAGCAGGAGGAGGACCAGCCCCAGCGCCGAGGCCGCGCCGCGCAGGGGTGCCGCGGGCCGGCGAATCGCGCACGCCGCCGTCGCCGCCAAGGCGATTGCGCCAATGGACACGGCCAACTTCGCCTCTTCCATCGTTCCCCAGCAAAACAGCAAAACCGCCGAGGCGCCCGAAAGAATCGCCAAAAGCAGCGGGGCGAGGAACGACGGATTTTTCTGGGCCAGGTTTTCCAATCCCAGCCACCAGATCAGCGCCGCAAGCGTTGTCAGGTCGATGCCCTGTTCAGCGGGGATGTCCAGCGAATCGGCGGCCAGGCGCTGAAGCAGCGTTCGCACCATGATTCGCCACAGCACGAGCAGCACCAGCGCGCGCAGCCAAAGCGGCGGACACAGCAGGACGTCAATCGTGCCCAACAGGCCGATGGCCACCGCAAAATAAAAGATCCAGTCGACGACGTCCGCGGCCCCCGGCGGCCAACCCGGAGCCTGGCGCACTTTCCAAAACGCCAGGGCAAACGCCCCGCACATCACCGTCGGCCCGATCCATCGCCAACCCCAGGCCAAGCCAACGGCGGCGATCAGCGCGGGAAGCACGAAGCCCAGAAGGATGGTCGAAGCGGGAAGCATGGATGATCTCAAATCTCAAATCTCAAATCTCAAATTTGAAATTTCAGATTTCAGATTGCGTCCTATTGCTTGATCGCTTCCAGTGCGACGGTGATGCGGATTTCGTTTCCGACCATCGGCGCCGGGTCCTTGGTCACGCCATAATCGACGCGATTGATGGTGAAGGTGGTTTCAAACCCGGTGCGCGTTTCGCCCTGAAAACCTTTACCGGTGCCGGTGAGGTCCATGCTGACGGTGATGGATTTGGTGACGCCGTGGATGGTCAGGTCGCCGGTGACTTCCAGCGTGGTATCGCCGGTCTTTTTCACGCCGGTGCTCTTGAACGTCATCGTGGGAAACTGCTTGACGTCCAGGAAATCGGCTCCCTTGAGGTCCTTGTCGCGCGTCTTGTCGCGCGTATCGACGGACTTGGCCTCGATGCTGACGTCGAAGTTGGTCTTTGACGCATCGGACGGGTCGTAGCTGATCGTGCCCGTCGGCCCGGCGAACGTGCCCCAGACGTATCCCGCGTCGAAATGATGCACGCGGAAGAGGGCAAATGAATGCACGGGATCGACCTTGTAAGCATCGCCCCGCGCCACCGAGCCGACGCCCAGCACCAACGCCACCGCCAATCCAAGAACCGAAATCGAACGCTTGTACATGTGCTCTCCTTTCCAAAACATGTTCGAGTTTTCATCATAGCCCCGGATGTACATCCGGGGTTTCAGGGCAAATCCAAGAGAATCAATTCCGCGTCGCGGCCGTTGGCCAGGTCTAGTTGCGATTCATCCGCGATGCGGGCCTGATCGCCCGCCTCCAGGATGTTCCCGTTCAAGTCCACGTGGCCTTCAATGACGAACAGGTACGCCTTTCGTCGCGGCGCAAGAGCGTGCGTCGCGCGCTGATCGGCCGACAGGGCGCAGAGATAAATCTGCGCGTCCTGATCGATCGAGAGCGTCTGCGGAACATCTCCAGCGGACACCACGGGCATGAGCTTGCCGCGCCGGCCGATCACGTCGAAGCGTTTTTGTTCCCAGCGGGGCGGCGTGCGGTGATGACGCGGCATGATCCAAACCTGCAACAACTGACACGGCTCGGTTTCGGAGAAGTTGCGCTCGGCGTGAAAGATGCCTTTGCCGGCGGACATGACCTGAACCTCGCCCGGGCGGATCACGCCGCGGTTGCCCAGATTGTCCTGATGTTCCAGCTCGCCTCGGAGAACGATGGTCACAATTTCCATGTCATGATGGGGATGAAAATCAAATCCACCACCGCCGCGGATGGTGTCGTCGTTGAATACGCGCAGCGCCCCCCAGTGCATGTTTTTCCGGTCGACGTAATCGCCGAAGGAGAAATGCCAGTGCGTGTCCAGCCAACCGTGATCGGCGTGGTGCCGCTGGCTCGAGGGGATGATCTGAATCATGAATGCTCCTCGGCATCGGCGCGGTGGGCGTCGGCGCCAGCGGCTGCGGCAACGTCAGTGGCGGGGGCGATGGCGGCGACGGGCTGCCCGCGAACCTCCTCCAAGAGCTGGAGCAACTGCGTCAGGCGCTGCTTGCCCAGGTGGCCGAGCTGGCGGAGGTGCATCTGGTGGATCGGGTCATCCAACTGGGCCAAAACCGCCAGCCCAGCCTCCGTGATGGTGGCCTTGACCACGCGGCGGTCGCGCTGTTGGCGATGCCGGGTGACCAGGCGACGCTTTTCCAGGCGGTCCAGGAGCCGGGTCAGGTCCGGATCACGGGTGATCATGCGCTGGGCAATATCTTGACAAGAGATGCCCTGGGGTCCCGCGCCGCGAATAATCCGCAGCACGTTGTACAGGGCGGGCGAAAGCTCGGCTCCCTTCAGCACGGCCCAAGCGCTGCGCATCAGCCAGTCGGTGGTACGCCAGCAGTTGAGGAAGACCTCCTGCTCGAGGGATTCAAATGGTCCGATTTTTCGGATTTCGGCAGCGAGCTTGCTGTGCATACGGCCCGATATATAAGTTTTAACGACTATCGTCAAGACGAATTTTAAAATGTTGAATCGGGGTACAGCATCTGTGCGGTTTTTTATTTACCTTTTTTCTTCAGAATACCCAATTTAACAAAGCTGCCACCCCGTTCTGCCGATTTGATTTATGCGAAATTAGCAGGAGCGATTCTATGATCCGGTTGGCATCCACCTCGAAAACCACCTTCAAGAAATCCACGAACACCGACCGGCGGCAATATCGCCGGCATGATATGGAGCCGCAGGAGATCGCGGTGGATCGGTGGGATGGCGGCCGCCGGGCCGCAAAAACCTTCGGAAAAATCGTCGATCTGTCCGCCGGCGGCGTGCGTATCCGCACCTGCGAAGCCGGCGTCAAGCCTGAGAATCAAATTCGTGTTCGCCTGGAACTGCCCGCCTATGCTGGGATTTCTCCATTCATCAGCACGGGGACCAGCGGCATTGCGCCCAAGAACGAATGGATCGGCTGGATGACCGTGAACCGGGTGGTGCCGATCGGCTCCGACCAGTACGACGTCGCCGGCCGACTGGTCGACATGGACGAGATGGATCGCGGCATGCTGGGGCTTTACCTGTCCACGCAGCCCCTGGCGGCCTGATCCGGCGGTAGCGGCGATCACCACAACCTCAACCGGCCCCCGGGTTCTTAACCTTTCCAGCCTAGGGGCCGGCCCTTTTTAATCCCCATCCAGCACACACCAATCTGGCGCCCCGCGGTGGCGGGGCGGCCGGCTTCACGTAAAATTCTGTCCATGCGGATTGCCTTGGCGCAAATGAATCCGACGGTGGGCGACATCGCCGGCAATTGCGCCAAGGTCCTGGACTTTCTGGCCCGCGCCAAAGCCGCCGGGGCCAAGCTGGTCGTCTTTCCCGAGTTGTCGTTGGTCGGCTACCCCGCCAAGGACCTGCTGCTCAAGCCGCAGTTCATCAACGACAACCTGGCCGCCCTGGGGCGGATCGCCGCTCAAGTGCATGGCATCGACGCGGTGGTGGGATACGTGGACCGCAACGCCCAGCCGGTGGGGCGGCCTTTGCACAACGCGGTGGCGCTGCTGCGAGACGGCGGCATCGTGGGCAGGCATTTCAAGACTCTTTTGCCCACCTACGACGTGTTTGATGAGAGCCGGTATTTTGAGCCCGGACCGGCCCAAGCGCACAAGAATCTGGTCCGCATCGGCGACGTGACCTGCGGCTTGTCCATCTGCGAAGACCTGTGGAACGACGAGAAAATGATTCCGCGGCGGTTGTATCACCAGAACCCCATCGCGGACCTGCATCACGCCGGGGCTCAACTCATGATCAACGCCAGCGCCAGCCCGTTCGTGGTGGGCAAGCACGAATTCCGCCTGGAGCTTTTTTCCTCGCAGGCCCGGCAGTTCGGCCAGCCGCTGGTGTACGTGAATCAGGTTGGCGGCAATGACGAGCTGGTGTTCGACGGCAACAGCGTGGTGATCGACGGCGCGGGCAACGTGATGGCGCAGGGGCGCGATTTTGAGGAGGATTTGCTTGTGGCGGATGTGCCCATCGGCCGCGGGGGCGCCGCCGGGGGCACACCCGCCGGGCCGATGCACGCGCCCAGCCGCGGAATCGCGTCGATCTACAAGGCCCTGGTGCTGGGGCTGCGCGATTACGTGCGCAAGTGCGGATTTTTTAGCGTAGTGGTGGGGCTGAGCGGCGGGATCGACTCGGCGCTGACGGCCGCCCTGGCGGCCGCGGCACTGGGCTGCGGCAAGGTCACGGGCGTGGCGATGCCCGGCCGGTTCAGCTCCGAGCATTCGGTGGCCGACGCGAAAAAATTGGCCCAAAACCTGGGCATCGCGTTTTGCCTCCTGCCGATCAACGCCGTGCACGAAGCGTACGAGCGGACGCTGGCGGAGCTCTTTGCCGGGCGGCAGCCGGATATCACGGAGGAGAATCTGCAGGCCCGCGTGCGCGGGGCGCTGCTGATGGCTTTGAGCAATAAGTTCGGCCATCTGCTGCTGAGCACGGGGAACAAGAGCGAGTTGGCCGTCGGGTACTGCACGTTGTACGGGGACATGTGCGGCGGGTTGGCCGTCATTAGCGACGTGCCCAAGACCACGGTCTGGGAACTGGCCCGCTGGATCAACCAAAACGCCGGCCGGGAGCTGATCCCGCAGAGCAGCATCGACAAAGTCCCCAGCGCCGAGCTTCGGCCCAATCAGACCGACCAGGACACGCTTCCGCCGTACGAGATTCTGGACGCGATTTTGCAACGGTACGTCGAGGAAGAGAAGGGGCCCGGCGAGATCGTCGCCGAAGGGTACGACCAGCAGACGGTGTCCAGCGTGATCCGGATGATCGACCGCAGCGAGTACAAGCGTCGCCAGGCGGCCCCGGGATTGAAAGTCACCAGCCGGGCGTTCGGCTTTGGGCGCAGAATGCCGATCGCGCAGAATTATCAGCAGTCGCTACAGGATGGATGAAGCCGCATTAGTGTCGGCGGAAGATCAAGACGTAGCTGAGGACCAGGATCGCGTTGATCAGGGTGACGATGGCGGCGCGGCCCATCGCCTGGCGTACGCCGTCGGAACAGTGCCGGAGCGGGGCGTTCATCCATTCCAACGGTTTTAAGAAAACCGGCAGGGGGCCATCGGCGGAGGGCGCATCCGCATTCTGGCCCGTCTCGAAACCGGCGGCGGTTAAGACGGCAGCGCGTTCGGCGGCGGCGGGATCGGCGGGGCTGGCGGCGGGCGGCGGTGTGGCCTGCTGCTGCGGCGCGGGCGCGGGCGCGTCGGCTGGGGCCGGGGCGGTTGGCGCTGGAGCGTTGGCATCGAATCCGGCCGCTTGGAGCAGGGCGGCGCGCTCGGCCCCTTCGGTGGGCGGAATCTGCGGCGGCGCCGCCGCCGCTTCTTTGGCCGCTGGCTCCTCGGTCGGCGGCGCATCCGCCGCTGGCGGCTGAGGCGGCTTGCCTTCCTTCTGCAACTCGGAAAACAACTGGTCGATCTGGGCTGAAACCTGACTCTCGTCCAAGGAGGTTGGCTTGGGATCGGTCGCAGCGGCGACATCCGGCGCCGGCGCTTGTGGGGCAGGCGCCGGGCTTGGGGGCGATTTGTCCGCCTCGGCCAACAGGCGGTCGATCTCCTCGCCGGCCAGTTGGGACAGCACTTCATCGGTGTTGTCCGGCGATGCTGCGGGAGCTTCGGGGGGATCGTGAAGATCGGCGACGGCCTGCGCCATTGGGACTCCTTGTCCAGGACGGAAACCGGAGGCTTCCGCCACGCATCCATGCGTTACTTCGGACAGGACCACGAGCATGATAACCTTCCGGCCGGCCGGCTGCAACGCGCTGTTGCCGCTGCCGGCTAGCGGTCTGATAATCGCCCGACGGATGAGGCGGATTTATTTAGCCCGGCTTGCGGTGGGACGGATCGAACTGCCCCGAGGTGAAGCGCGGCACGTGCGCGACGTGCTGAGGTTGACCGAGGACCGGGAAGTCGAGGCGTTTGACGCCGCCGGCCGCGTGGGCCGAGGGCGTCTGATCGCGGTGGGACCGGGTGGGGTGGCCGTGCAGATCGAGCGGATTGAAGCACCGCCAAGCCGGCCAGGCGCCGTGAGCGTGGCATCCGCGGTGCCCAAGTCCACCCGGGCCGACTGGATGATCGAAAAACTCAGCGAGCTGGGGGTGGATCGGTTTATCCCGCTGGCCAGCCGGCGCAGCGTCGTGCGGCCCCAAGAGGGAAAACTGGCGCGTTGGCGGCGTGTGGCGGAGCAATCGGCCAAGCAATCGCGCCGCGTGGGGATCATGCAGATCGAGCCGGTGGTTGAGTTGCCCGACCTGCTGGAGTGGCCGCTGGAGCAGGGGCAGGTACGCTGGTGTCTATCGACGGGGGAAGATGCGGTGCCGATGCTGCAATTGGCGGCAACGATGCCCCCATCGGTCATGCTCCTGGTGGGGCCCGAAGGGGGCTGGGCGGAGGACGAGCTGGCGTTGCTGGCGGCGGCGGGGGTCGCCGCCGCCCGGCTGACGAGCACGGTCCTGCGCATCGAGACCGCCGCCGTGGCCGCCGCGGCAATCGTCCAATCCGCCTTGACGGGGCGGCCGTCGGCGGCAACCATCCATGGGCCTCCACAGCGAGAAGGTTTGTGAGCCAATACCCTTATTTCCCTTCGCCGTACCTACCGCCGACCTTCGGTTCCGGTGATTTTATCGGCGGGTTTGACGACGGCCGCCGGCCCGCTGTCGCGGCCTGCATCATGCAAATCATCCTGGGCTGTCTGCTCCTCTTGTTCAGCGGCCTCCTGGCCGTGGTGTACCGCATGCGCGGCGCGGCGGATATCGTGGAGGAGATGCAGCGCCGCGGCGTTTCCATGCCGGGGCAAGACCTCGCCCAGGTCGTTGTGTTAGGCGTGGTGGTCCTGGGCGGCGGGGCAGTGGTGTTAGGGATCGCTCTTGTCGTGCTGGGGATTTTTGTGCGCCGCGGCAGCCGCGGCGCGGCCATGACCTCCATTGCGCTGCTCAGCCTGGTCGCGCTGGTTTGCTTGATGACCCTGGTGGGCGGCTTGTCGCAGTCGGGCGCGATCGTCCTGGTGCTCTTGTACGGCTCGGTTTTGGCGCTGTGCCTGGCGACGATCGCGAATCTGCTCCGGGCGCTGCGTGCCTGGCGGGACCGCCAGAGCTTGGCGGCGATGCAGCAGGCGTGGCTGATGATGCAACAACCGCCGGCCAGCTCCTATGGCTATGGGTACGGCTACGCTTCGGCGCCGGATGAGTCCTCTGGGCCATCACCACCGGCCTCTTCTTCATCCGCTTGAGCTGTCATGCCCATCAATGCCACGTTGGAACTAGCCCAGCAGCACCATCAGGCCGGGCGCCTGGCGGAGGCCGAGGCGGTCTGCCGCCAAGTTTTGGCCGCGCAACCGGGTCACGTGGCGGCGATGTGTTTTTTGTCGGCCCTGCTTCTGGAAGCCGGCCGGGGCGAGCAGGCCCTGGCTTTGGCGCAGCGATTGGTGGAATTGGCTCCGGGCACTGCGGCGGCTTTTTCCAATCTGGGGGCGGCGTTGCTGATGAATGGGGATTTGGACGGGGCGATCGCCGCCTACCGCCGGGGGCTGGGGTTGGCGCCGGAGTCGGCGCCGGAGTCGGCGCTGATCTGGTTCAACATCGGCCGGGCGATGCAGCTCAAGGGGGATTGGGAGCAATCGGCCGAGGCCTATGGACGGGCGGCGCGTTTGTCGCCGCACGATGCCGAATTGCCGTTCAACCTGGGCAACGCGTTGTACGAGGCCGGGCGATGTGAAGAGGCGATCGCCGCGTATCGCCAGGCGGTTGCCCTGCGTCCGGATTACGCGGAAGCCCACTTGAATCTGGGCAGCGCGTTGCACAAGGCCGGCAAGGTGGCCGAGGCCACGGAGCATTTGCGTCGGGCGCTGGCGCTGCGGCCGGCGGATGCGACGGCGGCGTACAACCTGGGCAACAACCTGCGCGATCAGCAGCGCTACGACGAGGCCATCGCCGCCTTTGGCCAGGCTCTGGCGGCGCGGCCCGACCATGCCGATGCCCAGAACAATCTGGCCGGCACGCTCAAGGATGTCGGCGATCTGGATGGGTCTCTGGCCGCCTATGACCGCACCATCGCGCTTTGTCCGGACAGCGCGGCGCTGCACAGCAGCCGGCTCTACACGCTGTATTTTCATCCCGGCTACGACGCCGCAGCCATCTTGGCCGAGCATCGCGCGTGGAACGATCGGCACGCCAAGCCGCTGGCGGTGCAGATCCGCCGGCACGAGAACGACCGGTCGCCCGATCGGCGGCTGCGCATCGGCTACGTCTCGGCCGATTTTCGCACGCATCCGGTGGGTCTGTGCTTCGAACCGCTGCTGGAACAGCACGATCACCGGCCGTTCGAGATCATCTGTTTTTCCAACGTGCCCAGGGCGGATGCGGTCACGGCGCGCATGCAGAAACACGCCGACCAGTGGCTGGAGATCTTCGGCCAAAGCGACCAGGAGGTTGCCGA
>DBZL01000015.1 GCA_002311745.1 Phycisphaerales bacterium UBA1161 | reverse complement strand
TGACGCGACGGTAAACAGTTACATGAAACCGGGCGAATGAAACCGGGACGCCAGTGCTCGCGCTCAGACGATGCCAGCCGCAGCCCCACTCGACTTGGCGTATTTGTCTTCGCGCCCTTCGCGGCTTCGCGGTTCAATCGCTTCATGCTCCGCCGTCTTCTCCGTGTCTCCGTGCCTCCGTGGTTGCCTTTGGCTTTTCCTCAAAATCGCTTGGAAAACGCGAAGATCAGTGAAGATCGAACAAAGACGCTGGGAATTCCGAGGCTCAGAGCAGCCACGGAGAGGCTGGAAATGTCGATTTTTGGGGGCGGACGGATCGTAGCCCCGCTTCACTAAAGCGGTTGTCGATGGACTGCCAAAACGTGCAATTACAGTTCGAAGCGCGCCCTGGGGGGCTAATGATTCTTTTTCATTTTTGCCGAAAAATCGTCCCAAGTGATTGGGGACGCGGTGGTTACGTCGCAAAAGTCGATTGAACATCGGCGGCTCGGCCGGTCATGTACTTTTTCTTGAGGCGCAGCGGGCCAAGTGGGAAAATGTGACGCGGGAGGCGGCACAGGGAGTCGCCATGAACGTGCCATTGCGTCGCGGGTCTCTGCTGCGGTACCAAGGCCGCTACTGGTTCGTGGACAACGTCGCCGAGCGCCACAGCGGCAAGCAGCGCCCGGTCGTGCACGTCGCCTTGCACGGCGCCCTGGAGGCTCAGCACATCGAGCGCACGCTGGATGAGCTGATGCCCATCGAGGAAGTTGCCTGCACCTACCGCCCCATGCAGTACCTGTATGCCAAGGGCAAAGCCCACCTCTTCATGGATTCACAGAGCTTTGAGGAAATTGAACTCGCCGAGGCGGCGCTGCACGGGTGCGAGCCGTTCTTGAAGGAGGGGGAGGAATTCCGCGTGCTTTACGCCGGCGAGCAGCCGCTGCGCCTGGAGATGCCCGAGTCGGTGGCCGTGCGAATCGCCGACACCGCGGCCCCGGCACACGCGGTCGGCGCGGCGGGCAGTGTCCTCAAAGACGCGAAGCTGGAAAACGGCCTCACCATTCACGTGCCCCTGTTCATCAAGACCGGCGACGTCATTCGCGTCGATACGCGAAGCAGGCAATACCTGGGCAAGGCGTAAGCATCAATCGAGAAAATCCGGCACGACCATCCAGGCGAGCCGCCAAGAGCCGTCGTCGGCACGTTCGAGGCAGACCACGCCGCCGTATCGGAAGGCCAGGACTTCACTGTCCTTATTGCCGGTGACGAGCATCGCCGCCAGCTTTCCCAGAAACGGCAGGTGGCCGACGATCATCCGATCGTGTGGCGACTGCTCGATTGCTTTTCGCACCGGGGCCACGCGATCGTTGGGATTAAGGTCATCGCGTTGCACCAGACCCTGCCGGGCCGACACGCCGGAGGCCAGGATTTGGGCGGTCTGGCTGGCCCGCGGCTTGCCGCTGTGCCAGATTGCCTCCACCGACAGCTTCAGCGGCCGAAGGAACTGGGCCACCTTTTTCGTGTCGTGTATCCCCTTATCGGTGAGGCGCCGCTGCGGATCCACGTTTTCGGGATGCGCCTCGCCGTGTTGCACCAGATACAGCCGCATATAGCTAGAAGCTAGAAGCTAGAAACTAGAAGCTAGAGGGTAAAGAGGAGAGGGGAAAAAGCAACAGCAAAGCGACGGCGGTCGGCAGTCATTATGACGGTTGGGCGGGGGCGAGGTCGACGGAGATGCGGGCGGATGGCAGCTTAAGGGCGCAAACGACTTCGGCGGCCAAGTTGAACCAGCGGGTGGTGCGGTCGAGGATGGCGCTGTCGGCGGTGGCGACGATCTCGCTCGACTGGATGAGGACGGGATCGGGGCGAGGCAGGAGCTGCGTTTCCCACGGCCAGGTGTGCTGGGCGGCGACGCCTCGCAGGATGGTCGCCAGGCGGCCGCTGTTGGAGACGGGGCTATCCAGAATCCAGCAGGCGCGGCTCACGGCCAAGCGTGCCAGGACGGCGCCGATCTGCTCGATGGCGGGGATGGTTTCATCCACCTTGCGGTAGGTGCCATGCACGCCGGCGATGTCGCGCAGACAGCCGTCCCGGCAGCGGAAGACCAAGCCGCCCGCGAGGGCGGTTTCGATGGTCATCAAGAGGTTGTAGCCGTCGATGAGCAAGCCTTGGCCGGCCAGATCGCGGCGGTCCACCTCGGCTGCCTTTCGGCGTTGTAGGGCGTCATCCGGGCAGGCGGCGCGGGCGACGGCCATGCGCTGTCGCGCGGTCAATTCGTGACGATCGCCGACTATTTTTAAGGCCGAGTTCTGGGCGTAGCCGCGGGTGAGCAGGAGGGAGAGGTCGGCCACGGCGGAAGCAAGCCGCGGCCAAGCGGCCGGGGCGAAGAGCCGTGCGTCCTCCGGATGTGGGCCGCGATGCTTTCGGGTATCGGGCACGGCGAAGGAAATTTTACCACGGAGGCACGGAGGCACGGAGACAGCGCTGCGCGAGAGCAGTAGAACAGTAGACAGTAGACAGTAGAGCAGTAGATCGCAAGTGAAGCAACTACAAAAAGATAGCACTGGAAATTGGTCAAAAATGAAAAAGAATCCTTAGCCCCCAGGGCGCGGTTCGAACTGTAATTGCACGTTTTGGCAGTCCATCGACAACCGCTTTAGGGAAGCGGATCTACGATCCGGCCGCCCCCAGAAATCGACATTTCCAGCTTGTTCTGGGGCGATTTGAGCCTCGGAATTCGCAGCGTCTTTGTTCGATCTTCACTGATCTTCGCGTATTGCAGGCGATTTTGAGGAAAAGCCAAAGGCAACCACGGAGGCACGGAGACACGGAGAAGACGGCGGAGCAGGAAGCGGTTGAACCGCGAAGCCGCGAAGGGCGCGAAGACAGACACGCCAAGTCGTGTGGGGCTGCGGCTCGTATCATTCGGTTTCATTCCCCGGGGTACTTCCTAATCTTGCTCTTACTCTTGCTCTTAATCCTGTTCCTAATCTTACTCTTGATCTTAATCTTAATCCTCCGCTTCTGCCCGGCCAGGACACCGCTGAGCCTCCTAAAGGATCGGGGAGAAGGAGCAAGATTAAGATTACGATTACGAAGAGGATTAAGAGCAGGATAAAGAGTTAGGATTAGGACCACGCGGTCAGGCCTCACGAAGCCACGGGAAAGACCCGTTCATTGGCGAGCACGTGCGCGGCGTAGGCGAGGCAGGCCTTGACATCCTCCGCGGTAAGATGCGGGTAGCTGCTCAAGACATCCGCTTCGCTCCAGCCATCGGCGAGCAGCTTGATCACAAGCTCGACGCTGATGCGCGTTCCCTTGACGACAGGTTTCCCGCAAAGCACGTGCGGCTTAAGCTCAATTCGATCTTCCCAAGTCATACCGGCACCGCCTTTACTGATGCCGTTCATTCTACCCGAGCCGATGCAAAGGCATAAGTTCGCTTTTCATCCTGTGCCAATTCCCCGCGAAGCCCGCTGCGGCCCGGCTTCAACGGGCGCTGAATCTGTCGAACGCGTCTAGGATCAATCGGCGTGTTACGCCTACGCCGCCGTGCGCTTCATCCTCATTGGCAACGCCTTGGAACGTGCCGAGAATGTACTCAACGTCCGCGCGGTCAATCCCGTAAAGGATGAAATAAGCGGCGTCGAGTTCTGCGCGCAGATTGTCTCGCTCATCTTCCTTCCACCGGTTGACCTTCGGCTTAAACCCAGTGTTCTCGGCCAGTGGAATCATGTCCTCCGATGTGCAGGTCAGTTTCAGCACGCGCTGAGCCACCCATTCTTCCACCGTTGTTTTGCGATCCCACGGGCACTTGTCGTCGTAACGCTCCGGGGCCAACGTCGGTAACTGTTCCACGATGAAGAAATTGAGGTGCAGTCCCCCCACCTTCTGGCGCGCGATGAAGTCATAGGCAAGAGAATTGAGATTGGCGAGAAGACAACACTGGCGCTTAGAGGTGATGTTGTCGGTAGTCTGAATGAACGGGGCCGAATTCATCAGCCCAACCCGTGGGACCATTGCGGCAATCATCGTGCGCTGGTTGGTGGCGCTGGTTACGTCTTTGTACGCAAGCAAAGCCGAGCGCTGCCCGATGAATTTCTCAACGTGCTCCTCAGCAATCCAGAACCGGGGCAACACGACAAACTCCGGGTTCTGGTGTTCCACAGGCGACGTTTCCTCAGTCTGGCCTTGCCGCATCCAGTTCCCGGCCTCGACGACTACGCCCGCGGCGCGGTGGTCAAACGCTTGGATCATCTTCGCCTCGTACAGCGGGAAATAAACCCGTTTACGCTTAATCCAGCGGTTGCCGTCCAGATTGAACCCATCGTCTTTCAACTCCTTGCCGGTCTTGAAAAGCTCCGCGTCGTTAGTTTGGTCGAACATGCGGACGAACTTCACACCCCAAGGGTTCCCCCCGGCGCGGCGGTGTTGGTCGACGAGGATCGGCACATTTCGGTAAACCTGTTTGGTCAACTCGGCGTCGCGCTTGCTGCGGAAGATCGGGCAGGTTCTCGTGTTCGGGTTGAGCAATTTCAGGTCTTTGTCCGTCAATTCAATTTGTCGTTCGGACTTTTTTAAGTCTTCGATCCTGTGTGCGAAAAAGACAAACTCGGCTGACGGGGTCTGCACGTTCAATCCACCCATCAGGAGGATACAAAACTTGAACGACCGGTGCAGGTCGGCGAATATGCCATCCTTGTTCTCAAAGTCGTATAGGCCGATTAGAGAGTTCTTCTCCATCAAATCGTTAAAGAAATGTTTTGTTGTGTCGTCGGTTGCGATTCCACTTGGCACAAGCAACCCCGCCCGGCCCGTTGGCGCCACGATCTTGCGCGCCAGCTCCGCAAAAAGCATATAAGTATTGACGTCGCCCTTGCCGGTAAGTGGAAAACCTGCGGCCTCGCTGCGCACGTAAGCGAGCGTGTTTTCAGCGGTGGATTGTGCGAGCTTGTAGCGCCGCCACAGCTCCGGCCGGTTTCGTTCGACGGCGGCGATGAGTTTCCGTCGATCGGCTGCATTGACGGCGGTTGCGATCTCGGGGGCACCGAACGAAAAGAATTCGCGTTCCTGCAACTTCATTCGCTCCCACGGCGGGTTCCCGATCACCACGTCAAAGCCCTTTGCGGGGCGGTCGAACACCTCGGGAAACGCGTGTTGCCAGGTAAACGCCTTCGGATGAACGCTCGGATCGCGGATCAGGCTGTTGCCGTTGACGATGTTCTTCGACAGGTCGGCCAGCGTGCGGCCCTTGCGGGCCGAGCGGATCCAGAGGGCCAGTTGTGTGATTTCCACAGACTCGGCGGATAGGTCAACACCATGGATGTTGTCTCTGAGGACGTAGTCGGGGTATTGCCGTTGCAGTGAATCGGCTTCCTCCGCTAAGCCCGCTTTGCGCATGGCGCGAACGATGTCCTCGTAGGTTTCCTCAAGCCTCTCGTACGCGGCGATCAGGAACGCGCCGCTGCCGCACGCCGGGTCGCAGACCTTGATTTTGCGAAGTTCAGCCACGCGCTGGGCAAGATCGGGCAAGGGGTCCACTCGCTGCTGGATCAGCGCGCCCAGGGTGTTCTCGACGATCAGCCGCGTGAACGCCGGCGGCGTGTAGTAGATGCCAAAGCGCTTGCGCTCGGCGCTCTTGGGCATGAAAGGTTGACCATCGTCGGCGGTTTGTTTTCCAAAAAGGCCGACGACGCGCAGCTTCTCCAGTTCGGTGACGCTGCGCTCAAAGAGATGTCCAAGCACGTCAACATTGACCTCGTCGCGGAAGTCGTAGCTGCCGATGTTCTTGAACACGTCCGCCCAACGGTCCTCAAGGTCCAACTCGTCCACGGCCGGATCGTGGCGGAACAGGCCGCCGTTGTAACCCGTCGGCAGGTCGAGGTCGGGATGTCCCTTGTCAATGGCGTGGAAGGCGTCAAGGAAATTGCGCCATCGCGGATTCGTGGCGCGAGCCAGGGGCGGCACGCTCTTCCACGTGCGCTCGATCAATTTCTCGGGAAGCAGGCCGCGGTCCTCGCAAAACGCCATGAAAATCACGCGGTCGAGGAGGCGTTGTGCCGCCGAGATCGCCTGGTCTTGCGGCATCTTCAAGCGGTCCATCAGCAGCTCAATCAAGGCGCGGCGCTGCTCACTGTAATAGTCGTATAGCTGGTCACCCACCTCGCGCTGACGGCCCTGGCTGCGCTGCAATAGCGAATCGGCGCGCGGGGCCTGCAGTTTGTTGCCAAGCAATCCATGACGCTCAAATAGGTAATAGAATTGCCGGAAACGAGCAGGGTCGCGGAAGTCGCTGACGGTGAATTCTTCGTATGCGCGAGCCGGAACATCACGGTGATACAGACGAATGGTGAGGTAGTTGCTGACGATGCCCCATTTCGTCTGCGGCAACTGGTTGAGGTAATCCCAACACTGTTGCACCGGAGTACGGCCGTTGAATTTATCGTGGTCCAGATCAGTGTTGGCGTCCTTTAACTCGATTATCGCCACCGGTGGCGTGTCGGGCGTGCTTGGAAACCAGCCGAGCGCACCGTCGGCGGTCTGTCTCCCCGGCACGGGGTAATTTCTTTGGCGGTAGTAATCTGTTGGGCATTGATAGAATGAACGGTAGCCAAGGGCCTCGCCGAAAACCCTTTCCAGAAATTCGGCGTCAATAGCGGTTTCCTTTTGATCGTGGGCGCCCCTTTCCAGAAAGTCCGCCCAATCCAAAAGCTTTTGATGTGCACGTTCCTGATCGGCGCCGCGCAGCATCGGTTTTTCCGCTTCTTCCGCCAGGAGTCTGGGGAGGAAAAGGTTGGGATGACGCCGCTTGATGGCGTCGAGGAACAACAAGGGTGTGTGAGAGGCGGGCCGCATTGCCATGAATTGCCCTTTGCCGTTGCGCGCCGGTGGCTGGCCCATTCACGCCGCCAAGCGCCCGGCAGGCTCGGGCATAGGATAACGGATTGCGGGGGCGGGGAAAGACGCTACGCGAGAAAGGAGAAAGTAGAGAGTAGAAAGGAGAGCCGCGCTGCGCGAGCCCTCACCCTTGGCACGCTCCGCGAGAAAGGAGAGTCGCGCTGCGCGAGCCCTCACCCTTGGCGAGCTGCGCTAGAAAGTGGAGCTGGAGAACAGTAGATCAGTAGAGCAAGCGGACCCTCACCCTTGGCCCTCTCCCGCAGTAACAGGCGAGGGGAGAGAGAAGGAGACAGGAAGAGAAGCAAGCGGGTGGACCGGCGGTTTCTGTTCTCCGCGAGGAGTCCGCGGGCTGCCGCCCGCGGCTATCAAGAATAAGGCGCGCGAGGGGCGTTGCTACGGGGTTTCGCCCTACGGGGGAATCGGATGATCCACCGATTTAACCGGCTCTGGTCGAACCCTAACTTTGTCGCCTAAAGCGTTGCACCTTGCGCGCAAGGAGGTCGTCGTGCCGACATCTGCGTCGCGGTCTGCGCCGTCATTTCTGCCGCAAACTGCGCTTAATGAACTGGTTGCGCTGCTGCGCAGCCAGGGGTATACCGTGATCGCCCCCACCGTCGAGGCGGGAGTCATTACCTATGCGCCGATCACGACGGGGCAGCAAATCGCGCGCGGGCTCATCGACTATCAGGATGGAGGATCGTATCGGCTGTCGGCGACGGAGGAGCCGGAACTGCAATTCCAATATGTGGTCGGGGCGAATGGGCCGAAGCGATTTTTATTTCCGCCGACGCAGCGGCTGTACGAATTCCGGGCGGAAAAGGGTGGATTTGTGCAGGAGGGGGGTCCGCCGCCGGCGCCCAAGCTGGCGTTTTTGGGCGTGCGTCCGTGCGATCTGGCGGCGATGCGCGTGCAGGACCGCGTCTTTTCGGAGGAAGAGGGGCGCACCGCGGGGTGTCTGGCGGGAGCGTTCTATACGGAGGCGCGGCGGCAGGCGATGGTGATCGCGGTGAACTGCACGCGGCCGTCGGGGACCTGCTTCTGCGCATCGATGGGGACGGGGCCGGAGGCGAGCGAGGGATTCGATCTGGCGCTCACGGAACAGCGGGGCGGGTTCGTCGTGACCGTGGGGTCGGAGAAGGGGGGCAAGCTGCTGGAAGGTCTGCCCGGGCGCAAGGCGTCGGCGGCGGAGCAGGAGTTGGCGGAGCTGAAGCTGGCGCGGGCGCGCGAGCACATGGGCCGGCATCTGGACAGGTCGGGGCTGAAGGAGGTGCTGGATCGCGCGGTGGATCACCCACGATGGGATGAGGTGGCCCAGCGGTGCCTGTCGTGCGGGAACTGCACGATGGTGTGCCCGACGTGCTTCTGTTCGACAGTGTCGGATTCCTCGACGTTGGACCAGGGGCCGGTGACGCGGACGCGGTATTGGGAGTCGTGTTTCACGCATCAGTTCAGTTACACGACGGCGGGGCCGGTACGCAACACGATTCGCGGGCGATATCGGCATTGGCTGCGTCACAAGTTGTGCACGTGGTTCGACCAGTTTGGATGCAGCGGGTGCGTGGGATGCGGGCGGTGCATCACGTGGTGCCCGGTGGGGATCGACCTGACGGTGGAGGCGCAGCAGATTCGCCAGTCACAGCCGCCGGAGGACGGTGGGAACTCAACGCGGGAGAAGCAAGCATGAGCGGGGCAGCAACACAGTCGCAGCGGCGGACGACGGCCGGGAACGGACGGGACCTGTGGGTGCCGGCGCCGGCGCGCATCGTGGCCCTCAAGGACGAGAACTTCAACACCAAGACGTTCACGATGGAGTTCACCGATGAGCGTCTGCGCGCGGAGTATCGGTTTGAGCCTGGGCAGTTCAACATGGTGTACGTGCCGAAGATCGGAGAGGCGGCGATTTCGATTTCGTCGGATCCTCACCGGCCGCAGCAGATGGGACACACCATCCGATTGGTGGGGACGGTGACGCGGGCCATGGGGCGGATGAAGGTGGGTGACGTGGTGGGTCTGCGCGGTCCGTTCGGCACCGGCTGGCCCATGCAGCGGCTGGACGGGCACGACGTGGTGATCATGGGCGGAGGGATCGGACTGGCGCCGCTGCGGCCGGTGATTTACTGGCTGCTGCAACACCGCAAACGTTGCGGCCGGGTGGTGCTGTTCTACGGATGCCGGTTCCCGGAGGACCGCTTGTTCGCGGAGGAATTGCAGGGGTGGGAAAAGGGCGGGGAGCTGGACGTGCTGGTGACGGTGGACAACGCCACCGCGGGATGGGCCGGTCCGGTGGGCGTGGTCACGCAATTGCTGCGGCGGGTGAAGGTGACGGGGGAGCGGACCATCGTGCTGGTGTGCGGACCGCGGATTCTCAACCGCGTGGCGTCGTGGAATTTTTTGCAACTGCACGTGCCGGCGGAGCAGGTGTACGTGAGCCTGGAGCGGAATATGAACTGCGGATTCGGGCTGTGCGGACACTGCCAGTACGGCTCGAAGTTCGTCTGCCGGGACGGACCGGTGTTTTGTTACGCGGACATCGCCAACATTTTTGCCAAGGAGGAGGTCTGACATGGCAGCTCCCTCGATCACACCACCGCCGCCGGACACCAAGCCCCGGCTGGCGGTGTACAAGTTCTCCTCCTGCGACGGGTGCCAGTTGTCGCTGCTGAACCTGGAGGAGCAGTTGTTGTCGCTGGTGTCGGCGGTGGAGATCGCGTATTTCCTGGAGGCTCGGCGGCGCGTGCTGCCGCCACCGTACGACGTGGGGCTGGTGGAAGGCTCGATCTCCACGCCGGAAGAGGAGCATCGCATCCGGCAGGCGCGGCGGGACTGCAAGTTTCTCGTGGCCATCGGGGCGTGCGCGACTTCGGGGGGAATCCAGGCCCTGCGCAACTGGGCGAACCTGACCGAGTACATGGGGGCGGTTTATCCTTCGCCGCAATACATCAAATCGCTGGAGACGGCCACGCCGATCGCCTCGCACGTCTTCGTGGACTTCGAGCTGCGCGGCTGCCCGGTCAACCCGATCCATTTGCTGGAATTGATTTCGGCGATGCTGGCCGGGCGCAAACCCAACATCCCCACCTACTCGCTGTGCATACAGTGCAAACGACTGGGCTACCCGTGCGTGATGGTCGCGGGCGGACAGCCGTGCCTGGGACCGATCACGCAGGCGGGCTGCGGGGCGCTGTGTCCGGGGTGCCATCGGGCCTGCTACGGCTGCTTTGGGCCGATGGAACAACCCAACATGCCGCCGCTGTCGCGACGGCTGGAGTCGCTGGGGCTGTCGGCGCGCGACGTGAAGCGCCGGCTGCGGTCGTTCAACGGCTATCTCGAACCGTTCAAGCAAACGAGTGACCACTATGAGCAACTCGAGCAACACCGGCAGTGGTAGCCCGGATACGCGGACGATTCGCGTGGGGGCGCTGGCCCGCGTGGAAGGCGAGGGGGCGCTGCATCTGGAAATGCGGGACGGCCGCTGCGAGCAGGCTCGGCTGGACATCTATGAACCGCCGCGGTTCTTCGAGGCGTTGCTGCGCGGGCGGGATTTTCGCGAAGTGCCGGACATCACGGCGCGCATCTGCGGCATCTGCCCCGTCGCCTACCAGATGGGGTCGTGCCACGCCCTGGAAAAGGCGCTGGGGGTGTTCCGCGACGTCGATCCAGCCATTCGAGCCCTGCGGAATTTGATCTACTGCGGCGAATGGATCGAGAGCCACGTGCTGCACATGTTCCTGCTGCATCTGCCCGATTTCCTGGGGTACGAATCGGCGATCAGCATGGTGGCGGATCACGGCCCGGTGGTGAAACAGGCCCTGAGCCTCAAGAAGCTGGGCAATGACATCGTGACGCTGGTGGGGGGCCGGGCGGTGCATCCGGTGAACGTGTGCGTCGGCGGGTTCTATCGCGCCCCGGACCCGGAAGCCGCCGCGGCCCTGGTGCCCCAAGTGAAACAGGCCATCGATGACATGGCCGGCTTGACGCTCTTCCTGGCCGAAAAACTCACCTATCCCAAGCTCGAACGCGATTACGAGTTTGTCGCCCTCTGTCCCGAAGACGAATATCCGATGAACCTCGGACGCATCTGGTCCAACAAGGGCCTGAACGTCGATCAGGAGGAATTCGGCAACGCCATCGTGGAAAAACAGGTGGAACATTCCACGGCCCTGCACGCCATGATCAAAGGACGAGGTCCGTACGTGGTCGGGCCGCTGGCGCGGTTGAATCTCAATCATGAAAAACTTCACCCGCGCGCCGCCGAATTGCTTCCCAAGGTCTGCCAGGGTGTGAAGCAGGAATTGCCGTGGCGGAACAACTTTCTGTCGCTGCCGGCGCGGGCCCTGGAAACGGTGCACGCGTTGGCGCTGGCGCATGATATCCTGGCCGGCTACACGCCGCCGCCGCGCTGCGCCATTCCCTTGGCCCCGCGGGCGGGAAGCGGCGGACATGGAACCGAAGCGCCGCGCGGCATCTGCTGGCACCATTATTCCACCGCCGCGGATGGCACCATCCTCTCGGCGCGCATCGTCCCGCCAACGTCGCAAAACCAGTCGTCCATTGAACAGGACCTTGCGGCCTTGGCTCCAACGCTATCCGCGCTGCCGGATGAACAGGCGGCCCTGCGCTGCGAACACCTGATCCGCAACTATGACCCGTGCATCTCGTGCTCGGTGCACTTTCTCAAATTCTCTCGCACCGCCGTCGGCTCCGCGGCCGGCGCAGGGCGGGAAGAAGGGAGCAGCGGTGGGGACGCTTGCGCCCATTCTGCTGGCAGCGTGCGGTAACCCTTTAGCCTGCGATGACGCGTTCGGTCCGCTGGTGGCGCGGCGAGTTGCCCAGGCGGCCGTGCCGCAATTGGAGGTCGTCGATCTGGCCCTCAATCCCGCCGGATTGCTGCATTGCATTCAAGGACGCCGGGCTTTGATCGTCGTCGACGCCGCCGTGGTGCCGGATGTCGCGCCCGGAAAGGTGCTCGATCTGGATTACCGCTCCGCCCAGCGGCCCCAGCTTCTGTCCGATCGGACATGGTCCACGCACGGCCTGGGACTTTCGTCGCAACTGGCCATGGCCGAATCCCTGGGCTGGCTGCCGCCCAACGTGCGCTTGATCGTGCTGACAGTGCAGACACCGGCGCTGGGCTTGCCGCTCTCTGCGCAAGCCGCCGCCGCCGTCCCTCGGGCGGTCGAAACGATTCTTGCGTGGGTGCAACGGTGGCGGGACGATTCCCTTGCCCCCGATCCCGGCCCTTCCGATCCAGGCTTGCCGGGCAACACAGAGGAGAATCATGTTCAACGCATCGAAAGTTGACGTATGGGTGGCGACGGTTTCCGACCAGCCAGGCGCACTGCGTGAAAAGCTCGAAGGGCTGGCCAAGGCCGGGGCGGACCTGGACTTTCTGCTGGCCCGGCGCACCCCGGAGAAACCGGGCGAAGGCATCGTGTTCGTGGCTCAACTGAGCGGCGACGCCCAAATCCGCGCCGCCAAGCAACTGGGTTTCCAGCAAAGCAGCGAGCTGCATTGCGTCCGGGTCACAGGCTCGGATGAGCCGGGATCGGGGTACCTGGTGACTCGCGCGATCGCCGCTCAGGGCCTGAACCTGCGTGGCGTGTCGGCCTCGGCCGTCGAGCGGCAATTCGTGATGTACCTGGCTTTCGACACCGCCGCCGATGCCGACCGCGCCGTGCGCACGCTGCAGCGCCCGATTTGATTGGCCCCGGGTGCCTTTCCCTTTCAAAGATTGTTGAAACGGAGGCTGGGCCGCTGCCGAGTCCGCCGCATGAGCAGCATGCCGCCGGCCAAACCGAGCAGCCCCAGGCTTGCCGGCTCGGGTACGGGCGACCATTCGACAGCGAAGGTGCCGGTCACGTCGTTAAACGTGCCGTCAGCCGTGCCGTATACGTTGCCCGCGGGGTCGATGGTGTAGGCACACGAGTCATACCACGCGCCGCCTGGCGTCGCCGGCAGGAGCAACTGGAGGTCTACGGCCGAATCGGGCGTGCCGGACCAGAGGAGGGCGTGGTTGTTGCTGTCCGTCCCGCTGCCATAGCCGTAGCCGACCTGTTGGGTGCCGTTGGTGCCGTTGGCCTCCGAATCGGTGAACCCGGTGAGGTTGGTCGGGTTCAGGTCGACGGCCGAACCGGGCGTGCCGGACCAGAGAAGGGCATGTGCGTTGACGCCCGTCGCGCTGCCCGAGCCGTAGCCGACCTGCTGGGTGCCGCTGATGCCGTAGGCCGCCGAGGACCATGTCCCGGTCAGGTTGGTCGGGTTCAGGTCGACGGCCGACGCGGCCGTGCCGGTCCAGAGAAGGGCGTGGTCGTCGCCCCAGCCGACCTGCTGGGTGCCGTCGGTGCCGTAGGCCTTCGAGTCGGGAAACCCGGTCGGGTTCAGGTCGACGGCCGACGCGGCGTTGCCGGTCCAGAGCAGGGCGTGGTACTGAATACTGGTTGCGGTGCCCCAGGCGTAGCCGACCTGATGGGTCCCGTCGGTGCCGTAGGCCTCCGACTCCATAAACCCGGTCGGGTTCAGGTCGACGGCCGACCCGGCCGTGCCGGCCCAGAGCAGGGCGTGGCCGTTGCCCCAGCCGACCTGCTGGGCGCCATTGGTGCCGTCGGCGAACGAGGCGGTGAACCCGGCCGGGTTCAGGTCGACGGCCGACCCGGCCGGGCCGGACCAGAGCACGGCGTGGTCATAGCCGCCCGTCGCGGTGTCGTTGCCGTAGCCGACGACTTGGCCGGCGGCGGCTGTTTGCGGGTTGCCACTCGCGGTTACCGACGCGAAGCCGCTCGGCAGGGTCAGCGGGTAAAGCACGGTGCCTGTGTAGCTGGCCGCCCGTGCCGATGGGGCGGCAATCCCCAGCAGCGCGAACACAGCCGCGGCGATAACGGTTTTGAAAAAATTGCCAGAGGCGAAAGTCGATTGCATAAGTTCTTCCCCTTTCCGTCTACTGAACCTCCAACGCTAAAAGTTTTTGCAGTGCAGGCTTGTCCGTTGCCGCCTGCGGGCGAGCAGGCCCACGCCGGCGATCACCAGGAGCGATACCGCCGTGGGCTCAGGCACGGTGACGCCGTGCCAGGTGCCCGGATCGTCAGAAACAGACCCATAATCTCCTGCGAAATTTGGAGTCGTCTCGGAGAAATCGGCACCCGGAATGAAACCATAAGGGCTCTCCCAGTTACTCTGCATCTGGGTGTTGGGAGGAGAAGTGTAAGCTCCGACGAACCATTGAACGATGTTGCCTGACGCATCGGTAGCTAGGCTTACGCTGAGATCTGGTTTTGCCAAACCGTTATTAATGTTATTTAAGGTCAGACCACTGCCGTCGGTAAAATTGTACGACGTGACCGTGGAGGTGATGTCCGTAAAAGGCAAATTGTCGAGCGCATTCCCCGACAGTGTTGTAGTAAACACAACGGACAAGGCATAAGGTCCACCGCTCTTGTAGGTTCCGCCAAGTTGGTTGTAATTGTTCCCCGTATAGGTATAGGCCGTGTCAGCGACAGCGGAGGGCGTCAGGCTGACAGCCATCAACACGCTTGCTGTGAGTAACACGATTCTTACCGTCTTTGTGCCCAACCCGTGCGCGTTGCGCAGATTATTGACGTTTATCATGGACTCTCTCCTCCGAAGGGCCAGCGCCGTGATGGATATGCCATGTAATTTGAACCCACGCATTTGCCTTCCCCTCTGTGGGTATGATTTGATTTCGCCGTCGGGCTACCCACGTGAAACCCAGCCGGCGGACCGAGCAGGCAGCGGCTGCTCAGCGCTGTCCAGAGCGCCGGCGGCGGGCGAGGAGGCCGAGGCCGGCGAGGGCAACCAGGGAGAAAGATGCCGGCTCGGGAACCACGGCAACGTCGGTCGGGCTAACCAACCCCGTGACCAGGGAGGCGTTCACCGTCACTCCCGACGTGGTGTATTCGGCAATCGTGCCCATGGGAGTATTGCTGTTGTTCACGACAAACAGGTCCGGTCCAAATACGGCAATGCCCCACGGGTAAGACAACAGCGAAACCAGGGAGGCGTTCACCGTCCCTCCCGACGTGGTGTATTCGCCAATCGTGTTGCCGCCGCCGTTCACGACAAACAGGTCCGATCCAGACACGGCAATGCCCTCCGGGCCCCACAACCCCGACACCAGGGAGGCGCTCACCGTAACTCCCGATGTGGTGTATTTGCCAATCGTGTTGCCGTAGGGGTACGTGACAAACAGGTCCGATCCAGACACGGCAATGTCGGACGGGCCAGTCAAGCCGGAAACCAGGGAGGGATTCGACGAAGCTATCGTCCCAGGAGTGGCTCCCAAGGTGTATTCGCCAATCGAACCGGCGCCAGTCGTACCGCCGCCGCTGTTCACGACGAACAGGTCCGATCCGGACACGGCAATGCCGGCCGGGGAAGACAACCCCGAGACCAGGGAGGGGTTCACCGTGGCGCCCGACGTGGCGTTGTATTCGGCAATCGTGCCAGCATAGCTCGTGACAAACAGGTCCGATCCAGACACGGCAATGCCGTACGGCTCAACCAACCCCGAAACCAGGGAGGCCCACACGGTGGACCCATCAAGGTTGTATTTGCCAATCGCGGCGCCCGTGCCGTTGCCGTAGCCGTAGTTCACGACAAAGATTTGCCCGTGCGCGGTTACCGGCATGAGAGCCGCTCCCGCCGATAGGGCCAACGCCATGATGGATATGACGCGTAATTTGGACCGACGCATGTGACCTCCCTTTTTGTGGGTATGATTTGATTTCGCCGTCGAGCTACCCACGTGAAACCCAGCCGGCGAAGGAAGCGGTCGCCAAGGATCGATGCGCCATTAGCATTTTTGGGATTCGCTCGCGTCCCGGATTCATTTCCCGCCCCTAGTTGTCACCGGTCCCGTTTCTCGGAGCGGCTGGACCCGACATGCTTCAAACCCTTACTGCCATGTTCGATCGTCTCTACACCTGGAGCGTTGGCGACATCAAGGAAAAAGCGGGCGTTTTCCGGCGAAGGACCGATAATATTTGCGAATTTTTTGATTCGGCCGTTAAAGGATTTGGAGGCGCGAAGAATCAATACAATCAGCCCGCAAAAAGAACCTATTTTGGTATCTATATGCGATCTGATGGCTGGCTCTAGGCGAAAGCGAAGGCAGAACCGCGCGGTGTGATGTCGCAAAGCGGTAAGGGGATGCCGTAATGCGGGAGTTGAAACTGGATAATCTGACTCATCCGTCATCTTCAATCGATACAACAGATAATGCGCGCAGCCGTTCAGTCCACCTGACATGGCTGATGAAGGATCGGGAAAGGGAGTTCGGCTTAGTTCAGTTCAACAGGAGCGGGGGCGAGGCAACGCGCTATGGCAGGGAAAGCTCGGCCGAGCGGACAATGGCGGAGGCTTGCGTGGCGATGATCCAGCCGCCGCCGATGCCGACCGCGCCATGCGCACCCTCCAGCGCCCGATCTGAGTGGCTGCGGGTGTCCGCGATGTGAACTGCATTACCCTTTGGCGAGCGTTGCCCAAGAGTGATTCCGAGCACGGTGCCCACGCCTTTGCCTGGAGCGCGCCGGCTTCGCCGATAGCGTCTCATCAACAAGTACTTGCGTCTGCATGGGTGCATGTGCGCGAACTGGCCGGCTGGAGCACGCCGATTGCAGGTTCATTTTGTTGGCGGAGTTGCGGGGCGCTCAGCTGCGAGCCTTGAGGCGTTTCGACAAAGCTTGGACGAGTCGTGTGATGACCCTGTCCCAATTTCCGCGGGATTGCTGGCGGAATAGTCGCATCGTCGGATACCACGGGCTGTCGTCTCGATCCAGCATCCAGCGCCAATCGGGCAGGAAGGGGAGCAGTAACCAGATGGGTTTGCCCATCGCGGCCGCAAGATGAGCGACCGAAGTATCGACGGAAATAATCAAATCCAAATGGGCGACGAGGGCGGCGGTGTCGGCAAAATCTTGAAGTTCGCCGCTCCAGTCGATGATCGACATGCCCGCCGGCGGATGGGCCGTCTGCTCGGCTGCCTGGGCTTTCTGGAGGCTGTAGAAGCAAACGCCGGACACCGTGCCCAGGGGCGCCAGTTGACACAGTGCGATGGAGCGATGTCGATCGTTTTTGTGCGACGGGTTTCCGGCCCAGACCAGACCGACTTTGAGCCCAGGGGGCTGCTGCTCCAGCCGGTGCCGCCACGCTTTGGCTAGTTCCGGGTCGGGAAGCAGCGGCTGATTTTGCGCCGGAATGTTCCGCAGGTTCGTGCCGAACAAGCGCGGCAGGCTCGGCAGGGGGCACCGCACATCGAACGGCGGGAGCGGTTGGCCGGCAGCCAGCCATCGTTCCACGCCGGGCAATTGCCGCAACAGGGGGATCAATTCCTTGGGCGATTGAACCAGCACGCGGCCGCCGCGCTGTATGACCAGCGGCACGTAGCGGATGAACTGAATCGTGTCGCCAAGCCCTTGTTCGGCCTGCAGGAGGATCGTGCGCCCGCTCAGATCGCCGCCATCCCAAAGAGGCCCAGACGATGCGCGACCGGGCAACAGCTTGCCGTGGACTTTCAATCGCCATTCGTACTCCTGCCAACCCGGCTCGAATTCGCAGCGCAGTAGCAGAATCAGGGCAAGATTGCGGTGGGCATCGGCATAGTCGGGGCTGAAGGCGATGGCTTGGCGATAGGCGGCGACGGCCTGGTCGAGTTGGCCCTTGTCACTGAGGGCATTGCCAAGGTTGCTGTGGGCTTCGGCGTAATCGGGCCTGAGTGCGATGGCCTGGCGGCAAGCGGCGATGGCCGGGTCGGGCTCGCCCTTGTCCCTCAAGGCATTGCCAAGATTACTATGGGCCTCGGGGTAGTTGGGCTTGATGGCGATCGCCTGGCGGTAGGCCGCAATCGCCTCGTCGAGTCGTCCCTTGCCTACCAGGGCAATGCCCAGATTGCTGTGGGCTTCGGGAAAGTTGGGTCTCAGTGCGATCGCCTTCCGATAGGCGGCGATCGCTTCATCGAGTCGCCCCTTGCCTGTCAGAGCAGTGCCCAGATTGTAAAAAGTTTCGGGATCGTTGGGCCTCAGCGCGATGGCCTGTCGATAGGCGACGACGGCTTCATCAAGGTTCCCCTTTTCGTTCAGGGCAATCCCGAGATTGCCGTACGCTTGCGGGAAATTGGGCCTCATGGCGATGGCCTGCCGATAGGCGGCGATCGCTTCATCGATCTGCCCCTTGACCCTCAGAACAATCCCGAGGTTGTAGTGGGCATCGGGAAAGCCGGGCTTTAGGGCGATGGCCTGTCGGTAGGCGGCGATCGCTTCTTCGACTTGTCCCTTCTCCGTCAGCGCGATGCCCAGGTTGTAATAGGCTTCGGGGTAATTGGCCTTCAGGGCGATGGCTCGGCGACAGGCTGCGATGGCCTCATCGAATTGGCCATTTTCTCTCAGGGCATTGCCAAGATTGTTGTGAGCGTCGGCGTAGTCGGGCCTGACCGCGATGGCGCGACGGAAGAGATCCAATGCAAGATCCCTGCGTCCCCCTTGCTGGGCCAAAACGGCCAGCCGTTGCATCGCACCCACGTGCTGGGGTTGCTGAACCAGGATTTGCCGATAAATCTGCTCGGCATCACCGAGCCGCCCCGCCTGGTGGTGCTGCATTGCCAACTCAAAGGATTGTTGGATCGTCAGCCGGGCCATCGGTTCGGCAGTTTTACAGCGTCGGTTGCCTTTCCAGACAATCGGATTGTAAGCGATGCGCGCGCCGCACCGCTACCCTAACGGTGCCGGCTGCGGTCCCGACGCGCCGGGGGAAGGCGGCAATTTCTTTTATGATGCCGATATGTGGAGGCTGGCCCGATGGCGGCTGCGGGCCAGCAGGCCGACGCCGGCGAGGCCAACCAGGGAGAAAGATGTCGGCTCGGGGACGGCGGTGAGGCCAATATCTGTCACGGCCAAATCGCCGAGCGGCACGCTGGAGTCGGTGAAACTCGAGAAATCGAAGTTCAGGTACGGATCATTCGCGCCGGCGGTGAAGCTCAATTGAACATCGAAAGCCGTCGTGAATTCATCCTGGACCGCGGGCAACACGCCGGTGACGGTGATGCCTGTGCCGTCGTTGGCGGCGATGAACGCTTCAACGTCGGCCAGGACCGAAGCATTGCTGGCCGGGTCTAGGCCGGTTGCGGTGTTGGTGAATTTGAGCACCACGACCCCCGTGTCGCCTTGCTGGACTCCGCCGAATTGGAAATATCCCGTCGTCGCCGGCGCCGAAAGATGATAGGGGACCGGAATATATTTCCCAGGGCCGCCAGTGGTAAACAGCCCTCCACCGGGTGCTCCCCCGCCGACATTGGTGACTCCGGGCGGTGGGACCGAGGTGATCGCCAGCGCCGGTAGGGGCGACCACTCAACAGCGAATTGGCCCGTCACGCCGTTGAGCGTGCCGTAAGCCGTGCCGTATACGTTGCCCGCAGCGTCGATGGTGTAGGCGTACGAATCCGTCCATGTCCCGGCCGTCGGCAGGAGCAACTGGAGCTCGACGGCCGACCCGGGCGTGCCGGACCAGAGAACGGCTTGAGCGGGGAAACCCGACAAGTCGGCATAGGCCTCGCCGACCTGTTGGGTTCCGTTAGTGCCGAAGGCCATCGAGTAGTCGAACCCGCTCAGGTTCGTCGGGTGAAGGTCGATGGCCGACTTGGCGGTCCCGGACCAGAGCATCGCGTGGCCGTCGCCATCCCCGACCTGCTGGGCGCCATTGGTGCCGTAGGCCGACGAACCGCTGAACCCGGTCGGGTTCAGGTCGACGGCCGACCCAGCCGTGCCGGACCAGAGAAGGGCGTGCACGTTATTGCCCGTCCCGCTGCCCAAGCCGTAGCCGACCTGGTGGGTGCCATCGGTGCCGCAGGCGTACGAATCGGTGATCCAGTTCGGGTTCAGGTCGACGGCCGAATCGGCCGTGCTGGACCAGAGCAGAGCGTGTGAGTGGCCACTCGTCGCGCCGCTACCGGAACCGAGGCCGACCTGCTGTGTGCCGTTGGTGGCGATGGCTAACGAGGAGTCGAACCCGCTCAGGTTGGTCGGGTTCAGGTCGACGGCCGAATCAGCCGTGCCGGACCAGAGAACGGCGTGGTCGATTCTGCCGGCCGTCGGGCCTGGCTCGGCCGACGCGAAGCCGACCTGTTGAGTGCCGTTCGTGCCGCGGGCCTCCGAGTGCAAGGCCCAGGACGGGTTGAGGTCGACGAACGAGCTGGGCGGGCCGGACCAGAGAAGTGCATGGTCATTAACACCCTCGCTGCCATAGCCGAATCCGTAGCCGACGACCTGACCGCCGGCGGCTGGTTCCGGGTAGTCATACGAGAAGCCGCCGTACGCAATGCCGCTCGGCAGGGTCAGCGGGTAAAGCACGGTGCCGGTGTAGCTGGCCGCCCTTGCCGAGGGCGCGGCAATCCCCAGCAGTGCCACCACGGCGGCGATAGCAGCTTTGAGACAACGGCCAGAGGCGAAAGTCGATTGCATAAGTTCTTCCCCTTTCCGTCTACTGAACCTCGAAGGTTAAAAGTTGTTGGAGTGGAGGCTGGCCCGTTGTCGCCGGCGGGCGAGCAGGCCGACGCCGGTGAGGGCAAGCAGTGAGAAAGATGCCGGCTCGGGGACGGCTTGGAAATCGCCCAGCACAATCTCATTGGCAAACTGCCCGTTGCCGCCGTAGAAGACCTCGAACGATCCGTGCCCGTCGGTCGTGGCGAGGCGGCTGCCATCGGCGACGTTTAGAAATGACCCGCTCAAAGTGTCGCCGCCGGCGACTTCCAATACGGTGAACGCATCGGTGCTCAATGGCACGAAGCCGCCTGTGAGGGTGATTTGCAGATTGCCCGCCAGCGCCATGTTTCCAACAATCGACAGAGAGTCGTAATCCGTGCCCTGGTTTGTGCCGCCGATGTTGAAGGCCAGGGTCGAGGGATCGGAGGAAAGGATCACGTTGCCGTTGATCGTGCCGGAGCCGGTCAGTTTGCCGTCTCCAACGTTTAGGGCGATGTCCGTCAGGATCGTGCCGTTGTGGACCGCCAGCGTGCCGTGATTGATGAACTTCGTGTAGCTGGTGATGTGAACGGAACCGCCGTTGGTGGCTTCAAGCGTTCCGTTATTCGTGAAGTTGTCCACGTAGATGTCAACGCCGGTGGAGCTGACGTCAGAGTTGACCGTTCCGTTGTTGACGAGCGTGTCGCCGATAGTGCCGTCGTAAAAGTTGTTGCCGCCGTGAACGATGGTGTTCGGCCCGAGGGTAAGGGTTTGCGGACCGCCGGAGTTGGGACCGCTGGGGTAGATTTCGCCGTAGCCGTTGGTCGTGATGTTCAAATTGTCCCAGGTCTGGCTGGCGCCGTCGGCGCAGAGAAAGTAGCCTCCGACCAGGTCCACGTTGTGGTTGGCCACGGCCAGTCCATTTTGGACCCACATTCCGCCCTCGCCGGTGACCTGCAAATCTCCGCCGATGATCGTGACGCCGTTGAGGGTGCCGAGCTGAACGGAGAAGTTGCCGCCGCTGACATCGATCGTGCCCTTGGCGATCGTGCCGCCGCTGAGGCAACAGGGTCCACCGAAGGCGCCGGGGTTGAAGGTGGCGTTGGTATTGTCCAGATTGCCGGAGATGGAGACGATGCTGGAGGAGTCGACGGTGATCGTTCCCATCGCCGCCGTGGTAAAGGATCCGCCCAGGTCAACCTCGCCAAAGTTGACGGCGCTGATGGTGCCCTTGTTAACCCAGGTGCCGTCGAAGCTGACGCTGCCGTTGTCGGCCTTGATGGTGGCGCCGGGGCTGTTGATACAAGGACCGGGGGAGGAGTCGGCCATGCTCCGCAATGCGACCGAGGGAGTTATGAAGACGTTGCTGATGTAAAGGGAACCGCCGTTGGTGGCTTCGACAAGTCCGTTGTTCGTGAAGTTGTTGAGGTTGATGGTTAGGCCGTATTGGCTGTTGTCGGCGTTGATGGTGCCGTTGTTGATCAGCGCGTCGCTGCCGTTGTAGCTGTAAAACTGAATTCCGCCGTGAACGGTGGTGTTTGGCCCCAGGGTGAGGGTCTGGGGGCCGGTAGAATTGGGGCCGCTGGGGTAGATGTTGGCGAACGTGCTGGGGGTGATGTTGAGATTGTCCCAGGTCTGGCTGGCGCCATCGGCTGCCAGACTACTGGCCTCACTTAGGTCGACGTTGCGATTGGTGACGGTCAGCCCGTTCTGGATGTTCAGGGCGCCGTTAACCTGCAAATCCCCGCCGCTGACGGTGACGCCGTCGAGGGTGCCGTTTTGAACGGAGAAGTTGCCGCCGCTGACGTCGATCGTGCCCTTGGTGATCGTGCCGCCGTTGAGGTAGCAAGTTCCACCGAAGGCGCCGGGGTTAAGCGTGGCGCTGGTATTGTCCAGGGCGCCGGTGATGTTGACCGTGCTGTCGGCGGAGGCGCTGAGGGAACCGATCGCCGCGGTGGTGAAAGTGCCGCCCAGCTCGACGGCGCTGACGTTGATGGCGCTGATGGTGCCGGCGTTGGTCCAGTTGCCCTCGAGGGTCAGAGTCGCTCCGTCAGCTTTCAGGGTGCCACCGCTGGCGTTGGTCCAATTGGTCGCAGCGATGCTGAGCCTTCCCCCGAGCGTGGCCTCACCCAAGCCGTTGTTGGTGAAGTTGGATACAGCGATGTATGTCGGTATCTCATCCATCCGATTGGCATTGATCGTTCCGTTGTTGATGAGCCCATCGCCGGTGTTCCAATTGTTGAACTGTGCCAGACCGTTGATGGTGACGTTACTTCCCAGGGTAAGGGTCTGCGGGCCGCCGGAATTGGGGCCGCTGGTGTAAATGAAAGCGTAGTAACTGGGATTGATGTTGACGTTATCGATGGTCTGGCTGGGGCCGTCCAAGAAAACGGCACTGCCTACATCCAAGTCCAGATTGTGGTTGCCAATGGTTAGGCCGTTTTGAACATTAAGCGAACCGGAGACATACAAATCTCCGCCGCTGACGGTCACGCCGTTGAGGGTGCCGTTTTGAACGGCGAAGTTGCCGCCGCTGGTATCAATCGTGCCCTTGGTGATCGTGCCGCCGTCGAGGTAGCAGGTTCCACCGAAGGAGCCGGGGTGGAGCGTGGCGCCGGTGTTGTCCAGATTGCCGGCGATGTTGACCGTGCTGGAGGAATCAGCGGTGACCGTTCCTATCTCCGCGGTGGTGAAGCTCCCGCCCAGGTCCAGTGTCGAGCCACCGGTGGCTTTGAACGTGCCGCCGGCGTTGGTCCAGTTGACGGAGTTGATAGACAGCGTCCCGCCGTTGGTCGCCTCGGTGGTGCCGTTATTGGTAAAGTGGGTGCTGCTGCTGATGGTTGCGGTACCGCCGTTGGTGGCTTTGAGCGTTCCGTTGTTGGTGAAGTTGCCCACTTCAAAGTACACCCCGTAGCCGGTACCGTTGTCAGCGTTGATCGTTCCGTTGTTGACGAGCATGCTTCCGGAATAGCCACCGTCGTAAAACCAAGCTCCGTCGTGAACGGTGGTGCTCGGTCCCAGGGTGAGGGTCTGGGGTCCGCCGGAGTCGGCTCCGCTGGCGCAGATGTACGCGTACGAACTGGGCGTGATGTTCACGTGGTCGAACGTCTGGCCGCTCGTGCCATCGGCATAGATACCACTGTCAGTGCCAAGGTCCAGGTTGTGATTGCTGACGTTCAGGCCGTTCTGGATATTCAAGTTGCCCCCGGCGTTGACCTGCAAGTCTCCGCCGCTGACGGTGATGCCGTTGAAGGTGCCGTTTTGAACGGCAAAGCTGCCGCCGGACAGATTGATCGTGGTGTTGGCGATGGTGCTGCCGCTGCCGTCGAGTAAATAGCTGCCGGCATCGAGGGTGATGTTCCCAGCCTGAAACGTGCCGCTGGTCTGATCCAGCGTGGCATTCGCGGAATTGATCGTCAGGCCGTCGATGGTGATGTCCGAATCGAGGGCCACCGTGTAGGCCGAGCCGGTCGCGCTGATTTGGGCCAGATAATTTACGCCGGGAAGGGCTCCGTTGTTGGGATAGACCGGGGTGGTGGACCAGGCGGAGGTGCTGGTCCAGTCGCCGCTGGTTGCGGATGTCCAGGTCGCGGTGATATCCGCCCGGGCCGGTAGAGCCCCGGAGATCACGACGCTTGATACGGCGGCGGCGAGCAATTCACGAAATACATTTCTGGCCCTGCGAACGGGCATAGACATGGCATTTCCTCCGCGCTCCGACAGCGCAAATCAGCCCACGATCCAGAGAACGACGCGTGGAGACAACCGGACCGCGTCGTCTTCATATGTTGCTCTACACTTGGGGATTGGCCGACATCAAGGGAAAAGCGGGCGTTTTCCAGCGAAGAAGCGCGAATTTTTGTGAATTTCCCCGTTCGGCCAGAACAGGATTTTCAGGCGCGAAGAATCAATACAATCAGCCCGCAAAAAGAACCTATTTTGGTATCTATATGCCAGTTGATGGCTGGCGCCAGGTGAAAACGAGGGCGGAACCGCGCGGCGTGATGTCGCAAAGTGGTAAGGGAATGCCGCAATGCGGGAGTTGAAATTGGGTAATTCAATTGCCCATTTTTTCAACTGATGCAACGGGCGATGCACTATGGCAGTGAAAGCTCGGCGGATCGGACACTGGCGGAGGCTTGCGTGGCGGTGATCCAGCCGCCCGCGACGTCGATGGACCTCGTCGTCGCTCTTTGCCTGCGGCCGAAATCCGTTTCGACCGGCAGCGCGTCGGACCGTTGGACAGAGCCTAGCGGAGTGCCGCTGTGGGCGGGGTTCGGTTTTGGCGGCGGCGGCGCGACAAAGTGGCGAAGCCGGCCATGGCCAGGAGCGTGGCGCTGGTTGGCTCGGGGACGCCTGGGTTGAGAATGATCTGTTGGGCCAGCGCTTGTTGGTCGGCGGTCATGGCGCTGGAGGCGACGGCGTCGCTGAGTGCGGTCGGGTCACCGCCGCTGGCGAGATAGCCCTCGGCAAAGAGGTGGAAATCGGTGCCGACATCCACGGTGCCGGAATAGGTGTAATCGCCGTATTCCCAGGTGGCGGGCGCCTGGCCGGTGAGGCCCTCCATGTAGAGATTGAAATCCTGAAGGTCGGTCGTGCCGTCGAGATTGCCGTCGCCGTAAGAGGTTTCCCTGGCGAGGATGGCATGGGCGTCGACGGATTGGCCGGCGAAAGTTTGATAGAGGGGGGTTCCGTTGCCGGCGTCGTTATTCAGTATCCCGACAGCGGTGGTGTGATTGGTGTCGGAGGCGGCGATGGAACTCATCAGGCCGTTACCGTTCCAGTTTCCGCGGTTGAATCCAGTGGCGGCGTAGCCCGCGAGGGCGGCCAATTCTGAGACGCCATGATCGGTGTTGGACGGATCGTCGATAATGAGCACGCCGTCGCCGAGGTCGAGCTGGCTGGGATCGATGGTCATGGCTCCGGTCATGAGGGTGTGGATGGGTCCCCCATTGGAGGGCTGGAGCAGGCCATGGCCGCCGTTGATGAGGTTGAGGATGCCCACGTGATAGGCGGTTTGGCCGCTGTTGGTGAACTGAAATTCCACGGTGGTGCTAGCACCGTCGGCCACGACATTGACGTTTCCGCCCGGATCGCTGCGGATGTAGGTGGTGCCGCCGGTAAGATCGAGTTCGGAGCCGGAGCGCCAGGTCTGGGGGCCGCCGATCGTGAGTGTGGAATTGCCGGCTTTAGTGACGGTGGTGCCGGCGTCCACTACGAGTTGCATCTCGTAGTTTCCGTAATGAACGGTGGGAGTTCCGCTCATTTCAATGGCGCCCTGACCGGCGATGACGGTGCCGTTGTTCACGTCGAAGGTGGAGGCACCTTCGACTTGAAGGAGCCCATCGATGCCGGTGTTGCTTAAGGTGCCACCAACCAGGAACGTGCTGTTCTGCACGGTGGTCGTGTTATTGGCGCTCTCAAAAAACGCATTGGTATTGACCACGGCGCCGTTGGAGACGGAGAGGGTTGCGTTGTAGTTGAGGGCGATGCCGACGCTGACGTTGAGCGTTCCGCCGTTCATCGTGTACTGGCCATGCGAGCCGCCCGCGTCGCCGATGTAGGCGACCTGGCATGTATTGGTGCCGCCGGTCTGGTTGAACGTGCCCGTTCCGTGGTAGCCGATGTATTCAGTGCCGCTATACAGCGAGGGGTCCGAGTTTGAGCCGCTCAAGTTGTACGTTCCGGCCTCGCCCGCGTTGGTTCCAAGGGTCAATGTGCTCACAATAACCGTGTTGACCGGAATAGTTACCGACCTAAACGGCTCCAGCGCGGCGCTGTAAGTTTGCGTGAGCGAGGGTGTAGCCGCGGGGTTTCCCGACACCTCCAACGACTCGAAGTTCCCGCATTGAATCGGCAGGGAAGAAGTGCCGGTCACATGAACGTCGATCATGTTGTCAAAGACCATCCCGTTGGCCGGAGGATTCTGGAAATTCACGTTGTTCAGCGTGAGGCCCTGGATCGGCGAGCTCGCCAGTGCCGCAAATATGTTGTCGCTCGACGAGCCGAGGACATTGATGTTGCTGAACGAAATATTCTTCCACATTGTGTACGAGGGGGAATCCAGCCTGTCATCTGCCAGGATACTGACCGCGTCCGTCGGATTGCCCGTTGGATAGCCGGTCCCGAAGTATTCGCTGGAAACGTTGATCGGGACGGTGACGTTGTTCATCGTCAGATTCGAGAGCGTGACGTTTTGAACCAACCCGCCGCCGAAGCTCGCCTTGAGGTGAATGCCGTTGTCCGTGCCGTTGAAGGTGCAATTGTTGACGGTCAGGCCGTTGAGGCCGGAATCGGTCTGGCCGCCAATGGAGATCCCGTGGCCCGCATTGATGGTGCAGCCTTGGATGACGATATTGGTCGACATCGGATTCGAGGTTGACTGCTTGGCCACGATGTCGTCGTCACCGACGTTGAAAGTGGAGTTTTCGATGAGGAAAGTGCTGCCGGAATAGTCGATTCCGTCCGTGTTGGCGCGCTGAATGCCGTCAAGCAGGCTGATGTTGTTGATCGTCACGTTGCTGTCGTTCTTGACGACCAGATGTTCGTGCGACGCATTCTTCATCGTCACGCCGGTCACCTCGAGGTAGGTCACATTCTGCAACTGGACCATGTTGTTGTTCGAGATGGTCGGGTCTGTATCGGATTCATTCAGGAGGGTACCGCCCCCGCTGATTTCGATGTTTTGGGTGGTGCCCGAGGAAGTGATAAAGGTATTGGACGGGGTCTTGTTCTGAAGCGTGGCGCCCGTGTCCACCTGCAGGTTGACGTTGCTGGCAAGGGTGAGTTCGTTGCATAGGTATGGGCTGGCGGCCGCGGGAATTTCCACGATTCCGCCATTTCCACCGACGGTGTTTGCCGCAGCGGCGTTGATCGCGGCCTGGATCGCCGCGGTGTTGTCCGCGCTCGTACTCGAAGCCCCGTAGGCGGTGACGTTGAAGACGGTTGAGCCAATCGTCGGCAGGGTGGGATCACCGGCCAGGAGGCGCGCTGGAGCGGCCAAAGATGCAGCGGCGTAAATAGCAGCGGTCGCAAATTTACGCGAAAGGCGGCGATCCGTACGCCGCAAGGAATGACTGGCATGGCCGACCCTCACCCGGTGAAGCGAAGCGCCGCTATTCATTTTTCCCGCCCTTCTGGCCAACTTCGCCGATAATTTCAGCCAAAAGCCATCTGATTGCGGAGGTTATTTAAAGTCATTTGGTTATGTAACTTAGCTCATATAACCATCTGATTCCCATATTGTCAATGGAAATTATAGTTTTTGTCGCTATTGCCGCCCTCGCTGTCGCAATGCGGGATCAAGGGGCGTTGTCGGAACGCCACGTAGCACGCTGGGGAAATGTGAGGCGCTACGGCAGTGAAAGCTCCGCCGGGCGGGTGGTCGCGGAGGCTTGAGTGCCGATGATCCAGCCGCCGGTGAGGTCGAGGGACTTGGGTTGAGCGGTGGCATCGGGCGGAAGAACGAAGAGCAGTGTTGCGCTGCCGCTACCGGAGACGTAGGAGGTGGCGGAGCCATCGGTGAAGATCAGACGCGGATGGCCTTTGACGGTGACGCTTTCGGTGAACACGACGGAGAATTTATGATCGTGCGCGATGAGTTGGCGAATCTTGGGGCCGGCGCTGCTTTCGGGGTCCCAGGTGTTCGCGAAAGTCCAGGCGGGGGTGATCCGATCGGGCTTGGGTGAGCCGGGGGCTCCTGTGAGATTGTCGGCGAACCAGGGGTAGTCGCCGCCGTCGCGGTGACAGTTGAAAAAGCAGGCACGCTCGCCCCAGAGGTTGACCTTGTCGTAGTCTTTGTTGCGATTGATATCCCCTTGGGTGGTGGGGGCTGTGGCGCTGAGCGGATAGATCACGCGCTTGGGGGGGCGGTCGATCATTGATTGGGAGAAGGTGCAGTTGAGGAAGAAGAACTGGGCATCCTGGTGATGGCGGGCGAGGTACCAGCCTGCGGCGCCGTCGAATTTGCAGTTGCGCAGGACGAGTTTCATGTCCTTGTTGACGTGGCCGTCGTGCCAGACGGCGGCGGTGTCTTTCATTTCGTAGAAGGTGCAATCGGTGAGGTAACACCAGCCGCGGGGGCAGACGAAATCGACCGAGCCGCGGAAGTTGCAGCGGGCGTGGTAGTAGCGGCCCCTTTTGCTGTACCAGAGGGAGAGGGTATCGGCGCCTTCGCTGAGGACGTCCGCATCGGTGATGACGGTGCGGTCGGCGTTGCCGTAGATTGCGAAGGCGTGCGGGCCGATTTGGCCGGCGGTGTTGTGGATCGTCAGGTTTTGCAGGACGGCGTCGCTGCCGTTGATGTTCACGACGGCCCGGCCAATGTCATCGGGGTTCTTGGTGAAGTCCTCGGCAAGTTGGGGAAATTCAATGCGCGTGCCGGTGCGGCTTTGGCCCTCCAGCGTGACGTAAGGCGCGTCGATGCGGATTTTTTCCTTGTAGACGCCGTCCTTGATGAGGAGGACGATGCGCTGGGAGTTTTTGTTGGGGATGGATTGGACGGCTTTCTGGACGGTGGTGAAATCGCCGGAGCCATCCGCGGCGACGGTGATGTCAGGAGGGATCGTTTGCGCGGCGGCGACGCTGCTCAGAAACAATAGCGCCAGCAGCCAGGGCAGTTTTCGGATCGCTCTACTTTCCACTTTCTACTTTCTACTCTCTGCTAATGCAGAGCGGTAGCACGATCGGCCGGGGACGCAGCGGTGAGGCTCGACGATCTGATCGTCCGGGCCGACGACCTGCTGGGTCTGGGCGCACCAGCAGTGCTCATCGTTTCCCAGATATTGCTCGGCGCGCGTGGGGATCTGATCCAGGAGGAAAAACGCTTTGGATCGCAAATCGCCGCAGAAGGGCGTGAGCGGGATGGATGATTTGGAGAAAGTTGGTTGAGACATCGGCGTTCTCCGGCGATTAGCTTTTTAGCTGCGTCAGGGCGCGCTTGATCAGGGCCTTGGTGAGGGGGATTTTGTACGCATTTTGGGCCAGGGGCGCGGCGCCGGCCAGAGCGATCTCGGCGGCGGCGGAGGCGGCGCGATCGTCCAGGGGATTGCCGATCAAAGCGGCCTCGGCCTTGGGAACACGCCAGGGGATCGGGGCCACGCCGCCCAGAACGAGGCGCGCTTGGCGAACGGCTCTGTCGGGGGCCAGCTCGACGGCCGCGGCCACGGCGGACATCGCAAAATCCAGGGACGAACGCTCCTTGAATTTCAAATACGTTGAGCGATTGGCCAGGGGCGAATCGGGGATTTGGATTTCGGTGATGATCTCGGCGTCGGCCAGGACGTTTTCTTTTGTCAGATCGCCCCCGCGCGGCGTGGTGAAGAATTTTTCCAGGGGCAGTTGGCGGTTGCCGTTGGGGCCGGTGATGCTCAGCGTCGCGCCCAAGGCGAGGAGCATCGGCGCCAAATCCGAAGGATGCACGATGTAGGATGGTCCGCCGCCGAAGATGGCGTTGTATTTGTTCTCGCCCGTGGCCGCGTAGCACTGCGAGCCGCCTTTTTTGAGGCAGATGACGTTCTCCAGGCGGAAATACCAGCAGCGCGGGCGCTGGCAGAGATTTCCGGCGACGGTGCCGAGGTTGCGGATTTGAATGGTGGCGACGGAGCGGGCGGCCTCGGCCAGGCCGGGGAAGTTGGCGCGGATTTGTGCATCCGATTCAAGCTGGTGGAGCGTGACCAGGGCGCCGATTTTGGCGTTGCCGGCGGGGTCGAATTGGATGCGGTCCAGGCCGGGGATGGTTTTGAGGTTCACCACGCGTTTGGGTCGCGTGATGCGGTCTTTCATGGTGGTGAGCAAGTCCTGCCCGCCGGCCAGGGGTCGGGGGGATTCATCCGGATCATCGGCCGCGACGGCCGCCAGCAGCTTGACGGCGTCTTCGACGCTGGAGGCGGCGGACCATTCAAAGGCTTTCATGACGGCTTAACCTTTCTGGCTCAACCCCATCAGGATTTTGTCGGGGGTGATGGGCAGATCGCGGACGCGCACGCCGCAGGCGTTGAAGACGGCATTGGCGATGGCGGCGGCGCCGGGAATGACGGGCGGCTCGCCCATGCCGACCACGGCTTCTCGGTCGTCCTGGTCGTCGATGATGGGGACAAGCTCGGGCATTTCCAGGCAGCCGGGGAGCTTGTAATCCTCGAAATTGGGGTTGAGCATGACGCCAAGGGGGCCGTCCATGACGCGGCCTTCGAAGAGGGCCATGCCCAGGCCCTGGATCATGCCGCCGTTGATTTGGCTCTCGATGGCCAGGCGGTTGAGGGGCAGGCCCAGGTCCTGGATGTGGACCATGCGAATGGGCTGCACGCGGCCGGTTTCGACGTCGACTTCGACCTCGGCACAGACGGCGCCGTGGGTGCCGATGGAGGCGAGGTTGGCCTGCCATTGTCCGCGGGCGGAGATTCCCGCGGCGGGCAGGACGGCGCAGGTTTGCTTCCAGGGGATCGACTTGCCGTTGGCGATCACTTGGCCGGAAGAGAACGAGACCTGCTCGGGCTTGGCCGAGAGGATGGGGGCGATGAGTTTGGCGAATTCGAGGCGGGCGTTGGCGGCGGCATCTTTCACGGCGGGGGAGAGGGATGCAGTGGTGATGGAGCCGCCGGAAGCGTTGGCCGGGCCCAGGCTGGAGTCGCCGATTTTTTCGGTGACGTCGTCGAGTTGCAAGCCGAGTTCCTCGGCGACGATGGCGCGGACGTAGGTGCGTGTGCCGGTGCCCAGGTCCTGGGAGCCGACGGAGGCGGTGACGGCGCCGTCGCGGGTGATGGCGACGTGGACGATGCACAGCGGTCCACCGCCGCCGCCCCAGGCGGTGCAGGCGCAGCCGAAGCCGCGTTTGAGCGTCCCGGGCCAGGCGCCGGCCACGGCCTTGCGCCTCTCCCAACCGACTTCCTTGGCGGCGCGGTCAAGCTGGCGGTGATACACCGTATCGTCCACGTTGCTTTTGCGGAACTCGATGGGATCGATACCGAGCTTGTAAGCCAGTTCGTCCAGGAGGCACTCGATGGCGAAGGAGGCCTGTGGCCGGCCGGGGGCGCGCATGGCGCGCGAGGAATCGACGTTGGTGTGGATGGAGGCCATCTCGCGATAGACCAGGGGAACGTGATAGATGAAGGGCTGGGGCGCCTGCGTGCCGTTGCCGATACCGCCGAGGCGATATTGCACGGCGAGCATGGCTTGCAATTTTCCGTCGCTGGCAGCGCCGGCCTTGATTTTCTGCCAGGAGCCGGAGCGATTGCCGGCCATGAGAAATTCGTCGTGGCGCGTCAACATGAGCTTGACGGGAACGTTGGCCTCCTTGGCCAGGCGGCAAGCGAGCTGGCCCTCCACGCCGAAGTGCAGCTTGGAGCCGAATCCACCGCCCATGTGCTGGGTAATCACGGTGACGCAGCTTTGGGGAATCTCCAGTTGGGCGGCGGCGTCGCCGACGACGGAAAAGACCCCCTGGGTGGAGGCGTAGACGGTGGCGGTGTCGCCGCCGCGATAGTCCACGATCATGCCGTGCGGTTCCAGGCAACAGTGGTGGATGGTGGGTGTGCGGTATTCGGCCTCCACGACGGCGGGGCAATCCTTGAAAGCGGCGTTAACGGCATCGGCGTCGCCTTCGGCCGGGTCGGCGCGCGTGTTGTTCTTCACCTCCTGGTCGTGGGGGTAGACAGCCGGAGCACCGACCTGGATGGCGTCGTCCGTCTTGACCACGTGGGGAAGGACTTCGTACTTGACCTCGATGGCGTGGATGGCGTCCTCGGCGATCTCAGGGGAGACGGCCGCGACGGCGGCGACGGGCGTGCCCTCGTAAAACACCGTGGGACGGGCCTTCATCGCGACCACCACGCCCGGCATTTTCAGGGCGGGGGCCAGATTCACGTTCGAGACGTGGGCGCGGGCGTGGGGGGCGCGCAGGATGCGCGCGTACAGCATTCCCGGCAAACGCACGTCGTCGGAAAAAACGGCGGCGCCGGTGACTTTTTGCGGGCCATCCACGCGCGGCGTGCGCTTGTTCAACAGGCGGTGCTGGTCGTTTTTTCCCCATTCCTCCTTGACCCCCGTGTCGTCCACCTCGATCTCGACTATGACCTCCTCGCCGTTGACCGTGCGCGAGACCTTCATTTTCTTTTTTTTGCGAGTGGTGGGCTGCTCAGCCATGGCTCTTACCCCCCGAAGCGGCCCCGGCAACGGCCAAGGCGGCTTCAAAAACGCGCGGGTACGCGCCGCAGCGGCAGAAATTTCCCTTGCAGGCCTCGCGGACTTCTTCCAGCGTCGGATGCGGGTTTTGGGCCAAGAGCGCGGAGACGGAGGTCACAAAGCCGGGGGTGCAAAAGCCGCACATCAACGCGTCCTTGTCCACGAATTCGGCTTGTACTGGGCTGAGGTTCTGTAGCGAGCCCAGGCCCTCGACGGTGGTGATCTTCTTGCCCACCGCATCCACGGCCAATACCAGGCAGCCGTAGACCGGCTTGCCGTCGAGCAGCACGGTGCAAGCGCCGCAGGTGCCCATGTCGCAAACGATCTTCGGACCGGTGACGGGGGGATCGAGATGATCGCGCAGGGCGCTCAGCAGCGTCGTGCGCGGCTCGACGGTGAGCTTGCGGTCCTGTCCGTTGACTTGGAGCACGATGGAGGTGGGGCCGGTGATGGTTTGGCTGTCGGCGGACGGTGCGGAGGTGGGCTGCGGCTCTGCGGCGCGCAACAGGGGATGTTCGGCCACCATGGCACCGACGCCGACGGCGCCGACGCCCGCAAGAAATCGCCGCCGGCTCACCCCATCCGCCGAATCGGATCGCTTACTTTTGCCGCCCTGCATGCGTATCTCCCGTTGGCGATGGGGATTGTATGCTAGTCGCCCGAAAATGGCGCGCGAAGGGGAATTTTGCGCTCCTTTTTTTGGCGATTCGGCAGCGGGCGGGGTTCGAAAAGCGAGGGTTCCCGTTTTAGTCGGCGGCGACGGAGCCGGCTTGGACCGTGACTTTGCGGAACAAGAACGGCGTGGGAATACACAGGGCGCATAGGATCGTCAACGTGCGAAAATCCACCAGGTATGACAGCATTTCGGACTGCCGGCTGAGGATTTGATACAGAATTCCCTGTGCCGCGTGGGTGCCGCCGACGGTCCCGAAGTAGTGGGCGGCCATGTGCGAGATCATCCGCAGCTGGTATCGAAATTCGGGCGAGTAGGGGGTGGTGTGGGCGGAGAGAGTCAGTTGGCTCCGCTGGGCGCCGCGGGCAAGCATGGTGGTGACGGCGGCGATGCCGAAGCTGCCGCCGAGGTTGCGCATCAGGTTGTAGATGCCGGTGGCGTTGCGCACCTGAGTGTTGGGCAAGGTGCCCATGGTGGATGTAGTCAGGGGCACGAAGATGAAACCGAGGGCAAAGCCGCTGATGATGTTGGGCCATTGAATGTTGCTGGTGGCGATGTCGAGATTGATGCGGCCGAAATAAATCATGGCGTAGGTCAGGATGGCAAAACCGAAACAGAGCAGAACGCGCATGTCGATTTTTCGGATGAGATTGCCGACGACGACCGTGGCGACCAGGGAGCCCAGGCCGCGGGGGCTGACGGCCAGTCCGCTTTGCGTGGCGGGATAGCCCATGAGGGTTTGCAGAAGCAGGGGCAGCAGGGCGGTGGTGCCGTACAGCACGACGCCCAGGAAGGTGATCATGATCGTGCCGATCAGAAAATTGCGGTCAGTGAAGATGCGCAGGTTCACGAGCGGCCGGGGCGTGTACCACTGGCGAATGCCGAAGGCCAGCAGGGCCACGGCGGCAATCACCGCCAGGTAACAGATGAACGTTGAGCCGAACCAGTCGGATTCCTGCCCTTTGTCCAGAAGGATTTGCAGGGCGCCCAGGCCGACGGCCATGAAGCCAAACCCGATGTAGTCCAGGGGAGCGCGCGAGGATTTGAGATAGGGCGGGTCCTCGACGAACGCGCGGGCCATGAACATGGCCAGGATTCCGACGGGGAGGTTGATGTAGAAGATCCATCGCCAGGAGTAATTGTCGGTGATCCAACCGCCGAGGGTGGGTCCGATGATGGGGGCGCAGACGACGCCGATGCCGAAGACGGCCATGGCCGGCCCGCGCTGCTGGGGCGGAAAGCTTTCCAGCAAAGTGGCCTGGGCGATGGGCTGCAGCGCCCCGCCGCCGATCCCCTGGAGCACGCGGGCGACGATCAACATGGAAAGACTGTTGGCCATGCCGCACAGCATGGAGGCGAAGGTGAAGATGAAGATGCAGGAGATGAGCGTTCGGCGTCGGCCGAAGTGACTGGTCAACCAGCCGGTGCTGGGCAGGACGATGGCGTTGGAAACGAGGTAACTGGTGAGCACCCAGGTCGCCTCGTTCGTGGTGGCCGAGAGGCTGCCGGCGATGTGGGGCAGGGCGACGTTGGCCACGGAGGTGTCCAGCACCTCCATGAACGTGGCGAGCATTACCGAAAGGGCGATGATCCAGGGGTTAAAACTGGGCCGCCAGGCTTCGTGGAATAGGCGCTCGTCGCGCAGGGCGTCGATTTCGTGCAAGCGCTGGCTGTCGTTGGTGCGCTGGGTCATGGTCGTTGTCCGATTGTACGTGGCTCGCGTTCTGGTGGAAAATGCAATTGAAATGCAACCGCTGAGACACAGAGACGCAGAGAC
>DBZL01000054.1 GCA_002311745.1 Phycisphaerales bacterium UBA1161 | reverse complement strand
ATTTCGCGGCAGCACTACCGCGGGGAGCGGTGGTACGTCGTGCGCGATCCGGCGGGGAATCAGTTCCACCGCCTCAGCGATCCGGCCTACCGCTTCGTGGGGCTGCTGGACGGCCGGCGCACCGTCGCCGAAGCCTGGGACCTGGTCGGCGGCCAACTCGCCGACGAGGCGCCCACCCAGCCGGAAGTCATCCAGATTCTCAGCCAGCTCTACGCCGCCAATTTGCTGGAAACCAACATCACCCCCGATGCCACCGTGCTGCTCCGCCGACACAAGCAGATGGTCAAGCGGCAGATACAGAACCGGCTGATGAACGTGCTGTTCCCGCGCATTCCCTTTTGGGATCCGGATGCTTTTTTGCGGCGATGGATGCCGGTGGCCCGGCTGCTGTTCAGCAAGTTGGGGGCGCTGATTTGGCTGATCGTGATCTGCAGCGCCCTGGCGGTGGTGCTTCCGAAGTGGACGGCCCTCAAGGCCGCCGGCGCCCACGCCCTGGACTTCCAACACAATTGGGAAAATATCTTTTATCTCTACGCGACGTTCGTGGTCATCAAGTTCTGTCACGAAACGGGCCACGCGGCGTCGTGCCGCAGGTTCGGCGGTGAATGCCACGAGCTGGGCGTGATGCTCCTGGTGCTGGTCCCCACGCCTTACGTGGATGCCTCCACCGCCTGGGCCTTTCCCAACAAATGGCAACGCATATTCGTGGGCGCGGCGGGCATGATCGTCGAGCTGTTCATCGCCGCCTTGTGCGCGTTCGTCTGGGCGTACACCAACCACGCCAATGACCCGCTGATCAACCAACTGGCGTACAACGCGATGTTCATCGCCTCGGTCTCCACGTTGATCTTCAACGCCAACCCGCTGCTCCGCTACGACGGCTATTACATCCTGTCGGACCTGCTGGAGATTCCCAACCTGCGGCAAAAGAGCACGGAATACGCCCTGGGGCTGATCAAGCGGCACGTGTTCCACCTGAAGCTGACCCAGCCGCTGCCGCCGCTGGGCCAGCGCCTGTGGCTGTTGTTTTACGCGATCGCCAGCAGCATCTACCGCGTGTTCGTCGGCGTGATGATCATCCTGATCGTCACCTACAAAATACCGGTGCTGGGCATCCTGATGGGGCTGGGCGGAGTCATCACCTGGCTGTTCGTTCCGGTGATCCGCCTGGGCAAATACCTGCTCCTGGAACCCGAGTTGCACCGCAAGCGCGGCCGAGCCATTGCCTTCAGCGGCGCGGTGGTGGCGGCGATCGTGGTGCTGGTCGGCCTGATCCGATTCCCGGTGCACGTGGAATTCGCGGGCGTCGTCCAGCCGGATGATCCCACCGGTCCTTCGGGCATGCTGATCAGCGGGACGCTCAAGACCGGCGCCGAGGGCCGGGTGAGCGGCATCTACGCCACCGACGGGCAGCTCGTGGCGGCCGGCCAGCTCATCCTGCAAATGACCAACCCCGTGGTGCAGCATGACATCGAAATCGCCCAGGCGCGGATCGAGGAGATCAACGCGCGCATCCGCCAATCGCGGGCCACGGACCTCAACGAGTTGGCCAAGGACCAGGCCGACCTGGAAGCCTGGCAAGGCAAGCTGGCCGACGCCCGCCAACGCCAGGAACAGTTGCAGCTCAAGGCGCCGTTCACCGGACGGCTGGTGGCCCCCATGCTGCGCGAATTGCCCGACACGTTCTTGCCCCGCGGCGAAGAAATCGGCAGCGTCGCGGTGCTGGATCGCCTCATCGTCAAGGGGGACATCCAGCAGAAAGACGCCGAACTGGTGCAGCGTTTCGCCAATCCCAAGGCGGAAATCCGCCTGGCGGGCATGCTCGGCCGCACCGTGCCGGGTGGAGCCGTAACCATTCCTCCGGCGGCTGTGACGCAAATCGCCCACCCGGCCCTGGGGCAGGCCGGCGGCGGCGACATCATGGTCGATCCCCACGATCCCAATGGAACGCACTCGGAAACGCCCCACTTTGAGGCGCGGGTCAAGCTCGACAACGCCGGCGGGCTTTTCTACGCCGGCCAGCGCGCCTACGTCCGCCTGACCTTGAACAAAAAACCGCTCCTCTGGCAATGGACACGCCGGTTCCTGCAATTGATCCAAACCAACGACACCGGCAGATGGCTGTAGCCCATGTCCTCGGTTGCCCACGATCTTTGGTCCGTCTTCGACGCCCGGCGCGTCAAGGCGAAGGAACTGCGCGGGCTGGATCAATTCTGTCACGGAATGGTCGGCTGGTTCAAGAACAAGCGGCGAATTCTGCCGCGCCTGGCGGCGCAAGCGCAGCGGGTGGAAACGCTGGAACCGGAAATCCACGCTTTGGGGGCGACGCGCTTCCGCGAGGAAGTGGCCGAGCTGCGCGACCTTGCCCGCCTGGATCGCCTGGACGGTCCTGCCCTGGACCGAGCGCTGGCGTTGGGGCGCGAGGCGGCGGTGCGGGGCGTGGGGCTGCGCCCGTTTTTCGTGCAGATCATGGGGGCCGTAGCCCTGTGCGAAGGGCTGATCACTGAGATGGCCACCGGCGAAGGCAAGACGCTCACGGCGGCGGTGGCAGCCAGCCTCTGGGCGTGGATGGGCCGGCCCGTTCACGTGATCACCGTCAACGATTACCTGGTCCAGCGCGACGCCACCGACATGCGCCCCATCTACGAGCTGATGGGCCTGAACGTCGGGTACGTCATCCACGAGACCACCCCCTCCGAGCGCTACGATCATTACCGCCGCGACGTCGTGTACATCACCAGCAAGGAACTGGTGGCGGATTTCCTGCGCGATCAAATCGCCCTGGGCAATCTGCGCACGGCGACGCAGACGGCCGTGGGCCTGCTGATCGCCCCCTCGCATCACGGCCGCCTGCTGGTGCCGGGATTGTGGAAGGTCATCGTCGACGAGGCCGACAGCCTGCTGATCGACGAGGCCGTCACCCCCCTGATCATTTCCAACTCCCCCGAGGCCGAAGGCAACACGCAACTCTACCAGCACGCCGACACCCTGGCCGCTCAACTTCAGCAGAAGGCCGATTTCACCATCGACTGGAGCACCCGCAGCGTCGAGCTCACGCAGCGCGGCCACAACCGCCTGGATGAGTTGGCGCGGGACGATGGCGGTTTCTGGCAGGGCCAGCGCCGACGCGAGGAGTTGGTCACGCAGGCGCTGACGGCACGCTACTGCTTCATCCGCGACGAGCAATACCTGGTCAGCACCGAGGACAAGGTGCAGATCGTCGACGAGTTCACCGGGCGCATCATGGCGGATCGGTCCTGGCGGCACGGATTGCATCAGGCCATCGAGGTCAAGGAAGGCGTGCCGGTCACCGCCGACAAGGAAAATCTGGCGCGCATGAGCTTCCAGCGGTTTTTCCGCCAATATCCGATCATGGCGGGGATGACCGGCACCGCCTGGGAATCCCGCGGCGAATTGTGGGGGATCTATCACCGCCCCGTCATCCGCATCCCCACCAACAAGCCCTGCATCCGCACGCACCTGCCCCTGCGATTCTTCGACACGCTCTTGCAGAAATGGGAAGCCGTGGTCCATCGCGTGTGCGAGATCAACGATACCGGCGCGCCGGTCCTGGTGGGGACGCGCAGCGTGCTGGCCTCGGAGGAAGTGAGCCGCCGCCTGGCCGCCCTCGGCCGTTCGCATCGTGTGCTCAACGCCACCCAGACGGCGCAGGAGGCGTCCATCGTCGCCGAGGCCGGGCAGCAGGGAAAAATCACCGTGGCCACCAACATGGCCGGCCGCGGCACCGACATCCGCCTGGCCCGTGGCGTGGCGGAAATGGGCGGCCTGCACGTCATCGCCACCGAGCCCCACACCTCCGGCCGCGTCGATCGCCAGCTCTACGGCCGCGCCGCCCGCCAAGGCGACCCCGGCTCCGCGCAAATGCTCGCCAGCGCCGAGGATGATCTGCTCATGCGTCACGCCGCGCGCCTGCGCCGCCAATGGCGCGGCATCGGCCCTGCCAGGCTCATCGCCCTGGCCCAGGCCCGCGCCGAACGCCTGGCTCGCTTCAACCGCAAACAGGTCCTCCGCAACGACGACTGGATGGACCAGTCCCTCCCCTTCTGACCGCGATCCTCAGCGCTGCAAAAGGTGCATTCCCAAACGCCGCAGATCGCCGGATTTCCGCGATTTTTGAATTCCCTTTCGTTCTCAAAAACTTCCGCAGTAAAATCGCTCCCGTAGGCGTTCGCAGACGAAATGACTTTTCGGTCCGCGGCGTCGTTTGCCGGGGCCGAACATTTCAGCCGGGTTTTCCGAGGATGCCGTTTCTGCAGACTGACGGGTTTCAGGCCGCCGCGCCGGGTAAACGCGGCTGGCCCGTTTGGTTTGGGGCTTTATGATTTCGTTTTCGGGGCAAATCACCGGACGCGATTCGTGGGCTCAACCAAGGGAGAGAGCGTCATGTACTTGGCACGTCGAACATTCTCCAGAGGTCAAAACGTAGCGAAAAATGCAATCCAAGAATCCGACCTTGTGATGCGGGTTCCATGGAAGGGGTGTCGGCACAGCAGGGGCTGTAAGGTCGGAGCGATTTTGGCCGCAACTCTTTTCGCTCTGCCGCGCCTCAGCCGCGGCGATACGACGGCGACCTGGCTCTCGGCGAGCAGCGGCAACTGGACCAGCACTTCCGCCTGGTCGACGCAGCCGAATTATCCGAATAACGGCACGCCGCCGGGCACCAATTATCTTGCGGTCATCGCCGCCGCCGGCTCGCCTTACACGGTCACGCTCAATTCCGACGTCGTTACGGATGGTCTGACGCTCAATTCCGCTAATGCCACGTTGGATCACACCGCCGGAACGCTCACGGCGCCGATCAACCTCGATGCCGGTACCTACCAACTCAACGGCGGCACGATCGCCAATTCCACCGTTACCATCTCCGGCGGCAGCCTCGTCGTCCAGAACGGAACGCTCAATGGCGTGACCGTTAACGGCGCAGATTTGCAGGTTAACGGGAATCTCTACGTACGGAACGGGCTAACCCTCGGCACCCATAATCTGGTTCCCTTGAACGAGAATAGCTACATCTACTTCGATGGCCCAAGCCAAGTTCTCAACAACATTAACATCGTCCCCCAAATGTTCGCCTGGGTCTCCGTGAGCGGCCCCACCTCCCCCAGTCCCGTCACCCTCACGTTGGGCAACAATACGACGGTGCACAGTGGCGCCTATTTTTATGACTTGGCCTACGGTTTAAATCTTGGATACAACGGCAGCTCGCTTGTTAACAACGGCACCATCAACGCAGACACCCGCGGGGGTTGGCCAGTGGGAATCAACACCAGCAATTTTACCAACAACACCTTGGCCGAGGCCACCAATGGTGGAACTCTCGACATTGGAGCCACCAATTGGATCAACGCCAGCGGCGGCATAGTGACGGCCGACGCGTCGACCCTGGTGCTCGGCGGCACTTGGAGCAACGCCGGCACGATCAGCGCGACCAACGGCAGCTATGTCGAGCTGGGCGGCCACTACACTACAGCGGGAATCGGAAAGTTCATCGTCTCGGCCGACAGCACCGTCGTCCTCAACGGCGATGGTTACTTGGACAACACCGGCGCGATTCTCAAACCCGCCAACTACGGCGGAATCTGGAACATAGGCGGTACCATCGCCAACGGCACCATCGACGTCGGCGGCGGCAGCCTTTATGTACATGGCGCCACGCTCAGCGGCGTAACCGTCATTAATGGCGATTTGCAGGTCGACGAGTACCTACAGGTCCAAAATGGCATCAATCTGAGCGGGCACAACATGTACCTGACAAGGGGAACAATGATTGACGCTTTCGGGAGCCAAACCTGGGACAACCTCAACGTCGTCGGCACGGGTGGGGACAACATCAGCCTCGGCGAATCCTCCACCTTCACCCTGGGCAGTCACGCCACGATGCAAGGCATTTACCAGCTCGGCGGCGAAACCCTCATCAATAACGACACGATCGATTCCGACCTCTACCCTGAACTCGGCACTTATACCTACGTTGCCAACCTCATCAACAACGGAATCCTCGAAGCCACCAACGGCTCAACCTTGTACATCAGTACAAAAAGCTCCGATGGCTTCCCAGCCAATTACACCTTCACGAACCACGGAATCGTGGCCGTTCACAACGGAACCATCCAGGCGCCCGGTGGATTGGCAGTGAACGATGGAACACTCACCGGTTCCGGCACGATCATCGCCAATGTCACCCTTTCCTCCGATCCCTCCACCCTCGCCTTCAACATCGGCGGGCGGAATCAGGGAACAGATTACGATTCACTGACCATCCAGGGCAACATGGCCCTGGGCGGCAACCTCGAACTGACGTTGACCAACGGATTTATCCCCGCCGACACCGATACATTCACCGTCCTGATGCTGCAGGCGGGACAGGGATTCGCTCTGAGCGGATCATTCCTGAACGTCGCCGACGGCGGTCGATTGGTGACAACCGACGGCCTCGGATCGTTTCAGGTCCTCTACGGCAGCGGCGCGTTCGCCAACGAGATCGTGCTGGAAAATTTTCAGGCCATTCCCGAGCCGTCGTGTCTCGCCCTGCTGGCAGTTGCACCGCCGGTCCTCCTGGCCCGACGCAAGCGAACCGTGCGTGCATGAGACGCGCCGTGACTTATCGACCAAATTGTTACTGGCCCATTGCCTCTTCGGGCCGAACGAGATCGTCGTAGGTTTCGCGCCGGCGGATGATGCGGAACTGCTGGCCATCCACAAAAACCTCCGCGGCGCGCAGGCGGTTGTTGTAATTGCTGCTCATGGCAAATCCGTAGGCGCCGGCGGTGAAGACGGCCAGGAGATCGCCGCGCTGCACCGGCGGCAGCGGGCGGTTGCGGGCCAGGTAGTCGCCGTTTTCGCAGATCGGCCCGACCACGTCGACGACCTGGCCGCCGCGCGGCTCCTCACCGCGGCTGCGCTGCACGGGCACGTTGGCCGCATCGGGCTTGACCGGCCAGATGTGGTGATAGCTTTCGTACAGCGTCGGGCGGATCAGGTCGTTCATCCCCGCGTCAACGATGACGAATCTCTTTTCCCCGCCGGTTTTGCAGTACAGCACGCGGGTGAGCAGTATCCCCGCGTTGCCCGCGATGTAGCGGCCGGGCTCCAGGACGATGCGGTAGGGCTTGTCCACAAGCAGCGGGATCAGGGCCTTGGCGTGCTCGGCGATGGGAAGGGCCTGGTCCGGCCCCTCGTAGTTGACGCCGAATCCGCCGCCTAAATCGAACCACTCGATGCTGTGCCCGCGCCGCTGAAGCTGCTCGATCAAGGCCACGATTTTTTCGACCGCGAGCACGTACGGTTCGGTCTGGTACACCGGCCCGCCGATGTGAATGTGCACGCCCGTGATGCGCAGATGCTTCAAGGTTCGGTACCGCTCGAAGACGCCGGCGGCGCGTTCGATGTCCACGCCGAACTTGCTCTGTTTCTTGCCGGTGGCGGTCTTGGCGTGGGTTTGGGGATCGACGTCCGGATTGACGCGGAGGGCGCCGACGGCGGTTTTGCCCAGCTGCCCGGCGATGCGGTCGATGTTTTCGATCTCCGCCTCGCTCTCGAGGTTGAACGCGGCGATGCCGGCGTTGATGGCGTCGATGATCTCCTGATCCGTTTTGCCGACGCCGGCGTAGACGATCTTTTTCGCATCACCGCCCGCCTTCAGGGCGCGGTACAGCTCGCCGCCGCTGGTCACGTCGAATCCGCACCCCTCCTGCGCCAGCATGCGGCAGATGTGGAGGTTGCCGCAGCTCTTGATGGAATAGCAGACCATCGCCTTCAGGGGGGCAAAGGCCTCGACGACTTGCCGGTAATGCCGCAGAAACGTCGCCTTGGAATAGACGTACGCGGGTGTGCCGACCTGGGCGGCGATTTTTTCCGCGGGCACGTCTTCGCAATAGAGCTGGCCGTGTTTGTACTCGAAGAAATCCATGATCGTCCCAACACAATAACCGATGCCCCGGCGACAGCCAAAACCCGGCCTGCGGCTGTACTGTTTGCTTGTGTTTGCGACGGCGCCGGCCTAAAACGCAGGGTATGCCCCTGACGTACCAGGAAGCCGGCGTGGATTACGGGCCGCTGGATGCGTTCAAGCGCGCTTGCCAGCGAGAAGCGGCGGGGACCGTCGCGGCGCTGGCGCAGCACGGTTTGAGCCAGCCGCCGGATGTCCGCGGGGAGAGCGCCTATCTGGTCGAAGCGGAGGATGAATATCTGGCCCACGTGGAAGAGGGGCTGGGCACGAAGAACCTGGTGGCCGATGCCATGCTCGAGCTGACGGGCAAAAGCTATTACGAGAACATCGGCATCGACACGGTGGTGACCATTGTCAACGACCTGGTGACGAGCGGCGCATTGCCGCTGAGCGTTGCCATGCACGCGGCGGTGGGTGACGCGGCGTGGTTTGCCCAAGGCACGCGGGGAGCGGACCTGGCCCGCGGGTTTGGCGAAGGATGCCGCCGTAGCGGGGCGGTGTGGGGCGGCGGGGAGACGCCGGCCCTGCGCGGGATCGTGGATGCCAAGACCATCGTGCTGGCCGGCTCGGCCATCGGGCGCATCCGACCCAAGTCCAACCGCATTGCCGGCCAGCTCGCCGACGGGGATGTGATCGTGCTTCTGGGCAGCCGCGGCGTGCACACCAATGGGCTGACCCTTTGCCGGGAGCTGGCCGGGCGGTTGCCGGATGGATTTTTGACGCGGATCGACGACGGCCGCAGCTTGGGTGAGGCGCTGCTGGATGCATCCGAGATTTACGTTCCGTTCGTTGCCGAATGCCAGCGGCGGGGCGTGCGCATCAAGTACGCCGTTCACATCACCGGCCACGGCTGGCGAAAATTGATGCGCTTGCCCGAGCCGTTTGTTTATCGGATCAGCGCGCTGCCCGAGGTTCCGGCGGTGCTGCGGTTCATCCAGAAGACCGGTCCGGTGGAACAGAGCGAAGCTTACGGCACATTCAACATGGGGGCGGGATTTGCGGCCTACGTCGGTCCCGGCGATGCCGGGGCTTGCCTCTCGGCCGCCAAAGCCGTGGGGCTGGCGGCGATGGTCGGCGGCACCATCCTGAAGCAAGGGAATCGCAAGGCCGTGGAAATCCTTCCCCTGGGGATCACGTACGAAGCTGACAGCCTCCAGGTGCGCTGAAAGTTTTTGTGGCAATCGCCGCGGGCTTGGTTTAAATTCCGTCGCTTTTCATGCAATCCCAGCGCTACGAGATTTCGCAGCAGCAATCCGTGCAGGTGCTGAGCCTGGCCCTGCCGGACGTGATGGATGGGATGGAAATCGACGCCCTGATCGAATCGGTCCTGCGGGCGCTGGAGGGCAAGAGCCGCCAGCCCTGGGTGATGGACCTGAACGACGTGCAGTACATGGGCAGCGCGATGCTCGGCCTGATGGTCAACGTGCGCCAGCGCATCCTCCAGGGCGGAGGCAAACTGGTGTTGTGCGGCATGTCGCAGCAACTTCTGCACATCTTCCAAACCTGCTGCCTGGAGCGCCTCTTCACCATCGCCAAGACACGTCCTGACGCGCTGGCGATGGCCACGCGGAGTTGATGAAACCACCTTATTCAGTTGTCGGAATGGAAATGTTCCGATGGGGTTGTCGAGCGCGCAGTTTGGCGTCGTGGGTGGCGATGAAGCGGGATTTTCGCTCGACCGCACGCCGTAGACGTTCGACATCGGCAGCGCGGGTCTGCCGGGCGTAACGCGCCAGCCATTGGTCGCGCTGCGGATCGGTGATCGGCAGCGCTAAGGTGCTGTACCAGAATTGGGCAAGGTCCTTGGTGATCCAGCGGCGGGTCAGCAGAGCGGGCAAACGGCGGACTCGGGCGATGTCGATCAGCCGGACGTCGACACCGCCCCCATCCACCTTCGCGAAGAAATGGCACAGATACAAATCGCGATGATGGAAGCCGGCGTTGTGCAGGGCCGCGGCCAGGTCGGCGGTGGGAATCAGCAGTTTTTCAAACGGCGCGCCGGCGGCGATCAGCTTGTCGGCCGCAGCGAATCCAGCCAAATCCTCGATCATGACGAAGCTGCGGCCGTCGGCCAGCGTGCCCCAAGCCGCCAGTTTGGCCGTGGGGACGGCAGCCTGCCGCAGGTCGCGATAGGAATCGGCCTCCTGCTTTGCGACGCGATGCCGTCCCGGCGGATAGCGCTTCACGTGCAAGCGCAGCGTGCTTCCGTCGGGCCTGCGAATATCCCACAGACAATTTTCGCGATCGGCCAGTTGGCGCCAGGGTTTGACGTCGGGGTGCTGGAAAACCATTTCCGCCGTGAAGAGCAGGTCGGCAAGGACGGGCGCAAACTCATCGGCAACGTGCAGCATGCGATCACGGGCGCGGGGCAGAGCTGGTCAGGAATCGGCTGATCCCGGGCTTGAAAATGACCTTGCCGTCGACCACGACCAGTTCCTCATCGACGAACAGCTTGACGGCGCGGCTGAGGACCTCCGCCTCCAAAGAGAGGCCCTTTTCCTTCACGTCGTCCAGGGCGTCGGCGCCGACGTTGATGTGAAAAACATCCTGAAGGATGACCGGACCCTCGTCGAGCTGGTGGGTCACGAAGTGAGCGGTGCACCCGTGCACGCGGACGCCGCTTTCGTACGCTTGCTTGTACGGCGCGGCGCCGGGGAAATACGGCAACAGCGATGGATGGATGTTCACGATGCGATTGGCAAAGGCCTCAATAATCCGCGGTGGAAGGATGCGCATGTAGCGAGCCAACACGACCAGGTCCGGACTGTGCGACTGCAGGTTTTTGAGCAGCCAATCGAAATGTTTCTCCACATCGTCCGAGCTTTGCCAGGCGAACTTCAGCCCGGCCTGCCGGGCCAGCGGCTCGAGGTCCGGGTGGTTGGACAAGACGACGGCGACGGCGGCGGCCAGCCGCCCCTGGGAAAAATCGTCGATGAGGCGGCGCAGGCAATGCGGCTCCTTGCTGACCAGCAGCGCCACCTTCTTGAGCCGCCGCTCGCTGTGCAGATGGACGCGCACCTCCATCTCCAGCTTTTTGCCCACGTCCAGCAGGCCGGTGATCAGCTCCGAAAGATCGACCGTCAGGTCCTTCAGATCGACCAGCATGTCCATCAGGAAAAACCCGCGGACGACGCGCTGCTCGATGTCCTCGATGTTGATGCCTCGCTCGGCCATGTAGGTGGCGAACTGGGCAACCACGCCCTTCTGGTCCTTGCCCAGAACGCTGACGACGGCCAGAACTGGCTGCGGCACGGAAATCTCCTGTGTTGATGAAGGAAATAGTGTACGAATCTCTTAGTCTCTTGGCACGCCGATGGTGATCAGGGCGAGATTTTTTCTGGCATGGGCGTTTTGCGGATCGATCTGCAGCACGGCCAGGAACTCGTTTTCGGCCCGCTCCTCCTGCCCAGCGTCGAAATAGGCGATGCCCAGGTTGTTCATGGCCGACAGGCGCCGGGCCGGCTCCAGAAGCGGAATGGCCCGTTGGTACTCGTCGATCGCGCCCAGCGGATCGCCGCCTTTGCTCAGGGCATTGGCCAAGTTGTAGAGCACGTCGCCATCTTGAGGATTGCGGATCAGAGCGGTGCGATACAAGGCTGCGGCCTCCTGCCAGCGCTGCTGCCTGGCCCGCTGGAAAGCCAAGATTTTATTGCCCACCGTGCTGAGGGGATCGAGCTGTAGGGTATGAGCGACCAGGGCGTCGGTGTTTTTCCAATTCCGCAGTTGCATTTCGCTGCGCCAGGCCAGCAGGCAAATCGCCGCACCCACGACCGCGGCCAGTGCGAGCGTCGGCCAGCGGTTGGCCGTCCACGCCAGCATCAGGGCCGCGCCCAACATCGCCAGGTACATGTACCGGTCGGCAACCGTGGAATACCTCTGGAAATCAAAAGCAAACAAACCCAACACGGGCAGAAGGCCGGCGATCAGGACGGCCAGGCCGAGACCGAGGCCCCCGGCGCGCCGGGACCGCCCCATCCCAATGGCCGCGGCGACGGCGGCGACGGCCGCTGCGCCCCCGATCCACTGGCGGCTTTGCCAGATGCGCATCGGCGTGCGCACGTAGTCGATGCTCAATCGCATCGGCCAAAGCAATTTCCACAGATAAAACGCAAGGGCATCCAGGGCGACGGCCGGCCGCTGCAAAATCGGCGTGGCTGGGGGGGTTGGTTGCAAGCGGCTGGTGAGGATGGCCAGCACGGCCGCGGCGCACAGCCAGGGCAGGATCGAGACGGCCACCTTGGCGATCCGCCGTCGCAGGATGGCGACATCCAGGACGGCGGCCATCAGCGGCGCCGCCACGGCCGTCGGTTTGGCCAGCAGCGCCAGCAAAAAAGCCAACGTCGCTCCGGCGTAAAACGCCCAACGATCCGCGGACGCACGGCGGGCAAATTCCAGGTACAGCCGGATGGCCGCCAGGCAAAACACGGCGGCCAGCAGATTGTTCATCCCCGACACCCAGGCGACGGCTTCCACTTGCAGGGGATGCACGGCAAACAGCAGCGTTCCCGCCAGAGCGGCCCAGTCCCAGCGGATGCAGGTCCGCAGAATGGAAAAGACCAATGCCACGGCGAAAAGGTGCAGCAGAAGATTGGCGGCGTGAAACGCGCTGGCATCCGTGACGCCGCCGCAGAGTCGGCTCAGCATCCACCAAAGCGAATACGCGGCCGGCGTGTAGAGCCGCTCGTAAGGCGCGGTCCAGAATGCCCCGAGATTCTGCAGCGTCGGCGGATGCAGTTGCGGGTTCTGCACCACCAGCTCCAGATCATCCCAATAGACAAAGTTGAACCGGCAGACCGGGGCAAAGACGATGGCGGCGGCGGCCAGCACGGCCAGATACATTCCCGCCGTCCAAAGTCCCTGCCGCCCGCCCTGAAGCTCGGTCATTTCTTCCCCAAGGCCCGCTGGGCCGCGAAGAATTCTTTCAGGAGCTGTCCGCACGATTCAGCCAAGACGCCGGCGCTGATCTCGATGCGATGATTGAGCCGCGGATCGTCGCAAATTTGGAACAGGCTGCGGACCGCGCCGGCCTTGGGATCGTCGCAGCCGTACACCAGGCGCTGCACGCGGGCGTTGACCAGCGCGCCGCAGCACATCGGGCAAGGCTCCAGGGTAACGACGGCGGTGCAGCCGTCCAGCCGCCAGGAGCCCATAACCGCGGCCGCTTGGCGCAGGGCGAGGATTTCCGCGTGGGCGGTGGGATCGGCGTCGGCTTGGCGGCGGTTGTGCCCGCGGCCGATGATGCGCCCGGAGCCATCGGCCACGACGCAGCCGACGGGAACTTCCTCCAGGGCCAGCGCCGCCTTGGCTTGGGCGATCGCTTGGGCCATCAGAAGTTCATCGCTGTTCATTAACGCGGGAACCCGCGGTGCTGCGCACCGCCGCTAAATAAGTGCTTGGGTCAGGGAACGGGGATCACGCGAGTGACCTCGGGGACGCTCTCGCGCACGTTCCGCTCGATGCCCATTTGCAGGGTCATGGTGCTGCTGGGGCAGCCGTGGCAGGCCCCGTGAAAGCGGATTGAAACCACCCCCGCGTCGCTGACGTCGACCAGTTCGATGTCCCCGCCATCGGCCTGCACCGCCGGACGGATCAGGTCGATCACGCCCTGGACTTTTTCGCGTAACGGGCATGGTTGGCTGGAACCGACGGCGGCGGGGGACATAAAACCTCGGGCCAATTATAGACCCGCGTCGATGGTGCAGCAACTTGGGCCCGGCGTCCCGGGGTGCATCAGTTGGGAGTGATTTCATTGATGTGGTCGCGCATGCCCAGCAGAATGTGGATCGATCCCTGGCTGAAATAGGCGATTCCACCCTCGAACGCCTGCCAGGCGACGATGCCGCCGGGTTCGGCGACTTCATGCGGGTACGGGCCGTTGCCGGATTCCACCTCGGGGCGATCCTTCAGTCGCGCGCGGCTGTATCCGCACAGCGTCACGCGGCTTCCGGCACGGTTGCTGACGGTCAGGGGCGGGCGGCGCAGGTCCACCAGGATCAGATAATCCCGGCCCAGGAGCATCTGGGCAAAATCGCGCGTCCCCGTCGCCGGGACGGGCGTGTTCCACGTCAACCACGGCCGATCGATCTGATACGCGACCAAATCCTGCGAACTGAGCACGTAGAGGTAATCGCCCGAGATGCGCAGGGTCACGTTGGGGCTGCCGTTGGAGCGGGTGGGCAGGACGGCCTCCGTCTGCGCCTCGCCGTCCGGCGCGGAATATTCCCAAGGCTTGGCGGTGTCCAGCGAATAGATGCGCACCTGCCTGCCCTGGTCGGCAACGGCGAAGACGCGGCCGCCGTGCACGATCAATTGATCCGGCGCAGCGGCCCCCAGAAACATCTGAGCCGTTTCCAGGGCCGGCGGGGAAGACAACTTCGGTTCCATCCCCTGCGGCGTTGAATTGGCGTCGTACAAATCCTGGATGCAGATGCGGTCCGGCAGGGTATAGACCAGCGTTCCATCCGCCGCCAGCGCCAGATTCACCGGGAACTGGTTGCCATCGGCGGAGAATGATTTTCGGCCCACCCATTCTCCGTTGTCAGAATTCAAGACGACCAACTGGATGTTCTGAGCATCCTCGAAACGGACGACGGCGAAATCTTCATTGGCCAGTAACCGATCGACGCCGCGCTCGCTGACGCGATGTTGCCAGAGGAGTTTTCCCGAGAGGTCGACGGCGGCCAGTCGGCCGCGCGAGCTGGCCAGGATCAGCCGGTCTGAAATGGGTGCGACCTGCACGATCTGCTCGGCGGGGCCGGTCTCCATGGCTTGCCCCGGCTGCCTTGGGGCGCCGGGCGGGGAAGAAAGGACCGCCTCGTTTCCGGTGGAGAACCCGCCGAGGGCCGAATCGTTCAACGCGTCGACCAATCCCATCGCGGCCAGATCCACGCTCCAGCGCAATTGGCCGGTTTGCGGATCGATCAGGAAGACGCCGTCGGCCGTCCAGGCCGCCAGCCCCTGCGCAAGCCAGGCGATGCCGCGCGGCACGGTCTTGATCTGGGCGCAGCTGCACAATGGCGTGCCGCCGGGCGCGGCGAAAATCAGCAGCCCCGCCTGCGCATTCCACGCCACCAGCCGATCGTTGCGGGCAAATCCATCCAGCGGCGGCAGGAGCGCTTCCATGCCCGGCAGGGTCGCGCCGGTCATGAAGGGATCGGCCAGTTGCTGGTGGGTGCGCTGCGCGTAGGCGGTGCGCTGGGCGCTGGTGGGCAGGCGAAAATCCGGAAGCGATTCATTGCTGGCGTTAGCGCTGTAGCGGGCCAGCAGGTCATGCGCCTGCGCCAGCGTCATGCCTTGCAAGAGCGATCCATCCGGCAGGACCAGGGGCTGGTGCAGATTTGCCGCCGGCGCCGCGGCCGCGGCCAGCGCCAGCCGCGACACCGCCACATCCAGCCGGCCCGGCAGCTTGGCGTAGTTGCGGGCCATCGCCTCCAGCACCACGTCCCGATCCTGCTGTGGATCCTTGTTGAGCAATTTGCGCAACACCAGGGTCGCCTGGCGGGCATCGCCGCGAGCTTCGAACTGCCGGGCCGCGACCATCATCGCGCTGTGCGCGGCCTGGGCATTGGGGTAGAGGCGGGCGACGTCCAGCAATTGCAGGGGATCGCCGCCGGCCTGGGCCCGCGCCAGGGCATCGGCCGCCGCCTGCTCGAAGCGGGCGTAGGCGTCCTGGCCTTCGGGCGAAATCAGGATCTGCGCGATCGCTTTTTCCGCGACGGCGCCGGCTTGAGTCATGAGCGACGTTTGCGGATCGAGCAGCGGCGCGGCGCGGATGGCCGGATCGCTCAGAATCTGCTGATAGAACTGGATCGCGCCGGCAAAATCTTTTCGCGACAGATGGAAGCCGGCCACGGCCTGGCAATATTGCGCCTGCTGCATGGGCGTCTGCGCCGCCGCGTGGGCCAAGTCGTAAAGAGCGGCGATCTCGGCGGCGCCGGCGGACCTGGCGCCCAGCCGGGCGGCAAAGTCCATGGCATCGGCAAAGGCGCGCTGGCGGACCGGGCCGGGCGGGTTGGCCACGCCGCCCAGACGGGCAAAGGCCTCTTGCAGCTTCTGCTCGGCTAGGGCGGTCTGGCCGGCCACGAACATCACCTCGGCGTAATGCAGGCGCGGCTCGGGATCGTCCGGCGCGGCGGCCACCTGGCGGTCCAGCTTGGCCCGCGCCATGTCGATGTCGGCGTACACCGCGACCTGGTGATCGCCGGCCACGATCAGGTGATCCTCCGCCACGACGACGTTGCCGGGACCTTCCGCCGGCTTGTCCCAACCGGTCTTGGGAAATGTGCCATCCGTTGGATCGATGGAACCGTTTTTGAGCAGCAAGCGGCGCAGGGCCGATTGCCGCGGCAGATAGATGGCGTCGCCGGTGACAAAGCCGCGTCCGCGCGGCTCGGGCACGTCAAACGAGGCCCAACTGCCCGGCGGCGCCGGATTCTTGTCGTGATCGTAATCGCGCCAGGGCAACGACCAAGCCCGCACCGGGCCGGACAGGTACATCATGTCCCCATGGACCGCCAGCAGCGTATCCGGCCGTCCGGCCTCCGTGTAATCCCCCAGGTCCGTCGGCCAGATGCGCTTGATCTCGCGGCCGGTTCCGGCGTCGTAGACGTAAATGTATTTGCTGTCGACGGGAAAGACGAAGACCCTGCCGTTCTGCACAATCGCCGGATTGTAAATCCAGGGCGGCGCGGTCAGCGGCATCCCCTGCGGCTGTTGCTGCGCGATGACCGCAAACGGCGGCAACAGCATCGTCATGCCGGCGACGTTCTGCTCCCTGTAAATGTTCAACCAGAGGACCGAGCCGCTGTAGGCATCCAGCGAGGCGACGGCGCCGAGGTTGGTGACGACGAACAGCCTTCCGCCGGCGTAGGCGATGTGCGACACCGCGTCGGAAAAGACGACCTGGCCGTCGGCGTTGATCGCCGCCTGCTCGCTGGCGGAGCTGGCGATGTAGGTTGCCCAGCGGAATTGGCCATTGGTGACGTTGAAGCAGAGCACGTAGCAATCCTCAAACTGCTGCCCTTTGCCGCCCAGGCCGATCACGTAGAGGTTGTCCCCGACGATCAGCGGCGCCGATTCAAGCTGCAAATGGCGCAACGCCGCCTGATCCTCGGGCAGATGGCGCGCGGTGACGGTCCACAATTCCTGGCCGCTGCGGCGATCCAAACAGACCAGGCGGCTTGGCGACGGCACGCCGCCGCCGGTGAAAAGGCCCAGGCGGTCGGGCAGGCCCATGACGGCGGCGACGTATTGGTCCGTGACGGTCACGCAAAGTTGCTGGCCCGCCGGCACCGGCACCGCGCCGCCGGAGAGCCTGTAAACCCCGCCCGGCCACGTGCCGGTCCAGGTCGCCAGCGGCGTTCCGCTGTCCAAATCCACCGCATACAAACAGACGTTGTCCTGGAAAAACAGCTCTGAGTGATCCACCGCGGGCATCACGCCCAGGCGCGCACCCAATTCTTCCTGGGCGGCGTTCTGCTGCTCGAGTTGGCGGCGCAGATTGGGGTCCAACTGTCTCCAGGCCATGACAGAAAGCGGAATGCTGTAAAGGCGGGCGGCGGGCTTGAGCGTCGAAGTGGAGATTTTCCCGCGGCTTTCATCGCCGCCGGCGGTGGTCCAGGAATCGCCGGCCCCGCCCGCGACAATCGCCGTGGCTCGGGCCAGCTCGCGCTGCAACGATTCGGTCAACAACACGTCCTGCCCGCGGATCGTGCCGGTGGCGCGCGGGAAGCGGGCCAGAAGCTCCTGCAGTTCCTGCTGGGCCGACTCGTCGTCGCCGCAGAGTTTTTCGGCGAGCGCCGCGCGATACAGGACCATCGGCCGCTGCGCGGTCAGATCGGGATGCCAACGCAAAAGCCGCTGGCCGATTTGCGACACCGCCGCGTAATCGCCCAGCTCAAAATACGCGTCCATCAGGGCGATGCCGGCGGACTTGCCCGATTCGGTGGGGAAATAGAGGGAGAAAACCTGGTGCAGCTTGGCCAAGGCGATGGAGCCCGAGGTGGCTTGGGCCAAGAGTTTGGCGGCCGGCGCTTCGTAGCGCCCGCGGTAGACCTCCAAACCTTCCGGCGGCCATTGGCACAGGGCCTGGCGCACGGCCTCGGTGACGGAGGTGTATTGCACGATCCGCTGCTGGGCATCCTCGGCCGCGGGGACCACGCGATCCGGGTATTTTTCCAGGATTTCCTGATACAGGTCGGCGGATTTGCCCCACTCCTTCAGCCGCTGCATGCGCTGCGCCAGGGCCAATTTTTCCAGGGCCACGGCCGAGTCGCGGACGTAGACGCCGGCGGCGTTGTCCCGGCCGTACATGTCCGCCGGGGCGGCGACGTCGCCAGGGCAGCGCATGGGGGATGAAGCGCCCGCCAGGACCAGCACGCCGGCCCCAACCACCCAACGGCTTGCCATGCGCCCAAACATCACGTCTATTCTAGCCCAGGTATTTTCCCCACAGGGGCAAAAGCCGTTGCACTTCTTCCCGATCGATCCGCGACTTATCCGACCAGATCGCCAACTCCAGGGCCCGGCGGGCCGGGCAATCCAAAAGCGGGTTCGGGTCGGCGGCGATTTTTCGCAAGGCCCGGCGGATCAGTTCCATCGCCCGCGCCGAGGCCGTCTGGAGGTTCGACAGAATCTCCTTCAGCAACCCGGCGGCGTCGGCCGCGGATTCCTTGGGCTTCCAGCAATCATGGTCCGTCACCAGGGCCACCAGGGCGTAGGGAATCTCCGCCTCGCGGGCCAGCTTGGCTTCGGGCATCGCCGTCATGCCGATCAGATCGCCTCCCCACATCCGGTGCATCAGGCTTTCGGCCCGCGTGGAAAACGCCGGACCCTCGATGCAGACGTAACAGCCGCGATCGTGCACCGCCGCCGCCCCACCGGGGGCTTGCTCGATAAGGATTCGACGCAGAACCGGGCAGAAAGGTTCCGCCATTTCCACGTGCACCGCCGCGTTCTGGAAAAACGTGGAGGCACGCTTGCAGGTCCGGTCGATCACCTGGTCGGGGATGGCCAAGTCCTGCGGCTTCATCTCCTGGCGCAAACTTCCCACCGCGCCGGAGGCGATGATGTGCGTGCAACCCAGTTGCTTGAGGGCAAAAATATTGGCGCGGTAGGGCACCTGCGTCGGCGCCATCAGGTGTCCGGGTCCATGGCGGCTCAGCGCCAGCACGGTCAGGCCATCCCATTGCAGCTCGACAATGCCGCCGCTGGGCGGGCCGAAGGGCGTTTGCAAATCGTGGCTGCGCCCGCCTCCGGCGTCGCGCAACAAATCGCCCAGCCCCGTGCCGCCGATCAAGCCCACCTTGATGATCTCGCTCATAACCTTTCAGGATAGACGATTGGGCCGCCCCTCACCACGGCCAACCGGGGCCAACGTCAGTCTCCCCGCTGCGCGCGCCGCACGAATGCGTCGATCTCCTCAGCTCGGTCGCCGCGGGCGCCAAGACAATCGCGCAATGCTTTTTCGGCAACGGGATAATCCGGTTTCAACCGCAGCGCCGCGGCTAGATCGGCAATGGCCTGGTCGAGATGTTGGCGGTCGCCCATCTCGATGCAGGCGACGCCCATCGCGTACAGCACCTCGGCCGAAGCACCGGAGAGCCGCATCGCTTCCGTCAAATGCGCCAGGGCGGGACCGGGATGCCCTTTGGAAAGCAGCCATTCGCCAAGGTGCAACTGCCCCTCCCCCGATTCGGGGTGCTCGAACACGGTCTCGGCGGCGTCCGTGGCAGCCGCCAGATCCGGGTTGCTCCAGGCCACTTCCCATAAGACCAGCACCGAATCATACCGCGCCGGAGGGCTCGTGGGGTCCAGCATGAAGGCGGTGACGAATTCGCTCAAAGCCCCGGGGCGAGCGTCCTTGTACAGGGCCTCGGCCAGGGCCAGGTGCGCCGCGGAAGAATCGGGATTGGCGTCAGCCTCCCGGGATCGGACGGCGATCCATCGCTGAATTTCAGCCTGGGACGCCGGCGCGGCGGCCGCGGCGGTCTTGGGCCAAAGTTGATCCTGCGCGCAATACATCGCTCCCCCCAGCAGACCGATCAGCAAAAAATAGAACAGCCCCGCAGGCCGCTGCCGCAGCGCCATGTCCTTCCCGCGCGCCGCCAGGGCCAGGGGATGCAGCAGGATCGCGAAGAACGCCACCACGAGGATTTGCAGCAAACCGTTCACGGTCGCAAAACGGTCCGCCCAGAATGGAATGTGCGCGGCCACACGCCTGGAGGAATTGTTCACCGCTCCGATGCTCAGCAACTGGGCGCTCAAGGGGATAATGCGTGCGGATCCGACCGCCACGGCTTGAAAGAGCAAACGTTCCAGGTGGATGTGAAGGAAGACGCCCAGGCAAAAATCGAAGACGGCGAAAGCCGCCGCCGCGACCCGCAGGGCCGGCGGCAACTGCCCGAAAGCGGCCGCCAGAAACGTCACGCCCAGGAGCACCAGCGACTGCAAGCAAACATGGGCCGCGCCGAAGGAACTCTCCGTGCCGTGCACGGCGATCCCCACCAGCGTGCAAAACACGATCATGGAAAGCCAGAAGTTGCGCGTCGCGCGGTTGTATGGATTGCGGAAATTCACCACAAGCAAATACATCACCAGCAACCCGCCCAGGATTCCCATGGAGGTCGGCAAGACCTGCTGATACGTCAAAAACCAGTAATCGCGCAAACGGCCCAGAGCATTGGGTTGGCACATATAGCGCTCGAATTCGTCTTTCGCGTGCAGCCCAAGAGGCACCAGGGAATAAAAGACGTTGCCGCCAACCTTGCGGAGGTTTCCGACCAGCGACAATTTCTGCGTATCCATCACCGCGGTGTTGGACCCGACCGTCGCCTTCACGCCATAGAACCAGAGGGACCAGCCAAACCAACTGGCCAGGAGCAGCCCGCTGGTGATCGCCGAAGCCAGCAGTTCCACTGCTTTGTGTCTTCGCCTCCAGAAAACCACCGCGTAATGCAGTGCAAAGAACAGCAGGTACGGGCCGGCGGAGTAATGCACCAGGAGCGCCGCGGCCAGAGCGGCAAAAGCCGCGGCGAGGCGAAAGGGGTCCTGCTTTCTCCAACCGCGCAGATACAACCACGTTCCCAGGATGACGTAAAACCCGGCCAGGAGCTTGGTCCAGGTAAAACTGAGGTTTTGCACCAGCAGCGGCGAACCGGCCAGGAGCACCACCAGCAGCGGCAGTTGCCGCCGGCCCCGCCGCGCCAGGGCATCGGCGATCAGCACGCAAGGGAAATAGATCAGCAGATTCAGCAGCAGGCACGCCGGTTGAAACAGATCGTAGCTCTCTCCCGCTTGCGCCAAAAAGTGCGCGCACAACAGGTTCATCATGGGCGGGCGTGCGGGCAGGCTGTAGAGGCCCAGAAACCGCGTGTCCTTGGGCCAGTCATCGAGAAAAAATTGCGAGCGGTTGTAATGCTCGTACCAGTCGCCGAACCAAGTGCCGCCGGAATAATGCCGCACCAGCGACATCAGCAGCACGTTCCACGCCACCAGCACGGCAAATCCGGCGATGGCCTGGCGCACCTGCCGGCTCGACCACAGCTTCTTGAACTGGCCGGCGCTGCACACCAGCAGAACAAGGCACAGACCCGACACGGCAAAGTGCCACCCAGGGCGGAGATGAGCCAGATAAATCCCCGTCGCCGCCAAATAGACCAGAACCCATGACAGGCCGATGGCCACGCACAGCTTCTCCACCGGACCGCAGCGCCACCGGCGCAGCGCAAACAGACCGGGTCCCGTGCTGCACACACAAAAGATCAACAACTCGAGGATGAATCGAAGCGCGATCATCAACAGGCAAGGCGTCGCATGTTACCGCGCCGCGGGCCGGGCCCCAAGAAGCCCTCGACTACCTCCTCCTTCGCCGCCGCGATAAGATCAAGCGATCCTGATGCGACACGGGTATCCCATCTTCCTGGATTTGTCCCAGCGCCTGGTGGTGATCGTCGGCGGCGGGGCGGTGGCGTCGCGCAAGGCCGCGGGGCTCTTGGCCGGCGGCGCTGGGCGCATCCGCGCCGTGGCGCCCAAGTTTGTCCGCGATTTTCCCGAGGCGGTCCAGAAGATCACCCAGGCCTTTGCCCCGGAACACCTGGACGGCGCCGCCTTGGTGTTCGCCGCGACGGATTCGCCGCAGACCAACGAGGCGGTGGTCGCCGAGGCGCGTTCCCGCGGCATTCTCGTCGGCCGCGCCGACGTGGACGACGACGATCCGGCGGATTTCGTGACGCCGGCGGTGTTGCGCAGCGGCGCGATCACGGTGGCGATATCCGCCGGGGCGCCGGCCCTGGCGGCGGCGGTGCGCGATTCGCTGGCCGGCAGCGTGACCAACGACTGGGTGAATCTGGCCGACGCCCTGCGGCAAATCCGGCCGCGGATCAAATCGGCGGACTTGCCGGCGCCACGGCGCCGGGAAATCTTCCGCGCCCTGGCCACAGCCGAGGCCGCTGCCGCTGCCGCCGGCGGACCCCACGCCCTGTGGGATTGGGCCCGCGGACGCTTCCACGAGCTTGGGCAGTGGTAAATGCCTTCCGATGCTCCCCATCTCGGCCCCATGCTGCTGATGTTGGGGGCCGTTGCGCTATTGCTTTTGTCCGTGGTGCTGTCGCTGTTTCGCCTGCGCCGGCCGACCAACACGCTGCGACTTGCCGCAAAATCATCGCAGTATTGGGCGGTTGGCCTGGGTCTGGCCGCTCTGATCTGGCACGGCCTTTCTCACCGAAGCCTGCTGCCTTCAGGAGATAATTTCGAATCGCTGGGCGCCGTCGGTCTGCTGTTGGTGGGATTTGTCCTGTACGTGCAGGGGGTGCGGCCGATCCCGGCCCTGGACCTGTTCTTGCTTCCGCCGGCCGTGCTCATGCTCCTGTGCGCCGTGATCTTCGGGCGCATCAAGCCCAACGCCTATCATCCGGAGAACCTGTGGGCGTGGATGCATCCGCTGTGCAGCTACGGCGGCGCCCTGGCGTTTGCGATCGCCGCGGCCGGCGGCTGCATGTACCTGATCCTGGCGGCGCGCCTGCGGAAAAAATCGCCCCCGGGCGGACCGGATTTGGGAAGCCTGGAGCGGCTGGAACGGGTGAATCATTCCGCGGCCGCTTTGGGATTTGCCCTGCTGACGCTGGGCATGGTGACCGGGCTGATGATCATCCACCGCGGGGCGCCTACGCGGCTGGGGCCGCATTGGCTGGCGAGCCCCAAGGTGTTGCTGGCGTTCAGCGTGTGGATCGTTTACGCGTTGGCGCTGCACACGCCGATCAGCCCCGCCCTGCGCGGAAGAAAATCCGCCATGCTCAGCATCCTGGGCTTTGCGTTGATGTTCGGAACGATCATCGCCGTGCAGTTTATGCCGGGAAGCCCATAACCATGCAGCGGCTGCTGTTGCTGGGAATGAACCACACGACCGCGCAGCTGGACCTGCGCGAGAAGCTGGCGTTTGGCGGCGCCGACCGCGATGCCGCCCTGGCCGAACTGCACGGCCGATTCCCCGAGTGCGAATTCGTGCTCTTGTCCACGTGCAATCGCACGGAGCTGTACCTGGCGCGCCAGCCGCACGCGCCGCCGCGGTTCGAGGAGCTTCTGCAATACTTGGCGCAGAAGCGCGGGCTTGCCGCCGACGAGCTGGGCCGCCACATGTATCAGAAGACCGACCGCGACGTCGCGGCGCATCTGTTCGCCGTCGCCTCGTCGCTGGATTCGATGGTCCTGGGCGAGACGCAGATTCTGGGCCAGGTGCGCCAGGCGTACGACGCGGCGTGCCAGGCGGGCGCCGTGGCGGCGATGCTCAACCCGTTGTTTCAACGCGCCCTGGCCGTCGGCAAACAGGTGCTGACGCAAACGGCGCTGGCCGAGGGACGGGTGTCCGTGGCCAGCGTGGCGGTCGATTACGCCCGCCGCATTTTCGACACGTTTGCCGACAAGACCGTGCTGAGCATCGGGGCGGGGAAAATGGCCGCGCTGGTGCTGACCAATTTGGCGGAGTTGTCGCCGGGGCGGCTGGTGATCTGCAACCGCGATCCGGCCAAGGCCGCGGCGATGGTGCAGACTTCCCGCGCCGACGTGGCGCCGCTGGACGACCTGGCCGATCACCTGGCGGAGGCGGACATTGTCGTATCCTCCACCGGCTCATCGGCGCCGATCATCACGCGTGCGCTGATGGAAGCGGTCATGCCCCGCCGACGTTACAAGCCGGTGTTTCTGATCGACATTGCTCTTCCGCGGGATGTGGCGCCGGAGGTCGCCCAGATGGAAAACGTCTACCTGTACGACCTGGACGATTTGCAGCAGGCGGTGGCGGCCACGCGCAGCCAGCGCGGCGCCGCCCTGGAGGCCGCCGCAAAAATCGTCGCCGACCAAGTCGAACAATTCATCGTCGCTCAGCGGGCCCGGCAGTTGGGACCGATCATCGATCAGCTCTACCGCCGCTGGCACGAGTTGGCGCAGGAGGAACTGTCCCGGACGCTGGCGAAATTGCCGCAGGTTTCCGAGGCCGAGCGGCGGCAGCTCGAGGACCTGGCCCGCCGTATCGTCAACAAGCTGTTGCACGAGCCGATGCAGATGTTGCGCAGCCCGGAGGGTTCGCACGGCTCCGTCATCCAGTACCTGCACGCCATGGAAAAGCTTTTCAACCTTGGCCCGCCGCAGGAAAAAGGGGTCCTGACCCCCTTTCCTGAAAAAGGGGGTCAGGACCCCTTTTCGGGCGAGCCGCCATCTTGAAGCGGGCGACGGACAAATCCTCGGCACCGGCCGCCGCAAACTGGTTCACCACGCGCGGCGCGGTCCTGGCCGCGGGGGCGGTTGGATTTCTTGCCGTTTTGTTTCTGCTGGCCGGGCCGTCGTGGGCGGTGGCGGATTACCGCCTGGTCACTGACGGCGTTCTGGCGGTTCTGTGGCTGATCGGCGCCGCCGGCATTGGGCGATTCATCGTGCGCATGTTTGTCGGCCGCGGACAGCCATTTGCCGATGGATCGACCAAAGCCGTCACCGCCGCGGCCATGGGGCTGGGCATCCTGAGCATCGTGATTCTGCTGTTGGGCCTGGCCGGCTATCTCACGCGCGTCACGGCCGTGGCGCTATTGCTCATCGGTTGGCTTCTTGCCGCACCGACGGTTCGGCAGGTGCGATGGGACAGCATCCGCGTCTGGCTATCGGGGCGCGCGGCATGGTGGCATTGGCTTTTGGTTCTGGCGACTCCCCTGGCGGCGATGAGCGTGCTGGGGGCGCTTTTTCCAGCGGGGGTGCTTTGGCGCGATGAGCCACACCGTTACGACGTGGTCGAATATCACCTTCAGGTGCCGCGCGAGTGGTACGAAGCCGGCAAAATCCTGCCCCTGCACCACAACGTCTTTTCCTATTTCCCGTTCAACGTGGAGATGCACTACCTGCTGGCGATGCACCTGCGCGGCGGGCCGTGGGCGGGGATGTTCCTGGCCCAATTGATGCACGCGGCTTTTTGCGGATTGACGATTGTTGCGATCTACGCCCTGGCCGGGCGGGGGCGGCGCGGAGCGCTGGCCGCTGCTTTGGCCGCCGGCGCGCCGTGGATGGCGATGCTTGGCGCCATCGCTTACAACGAAGGCGGCATGCTTCTGTGGAGCATCCTGGCCATCGGATGGGCGGCGCGGGCGCGTCGCGGCGGCGAGTTTGCCTTGGCCGGAATCTTCGCGGGATTTGCCGCCGGGGCGAAGCTGGCCGCCGTTCTTATCCTCTTCGTCGGCATTCCGGCGGCCCTGTTGATTTGCGGCGGTATCGCTCGGCCGACACTACTCAAACGCTGCGCCCTGTTTGTTTTCTGCGGAGTTGCAACCCTGTCGCCCTGGCTGATCCGCAATGCCTGCTGGACCGGCAATCCCGTTTTCCCCGAAGCCATGAACCTGTTGGGCAAAGCCGATTTCAGTGACGTGCAGGTTAAGCGCTGGGAAATCGCGTACCGGCCGGACCAACAGCACGCATCGGCCGTGGGCCATCTGGTGGCCCTGCGCCAGCAGGTCGTGACCGATTTCCGCTACGGGTGGCTGCTGTTGCCTCTGGCCGTGATTGCTTTGGCTCTCTCGTGGCAAGAACGGTCCGCGGCATTTCTAGGCGTGCTGCTGCTGCTGCAAACCGCCTTCTGGCTGCTGGCGACGCACTTGCAAGGCCGATTCATGGTGATCGCCATTCCGCTTGCCGCCTGGCTAATCGTGCAATACGACGGCCGATTATGGACGGCGCTGTCCCCTGCGGCGGCAGCGATCATGATCGTTTTTGCCACGGCGAACGTTGGCCAACGTCTTTGGCCTTCCCTCAAGGACGACCGTCAGCTCGGCCTGATCGGTCGAGAAGGGGTGGGCTTTTACGGCACCTTCGATCGGCTTCCGCCCGATACCATCGTCGACTTGGTCGGCAATGCCGGCGCGTTCCTGTATCACATCCCCATGTCGCGCCTACATTACAAGACGGTTTTCGACGTGGATACCAGCGATCGGGCCAAATCCATCGAGCAGGATTGGCTGGCGGGAATGCCCAGCCACGCCATCATTGTTCGCGACGACCCGGAGCTGCATCGATTTGCCAAGACGTACTGGGGCGTTCCGGACGTCGCCGAAGCTGCGACTACCAAACCCAAATGATTCTCAGTTGTGGGGTTGGAACAACGAGAATTCCGCGCCGGCGCAGCGTGGGCGGGCGTGGTCCCAGAGAGTTTTGGCGGCGGGGTCGATGTCCGGGCCGTGGGAGTCGAACCATTCGACGGCCGCGGGAAAGTCGACGGCGGCGCGGAAAGGCTCGTGATCGCCCAATTGAAGCAGGACGAAGGCGGAGACCAGGGGATCGGCGGCCATGCGTCGGATGGGAATTTTGGGCCAGATTCCGGCCGGCTGCTGGAGCTGGGCCAGGTAATTCATGCCGCGTTGGATCGCCAGGCCGTGGCCGTGACACAGGGACAAGGCTCGCAGGCAAAGCGCCGTGACGGCGACATCACCCCAACCCCCGTCCGATTCTTGCTGGGCCAGAATGGCGCGGATGAGGGTTGGGCACAGGGGGGCGTGCGGCTGATTCAGCTCATCGAGTCGGACCAGCGCCAGCGCCGCCGCGGCCGCACAGGGCCAATGGGCCAGCTCCGCCGCCGCCAGCGCCTCCACCCGCAACGCGATCAACTCATCCAGCAGCCGGGCGTACTTTCCGCAATTCCAAAGCCTTTGCATCTGACGAACAGTCATCATGATCCACTCCCTTGGACGGCATCTGTTAGGGTTAATTATCACCTAACAAACGCCGCACGTCAATGCGAAATTATCGGACGAAAATGAATTCTGAATTATCCATAACTACATGTAATTACAGTAACTTATATACAATAGGTTGTCCGGTTCGAATATTTTTCACACTTCGCCTGCGGCGCCAGCGGGGATTGAATGTGGAATTGTCAGCCGCTGTCTCTAGAATCGCGGCAAATCTGCCGTGCGTCTCCTGCAAATGATTTTTCGCTGCACCCTGAACAACGTGATCCTGGGGATTGCGCTGATGGCGGCGGTGGGGCTGTACATCGCGGTGGGCTCGGGCCTGCCGTCCGTACGCGCCCATTTCGAGATGAACGAGCTGGAGTTCTTCGACGCCTGGCCGCTGAAGGTCCTGATGCTTCTGTTGTGCATCAACCTGGCGGTGGTGACGTGGAACCGCATCCCCCTGACGCCGCCGCGCTACGGCGTGTGGTGCATTCACTGCGGAATTATCACGCTCATTGCGGGCACCTCCTTCTACTATCACCGGAAAATCGAAGGCAGGACCCTGATCCCCCTCAATCGCACGGCCGTTTACTTTTATGACACGGGGCAACGGGCTTTGTACGCGCATCTGGCGGATCGGCCGGTCTACGGCGTGCATGTACTGCCATCCCTGCCGCGGTTCGGCGATTACGATGACGAGCACGATCCCGCCCGCCTGCAGCGCCGCGATCTGAGCGACATCGAACGCTTCCATCTCCTGGGAACGCCCGGCGGCGGTGAGGCGGATCTTTCCGCGTGGCTGGGGCTGTCGGAAAAAGTGCGGCTGGATATCGTCGGGTTTTACGCGTACGGCGACGTGGATGCGTTTCCCGCGAACGATCCATCGTCCAATGACGTGGGGGTGGAACTGAAGATTGCCTCGCCGCACGATCCGTCGGGCGCCTCGCTGTTTCTGAGCTGCGCCGATCCATCCGCGGCCAGGCAAGTGCTGGATGCCACGGAACTGCAGCATCGGCAGGTTTCGCAGGCGTCGTTGGAGATGATCCGCCAGGCGCTGGGCTCGATGTTTCGCTTGACCGCGGCCTTGGGACAGCAGACGCCGGTGACGTTGAACGTCGAGCTGGGCAAAACGTACGGGCTACCGGGCGGGTACAGCGCGACAATCGACTCGTTCGATCCGGCATTTCCGATGTTCGGCACGCACGAAATCGCGCAAGCGCTGACGGTGCATCTGAAAAATCCGCAGGGGGAATTTTGGCGGATGATTCTGGCCGGGCGGACCTTGCAGACGGATTTCAAATTGGACCCGGCGACGACGCCGCCCATGCTCAAGGGCAATCGGCAAAAAGAACCGATCGACAAGGAACTGGTGCTGGGGTTTTCTTTGAGCGATCCGGCCGACTTGATGCCCAGCCAGGGCGGGCAGGAGAAGCACACGTTGCTGACCGCGGGCGACCATGGGCTGTTCGACGTGCACACGTCGCTCACGAGCGCGGCGCAGATGCGGGATTTGACCGGCGGCGACGGGCAGATCGAATTGCTGTTTGAGGGGTCGGCCGTGCCGGCACAAGTCCGCCGAGTGGATCACATCCGGATGTTGACCCGCGCCCGGGTGGTTCCGCCGGCCCTGCGGCAGCAGGACGAGGCCGAATCGGGCATCAAGCAGATCGTCGTCGTTCGCGTCACGGCGGGAAAGTGGTCGCAGGAGGTGGCGGCGCCGTGCAATCTGTATGCGGCCCCGGACCCGATGAGCCTCGAGCCGTTTGAGCCGTGGAATTTGGGTACGGTGCGAATCCCGGGAGCGTCATCCGCCTTGCAGCTTCAGCTCGGGTTTGCCCCGCGGCCTCTGCCGGCGTCCCTGACGCTAAAGAATTTCGAGCTGGTGCACTATCCCGGCGGGCAGGGGGACAACGGCCCGTACCGCGATTTCCGCTCGACCCTGCAGATTCGGGACGAAAGCGGCGAAACGAGCGTCGCCGTGGCCAGCGACAACAACCCGGTGTACTACGACGGCGGAAGATGGATTTTCTTCCAGGCGGGCTATGATCCGGAGGCGCGCTTTTCGGTGATCGGCGTCGGCAACCGGCCGGGCGTCGGGATCATGATCACCGGCTGCGTCATGATCGTGGCCGGATTGCTGTACGCGTTTTACGTCAAGCCGATCATCATCCGGCGATTGAAGGCGGCGCAAAGGCAGCAGGAAGCGGTCGCGTCATGAGATACGCGCTGATCTTGGCGATTGCATGGCTTGGCGCAGTGGGGACCGCGCGGGCGGCGCAGGATTGGACGGCCCGGATCGATCTGTCGCCCTTGGCAACGCTGGCCGTCCAGCACAATCAAACGATCAAAACCCTGGACACGTTTGCGCGGCAGGTGATTTACCAGATCACGGGCCGCCAAAGCCTCGACGGCCACGATGCCTTGTTCGTGCTCTTGGACATGTCCTTCCGCCCCGAACGATACGTGCAGCGGAACATCATCAAGATCACCAACGTGCCCCTGCGCAAGGAGTTCTTGGCCCTGAGCACCATCGACGCCTCTGAGCGCGATCGCATCGTGCACGAAGGCACCGTGTCCCTGGAGTTTCTGCAGCAGCCGGAAGTGCTGGATCTGCTGCGCAACGTGCAGGCCGATTCGCCGAGCAAAACCAGGGCGATCGATCAGGTCATGTTGGCCCGCGGGGCGATGGAGCGAATCTGCCTGATCGAGCCGGGGTTCATCATGGCCGCGATTTTTCCGCCGGCCACGAATGCTCCGGAGGATCGACTCTGGCACCGGCCGTTTGAAATGATCGGCGACGTCCCGGCCCTGTCGGGATTGGTGGACATGCTGCAAAAACACGGGCATCCCGCGCCCGATCCGCCGCCGGGCTACCAGGACCGCCTGCCGCTGCTGCGCGACATCTTCGCGGCCAACATCAGCCTGCTGGACGGCTGGAACAGCGAAGATGCGGACAAGATCAACCGCAGCGCCAAGCGGTTGGCCGATCTGCTGCCGCGGGTCAACCCGGCCGCCTATCCGTCCCACGCCAAGCGCACGGCCGAAGTGATCTACAACCGTCTGATGAAGCTGACGATTCCGGGAGCGGCCCTGTATTTCGCGGCCCTGGTGCTCTTTTTGATGGGGTCGCGCTCGGGAGTAACAGGCCTGCGGATGTGGGCCCTGTTCTGCATGATTCTGGCGCTGCTCGTACACACGATGGGCATCGGCATTCGGTGGTGGCTGGTGGGGGATGTTTTTCCGCCGATCAAGAACGAATTTGAAAGCGTGATGTTCTCGGCGTGGTTCGGGGCGATGGTGGGATTGATCCTGGAACTGCGTTGGCCGCGCGGGATTTTCGGCGCCGCCGCCAGCTTCGTGGGCACCCTGGCCCTGGTGGCCATCTTTGCCGCCCCGTACGTCACCGGCACGCAAATCGGCGGGGAAATCGCCCCCGTCCAGGGCGTGCTCATGAGCTACTGGCTTTACATCCACGTCACCATGGTGACGGCCGCCTACGCCATGATCGCCATGGGCTTCATGCTCAGCTCCTGGTGGCTGCTGCGGTATTACTTCTCCGCCGATTCATCCCGCCCGGCCGCCTCCGCCGACGGCTCGTTTCTGGCCACGCTCGACCAATGCAACCTGGTGGTGCTGCAACTGGCCTTTTGGGTTTTGGGGGCGGGGATCATCCTGGGCGCGATCTGGGCGGATCAAAGCTGGGGCCGTCCCTGGGGCTGGGACCCGAAAGAAACCTTCGCCCTGGTGACCTGGATCGTGTATTTGATCACCGTGCATGTGCGCGTGGTCACGACCGAGAAAGCCTGGTGGACGGCACTCCTGGGCTGCTTGGGCTTCTTCGTGATGCTTTTCAACTGGATCGGCGTGAACTTCCTGCTGGTGGGGCTGCACAGCTACGCGTGAAAGCGGGCGAAGGGATTCGGACCCTCGACATTCAGCTTGGGAAGCTGACGCTCTACCAACTGAGCTACGCCCGCGGAGCCTGAAACATCAGGGCTTTTTACTATTATCCGAGGCTGAATAGTAGTGTAGGCCCGATATTCGCACAACGGGAGGCGGAACCCATCGGGCTCGGCAGCGGCGTTTTTGCGTGAGAAAGGAGTGTAGCGAGCACCCCAAGATGCTGGATGTGTATTTTTGAATGAGGCCGCGACGCCGCGGCCATCAGGTCTGTGGCGCGTGAGCGATGACGGCGAGGAATTGCGCTGGGGTGAGGACTTTGAACGCCGGATGTTGGGCGCGGAGGGCCTTGCCGTCGGCATTCTCGTTGTTCATCAAATCGAGCAGATCTCTGTCGTTGGATACGATAAGCATGGAGTTTGACGCGATGGCCGCGTCTACGTAGTGACCGTCATCGGGGTCTCGCGGATAGTTAAACATCGGGGTTGGATCGGCAATCAACTCGGCCGCGTTGAGCAGTTCCTCGAGGAAGCGTTCGACACGATCAGCCGTAAATGTGCTGAACTTGCGAAATTTTTTGTGTTCAGGGAGTTTGCGGATTTCGGCCAAAATATAGGGCGTTACGAGAACCGTGACCTGCCCGGCAAGCACGCTTTGCCAGCACGCGTGAGCGGCGCCGTGCGTGCTAAACATGGCCTGGAGGAATACATTGCAGTCAAACACGGCACGGCGACCGCTGGTCATGATGCCCGGCGAGCGCGCCGCTCCGCCCGCGCCTCGTGTTTCACCCCTTCGAGGAATTCCGTGAGCTGCTCCTCTGACATCCCGCTTTCGTCGAACTCTTCTTTAAGTGGTCTTAACACCTCGTCAAGAGATGGACGGGAGGCGAAACGCTCGAGCGTCGTTGACACGTAACTCTCGAGGTCAACGCCGGCAGCAGCAGCCTTCGCTTTGAGCCTGGCCTCGGCTTCTGCGGAAATGGAAAGGCTCAAAACCATACACTTGAATTATAACACCTTTCAGTATCCCTCTACCAACTGAGCTACGCCCGCAATACCGTGGAAAATCGTACGGCACCCGGCGGGTTCCAACCTTCGGGCTCTAGCCGCCAAGTCGTTCGCAGAATCCTGTGTGGCAACGACTTAACGCCCATTTCGCAGCCGAATGGGCCGGAGTCCTTGATATCGCGGGGACTTGAGTCTAACCTATCGAACCTCTGGCGGAGTGCTGTTGTGAGCGCTTCGCCAGTGCCATTATGGCCGAACCATCGGTCCTCTCGGAATCGAAGACTCCTGCCGCCAATGGATCGGCCAACGGCGGCGGGGTCCGGCAATTCCTGGAATTCGAAAAGCCCCTGGGCCAGCTCGAGCGGCAAATCCAGGAGCTGGAAGCTCTGCAAACGCAAAAGCAGATCGACTATTCCAAGGAATTGCGCCAGCTTCGCACCAATTACACGTCCCTGCTAAGAAAGACCTACGACAACCTGAGCGCCTGGGAGACGGTGCAGGTGGCGCGGCATCCGCAGAGGCCGCAGTTTTGGGATTACGTGGAGATGATCTGCCCGGAGTTCCGGGAGCTGCACGGGGACCGGCATTTTGGGGATGACCCAGCGATTTTGTGCGGGTTGGCCCGGCTGGGGGGGCATAAGGTGATGCTGATCGGGCATCACAAGGGGCGGGATACCAAGGAAAAGGTCAAGTGCTTTTTTGGGCTGGCGCATCCGGAAGGCTATCGCAAGGCGTTGAGGTGCATGAAGCTGGCGGAGAAGTTTGAGCTGCCGGTGGTGACGCTGATCGACACGCCGGGGGCCTATCCGGGGATCGGGGCGGAAGAGCGGGGGCAAGCCGAGAGCATCGCGCGAAACTTGATGGAGATGTCGCGGCTGCGGGCGCCGATATTGACGGTGATTTTGGGTGAAGGGGGCAGCGGCGGGGCGCTGGGGATCGGGGTGGCCGACCGCGTGGCGATGATGGAATTCGCGTGGTACTCGGTGATCAGCCCGGAGGCGTGCTCGGCGATTTTGTTCAAGGGCAACGACGGGGCGGCGCAACTGGCCGAGAGCCTGCAGCTCACCAGCAAGCCACTGAAGCAGTTGGGGGTGGTCGACGCGATCGTTCCCGAGCCGCTGGGCGGGGCGCATCGCGATCCGCACACGGCGGGGCACAACCTCGAGCAGTACATCGCCAAGGTGCTGCGCGATCTGAAGCGGTTCAAGATCGAGAATCTTCTGGAGCGGCGTTACGAGAAGTTCCGGGGCATGGGGGTGGTGGCCGAGCCGTCCAAGCGAGCGGCCAAGGCCGCGGGGTGATCTTTCCTTCGAGCATCGGCATTGGCCCGTTCGGCGGGGCGTGCGTCTATAATGCACGGTCATGAGCGGCTACACGCAAAGCATCCAGAATCTGATGAACGAGTTGTCGCGCTTGCCGGGGATCGGGATGCGCTCGGCGGAGCGGATCGCGTTTCATCTGCTGAAGCAAAGCCCGCAGGAGGCGATGAAGCTGGCGGAGGCCATCCGCGAGGTCAAGACGCGCATCCGCCACTGCGGCATCTGCTACACCCTGACGGAACAGGACCCGTGCGAGATTTGCGCCAGCCCCAGCCGCGATCAGTCGCTGGTCTGCGTGGTGGAGCAGCCCAAGGACCTGCTGGCGCTGGAATCGACGGGGCTGTACAACGGCGTGTATCACGTGCTTTTGGGCCGGATCGCGCCGCTGGAGGAATCGCATCCGCAGGACCTGACCATCGACGCCCTGGTCAAGCGCTTGGAAGAGGGAAAAATCCGCGAAGTGATCATGGGGACCAACCCGACGGTGGATGGGGATGGCACGGCGCTGTACATCCAGAATTTGATTGCCCAGAAGTTTGGGCATATTCAGGTGACGCGTCTGGCCCGCGGCCTGCCGGCCGGCAGCAGCATCGAATACGCCAACAAAAATATCCTCGCCGACGCCATCAGTGGACGGCAGAAGATGTGAAGCCGCTTTGGTGCTTGCAAGTTGGGCGCAATTGGGCTAGATTGCAAGACTTGGCTCGCCAAGGGCCGCCCGCGGACGGGGATCGGCGTGATCCATCGTCGCGGGTCTTGTTTTTACAATCTCGCCACTTAAAAAGCCTCAGGGCGGCGGTTGACGCCTTGGTGATCGACCGCGGCAGGGGCTGTCGGCCGCGTTTTTGCGGCTGAGGCGTTGGAGTTGGACATGGCACAGTCGCAAGCGGAACTGGTCAAATCGCTGGTGGACAGCGGCGTGCACTTCGGGCATCGCGTCTCCCGATGGAACCCGAAGATGCAGCCGTACATCCACGGCAAGCGCAACATGATTCACATCATCGACGTGCGGGAGACGCTCAAGGGGTTGCTCAGGGCCAGGAAGTTGATCCAGCAGACGGTGGCGGCGGGCAAGGACGTGCTGCTCGTGGGCACCAAGCGGCAGGCGCGGCACTGTATCGAGGAGGAGGCCAAGCGCTGCGGCATGCATTACGTATCGGAGCGCTGGCTGGGGGGCACGCTGACCAATTTCCGCACCATTCGCGCTAGGCTCAACCGCCTGGAAGAGCTGGAAAAGTTGTGGGAGACGGGGCAGATCGAAACCTATTCCAAGAAGATGAAATCGACGCTGGCGCGGGAGAAGGAGAAGATCAAGGCGAACCTGGAGGGGATTCGCAAGATGGACCGCATGCCCGGGGCGATGGTGATCATCGACACGCGGCGCGAGCACATCGCGGTCAAGGAAGCGCACAAGCTGGGGGTGAAGACGGTGGCGCTGATCGACACGGACAGCGATCCGGACCTGATTGATCTGCCGATCCCGGGCAACGACGATGCGATGCGGGCGATTGAGATCATCGTGAAGGAATTGGCGGATGCGGTGATCGAAGGCAAGAGCGGTCGGGTGGAGAGCAAGGGGGAGGAGCCGCAGCAGCCGCGCCGCCGCAGCAGCCGGGCGGCCTTCCGGGCGGATGAACCCCGCAGCCCCGAAGAGCCCCGCACCGGTGAAGAGCCCGCGGCCCCGGTCAGCCCGCCGGTCGAAATCCCGCCGCCCGAAACCCCGCCGCCCGAAACCCCGCCGGGCGAAGCCCTGGCGCCCCGGGAGTCCGTCGCGGCCCAGCCGGCGTAAATCATATTGCCACAGATGAACACAGATGGGATTTCAGATTTCAAATTTCAAATTTGAGATTTGAAATGGCATCTGTGTGCATCTGTCTTTGAATCTGTGGCTGAAATTCATTGGAGTTTTCATGGCGGAAATCACGGCCAAACTGGTCAACGAACTTCGGGGCAAAACCGGCCTGGGCATGATGGAATGCAAGCGGGCGCTGGCCGAAACCGGCGGCGACGTGGAGAAGGCGATCGAATCCTTCCGCAAGAAGGGGGTTAAAACGTCGATCATCGGACGGGCGGCCACCGAGGGGCGCGTCACCGCGGCGGTTTCGGGCGACGGCAAACGCGGGGTGATCGTCGAGATCAACTGCAATACCGACTTCACCGCCAAGAGCGAGCCGGTGGGCAGGATCGCGGAAGCGGCGGCCCAGAAACTGCTGGAAAATCCCGACGCAAAACTGGCGGAAGACGGGGCGCTGAAGGCGGAGCTGGTCAGCGTGGCCCAGCAGACGGGAGAGAACATCCAGATCGGCCGGTCGGCGACGCTGGCGAGCCATTCCGGCGTGATTGGGAAATACATCTACAGCGCGGGCGGCAAAGGCAAGATCGCGGTGCTGGTGGCGGTGGCGGGAAATGCGGACCAGGAGGTGGTGCGGAACCTGTCCATGCACATCGCGGCGGCGCGGCCGATCGCGCTGGCGCGGCGGGACGTGCCGGCGGAGCTGGTGGCCAAGGAAAAGGAGATCGCCGTCGAGCAGGCGAAGTTGACGGGCAAGCCGCAGGCCATCGCCGAAAAAATCGCCGAGGGAAAGCTCAACAGCTTTTACGCCGAAAAGGTCCTGCTCGATCAGGAGTTCATCAACGCCGAGGTGTTCAAAGGATCGGTGGCCAATTTCCTCAAGAGCAAGGGAGCCGACCTGGAGAAATACGTCCGCATCGAAGTGGGGCAGTAGCGGCGTGCGCCGGGCGGCGGCCCTTAGCGGGTGACGGGCGATGCAAGAAAGCGGGCGATCGCGGAAGCAGTCGCAGGCGGCGTTTGCCAAGGCCAAGCGGGTGATGCCGGGGGGCGTGTCGTCGCCGGTGCGGGCGTTTGCGGCGGTGGGCGGGACGCCGATCTTCATCCGCGAGGCAACCGGGTGCATCGTCAAGGACATCGACGGCCATTCGTACATTGATTACGTGGCCAGCTACGGGCCGCTGATCGCGGGACACGCCCACGAGCGCGTGGTGGCGGCGATCAGCAAGGCGGTGGGACGCGGAACCAGCTTCGGGGCGCCGACGGAAACGGAAACGCTGCTGGCCGGCGAGATCGTCGCGGCTATTCCATCCGTGCAGATGCTGCGCTTCGTCAACAGCGGCACCGAAGCGGTCATGAGCGCCATTCGCCTGGCCCGCGCGGCCACGGGGCGAGACAAGATCGTCAAATGCGCGGGCGGGTATCACGGACATGCCGATGGTTTGCTCGTCCAAGCCGGCAGCGGGGCGCTGACGCTGGGCACGCCGTCGAGTCCGGGCGTGCCGGCGGCGGTTGCCGCGCTGACGGTAGTGGTCCCGTACAACGATCTCGATGCGGCCAAGGAAGTCTTCGGCAAATACGCCGATGAGTTGGCGTGTTTCATCGTCGAGCCGGTGGCGGGGAACATGGGCGTGGTTCCACCGGCGGCGGGGTACTTGCAGGGATTGCGACAGCTTTGCGACGCACGCGGAACCCTGCTGATTTTTGATGAAGTCATGACCGGTTTCCGCGTCGCCTGGGGCGGAGCGCAGGTGCTGTACGGGATCAAGCCGGACTTGACGTGCCTGGGCAAGATCATCGGCGGCGGACTGCCGGTGGGCGCGTACGGCGGCTCGCGGCAACTGATGGAGAAGATCAGCCCGGCGGGGGCGGTCTATCAGGCCGGAACGCTCAGCGGAAATCCGTTGGCAACCAGCGCCGGGCTGGAGACGCTGCGGATTCTCAAGGAGCCGGGGACGTACGAGAGCTTGGAGCAGCGCGGCGAGGCGCTGGCCGCGGGGCTGCGGGCAGCCGCGGATGAGGCGAGCGTGCCGCTGGCGGTCAATCGCGTGGGGTCGATGCTGACGCCCTTTTTCGTGAGCCACAGCGGCGGCGCAGTGACCAATTACCAGCAGGCGACCGCGTGCGATGCCCAGGCGTACGCGGCGTTCTTCCACGCCATGCTCGAGCAGGGAATTTTCCTGCCCCCCAGTAAGTTCGAGGCCTGGTTCATCGGCCTTGCCCATGGCCAAGAGCACATCGACCGGACCATCGCGGCCACGAAAAAAGCCATGAAGGCGGTCGGCCGCGTCGACTAGTCGCCGCCCCACGCGATGCGGCAATCAAAAGGGTCGTTTGCTTGTCCTAGCCAGATGGTCTAGACTAAAGGCATGGTCTCCCGCTCACAAATGGTTACCGCCTTCGATGCCAAGAACCGCCTTGGCCGACTGCTTGACCGGGTGGCCGCCGGCGAGGAATTGGTGATCACCCGACACGGCCAGCCGGTCGCCAAGCTCGTGCCCGCCAAAAAGCGGTCGGCCGAGGAGGGGAACTTGGCACTGGCGGCGTTTCGTGAGGTGCGGGCATCACTTCGAGCGGGCGGCAAAAAGGCCTCCCGTGATGAGATCCATTCTTGGAAAAACGAAGGCCGCCGATGAAATTCGTGATCGATGCTTCGTTTGTGGCAAGCCTGTTCCTGCCGCACGAAGCGAGCGAAGCATGCGACAAGCTGGCAAATCGGATCGCTCGCGAGGGTGCGACGGCGCCTGGGCTGCTGCAACTCGAAGTGACGAATATCCTGCTCATGGCCGAGCGTCGCAAACGGATTTCGGGCAGGCAGCTCAAGCAACTTTCTGAAGCGTTTGACCGGTTGCCGGTGACGTTGCAGCCGGCTCTGACCGCGGACCAACGCCGCGACGTGCAACGGTTGGCCGAAAAGCACACGCTCAGCGCGTACGACGCGGCATACCTCGAACTCGCGATGCGTTTGGGCTTGCCCTTGGCCTCCCTCGATGAATCCCTGTCCGAAGCGGCGGCCGACGAAGGTGTCAACCTGGCCGTGACCATCAAGTAAAGGTTCGTGAACGAGACCTCAGGCTGGGGGACGAACACGGGACAGCTCTGCTGGTCCGTTGATCCCAAGACGTACGCGTTCTTTCACGCCATGCTTGAGCAAGGAATTTTCCTACCCCCCAGTAAGTTCGAGGCCTGGTTCATCGGCCTTGACCACGGCCAAGATCACATCGACCGGACCATCGCGGCCGCGAAAAAGGCGATGAAATCGGTCGGCCGCGTTGCGGCGTCTGGCAGCGCCGGCGAAAATGCGCCCGATGAACGGCGAGCCTGAGAACTTTCGCAAGCTCAGCGGCTCGCCTCCGCTTCCTCCGCGGTGCGTGGCGCTGACGTTCGATGACGGTCCCGGCCCGCAATCGGCCGACCTGGCGAGACTGCTCCGCCAGGAGAAGGTACCCGCGATGTTTTTCGTGCTCGGCGAAAACGTTCCGCTTCACCGCGGCGCTCTGGACGTCATCGTGGACTGTGGCCATGGCATCGCTCTGCATGGAGATGAACACAAGCCCTTTTCTTCCGCGGCGATAGCCAAGCAACAACTCAAGCGGTGCCGCGCCAAGGTACGCGATTATCTGGGTAAGGCCATTTGGTTTAGGCCGCCCTACGGCTGTGGTGACTTTGCGGTCAAGGGCTATTGCGGGCCGGTGGGATGGGATGCCGACGGCCAGGATTGGGAGATCACCTTCCGCCAAGGGCAGAATGTAGCCGGTTGCGTGAACATGATCGTGTCGCGCCTGCAGGCGATCAACGGCGGCATTGTTCTGCTGCACGATTACGTTCCGGCCTCGGAAATGAGGCAGAAGAACCTGAGCGATTCGGATTTGGATTTGCGCGTGATCGAAATCACATCATCTCTGATTGCGCGGTTGAGAGGGGAAGGATTTTCGTTCGTTGGCCTTGATGCGTCCGTGGGCTCAACTTGACGTTCGCGAATTGCCAGAGAAGTAGGAAGGGGTGGATTTGCCCCGTGCTCCTCGGTAAAAAATGCTGGTCCATTCATGAAAGGAGGCACTTCTATGGGGCGCATTGGAACTATTTTTGCGGTGGTGCTGGGGATGGCGATCGGTTTTGCCAGGGCGGATCAATTCTTCTCGCTCTCGGCCACGGGCACGAGCGGGACCACCGTGACCGTCGGCGGACGCAATATCATCGACCTGACCAATCATTTAATCAACCAGGAAGATCAGTTCACCGTCTTGGCCGGCCAGGGTTTTAGCGGCACGCTGACGTACGGCGGCGTGCCCAACGCCGCGGTGTTCACGGAAAACGCGGCGCATACCCAGGCGACGCTGACCTTTCCCAGCACCGGGTTCACCCGAACGTTCACCGGCACCAGCTCCTCCGATCTGCAAACCCAGATCGAGAATTTCATCAAGAGCGACGGGGCCAACGCTTACGCCCAATTCTTGATCTCGATGAACAGGATGTCGTTGGTGGCATCCATCGACGGCAACCCGCTGGCGTCGACGGCGCTGATTGCGGATGACGCGTTCAACCGCTTCGGTCTCGAGCCGTCGCTCACGCAGAGCGTGTACGATCCGCAGCACGTCGCGCCGATGCCGTTGGACGTGGACGGCGGCACATCGCGCGCCGCGGGGCTTAACGGCAACTTCGGGGGGGTCTCCTTCGGCGGCGACATCCGTTTCACCGAAAACGTCGGCCTCGATCTGATTACCGATGTCGACTATCGCTCCGTCGCCGGAAGCGCCGTCGTCACGGTCGCCGAGATCATCGGCCTGCCCGTCACGTTCATCCGGCGTGCACCGGATGAAGATGGGCTCAATTGGCAGTTCACTCCCTGGGGTTTCGGCGGAATCTCGGGCTCCTACGACCTGGCCGAGGGCTCCATCCTGGTGGGCGGGGGCGGTACCAGCAGCCTTTCTTATCGCATGGGCGACTTCACCTTCACGCTGGCCGATCAGATCGATTACATCGGCAACGTCGGCGTCACCGTCGGCAGCTACAACTTCGACGTGCCGGTGGATCAGTGGCTGCTCAAGAACGGCGTGCAGGCGACGTATCAGCCCAACGGCGGAGAATTGATTTTCGACGCCGGCGGCGCCTACAGCAATTTCCTCCATCACGGCGCGGTGCCCAACTATTGGACGCCCACCGCCGGCGTCGGCTGGAAGATCGGCAGCGGCACGCTCCTCCGCGCGGGATTCTCCGGCGACTTTGCCCGGCACTTCACCGAACTCGGCGGCGAAGTGTCGCTGGTGTTATCGTTGTGAGTCCCCGGCTCGGAGGAGCGCTGGCGCAGTGCCCAGGACAGGATTTGAACCTGCACGCCTTGCGGCGCTACCACCTCAAAGTAGTGCGTCTGCCAATTCCGCCACCTGGGCGTGGTGGATGAGTATACGCCGCTAGCCGCCGAGACGCCAAGCCCAAGAGACGCAGCGCTTAGCTCTCGCCGGGGCTGATCGAGCGCAGATACTCGAAAGAGTAGATGCCGCTGCCGTGATCGTCCGACCAGTCGATGCGCAGGGCGTAGTTGCCGACCAGTTCGGCGTGGACGACGGATAGCGGCTTGGCGTAGTTGCCGGGCAGAATATTCAGTCGCGACTTTTGCGCCTGCTGGTCCTGGCGAATCTGCTTGCAGGCGGCGCAGGGGCACATCGAGCGGAGATACGCCACGGTGTAGACGCTGCGCGTCCCGTCGGTCCAGAGGATTTCCAGTTTCTCATCGCGCTTGAGATCGAGCTTGGCGGGGGTGGCTTGCGAGGCGGACATTTTCAACGACGGCGAAAGACCAGGCGCGCGATGGCCGACAGGGCACGGCGGATGCCGCGAGGGCGCGCCGGGCCTTCGAGGATGACCAGGGTGTCGACACGGCTGCGGCGCTTGGAGCGGTGAAACGCTCCGTAGGGGCGGATCGGCCGGCGATTGGACATGGGCGCGATAGCCATGAAGCGAAAAAACCGTCATTTGCCCAATGTGGACAGGCTCGCGGTCCTGACGAAATCGCTGACTCCGCGAAATCCCTTGCTTCGAGCGGCTTCTTCGAGCCGCAGTTTTTCTTCAGCCGTCAGACGAATGTTGATCTGCTCGGTCCGCTTGTTCTCCGACGCCGGGGGTGGTGGCGTTTCGCCGTTTTCCAGCATATACGCCACCAGCGTGGTCAGGATGTCGCGGGTCGCCGCAACACACTCGTCCGGCGTCTTGCCGTCGTTCATCGCGTTGGGAAGCTCAACGCCGCGGCCATAATATTCGCCGTCCTCGAATTGAATCACAATCTGGTACGATTCGGCGATTTTTCTGGCGCGACGAAGCACGTCAGGGTCGAACGGCCGATCAATGGCCTTGGAGGATTTGCCGGATTTGCTTGACATACCACGGTTTCACTGTGCCGCGATGCACCGGAATGACCAGTTGCCGAACTCCAGGTTTATGAAAAATGTGGTGGGAGCCTTTGATCCGCACCAACGTCCAACCATCACGCTCCAATAACCGCCGCAACTCCGCGAAACGCTCTACGTTGGGCATGCCACTTCTCCATGGTATGCTCCCGAGTGGCGTATATCCTAGACTATACCAGCGTGTTCGTCAATGGGTGTTGTCGAGTTTGCGCTTCAGCGCCTCCTGTACCATTTTGGGGTTGAGGCCTTTGCCGTTTTTCATGACCAGGCCGACCAGGGCGCCGAAGGCGGTCTGCTTGCCGGCGCGATAATCCTGAAGCGGCTTGGGATTGGCGGCAATCACGGTATCGATGGCGGCGTCGATGGCGCCGGCGTCGCTGACCTGCAACAGCCCCAGGTCGGCGGCCAGCTTTTCGGCTGGACAATCGTCCTCGGCCAGCTTGTCGAACAGAGCACCAGCGCTGCTGGCGGCGATTTTGTTGGCGTCGATGAGCTTGGCCACTTCGCCAAATCGCTTGGGGGAGATGCCGATGTCGCTCAGGGCAACGGCTTTGGTGTTGGCCAGGCGGCGGCCGTGGGCGAGGATGAGGTTGCTGACGCGTTTGGGCTCGCCGCCGGCGGCGACGGCGGCTTCGTAAAAATCGCCGGTGGCGCGGTCGGAGGCCAAGATGGCGGCATCGGTGGCGGGCAGGCCCAGGGCCTCGACGTAGCGCCGGCGCCGCGCCGCGGGCAATTCGCCGATCTGCGACTTCAGCTCGGCCAGCCACTGGTCGGAAACTTCCACCGGAACCAGATCGGGGTCGGGGAAATAGCGGTAATCGTGCGCCTCTTCCTTGTCGCGCTGCAGGAAGGTGGTCTGCGTGGCTTCATCCCACCCATGGGTGCTCTTGCGGCCCAGGGAGCCCGTCTCCTGCCACTGGCTGATTTGCCGCTGCACTTCGTAAGCGCAGGCGCGCTCCAGGACGCTGAAGCTGTTGAGGTTTTTGATCTCGGTGATGGCGGTTTTGTGGACTTGGTCGTCCTGATCGGTGATGTGGACATTGATGTTGGGCTCGAAGCGCATGTGGCCCATCTGCATCTGGCCCTGGCTGACGCCGAGGAACTGCACCAACTTTTGCAGCTCCTGAGCGAAGAGGGCGACGTCCTGGGGGCTGGCCAGGTCCGGCTCGGTGACGACTTCCAGCAGGGGGGTGCCGGCGCGGTTGAGGTCGACGATGCTGAAGTCGATGGGGTATCCGCCCGGGGCTTCGTGCAGGAGTTTTCCGGCATCTTCCTCGAGGTGGGCCCGGCGGATGCGGATTTTGCAGGTGGTGCCATCCTTGCGCACCAGCTCGAACTCGCCCTGGTAGCACAGGGGGTTATCGTACTGGCTGATCTGATAGTTCTTGGGCAGGTCGGGGTAGTAATAGCTTTTGCGGTCCCACTTGGTGCGGCGGGCGACTTGGCAGTTCAGCGCCAGGCCGACTTTGATGGCGTATTCCACGGCCCGTTTGTTCATGACCGGCAGGACGCCAGGCAGGCCCAGGACCTGCTCGTCGACTTGGGTGTTGGGCTCGCCGCCAAAACCGTTGGCCGCGCCGGTAAACATCTTGGATTTGGTGCAAAGCTGAACGTGGATTTCCAACCCGACAAGCACCCGATACGACTTGCAAATGCGCTGCGACACCTGATCTGGCTCCGATAATGCCAAGGCCAGTATAGCTTGCGGATGGCGGCTGTCATGGGGGAAGTCGCGGCCCAAGCCCTTGTGCCAAAGTCCGAAGTTGTATGAGCCGATGGCGCTAAACATGAAGCAGCCAACACAACCCCTAGAGACGCCGACGGCCCAGTGGCCGGACATGGATCGCCGCCGCAGCCCGCGTCAAGCGTACGTGGCAACGGCCTGGATTTCGGGAGAATCGGGCAACCCGGGATCGGATCATCAGGTGGTGGTTTTCGACCTGTCGCTGCACGGAGTTGGATTCACCTCGGATGAGCCGTTCGAGCCGGAGACGATTCACTGGATGATCCTGGGCTCCGGGGGCCTGCGGGCCTCCAGCCGCCTCCGCATGGTCACCTGCCGAGAGCGCGAGGCGGGCGGGTATGACTGCGGGGCGGAATTCTTCTGATCCGCGCCGTCCCAAGCCCGCCGTCGTCACACCACCCTCACTTCAATCCGGCCTCCGCGGCCGGCGCCGCGCGACAGCGCCAGATCGTGCGCTTCGTTGTAATTGTGAATGAGCTGCGACCAGTCGAACATCTCCCCCAGCGCCTCCACGCGGTTGCGCAGCTCAATGCGCTGGCGGCGATTCAGCCGAACGAAGCCAACCAGATCGTCGGTCAGCTCGTTGACCGCATCGTCGAAACGGCGCGTGCGACGGTTGAGCACGTAAATTCCCTTCTCCTGGTGACCGACGACGTGGCGCTGGACGTAGGCGCCAAAGCCGCTGAGGTCGGTGGTCACGGCGGGAACGCCCATGGCGACGCATTCCATCGGCGTGTAGCCCCACGGCTCGTAATAGCTGGGGAAGACGCCCAGGTGGCAGCCGCGCACAAATTGGTCGTATTCCAGGCTGATCAGCGGGGTGATCGCACCGATGAATTGCGGATGAAACACGACCTTGACGGGATCCTCGGCGGCGTTGAGCAGACGGCGGTGACGCAGGTGCTGCAGGATCGGATCGGCGGCGTCATCGGCCAGGTCGTGCGTGACGATGGAGGGCTGGCGGCCATTGCGCCAGGCGTGAACGATCTGCTTGAGGCGCACGCGGTCGTCCTCGTTGAGCAATTCCTGCGGCGAGACGATGCGTCCCGTGGCCGCGGCGTGGAAAATGCGCTGGCCGACGTCGTGCTGAATCTGCTGGCAGGTCTTTCGCAGCTCGTCGAACATGGACTGGCTTTGCAGGGAACCGACGTTCACGTGGCGGGTGGCGGCCTTGGTCACTAAAAACGCCACGACGGTGGGAGGATCGCTCTGCTCTTTCAGCCGGCCGTTGAGACGGTGCAGGGCCTCGATGAACAGGTCCATCCCCTTGTTGCGATACTCGTATCGCCCGCTGGTGAACAGATAGAGCGTGCGGTCCAGATCGAAGCTGTAGCTGGGGAAAAAATGCCCCATCACGAATTCGTGGATGATTTCCTTGTACTGCCGATGCAGGTTCTGGAATTCGTGCAGGGCGGCAAAACGGTGCAGGTTCAGGCCGTTGGGAAGGATCAGGTCCGGGGCGCGGCCCAGCAGGATCTGGGCTTCCGTGGCCGTGACCTCGCTGACGGTGGTAAAGACGGTGCTGGCGTGCGCCGCCGCGCGCTCGATGGCAAAGCGCGGATAGACGCCGTAGTGCCCGGCCTGCTCATCCGGATTGATGGTGGGCAGGTGCTGGTAAAACTCCGGATCGTCGCTGGCCAAAAGGCGGCCCAGCAGGGTCGCGTGCGTGGTGAAGACGGTGCAGACCGGCAATTTCAAATGGGCGATTCGCGGCACGGCGACGCCGGCCATCCATTCGTGAAAATGGGCGATGACCGGCTGATCGGCGCCGACCTCGGCCGCCAGGGCGCGGAAAAATTCGGTGACGCTGAAACCGAAGGCGACGACCTCGTTGACCTCGCCATCATCAGCGACCGTGCCGATGCCGTTGTCCTTCCAGAGCAGATACTTGTCCACCTCAAGCTGGGAGAAACGCGCGCGATAATCGAGCAGGATGACGTGCGGCCTGCCGGCGATCAGCCAGCGGCCAAAGTGGGCGGCGATGCCGCAGGCGCGCAGGCGCTCCAGCGCGCGGGCGATCAGACCGTCGGCGGGCTGCTCTTCAAATTCCACGGCGGCGGTCTGCGGGTTGTACGGGCCGACGAGAAAATATCGCTGCTCCCAGCGCTGCAGCATGGCCGGAGCCTTGGTGCGCAGGACGGTGTAGATTCCGCCAAGCTGCCAGCAGACTTCCCAGCCGATCTCAAACAGCAGGGGGGCGTGGCCGGCGACAAGCTCCGTGGCGGCGGGCGCGGGCTGGGGCACCGGCGGCTGCGGCTGCGGCGCCGTGGAAAGCTCGGTCGCTTCCGCGTCGCTGAGGCTGGTGCGTCGGCCGCGTCGTGGCATGGCCGTATTATGCCCAGGCGCCGATCAGAGGGAAACGGGTTGCTTTTGCGGCGTAGTGACACTATGAATATTCGCCCCGGCTGACGTGCGGCGATTGGCCGTACGCACGTCCGGTGCAAAGGAGTCGTTTGCGGTGAAACCCAAAATCCATCCACGTTATCAGACCTGCACGGTGCACTGCGCCTGCGGCAACACCTTCGTCACCCGCAGCACGATGGCGAAGATCAACGTTGACATCTGCAGCCAGTGCCATCCGTTCTTCACGGGCAAGCAAAAGTTCGTGGACACCGCCGGCCGAGTGGAGCGGTTCAGCAAGAAATTCGGCGGAACCTACAGCTTCCAAAAGACCGCCGCCACGGCCCCCCCGCCCGCCGGGGCCGCAAAGAAGTAACCCTTTATCACAACAGGGGAAAACGACACGGGGACCGCGGGGGCGGCCGGGGTCGCGGTGGAAATCCCGCTATCGAAATAGGGGGTTTGCCCGACTGCCAAGGCGTGGCAAAAGCGATAAAAACATAAGGAATGTTTTTTATCGATCGGCGACGTTTGCCGATGCTGAGAGTAGAGGAGAATAACCATGCCTGCCGTTGTTGATGCGACAAAATGCGATGGGTGCGCGACTTGCCAAGATAGTTGCCCATCGGATGCGATTCACATTGAGGAGAAGAAAGCGGTCGTGAAGGAGGAGGATTGCATCGACTGCAACGCCTGCCAGGACAACTGCCCCAACCAAGCGATCTCGATGAAATCGTGAGGCTGGCCGGATCGGCACAATTTACTCCGCCGGGGGGACCTGCGCGCCGAACTCTGCGATTTGGGAAAAATTCCTCGCGCGCTATCTATTCGAACTGATAGTTAAACGGGGCACGGTGACGCACGGTATCGCGTCACCGAATCGTTAGACTTCTTCCGCGTCTAATTCCTCAACATACGCAGCCAACTTGCCAATTGCGTTTGGTTCCTTGGCCCACGTTTTTATGCTTTCCGCGTTCTTAGCCAAAGCTTCAATCGAGAAAAACCCGCAGCGGAGGTGCAGGTCTAGCGCCTGCAACGACGGTCGAGACAGTTGGCGGCGCACATCGTCCAAACGCTGCTCGGGAACAACGATGTAAAGTGGGAACAATATGTTGGGCAACAGGGCGGCGAGGTCTGCCATCCGCAGCAGACCGGAGTAAATCGAAGTGGAATGTTCGATCTCAAATGCGGCGACGACTTGGTTTGAACTCTTTAGCCATAGTACATCGATGAGGCGGACAATCTTTTCCGCAGTCTTGTCGCCGATGCCGAGCGGCGGTAGCGAAGGGATGCTCATGTCTCCAAGTCTCTGACCATTCCACTGCTTGTTGTGGTCGTTGCCGGCAATCCAGATTTTGCACTTAAGAACCTTGCCAATCGACGCGAGCAGCCACTGAGCGTGTGTGTGTTCGGTGGAAGCGGGAGCTACTTCGGCATCATCGCTTTCAATGTCGGCGGCGACGCTCACATCGACGTGGGGCGATGTCCCCAGTGGGTTGACAGGATCAATGTCGAACCAACACAATTGCTCAAGGTCCCAGGACCTTAATTTCAGTGCCTCCATGAGCGAAAGATAAACGTCGCGGAATCCGAAATAGTCTTCAACGACGTTGGCCGCCGGTGAATACAGGCCGTGCCGCTGAAATACTTTTCGGGCAGACTGATAGGATATGGGCCAAGCTTCCGTGTTTTGTAGGTGCCAGAATGCACTTACAAAAAACGGAATTCTTGCTGTTTGGATTTGTCGGCGTGTAACCCGACCCGAATCGATCTCTCCTTCCAGAAACGCGTCGAACGCGGCCATTCGATTGCGCCCTGTTGGCTCGTCAGCAGGCACGCGAATAACGTTGCACAACTCTTTTAGAAGCCGGTCTTGGTCACCGATGTGCTTGACAAGCATGTTCAGGAACATTGCCGACGATAGTCCGCCGAGACCAAAGGTGCTCCATTCAGATCGCGTTTTAGTATCCCAGAGACTCCGAAAATCCTCACTACTCGTCGGATGCGCAACAAAAGCTTCGAGTGCTTGGGCGGCTTGAGGGCGAATTATGCCTCGCTTAGCGAACACTTTTTCATCGTGCAATTTCCATTTGTAGTCCGCATTAAACTTGGTTTTCAGTTCCTGCCACTGTGATAGCTGATTGTTCGTCAATTGGATAAATCCTTCCCTGCTTACCCAAGTCAATTAAGCATTCTGCTTCTTGGTGCGTTCGTGGCGGATCGACTTCATACAGCCTCCGGCGGGTCGTGCTACGGCAGAGAGATCGACGGCTGCGAACCCAAACCGCCCCAAGACTGCCGATTGTAACAAAAAAGCCGGACCCGCGATTGGGTGCGGAGAATCTCTGCGGACACGAAACGGGGTCATCGCTTATTGTTGAGATCCATGGGGTTTCGGGGCGAGGGCGCGGTGGACAAGCTGGGTTCGGTTTGGGGCGATGCGCACGGTTCAGGATTTGAATCCGCGGGGGGAGTGTTCGCTAAACACGGGGCCAGCGTTGAACTTGCCTTGCCGATAGGATTATGCTGAATCCATGGAGTCAGCAGCATGACCGTCCGGCCGGCCCGCGAAGAAGATATTCCTTCCATCGCTCGCGTCCATGTGCAATCCTGGAGGACGACTTACCGGGGCATCGTTGCCGATGCGTTCCTTGACGGGCTCTCTTATCAAAAACACGAGGAGGGACACCGGCGTCAATTGGCGCAGCCGGACGCCATTTATTTCGTCGCTGAATTGCCGCGTGACGGCATCGTCGGGTTTCTGATGGGTGGACGCGAGCGAAGTGGCAACGTCCAGTTTCCGGGCGAGCTGTACGCGATCTACATCCTCGACCCACACCGTCGCCAAGGCATCGGCTCGGCACTGGTTCAGCAATGGGCGGCGAGCCTGCGGCGAGCAGCGGTCAACGCGGCCCTGGTTTGGGTGCTTGCAGACAACAAGCCAGCCATAGCCTTCTATCAGCGGCTTGGGGGCAGGCAGCTCGGCGAGCGAATGATCGAGATCGGTGGCGTGTCGATGAGAGAACTCGCCTTTGGATGGGAGGATTTAACCCCGTTGGACCGCAAGGTTGGTTAATTTACCACGGAGTCACTCCAGACACGGAGGCCAACTCGTGTTCCCACGCTATTAACCCTATTCCACGTTATTCGATTTGCAGGTTTGCTTATGGAATGGAAGGAGCGCCTCCGTGCCTCTGTGCCTCCGTGGTGAAAAAAATCCTGCGAGCTCTGGCGGCGGTGGCTACGGTTCGCGATTTGAATCCTCGGGAGACTTTTCGCCGGACGCGGGAAATTGATCGAAGCGTCGAGTCGTGGGTTTGCCACGCAGATGCTTGTCGGCAAAAGCTAGCAGAGCATCCCAGTCGTCCTCAACGACTCCATGCGGGCGATCGGACCAATTGACGCCGAGGCGGTCGGCGGCGCCCAATAGCGCGTAGGCGGGCTGGGCGGCAAGCCAGGACTGCCGGACGCCGTTGGCGTTGACGTTCCCGTCGCGAGTTCCTTCCAGTGCGATGAATGGCCGCGGGGCGGCCAGGGCGATGAACCAATGTTCATCGAACGGCAGCTGGTCAACGTGGCCCCAGAACTGGTGAAGGTGCGGCGAGAAATAATTGGGGTATTTCAGCATCATCTCGCCCAGGCCCTCCTTGCCGCCGCGGCCGGCGCCGCTGAAACGGTAGGCGGGCGTGCCGCCACCGGAACTGCAGATCGGGGCGACCATCGCCAGGCGGTCATCGAAAGCGCCGGCGATCAGTGCGGATTTGCCGGTGCGCGACACGCCCGAGACGATGAGCCGGGTTTTGTCGATGGAGGGGTCTGTTTCCAGATAATCCACGATGCGCGAGACGCCCCAAGCCCAGCCGCCCAGCACGCCCCAGTCGTATCCCGGATAGGCGGGGTAGAAGCGGGTATTGCGGAAGGCCCAGGAGCCATCCGGGTTTCGCAGGGTGGTGTCTTCGGCACAATCGTTGTTGTTAAATGTGACGTACGCGAAACCGTGGGCCAGGATGGCGTCGCGTAATTCGTTCATCGTTTGCTCCATGGTGCTGAGGCCTCCCCGCGTGCGGCGGCTGCTCGGCTGAGTTGACGGGTTGCCATCTGTCGCAGGTCCGACGGTCAGGAGCGCGTCAACGCTGCGGCCCTGCCCCGGCCCTTTGGGCAAACTCGGCAATGGCGTGGCCCCTGGAGGCGTTCGGCCCGGCATAATGACGGCCGGAAACGGCCCGCCCTGGGTCGGCGTGTAGATTCCGATATCCAGGCCCAGGCTTTCTTGCGGACCGAAGGTCAGATGCACAAGCCGATATTTCACCTTCGCGCCGGGCATCAGCTCCGTTTTTGTTTCCCGCCCAACCACGTTGCCCGGCGGAGGCGGCGCCAGCCCGACTGCGTAATACTCCAGGATTCGCTTCATCTCCTCGCGGCGCTTTTGCCACTGCTGGGGAGTTGTGACCCTTGTCCCGTCGTTCATGAGCATGACATCCGGCATGTCCCTGCGGACGGGCAAATCGCTGACGCCCGGCATGGGGGGCATCGAGGTCTGTATTTCGGGGACGGGGATCTCCCGCGGATCGGCCTGCGCCCTGGCCCGGCCCGTGGAGATGGCGAAAGCTGCTAATGCCACCACGGTTAACAAGCAGGCCCGGGCCGGCGGCATCGTCCTTCTTGCGTTCATAGCGGAGTTGGCGGTTGGATCAAAACTTGCGGCGCTGTCGCGCAGTGGCGATGTGGAGGATCTTGCGGTACTTGGCGACGGTGCGGCGGGCTAAAACAATTCCCTGGGCTTTGAGCTGATCGACGATCTCATCGTCGCTGAGGGGGCTGAGCGGGTCCTCGTTCCCGATGATCATCTTGAGTTTCTCCTTGACCGCATCCCAGCTCATGTCCTGGCCATCGGCGTCGGTGGTGCCGCCGGAGAAGAAGCGGCGAAGCGGGAAGACGCCGCGGGGGGTTTGAATCCACTTTTCCGAAACGGCGCGCGAAACCGTGGCGACGTGAATGCCCAATTGGTCGGCCACCTGGATCATGGGCAGGGGTCTAAGAAACTCCGCGCCTTTGTCGAAGAACTCGCGTTGGGCATCGACGACGGCGCGAATGACGCGGAGGATGGTGCCGCGGCGCTGCTCGATGCTTTCGATGAGCCAGCGGGCGCTGCGGACGTTGTTGGAGAGGAACTCGCGGGTCTTTTTGTCCTGGGTGCGGTCCTTGAGCATTTTTCGGTACATGCCGCTGATGTAGAGGTTGGGCGCGGGGTCGTGGGTCATCTCGATCTCGTAGCGGTTGGTTTCGGGATCGAGATAGATCAGGGCGTCGGGGGTGATGGGCGGGGCATCCTCGCCGCCGATGAGTTTGCCGGGGAAGGGGGTCAATCGCGCCAGGTGGCGGACGGCGCGTTGGATTTCCTCGATGGGTCGGGCGAGCTTGCGGCTGATCTGCGGGTAGCGGTTCATCTCCAAGTCCTTGAGATGATCGGTGATCAGCGCCCGCTCGAGAACGAAGTCGTGACCGGTGGCCAACTCCGCGTCCTCCTCGATGGCGGCCAGTTGCAGGAGCAAACATTCCTGCAGGTCGCGCGCGCCGATGCCCGGAGGCTCCAGCGTCTGCAGCAAACGCAGGGCTTCCTGAAAATCAGCGGGCGTCAGCGGGGTTTGCGATTCCTTCTGGATGTCTTCGAGCTTGACGCGCAGGTAGCCTTCGGCGTCGACGTAGTTGATGAGGGTTTGGCCGGCCTTGCGGACCGACGTTGAGCACTCGACGAAGGCCCACTGATCGAGGAGGTGCTCGACCAGCGTCTGACCGCGGGCGGCGGTGTTGTTCATCGCATCCATCTTCTTGTCGCGCTCGCCGTCGTAGCTGGAGGGGTGGCGGAAATGGCTGCCGTTGGTGGCAAACTCTTCATTCTCGAGATATTCACTGAGTTTGGAGAGGCGGTCGAAGTCCTCGGACTGATCGGAGTTTTCCTTGACGACCAGGGCCTGTTCTTCCTCGGAGAACTGATCTTTGTGATGAGCGGCATCCTCATCGGGCGCAGGGGCCGGTTCGGGGGAGTTGGCATCTCCGTTTCCGTCGCGCAGTTCCAGCACGGGATTGCTCTGCAATTCCTCCTCGATGCGCTCCTCCAGAGCCATGAGGGGCAGCTGCAGAATCTCCATGCTTTGGATCATCCGCGGCGTCAGGAGCTGACGCATCTCCTGGCGCATTGATATTGACTGAGTTAACTGCATAGCGCGATGGCACTTAAAACTTTTCCGACGATCTGAGGCACGCCATTTGCTGCACGCTCAATATACCATCGGAACCCGGCATCGGCAAAGAAGAAAAAGGGGTGGAATTTCACATTATAGGACCATGGCACCCGCCCATTGTATCGGCGTAAGTTCAGGGCAGCTTGCCCTGGGCGTAGAGGCGGTCCAGATCGTACAGCAGCAAGCAATGACCAATGGTTTGCTCCGGCGGCAGGGAGCAAAAAGGAGCAAAGCGGCTGGTGCCGTACTGTCCCGTCACCAGCACGGGACTGAGAATGAGAATGCCTCCATGCGGCAGTGAACTGCGGAGGGCGACTTGGCCCGGACGACTGATCCACGGGGAATCGCTATTCACGTAGGCGCTGAGGCGCTGGCCCAGCAGATCGAACAGGTTCAGATCGCGAGGACCGAGATAGCCGACGTACAGGGGACGCGTCTCGGTGGGGTGGGCATCGAGCCAATGGCGGATTTGCCAAACGCCCTGGCCCCAGTCGATGTTGCTGTCGCTGATCTGCAGATAGGCCGCGCGGCGAGGGAAGTTGATGTAGCTGAGATAATCCGGCGTCCAAAGTGCGACGTGGACGGCCGCGGCCGCCAAGCCAGTCCATGCCAAGGCGCGGACCGCCCGTAGTGGCGCGACCACGCAAGGCGCGGCCACGCAGCGCGATGCGAGCATCAGCCAAAAGATTTCGGCGGGCAGGAAGTGGCGAAACCCGATGTTGATGCGCTGCAGCATGAGGGTGGCGGTCCAAGCCAGGGCGCAGCTCAGCAGGGGGATCTCCTGGTAGCGCGGTCTGACCCACGCCAGTGAGGCGATCCCCAGAACCATGATGAGCCCAAGGCCGAGGGGGATTTTGTAGGTGGCCAGGACGGGAAAGTAATACCACCATCCGGTGGCGCTCACCTGACCGAGCAGAACTGCGGGGTGGCCCAGGCGTGCGTGGAGAAAGCCGCCGTAGACGGCTTTGAGATAGGTGCCGCAGGGGACGGCGTGGGTGTTGAAGAAATGTCCGAAGAAAGACGACGGCTTAAACGGTGATCCAAAGGCGGGGATGGCGAAATCGCCCAACATGAAGATCCACATGAAGAGAGAAACGGTGGCGACGGCGAAGGCGAACTCGGGCGTCCGGCCGCGCGGATAGGCCGGCGGCCCGGCGGTGCGCGGGGGACGGAGCCAACACACCGCCGCCAGCAAAACGGCGACGGGTAGAAGAACCAGCGCGGTGCTCTTAAGGAGCAGAGCCAGGGCCACGGCAGCGGCGGCAGCCAGGCGATTGGCGCGGGTCGGGCAACCCAGGTAGCGCCAGATCGCCCACGCGGCCAGGATGATCCCTTCGGTTCCCAGCGAGTCGACGGTGGGCAGAGGCAGGTGGGCAGCCAGGGTCGGTTCGGTCAGCAGCATGGCCCATCCCAGCCAGGCGGAAGGGGCGCCGTAGACCGATCGCAGCCAGAGAAAGATGACAGCGACAACGGGCAGGAAAAGGATGGATTTCCAGACGGCGGTTTGCCTGCGCAGAGCGTCGGGAAGCAGGTAGCAGGCGAGAGGCGGCGGCGGCTTGTCGCTGAAGCGGTCGATGCCGCGGGCGGGATTGCGCATGCGCTGGCCGCCGAGCCACGCCGGGACGGCCAGCACGCCCTCGCCCAGGGGCGGGTCGTTCAATTGCGCATCGTGCAGCAGCGCTTGCTCGTGCCGCAAAAACAGCAGGCCGCGGTAGAGATGGTAGTTGTCGTCGACGCAAGGGCTGTGGGCCGTGACGATCGCCATCCCGCGCGGAATGAGTACGAGTGTAGCGACGGCCAGCGCGATGCAGAGATGCCAATCAAATCGCCTCGTGGCGGCGGCGAGATCGGGTTGCACGCTCACGCCGATCACGACCGTCAGTATACGTTGCGGTCAGGCGTCCCCGTTAGCCGGCCGTGCGGCGGCGCCACCATAGTTCCAGCATGATCAAGGCGTAGAGGCGCTGGGAATGGTCGGATCGGCGGTTGCGGTGCTCTTGCAGCAGGCGCAGGATGGCGGCGGGCTCGAAGTGGCTGGCACAAAAGGAATCGCCGGCGGTCAGCAGGTCGTGCATCATGGGACGAAGCGGCCCGCGGAGCCAGTCGCCGATGGGAACGGCAAACCCCATCTTGGGGCGGCGGAAGACCAGAGGGGGCAGGTCGGCGGCGAAGGCCTGCTTCAGCATGCGTTTGCGGCCGCCCAGAATCTGAGCCGTGGACAGGACCGCGGCGCGGTGCACGAGCTGGTGATCCATGAACGGGCAGCGCACTTCCAAGCCGTGCAGCATGGAAGCGCGATCGACCTTGGTCAGCAGGTCCTCGGGCAGGTAGGTGACGCGGTCGGTGGCCAAGGCGGCCTGCACGACGTCGCGGCCGGCCAGCAAGCGCTGGAACGTCTCGACCAGGAGGTCGCGCCGCATGGCCCCGGGAAAAAGAGCGGCAAGCTCCTGGCGGGAGAAAAGGGCGACGTATTCGCCGTAGCGAGCCGGCGGCGGCAGATGCGCGGCGCGCAGGAAGCGTTTCCACCGGGCGAGGGCGGATTTGCGACGGGGGCTTGGCAGGGCGGCGACGGCGCGGCGCAGGGGCGGGGGAATCAGCCGGGCGACAAATCCCCAATGCATGGCGCGGTAGCGGTCGTAGCCGCCGAACAGTTCGTCGCCGCCATCGCCGCTGAGGGCGACTTTGACGTGCTGGCGGGTCTGCTGGGCCAAATAATGGGTCGGCAAGGCGGATGAATCGGCAAACGGTTCGCCGAAGACGGCGGCCAGCCTGGGCAGATCCTGCGCGACCTGGTTGGCATCGAGACGGACGATGAATTCGCGGTGCTCGGTGCCCAGGTGCTTGGCGACGGCGGCGGCGTATTTGCTTTCATCGTACCTAGGGTCGTCAAACCCGATGGAAAAAGTGAGCACGCGTTGGGCGGGCGGGGCGAGCGATTTCATGGCGGCGGCGATGACGCTGCTGTCGACGCCGCCGGAAAGGAAGCAACCCACCGGGACATCGGCCACGAGTTGGCGCTGCACGGCGGTGAGGATGGCGGATCGAAAATCGCCGCGCGAATCGGCCGCTTCACCCTGGCCGGGTTGGTTGGGATCAAAATAGACGCCCGTAGTGGGGATCTGCCCGCCACGGCAGGTCATGCAATTGGCCGGGGGGAGCTTGGCGATGCCGCGGTAGATGGTGGCCGGCGCGGAGATGTAGCCCAGATGAAGGTACTGGGTGAGGGCGACGGGATCGACGGTAGTGTCCGGCCAAGACAGGGCCCGCATCGCCCCCAGTTCGCTGGCGAACGCGACGGCGCGGTAGTCGGGCGCGACCGCGACAAACAGCGGCTTTTGGCCCATTCGGTCGCGGGCCAAAAACAACGTGCGGGTCTGCGAATCCCAGATGGCGAAGGCGAACATGCCGTTGAAATGATCCAGGCACGATTCGCCCCAGGCGTCGTAGCCGGCCAGGAGAACCTCGCTGTCGCCGGTGGTCTTCCAGACGCGGCCGGGTTGCAGGGCGTCGAGCTGGTCGCGGAGCTGGCGGAAGTTGTAGATTTCGCCGTTGAAGACGAGCCAGCGGCGACCATCGGTCATGGGCTGCATGGCCCGGCGGTCCAGATCCAAAATCGCCAGGCGAGCGAAGGTCAAGGCGCATTGGGGATTGTCGGCCGAGGGCGAGTTCTGGTGGCTGATCCAGTGGTCCTGGCCGTCAGGGCCACGGTGGGCCAGGGCGTTGCCCATGGCACGCAGACTTTCGGGGCAGATGCGATAGCGCTCGTCCCAGGCAACGACGCCGGCGAAACCACACATAGAGCGGTGATCCTAAAGGCTGGGGCGTTTTTGAGCCATGGGCAAGGCGCGCGGGGGCCAATCGCTTATCATCGGCCGGCGTCCTATGCCATCGCCGCCCATTCACCAGACGATGCAAACGGCTGCCCGGCACCACCAGGCGGGACGCCTGGACCAGGCCGAGGCCCTGTATCGCCGCGTGCTGCTCGAGCATCCCAGTCAACCGGAGGCGCTGCATCTGCTGGGGATCATCCTGTCCCAGCGCGGACAGCACGAGGCGGCGTTGGAGCTGTTGCGAAAGGCGGTGGCGATCCACCCCCGCTCCGCGGATTTTCAGAGCAACCTGGGAATCGTGCTGGCCAACCTGGGGCGGACGCAGGAGGCGCTCGAGGCGTTCGAGCAGGCGCTGCGTCTGCGTCCGGGGCATGCTCAAGCGCAGAGCAACCTGGGCGGTGCGTTGCGGGCGGCGGGTCGTATGGACGAAGCGATCGAGGCGTTCGGCAAGGCGGCGGCATCACAGCCGGGCAATGCGGCGGCGTGGCACCAACTGGGAGACCTGCTGCGTGTGCGGGGCCGATTGCCCGAAGCGGTCCAGGCGTTTGAAAAAGAGCTGGCGGTGGCGCCCAACAACGCCGAGGCGTACAACTTTCTGGGCGTGACTCTGGCGGCGATGGCAGAGGCGCCGCAGGCGATGGAGGCGTTCCGCAAGTCGCTGGACCTGCGGCCGGATAACGCCGATGCGCACAACAACCTGGCGGCCATCCTGGCGGCAGACGGCCAGCTCGAGCAGGCCATCGCCGAGTATCGCAAGGCGATCGAGCTGCGGCCCGATTTCCCCGGCGCCTACAGCAACTTGGGCAACCTCCTCAAGGACTGCAATCGCCTGGAGGAGGCGCTGGCTTTGTTCCGCAAGGCGCTGCAACTCAACCCCGAGTTGGCGCAGGCGCATGACAATTTACTTTTTGCGCTGTTCGTGCATCCAACGATGGAGCCCAGAGAGATTTTCCTGCAGCACGTCCAGTGGAATCGCCAGCACGCCGCCCCCCTGGCGGGGCAAATCCAAAAGCACGACAACGATCCTTCACCGAATCGGCGCCTGCGCATCGGCTACGTATCGCCGGATTTTCGCGAACATTCGGTGGCGTTTTTCGTGGAAAACCTCCTGGCCAATCACGATCCGGCGCAGGTGGAAATCTTCTGCTACGCGGAGTTGTCCAGACCCGACCTGGCGACGGCTCGTTTCCAGCAATTGGCCCGGCAGTGGCGCTGGACCACCGGCCAGGCGGACGCCCAGGTGGCCGAGCTGATCCGCCAGGACCGCATCGACATCCTGGTCGACCTGGCGGGGCACACTTCCGACAATCGGCTGCTGGTCTTTGCCCGCAAGCCGGCGCCGATTCAGGTCACGTATTGCGGCTATCCCGGCACGACGGGGCTGACAACCATGGATTACCGCCTCACCGACGGCTACGCCGATCCGCCGGGGCAGACCGAGCACTATCACACCGAGCAGCTCGTGCGATTGCCGCAGACGTTTCTCTGTTTCCGGCCGTCGCCCAGCGCCCCGCCCGTCGGACCGCTGGCGGCCTTGGCTAACGGCCACATCACGTTCGCGTCATTCAATCACGTCGCCAAGATCACCGATCCGACGGTGGAGCTTTGGTCGCAGATTTTGCGGCAGGTTCCCGACAGCCGGCTGCTGCTCAAAAGCCCGGGCCTGGGCGATGCGGCGCCGCGGCAGCAGCTCCTGGAGCGCTTCGCGGCCCAGGGGATCAGCGCCCAGCGGCTGGAATTGCAGGCCAGAATCGCCTCCCTGGGCAGCCACTTGCAACTGTATCACCGGGCGGATATCGCGCTGGATCCGTTTCCGTACCACGGCACGACGACGACGTGCGAAGCGCTGTGGATGGGCGTGCCGGTGGTCAGCCTGGCCGGCAAGCACCACGCCAGCCGGGTGGGGGTGAGCTTGCTATCCAACGTCGGCCTGCCGCAATTGATCGCCCAGGATCCGCGGGGTTACGTGCAGATCGCGGTGGGCTTGGCCAACGATCTGCCGACGTTGATCGAGCTACGCATCGGACTTCGCGACCGCGTGGCCCATTCGCCGCTGCTGGACGCGCCCGGCTTCGCGCGCAGCGTGGAGGCGGCGTATCGAGAGATGTGGCGGCGGTGGTGCCAGACACAAGGCTGAATGGGCGATGCAGCCGTCGATTCAAGAAATGTTCGAGCAAGCCCAACGGCACCAGCAGGCCGGACGCTTGGCGGCGGCCCAAACGCTGCTGCGGCAGATTCTGGAGCAAGCGCCGAATCACGCCGACGCATTGCACTTGCTGGGGGTGGTGCTGTTTCAATCGGATCGGGCCGAGGAGGCGGTGGAGCTGATTCGCCGGGCCATCGAGACCGATCCGTCGCGGGGAGATTTTCACAGCAATTACGGGCTGGTTTTGGCCGACCGTGGCCGCGCGCAGGAAGCGATTGCGGCATTCCGCGAAGCGGTGCGGTTGCGGCCCGATCTGGTCCAGGCCTGGAGCAATCTGGCCGTTGTGCTGGACAGCGCCGCGCAACGGGAAGAAGCGATCGCGGCGTATCGAGAGGCGCTGCGTTTGCAGCCGCAAGCGACCGACCTGTGCTTCAGTCTGGGTCTTGCCCTGGGCAACACGGGGCGGTGGGAGGAGGCGGCGGCGGCTTATCAGCGGGTGCTGGACCTGAAGCCGAATTCCGCCGCCGCGGCGTACAACCTCGGTTACGCGCTGCGAGAGCTGAAACGTCTGGATCAAGCCGTCGCCGCGTATCGGCAGGCGCTGGCGATCCAGCCGGATTTCCCCGACGCGAGCAACAATCTGGCCATCGCGCTACAGGACACGGGGCGTCTGCAAGAAGCCGTCGGGGTTTATCGGGAACTGTTGCAAAGGCATCCGGATTTCGTGTGGGCGCACGGCAACCTGCTGTTTTTGCTGAATTACATGCCGCAGGACGATCCGCAGGCGGTTTTGCAGGAACATCGAAAGTGGAACCAGCGGCACGCGCGACCGCTGGCGGGCGAGATTCAGCCGCATCCCAACGACCGCGATCCCCAGCGGCGGCTGCGCATCGGCTACGTCTCGCCGAATTTCTGCAAACACTGCCAGTCGCTGTTCACGATTCCGCTGTTGTCGAACCACGACCGCGGCCGGTTTGAGATTTACTGCTATGCCGACGTGCCGCAGCCGGATGAGATCACGCAGCGCCTGCGCGGCTACGTCGACGTGTGGCGCAGCACCGTCGGCCAAAGCGACGCTCAGATCGCGCAGATGGTGCGGGAGGACCGGATCGACCTGCTGGTGGATTTGACGATGCACGGTCCGGGCGGAAGGCCGCTGCTCTTTGCCCGCAAGCCGGCGCCCGTGCAAGTGATCGGCCTGGCGTATCCCGGGACGACCGGCTTGGAGACGATGGATTACCGGCTGAGCGATCCCTACCACGATCCGCCGGAAAATGACGCGCATTACGTGGAGAAAACGATCCGCCTGCCCGAGACGTACTGGTGCTTCGATCCGCTGACGCCCGAGCCGGCGGTGAATGCGCTGCCGGCGCTGGCGGCGGGGCATTTCACCTTCGGCTGTTTGAACAATTTCTGGAAGATCAACGACCGCACGCTGGAGATGTGGGCCAAGGTGCTGGCGGTAATGCCCGGCTCGCACCTGGTGCTTTTGGCGCCGCAGGGAGCGGCGCGGCAGCGCGTGCTGGAGAAGCTGGGCGTGGACGCGGCGCGAATCGAGTTTGTGAAGAATCAACCGCGGCCCAAATACTTGGAGGTTTATCACCGCATCGACCTGGGGCTGGATCCGTTTCCCTACAACGGGCACACCACCAGCCTGGATGCGATGTGGATGGGAGTTCCCGTCGTGAGCCTGTGCGGCAGAACCGCCGCCTCCCGCGCGGGGCTGAGCCAGGCGAGCAATCTCGGCCTGGCCGACCAGCTCGTGGGCCATACGCCCGAACAGTATGTACACCTGGCCGTGAAATGGGCCGGCGACTTGCCGCGGCTAAGCGAATTGCGCCAGAGCTTGCGGGATCGGATGCAAAAATCTCCGCTGATGGATGCGCCGCGGTTTACGCGGCACGTGGAAGCGGCCTATCGGCAGATGTGGCGCACGTGGTGCCAGGGGAACGGCTAACGCGCGGGGAATTTGAGCCGGCGATCGTCCGGATGATCGCCGTCGTACCATCGGCCGGCCTTGAGGCTGATCTTGCGCAGGCCCGTGCTTTTGCAGGCCAGAAGCAACTGCTGGTCCAAGCCGGCCAGCAACAGTTGCTTCAACTCGTACAGGTGCGAGGAACTGTCCACCAGGACCATGAGCGTGCCGCGGTGCAAACTTTCCAGGGCGCAGTGGTCGCTGAGGAATTGGGGAACCAGGCGGCCCCAGCATTCGGCGATGCGGACGAGCCTGGTTTGCCGCTTGGCCACCGATTGCTTGAAAAAATCGATCATCTGCTGACCCAGCGGCACCAGGGACGATGCCGCCTGCGTCTTGCAGCGTTGCAGACGGCGCAAATCCTCGAGGGTACTGGATCGCTCGGCGGGCATGGCTCCTTCCGTGCCGACAGGCGTTATTGCAGGTTGACCGGCATGATCACGTAAAGGAAATTCGGCCCGCCCCTGATCAGCCCTGGGCGGTTGGGTGCGCTCATTTCCAGGCTGATCTCGTCGGTGTCGACGACTTTCAGAGCCTCGGCGACGAACTGCGGATTGAATCCGATCTCGATGTCCGCGCCATCGAATTTGCAGGGGAAGTTGATGGTCGCTTCGCCGGCGCCGGGCGAGCGGCTGGTCAGCACCAGGCCCTTCTTGCTGAAGGCGAGGCGGACGCCCTTGCTTTCCTCGGTGGTCAGCAGGGCGGCACGACGGACCGCGCTGAGAAAATCGGCCGTTGCGGCGGTCATCTTCCGGTCAGATTCCTTGGGGATGACGTCCTCGTACGGCGGGAACTGGCCCTCGACCAAGTTGCTGGTCAGCGTGGCGCTGGTGGTGTGGAAGATAATCTGGTTTTCGTGGAACTGAATGCCAACCGATTCCTGCGGATCATCGACAAGCTTTTCGATCAGGGCCAGGGCCTTGGCGGGGACGATGGCCTTGCGGCCCTCTTTGTCCAGTTTGTCGGAGCTGAGATCACTCTTAGCCATGGCCAGGCGACGGCCATCCGTGGAGATCAGAGAAATCTTCTTGCCCTTGGCCACGAGCAGCACGCCGTTGAAGGCATAGCGCGTGCTCTCGCGCGCAGCGGCAAAAAGAGTCTGGTTGACGAGCTGACGCAGCGTACCCGCGGGGACCTCGACGTCCGGCTGGCCGGAAAAATCGGGCACCGGTGGAAACTCAGCGGGGCTTTGGGTAAAGATTTTGAAATGGGAATCCTGGCCGCGGATGTCAGCGGTGTCGCCCGTGGATTCGATGGAGAGGGTGTCGTCGACGCTTTCGCGGACGATGTCGCGCAACTTGTCGGCCGGGATGACAGCTTGGCCGCTGCTTTCCAACTGGACCTGCTCATCACGATAGCGGATGGCCACTTCCAAGTCGGTGGCGGCAATGGTCAGAGTGTTGTCTTCCGCCGTGAGTTTCACGCATTGTAGAATGGGCTTGGGCGTACGAGCTGCCACGACGTTGCTGGTTAGCATGAGCGCGTCCGAGAGCGCGCCGCGGTTGCAGATGACTTTCATGCCTGGAGCCTTTCCATGGTCGGGTGTCCTTCAGAGCACGGCGAGTGTAACCCCATCTATTAGATTATGGAAATCAGTTGGTAGAAGTCATAGTGAAGAGGAAAGGCTTTTGTGGATAAATTGCGCTTGGACATCGTAAGCTATTCCTGTATAAGGCGATACATCGCTCATTATGGGACTAAAGCTGTGGATAAGGTGTTAGGTCACACACGGCGGCCTCATGCGTACTAGGAGCTGCTTGAACAGGAGCTGTACGTTATTCGGGATCATTGTCACTGATTGCTTGATTTGGTTACAGCCTATCGGCAGCTTGCCTCACGTTGTCCACTGGTTCTCAAGAAAGCACTGATGCGAACCGTCTTGCGAGGGGTCATTTATCTGTGGGCTCTGCCGACGACGGCGTTGGGCTTGGTGATGACGTTACTGACGCTGTTAACCGGGGGCCGGGCACGCATCGTTGACGGTGTATTGGAGGTCTGGGGTGGAGCAAGCACATTTGTTCTGCGATGGATTGCGGGCTTGGTGCTGACGGGCGGAGCCAGCGCCATGACGCTGGGACACGTGGTTCTGGGCAGGAACCGCCAGCTTTTGGATGCGACGCGCGCTCACGAGCGGGTTCACGTTCGCCAGTGTCAGCGCTGGGGGCCGTTTTTTGTGCCGGTGTATCTTTTGGCGTCGCTGGCCGCATGGCTGCGCGGCGGCCGGCCGTACGAGGACAACTTCCTGGAGCGCGAAGCGTGGGCCGGAAGTTCGTAGAGACGCCATGGCGGTGACGCTGGATTCCATGCTCGGTCCTGGTGGCGCGGTCGCACGGCGGCTGGGAGGGTTGTACGAAACGCGGCCGCAGCAGATGGAGATGGCCGCGGCCGTGCGGGGCGCGCTGGACGGTGGGAATCACCTGCTGGTGGAGGCGGGCACGGGCGTGGGAAAATCGTTCGCCTATCTTCTGCCGGCGGTCGATTTCGCGGTGAGCAGGAAGAAGCGGGTTGTCATTTCCACGCACACCATCTCGCTGCAGGAGCAACTGATCGAGAAGGACATTCCCCTGATTCAGTCGGTGTATCCCGATGAATTTACGGCCGTGCTGGTCAAGGGGCGGAGCAATTACCTGTGCCGGCGGCGATTACAGCAGGCGCGGGGGCGACAGGGGATGCTGTTCGATCAGCCGGAGCAGCTTCAGTCGCTGCACTTGATCGAGCGCTGGGCGGCGCAGAGCACCGATGGTTCGCTGGCCGATCTTCCCACGACGCCGGAGGCGGCGGTGTGGGAGCGCGTCTGCGCCGAGCACGGCAATTGCCTGGGCAAGCAATGCACATTTTACGAGCGCTGCTTCTGGCAGGCCGCCAAGCGGCGGATGCAAGGCGGCGACGTACTGGTGGTCAATCACGCCCTGTTTTTCTCGGATTTGGCTCTGCGCATCTCGGGGGTGAATTACCTGCCCAAGTACGACATCGCGATTTTGGATGAAGCGCACACGCTGGAGGACGAGGCGGCGGAGCATTTCGGCCTGCAAATCAGCGAAAGCGGGCTGCGCTATCAGCTTCGGGTGCTGTACGATCCGAAGCGCGGCAAGGGATTGTTGGGCACGCACGGTGCGGCGGCTAACGACGCCATCGCGGCCGTGGTGGATTTGCACGACCGCGTGAGCGATTTTTTCCAGCGTTGGATCCACTGGCAAGAGGAGCACGGCCGCTCCAGCGGGCGCGTGCACGAGCCGGGGGTGGTGGACAACGATCTATCGCCGGCGTTGCGGCACTTGTCGGCGCACCTCAAGGCGATGCTGGCGCGGCTACAGTCGCCGGAGGAGATCACCGAGCTCAATGCCATGGCGGGCAAGATCGGCCTGCTGGCCGAGGAGCTGGAGGCGATCGTTTCGCAGAAGATGCCGGACGCGGTGTATTGGATGGAATTGGGCGGGCGCAGCCAGCGGAACGTCAGCCTGCACGCGGCGCCGATCAACGTGGCCGCGGGTCTGAAGATGCACCTGTTCGAGAAGCTGCACAGCGTGATCCTGTGCTCGGCGACGCTGTGCACGGGCGGGGGCGGCGGGGCGGACTGGCCGCCGGGCGATCAGGACCCGGCGGGAAACGGGGCCGACGGATCGTTTGCGTACATGGTGTCGCGGCTGGGGGCAACGGGGGCGCGGACGCTGGCGCTGGGCTCGCCGTTTGATTACCAAAAGCAGGCGACGCTGTACATCGAGTCGGGCCTGCCCGAGCCGAATGACGCGCGGCGTTTTTTGCCGGCGGCGTGCGAGCGGATCCTGCATTATCTGAAGCAAACAACCGGCGGGGCGTTCGTGCTGTTCACCAGTTACAGCTCGCTGCTGGAAGCGGCCGGGCGCCTGCGCGACGCCCTGGCGGAATTGGGTTATCCGCTGCTGGTACAGGGGGAAGGGATCGGCAGGAAGCTGCTCCTGGAGCAGTTCCGCGCCACGCCCAACGCGGTGCTGTTTGGCACGGCCAGTTTCTGGCAGGGGATCGACGTGCGCGGCGATGCCCTGCGCAATGTGATCATCGTGAAGCTGCCGTTTTCCGTGCCGGATGAGCCGGTGATCGAGGCGCGCCTGGAGGCGATCACGCGGGCCGGGGGAAATCCGTTCATGCAATACAGCGTGCCCGAGGCGATCATGCGTCTGAAGCAGGGGTTCGGGCGGCTGATCCGCAGCAAGAGCGATCGCGGGATCGTGGTGATTCTGGACAGCCGGATCAAGACCAAGCGCTACGGGCGGATGTTTTTGCAATCCCTGCCGAAGTGCAACGTGGTCGTCGTGGGGGGCGAGCAGAGCCCCGGGGCGAAATTCGAATGACGAATGACGAATGAAAAGGCAATAGCGTATTTCATTCGTCATTTGTCATTCGAATTTCGTCATTCCCCCGTTTCTTCCCTAGCGGGCGACCGCTTACAATGCGGCCGGTTCTCGCCGCGGAACGAGCCGCATGGTTTTCACCACACAGTGTCCCAAGTGCGGGAAGATATTGTGGTTTAGCAGCAAGCTGGCCGGGACGGTGACGATCTGCCCGGCGTGCGGGGGGACGATGCTCCTGGAGGCGCCGCCGCCACCGCCGGTTGCAACGCCGGCGCCGGAAGGTGGCCCCGAAGCGCCGCCGAAACAGGGCGAAGGGGAGGCCGAGAGCGCGGACAACAAGGTTCCGGAGGCGGTGGAGCAGTCGCTGCTGACGCACCAGGCGGCCGCGGCCGTGGGGGAAGTGCACGTCGACTTCGAGGAATCGGACCTGGTGCAGTGGACGCAGCCGCAGAATCCGCCTCCTCCGCCAGCCTTGCCGCCGGTGTGGGCGCCGCCGCCGCTGTCGGGGATTCCGCCACCGCCCAGCGGCGAACCGGGGCCGCAATGGTTTCCGCTAGCATCGCGTCAGTCTTCGGCGCTTGCGCCGCGGTGGCGCGGGGGTTTGGACGAGACGGAGCGCAAAACGCGGCTGGTGGCGGCGGTGGCGGTCGTCGCCGCGGCGGTCCTGGTGGCGGTGTTGGTCTGGTACGTGTCGCGGATCGGGCGGGAAACGGCCTGGGAGCAGGCCCATCGCAGCGAACTGCTGTCCATCAAGCAAAACGCGGAGAACTTGACGGTTTCGGGGCAGTACGGCGCAGCGTATCAGAAGTATCAGGAACTGGAGCGGCTGACAGCGGGGCGCCCGATCGAGGATCCGTATCTTCGCAGCGAGTTGGAAAAGTCGTGGATGTACCGCGACTGGTTGCGTGACCGGTTAATGGCGGGTGTGCGCGAGCCGCCGCAGACGCAGCCCGCGGCGACGGCGCCGTCGGGAACGCCGGAACAGGAAGCGCCGCAGGCAGGGGCCGCGACGCAGCCGGCGGCGGCCGGTTCCACCACGACCGCCCCCACGGCGGCGGCGCGTCCCGCCGTGCGGGCGACGCCGCTGCCCAGCGCCGGCATTACCGATGCCCAAATCGGCGCATCGATCAAAAAAGGGGTTGATTTTCTTCTGCAGCAGTTCGACGGCACGCGACTACCGCCGGGCGCGACAACGGCCGAGTACTACGACGGGCTGCAGAGCCTGGCCGTGTACGCCCTGATGCAGAGCGGCCTGGCAACCCATGACCAGCGATTGGACATTCACGGCAAGTTCATGAGCGGCGCGATCGACGCGGTGAAAAGGCTGCGGATGGACGACAGGGCGCAGACCTACGGGCGGGCGATCCGGGCGACGGCGCTGGCGCTGTACAACCGCCGGCAGGATCAGGCGATCATCCGGCAGGACGTCCAATGGTTGTTGGGGGCGCAGGACGGCGGGGCGTTTACGTACACGGATCAGTTTCCGCGGCACAGCGGGGTTTTCTTCTGGGACAACTCCAATTCACAGTACGGGCTCTTGGGGGTGTGGTCGGGGGCGGAGGCGGGTGCGGCGGTGCCGATCCGGTTCTGGCGCGACGTGCAGGAACACTGGACAGGTTGCCAGTTGCCCGACGGGCAGTGGACGTACAAGAACGGCGACCAGAATGCGCGTCGCTCGATGACGCTGGCGGGGATCGCGTCGCTGTTTGTCACGCAGGATTATCTGGATGCCCAGGACTGGGGCGAGCGCGTGGGCCGGCCGCCGTTCTCACCGGCGCTGGCCAAGGGCTTGGCATGGCTGGAAGACGGGGACAACAGCGTGATCACGCAAGAGGGGGAGGAGGATTGGACGTACACGCTGTACGGTCTGGAGCGCACCGGTCTGGCGTCGGGGTTCAAGTACTTCGGCAGCCACGACTGGTACCGGGAGCGTGCGGCGGACGCGATGGCCTGGCAAAACGGGGATGGGTCGTGGAACACGTCGTACGGGAACCTGGTGGGCACGTCGTATGCGCTGTTGTTTCTGGCGCGTGGGCGGCATCCGGTGATCATGAACAAGCTGCGGTTCGACGGGGATTGGGCCAACCGGCCGCGGGATGTGGCCAATTTGGCGCGCTTCGCCAGCGCGCAGTTGGAACGGCCGCTGAACTGGCAGGTGGTGCCGCTGAACCATGACTGGCACGACTGGACGGATAGCCCGATCCTGTACCTGGCCAGCGATCGGCCGCCGCCGTGGGCGCCGGAGGATGACCAGAAGCTGCGGAAGTACATCGAAAACGGCGGGATGCTGCTGACGCAAGCGGACGGGGAGAGCGCGGCGTTTTCGCAGTTCGTGACGGATTTGGGCCAGCGACTGTTTCCGCAATATCCGTGGACGGACCTGCCGCCGGATCATCCGCTGCGGTCGGTGGTTTACAAAATCACCGAAGCGCCCACCATCCGCGTGATCACCAACGGATCGCGCATCCTCATGATGCACTGGCCGACGGACATCACGCGGCATTGGCAGCTTCGGCAGGACAACTCCGCGCCGGGGGCGTTCGAGCTGGGCGTGAATCTGGTTCTGTACGCCGCGGGAAAAAGCGCGCTGAGGAACCGGTTGGAATCGGAGCAGATCGCGGCGGCGGCGACGCCGGCGGCGGCGGCGATGCGCCTGGCGCGCCTGCGCTACGATGGCAACTGGGACCCGGAGCCCGCCGCCTGGCCGCGGGCGGCGCGGTGGTTCCGCCAGCAGACCGGTTTGGACATCGCCCTGGAGGCGACGGACGTGCAGGACGTGGCGGCTTCAAATCCGCCGCTGGCGCACCTGACCGGCACGGCCGCGTTGAAGGCCACCGATGCGCAGGTGGATGCGGTCAAGAAATACGTCGACGGCGGCGGGGTGTTGCTGGTTGATCCGTGCGGCATCGCCGGCGATTTTTTTCGCAGCGTGCAGGATGATCTGCTGGCGCGGGCGTTTCCCGATGCGCATTTGGAGCCGATCGACGCGGCTCATCCGCTGCTGACGGCCAGCGCCGACGGGATGGAGGATGTTTCGGCGGTGCTCGTGCGGGAATTTGTGCGTACGCTGGCCGATGCGCCGAGGCAGCCGATGATGTTCCGCGCGGGCAAGGGGCACGTGATCGTACTGCCGCTGGATCTGACCAGCGGGCTTTTGGGGACAAGCGCCTGGGGCATCGCGGGGTACAGTCCGTCCTATGCCCTGCCGCTGATGCAAAACATCGTGCTGTGGACGTGGGACGGGCAGCGCGAGCCGTCGTGAGGGATCAATCACCGGGCCGAGGCGGTGTTAGGATCGTGATCGCCCGGCGCCGGTGGCTAGTTCCACGCCGTGGCCGTTGTCCTCGCCGGCCTCGGCGCCATTCACTTCCACCAGCGGGTGGCTGCCGTCGCGCTGGGCCCATAGATCCCTGATCGTCACGTCCGCGGAATTGCTGATGGAGACCGCCGGGCCAAGCTGATGGTGAATATCCACGCCGCGCAGTCTTATGTTGCGTGCATTTTGGATGAACACGCCGGCGCGGCACATGTCGGGGATGTCCGGCGCCATCACCGGCGCTCCGCCTTTGGTGTTGTCGGGATCCAGATAGACCGAGACGGCGTTGAAGCTGACGTCCTCGACGAACATCTCCGGCAACCCCATGACGTACGCCGCGGCGTACTTCACCCGGCGGGCCAGGATGTTGCTGTACCGCAGGCGCCGGAACTGTGGCGTGCCGGCGTCCACCGGGTGAGCGGATTTGTCCTTCACCTTGGCCGAGCCTTCGGCCCCGCATTCGTAGAACAGGTTCACCGCCATGGGACACAGCACATCCTCCATGACGATGTTGTCCACGCGCAGGTCTTCGATGGCATTGCCGCGGCCGCGCCGGGACTTGAGGCGGATGCCCCGGTCCGTGCCGCAGAAGACGCAGTTGGAGATGGCGATGTTGCGCACGCCCCCGCTCATTTCGCTGCCCATGACCACGCCCCCGTGGCCGTGGAGCATCGTGCAATTGGTGATGGTGAGGTTTTCGCAGGGGCGCAGGTTGGCCCGTCCGTCCTCCTCCGTGCCCGACTTGATCGTGACGCAGTCATCTCCCACGTCGACGTGGCAGTCGGAGATGTGCACGTTGCGGCACGAATCGGGATTGATCCCATCCGTGTTCGGCGACGTGTCAGGATTGCGGATCGTCACTCGGGTGATGGTCAGGTTATCGCAAGCCGTCGGGTTGAGGGTCCAGAAGGGGGAATGGGTCAGAAAGATGCCGTCGATCAGCACGTCGCGGCAATCGACCAGGCGGAGGAGGTTGGGCCGAACGTGTTGGAGCTTGTTTTGACGGAACAGGTCCCACCAGAATTGCCCGCGGCCGTCGAGAGTTCCGCGTCCGGTGATGGCGATGTTTTGGAGGTTTTCGCCGGCGATCAGGGCGGCGTGGGCCGGCTTGACGCCGGGGCCTTCCCACTGGCTGGTCCACAGGGGAAACGCCCTCAGGTCCTGCGCACCCAGGAGCGTTGCCCCGCTGTCCAGGTGCAGGGTGACGTTGCTGCGCATCCACAGGGTTCCGGTGACGTAGCCTCCGGCGGGCACCAGCACGGTTCCCCCGCCGGCTTGTCCACATCGGTCGACGGCTTTTTGCAGGGCGGCGGTGCACGCGGTGGCGCCGTCCGGGACCGCGCCGCAATCCAAAACGTTCAGCCAGCCGGACGGCCGGCCCATCGGTTGATCCATGGCGATTCCTTCCTCCAGATGCCTACACAATAGAGCCAATTCGCGACCGTTACAATCCGCCATTCTGGGCGCACGCTCGGGCAAATATGCTACAATCCCGCCGCTTTTAACCGTTTTCGATCCAGGCGTTGGAGGGTAGCAGGCCCACGGCACCGGGGCCAGGACTTTTGCGGAGGAGCTTGTGACGATGGAGCCTTCCGGCCCCGGGGGCCACGCCGGAACAAGTCGATTGGGCAGCGCCGGCCGGCGCTCGCAACGAAAGGGACGGGGTTTGGCACAGGCCGAGCCCTCGCGGCGGGCGCGCCCATCTGCAACGGCTCCAGGCCATTCCCCCGTCAGCGCCCGCCTCGCCGACACCAAGCCGGCGCTGCGTCACGTGGCGCTGTTGATCGAGACCTCCGGGTCGTATGGCCGCGGCTTGTTACGTGGCGTCGCCAAGTACAACCGCGAACATGGAGGTTGGTCCACCCATTTCCAACCCCGCGGCCTGGGTCAACCGCCCCCCCAATGGCTCAAAGACTGGAAGGGCGACGGGATTCTGGCGCGCATCGATACCCCCGAGATGACGCAAATTTTGCAGCATCTGGGAATCCCCGTGATCAACTTGCGCGGCATGGTTCCCGAGCCGCCGTTTCCCTACGTCAAGGGGGATCACGCCCGCGTGTCCAATCTGGCGGCGGAGCACCTGCTGGAGCGCGGGCTGAAGAATTTCGCGTTTGTCGGCCGGCCCGCGGGAGTGCATTCCGGCCTGGACGAGCGACGCGAAGCGTTCTGCCGTGCCATCGCGGCGGCGAACTATGCCTGTGACATTTACCCCGCCGCAGCTCTCGATTCCTGGGAACAGGAGCAGGACAAGCTCACCGCGTGGCTCAAAGCCCTGCCCAAGCCGACGGGTATCATGGCCTGCAACGACGAGCGGGGCTTGCTCGTTCTCGACGCGTGCCGCCGCGCCGGCGTGGCGGTGCCGGACGAAGTGGCGGTGATCGGCGTGGACAACGATGATTATTTGTGCGAGCTGTCCATTCCGCAATTGACCAGCGTTGACGTCAACGCCGAGCAGATCGGTTATCAGGCGGCGCAGCTCCTGGACCAATTGATGGCGGGCCGCAAGGCCAACGAGCGCCAAGTCGTCCCGCCTCGCGGCGTGGTGACCCGGCTTTCCACCGACGTGGTGGCCAGCGACGACGACGAGGTCAACCGGGCCATCCGATTCATCCGGGAGCGCGGCTGCCGCGGGCTGCGCGTCAAGGACGTGCTGGCGCATCTGGGCATCTCGCGGGCGTCGCTTCAGCAGCGTATGAAACGCGTGATTGGCCACACCATCCACGAGGAAATCGAGCGCCTGCGGCTGTCTCGGGTCAAGGAGCTTCTGCTGCGGCCGGACATGACCATCAAACAGGTTGCCCGGGAAGCGGGATTCAGCAGCGTTCAGTACATGACCCGCGTGTTCCGCGTGGCGATGGGCGAGACGCCGGCCCGGTATCGCGATCACCGCGACAAAGGACGCGGCCGGTGACGCCGTTGGAAGGACGCAGCCATGCAACGGCGGCCCAAGCGAGGTGGAGATGCAAAAATTTCAACGTTGAAAAAATATTCGATGGCCGGGACAATGGGCGTTCCCTGGCCGAGGTTCATGCGGCACGGCCCTGCGCGAGGTCTCTTTTCGCCGCCAGGCGCTGTTGCAACGTTTATGTAAAAAGGAGTCGACAAAATGTTCAAGCGATCACGACTCGTGCGATGCGTATGTTTAGTAGGGGTCACGGCGGCCCTGGCTCTGGCAGCCGCCCGTCCCGCCTGGGGCGAGCAGACGCCGACCACCCAGCCCGATATCCCGCGTCCGCAAATCCCGGACCGCGTCTTTAAGATCACCGATAACGGCGCGGTTGCCGACGGCACAACCCTGTGCACCGAGGCCATCCAAAAAACCATCGACGCTTGCGCCCAGGCGGGCGGCGGAACGGTGCTGGTCCCCGCGGGAAAGTTCCTTACCGGACCGATCAAACTGACCAGCAACCTCAACTTCAAGGTGGACGAAGGCGCAACCCTGTTGATCACCGACGATCCGAAAAATTTCAAACTGGTCAAGCCCAACTACTACGAGAACTGCATCTCGGCCGACAATTGCCATGACCTGATGATCAGCGGCACAGGCACCATCGACGGCCAGGGCAAGGCGTGGTGGGAAAGTTACCTGCCGCACAAGGGGCAAAGGCCGGGCGTAAGCGGCGCTCCCCCGCATCGGCCTCATTTGATCGTCATCAAAAAATGCACCCGCCTTCTCGTGCAGGACATCCTGCTCACGCGCTCGCCCATGTTCCACTTGATTCCCGAAGCGTGCCAGGACGTGGTGATCCAAGACGTCCGCATCCAGGCGCCCGGAACGGGAAGCGCGCCCAACACCGATGGGATCGATCCTTCCGGCATCAACTACTTCATCACGCGCTGCAAAATCAGCACCGGCGATGACAACATCGCCCTCAAACCCGTGGAGATCGCCGTCGAAGGGCATCCGGCCTGCGAGAACTTTCTGATTACGGACTGCACGTTCGGGCGTGGCCACGGGATGTCCATCGGCGGTCAGACGCCCGGTGGCGCCAAACACATCGTCGTGCGCAACTGCACCTTCCAGAACACCGACAACGGCATCCGCCTCAAGGCGGGGCGGGGCGAGGGCGGCGTCTGCGAGGATCTCACCTACGAGAACCTCACCATGAAGGAGGTGAAGTACCCGATCACCTTCTCCAGCTATTACGCCAATGGCTCCTCCAAGCTTCCCGCAGACCTGGCGTCGATTGCACCGAAGCCGATGAGCGCCACGACGCCCGTCTGGAAGAATATCCGCATCACCAACCTCACCGCCGAGGACAGCCCCCAGAATGCCGGCATCATGGTCGGTTTGCCCGAAGCGCACATTTCGGATGTCGTGCTGACCAACGTCAAGATTGAGGGCAAAAATACCTTTCGTATTGCCTTCGCCGACGGCATCAAGTTCGTGAATTGCGAAATTACCGCCAAGAACGGCCCACCCCTGGAGGTCGTCAACTCGCAAGTGGAAGGAATTGACCCCAGCACCGGCAAATAGCTCCGGTCCTTTTTGAGCGGTGGCCGCCGGTCTGGCCGGCGGCCGCCGCTTTTTTGCGCGCCCCCATCCGCGCCGCTCTAGATGCACATCTTCAACTGTTTGAGCAGGTTCGACACGATGACCGGCTTGCTGAAGAAATAGGTCGCGCCGGCTTCGGGTAAGGATCGCAGCGTAGCCACGTCGTTGTCGCCGCTGAGAATGATGATCGGCACGCCGTCCCCATGGCAACGGCGGATTTGCCGTGAAACGTCCAGCCCGGAGATGTCGGGAAGGTGAATGTCGATCAGCGCAATGTCCGTGGGGTGATCACGCACGTAGTGCAGGGCGGCCTGTCCTTCATGAAAGACAATCGGTTCATACCCCTCGGCGCGGAGCAATCCAGCCAAGGCTCTGGCGGCCAGTGGATCGTCTTCCACGACCAGAACGCGAGGAAAAGAGCGCGGCATCTGCCTGGCCGGTGCGAGACTGTTCATCCTTGACTCCCGTGAACTTCAGGTCTGCAAGTGCTACTGTAGTAGCCTCCGTCCAAACCCACAACGCGAATAATCGAAGCTTCAGGAACCGCCCGTCTTTCGCCAAGAGGCGGTTTTTTCGTCGTTAGCCGCCAAATGAACCGTGGCCAATCCATCCATCAAAACCGTTGCGTTGGCCGCCGATCGTGATATGCTGATTACTGCCGGCCGCGTCATTTCGGCCGGCAGCGGGGCGTTTGATGCAGGTCAGCTCGGGTGGCAATCATCGGTGCGCGTGGATTGCAGGAATCAGCAATGATCCCAAGCCGCTTGGATGCCATCCGTCAGTTCATCTCCGTATGTCTTCGGCGTGGTCGGGACTGCATTTCGGGTGACCTCGCCGGCTTTAGGGAGGTCGGTTATGCCGACTGGGACGGTCAAGTGGTTTGATTCCAAGAAGGGTTTTGGATTCATCGTTAATCCCGAAGGAGCGGACGTTTTCGTTCATTTCAGCAGCATCGAGGGCGAGGGCTTTCGCTCGCTCAAGGACGGGGAAAAGGTGGAGTACCAGCAGGTTGCCGGCACCAAAGGGTTGTCCGCGCAGGCGGTCCGGCGGCTTGGAGTTGCGCCCAACTCCAAGTTAAAAATTGACGCGTAAACGGCTAAAGTAGTTCTTGTCGTTCCAAGCCAGCCGCGACAGGTTGTCCGGCGACTGTGTGGGCGTGAACTATTTGGCCGCCTTTTCATGAACGCGTTCTGGTACGGGCTATTGGCCGGCGCACTGGCAAGCCTGGTCATTTTTCTGATCCTTGCCACGACGGTCTACCGGCGTCTGGCCCGCGGCAGCCGCCGTCCCCTGCGCGCTTTGGCGCGCATCCGCGCCTCCCGCTCGCGCCTGCGAGCCCGCGCCCAGCGACTGGCCGAAATCGGCGCCCTCACCGGGGGGTTGGCTCACGAAATCAAAAACCCCCTCTCCACCGTCCTGCTCAATTTGCAACTGCTTCAGGAAGATCTGGATCCCCAGAATCCCGCCTACACGCGGCTGGTCAGCCGCCTGAACACCGTCGCCCGCGAGGCCTCCCGCCTGCACGATATCCTGGACGACTTTCTCCGCTACGCCGGCAAGCTTGAACTGCGCCGCCAGGACGTCGATCTCAACGCGATTCTGGAAGAACTGGTGGATTTCTTTGCCCCGCAGGCGCAGCTCCATCGCGTGCAGCTTCGGCTCAAGCCGCATGCGGGGCCGCTCGTGGTCAGCATCGATCCCCGCCTGATCAAGCAGGCGGTGCTCAACCTCATGCTCAACGCCCTGCAGGCCATGCCCAGCGGCGGCGAGCTGATCTTGTCGGCCTCCATGGTGTCATCCTCCCATCCGTACGCCGTCATCGACGTCATTGATACCGGCCCCGGCATTCCGCCCCAGGAGACGGAAAAAATTTTCCGGGCGTATTACTCGACGAAAAAGGGAGGCACCGGACTGGGGTTGGCGATGGCGCGGCGGATCGTCGAGGAACACGGCGGACGCATCGGCGTCCGCAGCGAGCCGACCAAGGGTTCGGACTTTTCCGTCCGTCTGCCCTTAAACCCCGGCAGCGTGCTCCCGGCGGCAGGTTGGTGAATTTCCGCCCATCGCCACAAACTGGTACATTTCCGTCATGTCCGAGCCGCTCATATCCAAGGCGCAGGTTCTGGTCGTTGATGACGAGCAGGACCACGCCCAGGTCATGTGCGAAGCCCTCCAGAGGCAGGGTCACCATTGCGACGTGGCCTACAGTCTGGCCGAAGCCGAAGATCGCCTGGCTAAAAAAACCTACGACGTGATCGTCAGCGACCTGGTGATGGACAGCAAGCGGGCTGGGCTGGACGTGCTTCGCCGCGCCCGGGCCCTCAACCCCCAGCCGCAGGTGATCCTGGTCTCGGCGCACGGGGACATCCCCATCGCGGTTCAGGCGATGAACGAGGGGGCGTACGGGTTCATCGAAAAGCCGCTGGATTTGAACCACTTCCGCGCCCAGGTGAACCGCGCCGCCGAGCGCTCGGCGCTGCAGAGGCATAACCAGATGCTCACCGAGCAGCTTGCCGAGAAGACGGGCTTCGAGGGAATCATCGGCAAGAGTGCGGTGATGCAGCAGGTGTTGAGCGTCGCGCGTCAGGTGGCCGCCAGCGACATCCCGGTGCTGATCATGGGCGAAAGCGGCACCGGCAAGGAGCTGATCGCCCGCGCCATCCACTACAACAGCCGCCGGCGCCGCCATCGCTTGGTGGCGCTCAACTGCGCCGGCCTGAGCGAAAGTATCCTGGAAGATGAGTTGTTCGGGCACGTGAAGGGGGCGTTTACCGGCGCCGCCGGCGAGCGCGAAGGGCGCTTCGAGCACGCGGATGGCGGAACGCTTTTCATGGACGAGATCGGCGACATGGCGCCGACCATGCAGGCCAAACTTCTGCGCGTCCTGGAAAACGGCGAAGTGGTGCGCATGGGCAGCAACGAGCCGATCAAGGTGGACGTCCGTCTGATCAGCGCCACCCACCGCCGCCTCGAGGACATGGTGGCCGAGAAGCAGTTCCGCGAGGATCTGTTTTTCCGGATCAAGGGCGTGACGCTGCACCTGCCGCCGCTGCGCGAGCGCCGCGAAGACATTCCCCTGCTGATCCATTATTTCCTGAAGGAATTTGCCCAGAAGTACAACAAGGAACTGGAAGGCGTGGCGCCGGCGGCGCAGCAGCTACTGCTGTCCTACGGCTGGCCGGGCAACGTTCGGCAATTGCGGACGGCGCTGGAGAACATGGTCGTGCTTTCTTCGGCCAAGATTCTGGGCCCAGAGACCCTGCCGCCGGAAATTCGCCCGGCCGGCGCCGCCGGGGCGGCCGGTGCGGCGCCGGGCATCAACAACCTGGTCGGCATCAGCCTCGAACAGGCGGAAAAAGAACTCATCCGCAACACGTTGAAAATGGTCGATGGCAACCGCGAGCAAGCCGCCAAGATTCTGGGCATCGGCGAGCGCACGCTCTATCGCAAAATTCGGGAATACGGCTTGTGAAACCGCAAGAGGACAACACGCTGCGCATCGGTCACGGCTACGACATCCACCGCCTGCAGGAGGGCGGCAAGCTGATCCTGGCCGGCGTGGAAGTGGCCCAGGGCGTCTCGCCGGTGGCGCATTCCGATGGGGACGTCGTGTTCCACGCGGTTGTCGATGCGCTGCTGGGCGCCATCGGCAAGGGGGATATCGGAGAGCAATTTCCCAACACCGATCCGCGATGGAAGCACGCTCCCAGCCGCCTGTTCGTCGAAGCGGCGATGCAGCAGGTCAAGGCCGCGGGCATGCGCGTGGTGAATGTGGACGTGACTATCCTGGCCGAGCGGCCTAAGCTCAAACCGTTCAAGCGGCAAATGATCGATGCGCTGTCGTCGCTGGTGGCGGCGCGGGTGAACGTCAAGGCCGGCACCAACGAAGGATGCGACGCCGTCGGCAGCGGCCAAGCCATCGCCGCTCATGCGGTCGTGTTGCTCGCCGCCGCCGAACGGGCATAATACGCAACCGAAACAGAGGGGACCGACCGGCGGGCAGAGGCAGTCCAGGTGAGCCTTCGAGTCTACAATACCCTCAGCCGGCAGAAAGAGCTGTTCTCGCCAGTCCGTCCGGGCAAAGTCGGCATCTATCTGTGCGGCCCGACGGTCTACAAATCGCCCCACATCGGCCACATGGTCGGGCCGGTCATCTTCGACGCCATCAAGCGCTATTTGAAGTACAAGGGCTACGACGTCACCTGGATCGTGAACATCACGGATGTCGACGACAAGCTGATCGACGCCGCGGCCAAGCAAAACATCGGCGTGCCGGAACTGGCCGACAAATACACCGCTGAATACCTGGACTGCCTCAACCAGTTCGGCATTGACGCGATCGACCGCTTTCCCAAGGCGTCCGAGCACATGGGTGAGATCATCGAGTTCTGTCAGAAGCTGATCGCCGGCGGCTTCGCCTACGCCGCCGACGGCAGCGTCTGGTTCGACGTGGCCAAGGACCCGGGCTACGGCAAGCTCTCCAACCGCAAGGTGGAAGAGCAGGAAAGCGGCCTGCGCGAGCTGGAAGGCCAGGGCAAGAAAAACCCCGCGGATTTCGCCCTGTGGAAAGCGGCCAAGCCCGGCGAGCCGGCGTGGGATTCACCCTGGGGCAAGGGGCGCCCCGGCTGGCACATCGAATGCTCCGCCATGAGCATGAAATACCTCGGCGAAACGCTGGACATCCATGGCGGCGGCATCGACCTGATGTTCCCCCATCACGAAAACGAACTGGCCCAATCCGAGTGCGCATCCGGAAAACCGCTGGCCAAATATTGGCTGCACAACGGCTTGACCCGCATCAAAACCAAGTTGCCCAGCGGCCAGTGGGCTGATGAAAAAATGAGCGGAAGCATCGGCAACGTCGTCTCCGCCAAGGAGCTGCTGGACAGTCACGGACCGGAGCTTCTGCGCTACATGCTGCTGAGCACTCAGTACCGCCGGCCCATCGAGTTCACCGAGGAGGTTCTGACCAACTCGCGCAAGGGGCTTTCCGTTTTCGCCCGGCTGCTGGAGCGCATCGAGCGTCTGACCGGCAAGCCGCTGGCGGAGGATGCCCCGGACATGGATGCCGCCGCGGCCGCCTTGTTGGAATCCGAGGTCGGCAACTTCGCCCGCCAGGTGCTGGCCGACAAAATGCGGTTCTTGGAAATGATGGACGACGACTTCAACACCGCCGCCGCCATCTCCGTCCTGCACGATCTGGCCGGGTCGGTCAACAGCTTTTTGGAGCAGAACCGGGCGGAGGTGAACCGTCAGGCCGACGTTTTGCAGGCTGCCGCCGCCGCCACGCAGACGGTGCGGCACCTGGGGCAGATCCTGGGCCTTTTCCGCCCCGACATTCGCCGGCCGTCGGCCAAGGAGCCCGCCATGGTCGATCAACTGATGGTCCTGCTGATCCGCATCCGCAACGACGCCCGCAAGGAGAAAAACTTTGCCCTGGCGGACCTGGTGCGGAACGAACTGAAAACCATGGGCATCACTCTTGAGGATCGCCCGGAGGGGACCGGCTGGCGAAAAGACTGAAATAAATGCTGAATGCTGAATGATGAATGATGAATTAATTCGTCATTCGTCATTCGTCATTCGTCATTCTCATGCGTATTCTCGGCATCGATCCCGGCTTACATCTCACCGGCTACGGCGTGGTCGATTTCGGCCGCACGCCCAAACTAATCGACGGCGGCGTCATTCGCCTGTCGGTCAAGTCGCCACTGCCGCAGCGGCTGGCCGAGCTGGATAAGGAGCTGGAAAATCTGATGACCGAATATCGCCCGCAGGTGTGCGCCGTCGAGCAGCTTTACGCCCATTACAAGCATCCGCGCACGGCGATCCTGATGGCTCACGCCCGCGGCGTCATCCTTCTGGCGGCGCAACGCAACAAAATCGCCGTCGAGCAGTTTTCCGCCAACCGCATCAAGCAATCTCTCGTGGGCTACGGCCATGGCGGCAAGTTGCAGATGCAGCGGGCGATCCAGCGATTTTGGCATCTCAAGAGCCTGCCGCAGCCGCCGGATGTTGCCGACGCCCTGGCCGTCGCCCTCTGCTGTGGAAGACAACTTTGCGTTAAGATGCGCTGGTCATGATCTCGGCCATCACCGGCACGCTGCGACGCGTCGAAGAAGGTCGCGTGCAATTGGCATGCGAATCCATCGTCTGCGAAATCCTGGTTCCCGCGTTCGATCTGACGCAATTGCAGGCCAGCCTCGGCGAGCAGATCACCCTTTACACGATCTTCGACTTGGAGGGCGATGCGGCCCGTGGCGGCCTGACGCCGCGACTCATCGGATTTCTGCGCCCGGAAGACAAGCAGTTCTTTCAGCTCTTCATCACGGTGAAAGGGATCGGACCCAAGCGGGCGCTGCGCGCCCTGGTCCACCCGGTGGGGCAGATCGCCACGGCCATCGAGTCGAAGAACACGCGGTACCTGTACGAGCTTCCGGAAGTCGGCAAGCGCACGGCGGAGACGATCATCGCGGAACTGTCGGGAAAGTTGACGGCGTTTGCCCTGCAGGGCGCCGCCGCCGAGGCGCCGTTGCCCGCCGCGCGCTCTCCGCTCGAGCAGGACGCGCTCGACGCAGCGGTGGCCCTGGGAATATCACGCGCCGAGGCTGAAAGGTTGCTGGAGCGTGCCAAGCAGGCGGATGCAAAGCTGAAATCGGCCGAGTCGTTGTTGCGGGGGATGCTGCGCGTGCGCAGCACACGCGTTTGACCATGGCGCCCGGCGGCGCTGAAGGATGCCGATGGCCCGAGAGCGGATTGTGTCCGGCGAGTCTGGCCCGGAGGAGGAGAAGCGCTTCAACTACGCCTTGCGCCCGCAGAGTTTCTCCGAATTCATCGGCCAGCAAACCTTGATTCGCCGGCTGCAGATCGCCGTCGACGCCGCCAAGGGTCGCGGCGAGCCGGTGGAACACATCCTGCTGCACGGACCGCCGGGGTTGGGCAAGACCACGCTGGCCCACGTGATTGCCAAGGAGATGAACGCCCAGGTTCACGTGACCAACGGCCCGGCGCTGACCCGGGGAGCCGACCTGGTCGGCATATTGGGCAACCTCGGTCGCGGCGACATCCTGTTCATCGACGAGATTCATCGCCTTCCCGCCGTCGTGGAGGAGTACCTGTATCCCGCCATCGAGGATTTCAAGGTCGAGGTCACTCTGGAGAAGGGGATGCACGCCCGCGCCATCTCGATGGACCTTGCCCCGTTCACGCTGATCGGCGCCACCACGCGGATCGGTTTGCTCAGCGGGCCCATGCGCAGCCGGTTCGGCATCGCCAACCACATCGAGTTTTACTCTCCTGAATCTTTGCACGAAATTCTGCGCCAGAACGCGCGCTTGCTGAAGCTGCAGCATCAGGACGGTGCGTTGCAGGAACTGGCCCGGCGCAGCCGCGGCACGCCGCGCATCGCCAACCGCCTTCTGCGCCGCGTGCGCGATTACGCCGCCGTCGAGGGGACCAGTCACATGACCGTGGCGATCACGCAGGCGGCGCTGAAATTGGAGGGGATCGACGATCGCGGCCTGGACGAACAGGACCGCGCGTTTCTGCGCACGCTGATCCAGGTCTATGACGGCGGGCCGGCGGGTGTCGAGGCTTTGGCCGCCAGTCTGGGCGAGGAACTGGACACGCTCGTGGACGTGATCGAGCCGTATCTATTGCAAAGCGGCCTGGTCCTGCGGACGCGCCAAGGCCGCCGGGCCACCAAGGCCGCCTACGACCACCTCAAAATCGACTGGCATCCCCCCAAGGATTCGCCGGAGCCGCCGGATCAATCGCTTTTTTGATCCGACGACGGGTTCGGCGACGCCGGGTCTGCGGCTGCCTGCGTCGCGGCGGATTCCGCCGTCGGCACCGATCCGCGCCGGGAACGCCGCCGGTATTGCCGCGGCGTCAGGCCGATCTGATCGTGAAACGCCGTGCTCAGTTGCCGCGCTTCCTTGAACCCGCAGGCGTCGGCGATTTCGCGCACCGGCCGGTCGGTCTTGGAAAGCAGCAGCTTGGCCCGCTCGAGCTGCACCCGGCGGATTTCCTGATAGGGCGATCGGCCCAGCGCTTTGCGGAAACGCATCTCCAGCGATCTCCGCGACAGGCTCGTGCGCGAGAGCAGGTCTTCGACGTTGATTTCGCGGCCGCCGCGGTCGCGGATGAAGCGCACCGCCGCCGCCACCTCGCCGTCCGCCAGCGCCAGCACGTCGCTGGAGCGGCGCGTGATTGCCTCCAGGGGAGAAATCAGGATCGGCTCGGGCGGCGCCGGCTCGCCGGCGATCAGCTTGGCCAACAGCGCCGCGGCCTCGTAGCCGATCTGCTCGGTGTTGAGGCGGATGCTGGAAAGCTGCACGCCCGACAGCTCGCAGTGAATCTCGTCGTCGTCCACGCCCAGGACGGCGACCTGATCCGGCACCTGCAATCCCAGGGCGATGGCGTCGCGGACCGTCTCCTTGGCGCAGGAATCATTGCAGCAAAAAACGGCCAGGGGCCGTGGCAGGCTGGACAGGGCGCCGATCCGCTGCACGCGGTTGTCGTCGGCGTTTGGCCCGCCGGCCGGCGGCGCGAACTGGCCAGGGTTGGGCGCCAGGATGCAGGTGAAACCGGCCTTGGCGATTTCCTCGGCAAACCCCTCGCCGCGAAGCTGCGAAAACCTCTGATCCGGCCAGCCGAAAAATGCGAAATTCCGGAATCCGCGTTCGAGGAAATAATCCGCGGCCATGCGGCCGGTGGCCAGGTCGTCCGGGAAAACAGCCGGCAAGGCGGCTCGCGGCGACAGAACGTTGGAGATGTTCACCGCCGCCACGCCGCTGGCCAGGAGTTTTTCCGCCTGCTCCTGCCGCCTGATCTGGATGATCACACCCTTGACGTTGTCGCGGGCAAAGGTGCTGGTGAAGTCCGGCTCGGTGGTTGAGCTGAAATTAAAGTCCCAGCCGCCGTGCATTTTGGCGTAGTCGGCGATGCCGCGCAGCACGCCGCGGCTATAGTTGTAGACCACATCCGCGTAGAGTCGAACTGATTGATTTTCTGCCACGCTCGAGGCTCCTTTGCGACTTGTGCATTTTCGCCCAGAGCCCGCCGCTCGCTTATTTTGGATCAGTATCTTAGAAAACAAGGGCATTCAAGGCCATTGCCGCGGGCCGGTATATTCCGCATAAACGACAAAATTTACCCGTCCTACGTCCTATAAACCTCACATTCCTCCTGAACTGGCAAATCGTTCATGGATTTCCTAAGCTGGGACCGTTGCTTCCGCTGCGAACCACGCATCGCCACTGCTAGGATCAAAATGATGCGGAACCTTCGGTTTTTTCCGCTGACGTTTCTGTGCGGCATGCCCGGATTCATATATTTCGTGCCCTGGCTGCTACTATGCACCGCGGCGGTGTTGGTACGCCGCAGGTCGTAGGATACGCTCCGGCCGAAACTTACGCGATTTTCTGCTCCGCCGCCGATGCCTCCAGCCTGGCCTTGAGGTGCTGGGCCGTGTAGCTCTGGGGCGATTGCATGAGCATCTCCGGCGTCCCGGCTGCAATGACTTGCCCGCCGCCATCCCCGCCCTCCGGGCCTAGGTCAATGATCCAGTCGGCACATTTGATGATGTCCAGATTGTGCTCGATCACCAACACCGTGTTGCCCAGGCCGGCCAGGCGGTTCAGCACATTGAGCAGATTGTGGATGTCGGCGAAATGCAGCCCGGTGGTCGGCTCATCCAGCACGTAGAGCGTGTGCCCGGTGGCGGTCTTGCCCAGTTCGGTGGCCAGTTTGACCCGCTGGGCTTCGCCGCCGGAAAGCTGCGTGCTCGGCTGCCCCAGCTTGACGTATCCCAGCCCCACGTCGTTGAGCGCCTTGAGGAGCTGCGCGATCCGCGGGAAATTCTCGAAAAACCCCAGCGCCTCCTCCACGGTCATGTTCAGCACGTCCGCGATGGACTTGCCGCGGTAGTGAATCTCCAGGGTTTCGGCGTTGTATCGCGAGCCGTGGCAAACCTCGCAATCGACGTACACGTCCGGAAGGAAGTGCATTTCGATGCACTTGGTGCCCTGTCCCCCGCAGGATTCGCACCGGCCTCCCTTGACGTTGAAGCTGAATCGGCCGGCCTCGTACCCGCGGATCTTCGCTTCGCGCGTCTTGGCAAATACCTTGCGGATGTCGTCGAACACGCCGGTGTAGGTGGCGGGATTGGACCGCGGCGTGCGGCCGATGGGGCTTTGGTCGATTTCGATCACCTTGTCGATCTTGTGGATTCCATGCAGCGATTTGTGCGCTCCGGTCTTGATTTTCGAGCCATACAACCGTCGCCGCAGCACCGGTAGCAGGGTCTGGTTCACCAGCGTGGATTTGCCCGATCCGCTGACGCCGGTCACGCAGACCAATCCGCCCAGCGGAAACTGCACGTCGATGTTCTTGAGGTTGTTTTCCTGGCAGCCCGTGAGTTCCAGGCAGTTCCTACGCGGGTCCAAGGGCCGGCGGACCGTCGGTGGAACAATCGCGTACTGGCCGATCAGATACTTGATCGTCGTGCTGTGCTTCTGCTCCAGCACCTGCGGCATCGGACCGGCGCAGACGATGTTGCCCCCGTGGGCGCCGGCGCCGGGGCCGATGTCGATCAGGTAATCGGAGGCGCGGATGCAGTCCGCGTCGTGCTCGACCAGGATCACGGTGTTGCCCAGGTCCCTGAGGCGCTTGAGGGTGCGGATCAGCCGGACGTTGTCGCGCGGGTGCAGGCCGATGGTCGGCTCATCCAGCACGTAACAGACGCCGACCAGTCCGCTGCCGACCTGCGTCGCCAGGCGGATGCGCTGAGCCTCGCCGCCCGACAGCGTGGCCGTTTTGCGGTCCAGCGTCAGGTACGCCAGGCCCACGTCGATCATGAATCCCAGGCGCGCGGAAATCTCGCGCACGATCGGCTCGGCAATGGCCGTGCCCTCGGCGCTGAGGCGCAGATTCTCGAAGAATTCCTTGGCGCCGGTGACGGTCATGGCCGTGACGTCGTGAATGCTAAAGCCGCCCAGACGAATTCCGTTGCCGGGCAGCGGCGCGCCGCCGGGAGCACCGTCGCCGCCGCCCGTGCCGTGCAGGCGCACGGCCAGGGCTTGCTGGCGCAATCGCGTGCCGCCGCAGACCAGGCACGGCTGCTCGGAGGTGTATTGGTGCAGGCGCGTTTTGACGTATTCGCTTTCGGTGTTTTCAAATCGGCGCTGGAGGTTGGGGATGACGCCTTCGAACCAGGTGCCGGTCCCCTCGTCGCCGCGTTTGTCCGTGCCCTCCATCAGAACTTGGCGGATTTCCCGCGGCACGTCCTTGTACGGCGTCGAATACGAAATCCCAAAATCCCGGCAGAACTGGCGAAGCACCCGGCTGTAGAAGATGTTCATCCGCTTGCCGTGTTTGCGCCAGGCTTCGATCGCGCCGTTTTCCAGCGACAGGGATTCATCCGGGACGATCAGTTCCGGGTCGAATTCACAGGTGGTGCCCAGTCCGTGGCAGGCGGGGCAGGCGCCGTGCGGGCTGTTGAAGCTGAACAGCCGCGGCTCCAGCTCCGGCAGCGAAACGTGCGGATGATCGGGACAGGCGAACTTCTCGCTGAACGTCAGGTCCGTCCACGGCTGGCCCTGATCCTGAACGCTCACCAGGAGCAATCCCTGGGAGAGTTTGAGTGCCGTTTCCACGCTGTCGGCCAGGCGCGAGCGAATCTCCGGCTTGAGCACCAGGCGGTCCACCACCGCCTCGATGCTATGGGCTTTGGTTTTCTGCAAGGGCGGCGGCTGCGACCCCAGTTCCAAAATCTGCCCGTCCACCCGCGCCCGCACGTAACCCTGCTTGCCCAGTGCCGCGAAGATGTCCCTGTGTTCCCCCTTTTGTCCTTTGACCAGGGGAGCCAGCAGCATGAGTTTGGTCCCGGCAGGATGCTGCATGATGGCATCGACGATCTGCGTGGGGGATTGGCTGGAAATCACGCGTCCGCAGACCCAGCAATGCGGCGTGCCCGCCCGGGCAAACAGCACGCGCAAGTAATCGTAAATTTCCGTCGTCGTGGCCACGATGCTGCGCGGATTGCTGGACGCCGAACGCTGCTCGATGGCGATCGTTGGCGGCAGGCCCTCGATTTCGTCGATGTCCGGCTTTTGCAACTGCTCCAGGAATTGCCGCGCGTAGGCTGACAGCGATTCGACGTACTTGCGTTGGCCTTCGGCGTAGACGGTGTCGAAGGCCAGGCTGGATTTGCCGCTGCCGCTGAGGCCGGTGATCACGACCAGTTGATCGCGCGGGATGTCGACGTTCAGGTTCTTGAGGTTATGCTCGCGTGCGCCTTTGATGCGGATGAACTTCACGATCAACTCCGATACGCGACTTTGCGCCCCCAGTTCAAACTGGGTATTGTATGATGAAGCCGACCGGGAATCGAATGATTCATCGCATCCCTCTGGCGGTCAGGGTGCTTTTTCATAGCTGCGGGCGGAAGCCCGCAGAACCTTTCCGCAGGCTTCCGCCTGCGGCTATCAGCTTCGTGTCTATCGCGATCCTGTCCACCGTCGCGGCAGTTGTTGCAGTGGCGGCGGATGAACCGCCGCAAAGGCCTCGCGTCGCCGTCTTCCCACTGGCCGGCTCGGCCGATCCGGACGTGCGCGATCGCTGCGCCTATTCCATGCGCATCAAGCTGGATCGCGACGGCGCCTACGAGCCCATCGACGGGCCGGCCATGGCCGATCTGGCGGCCAATGCCGCTGCGCCCATCACCTTCGACACGCCGGCGGACACGGTGGAAGGCTTGGCTGCGCCGGAACATCCCACCGTGCTCATTTGGGGGGAAATCAATGCGCTGCAGGGCAAAACCGGCAGGCTTCGCATCCAGATTCTGGACCTGCGCGATCAACCGCGGCACCTGCGGCCGATCGAGCGCGACATCGACCAGCCGACCGATCTTCGCTTTGTGGTCGAGGATATTTTGATGACCCTGCCCGGCGTGAAGCCTTTTGCGCATCCGCAGGAGCAAGCCGTACATCACGATGCGCCGTCGGATGCGGCCTGGGCGAAGAATCCGAATCTGCTGGTCGACGGCGATTTTTCGCGGGAGGGCCATTGGCAGCCGATGTACATGCCCGGCCAGACAGAGCTGAGTTTTGGTGCGGCGCCGCCCGCGACGGCGGATCACGCGGTCATTGTACGTTCCGACGGCGCAGCGGGCGTGTTGGCCATGAGTCTTTCCGCCCAGGCCGCTGATGCCGACGGCCTAGCGTGCGTGTCGGAGGCCATCGCGATCGACCCCGCCGCGCGCTATCGGCTGCAATTTCAGTTCAAGAGCGACGGGCCCGACCAGCGCGTTTTTGTGAGCGGTTTTGCGGTGGGCCGGGGTCTGGCCGGCCAGAGCGAGCTTCGCGAGGTTTACCGCCGCCAGGTTCCCGCCAGCGGCGCCACCGGCGGAAAGTGGGCCACGATTGAATGCGATGTGAATCCTCACAACGCGGAATTTCCGGTTCAGTATGTGAAAATCGAGCTGGCGATTTACCGGCGGCCGGGCGCCGCCATGTTCCGCGACGTGCAATTCAAGGCCGTGGGCCGGCAAATCACCGCGACCACGCAATCGGCGCAGTAGATTCATGTACGGCAAATCCGATCCCAAATGGCCGGCAATCGTGCAGCAGTGGAAGGCCACCCAGCAGGCGCTGGCGGCCAAGCTCAGAATCGTGCCGCTGCGGCCGTTGCCGCGGTTTGTGGCTGGGGCGGACGCGGCGTTTTCAGAGAATCGCCGCAGCGTCCTGGCCGCGGCCGTCGTCTATGACCGCCTCGAACGACGCATCGTGGAAATCGCCCGCGCGTGCCGCCCGATCGAGTTTCCTTACGTTCCCACGTTTCTGAGCTTTCGCGAAGGTCCGGCCGTTCTGGAAGCGGTCGGCAAGCTCCGCCATCCCTGGGGCGCGATCTGTTTCGACGGGCAGGGCTATGCCCATCCGCGGCGCTGCGGCCTGGCGACGCATCTTTCGATTCTGCTGGACCGCCCGGGCGTGGGCATCGCCAAAAGCCGGCTGATCGGCACGTTCGTCGATCCGCCGCCGCAGGCCGGCTCGCGATGCCCCCTGATGGACGGCGATGAGCAGATCGGTCTGGTCCTGCGCACCAAAGACGGCACGCGCCCGCTGTTTGTCAGCATCGGGCATCGCGTCGATCTGGAATCGGCGGCCGAGCTTGCCCTGGCGTGCGTGGGGCGATTCCGCATCCCCGAGCCGACGCGCCAGGCCGATTTGGAAGTTAGTCGGCTCAAGCGAGCTTTGGCCGGCTCGGTCACATCGCCTATGATGCCCCCTGGACGCTTATCGCAATGAGCCAGGAACTTTTTGATCTTGCCAGGCAGCGCCAGCAGGCCGGGCGGCTGCAAGATGCGGATTTGCTTTACCGCCAGTTCTTGATGCAGCAGCCGGATCACGTCGAGGCGATGCAGTCGCTGGGGATTCTGTGCGCTCAGACGGGCCGGCCGCAGGCGGCGGTGGAACTGCTGCGGAAGGTCGCTGCCGCGCTGCCGGATTCACCCGAGGCCTGCAGCAATCTGGCCAACGTCCTGGAGTCCTGCGGCCGGCACGATGAGGCCATTGCCTCGTATCGCAAGGCGATTGCCCTGCGCCCGGATTTCGTCCAAGCGTACAGCAATATGAGCAACGCCCTTCGCAGCACCGGCCGATACGACGAAGCGATTGCGGCCGCCCGCCAGGCCCTGGCCATTCGGCCCGATCACGCCCCGGCGTACAACAACCTCGGCCACGCGCTGCAGACCAAGGGCCTGTGGGACCAAGCCCTCGCGGCCTATCGGCAGGCGCTGGCCTTGAGACCGGATCTGTCCGTAGTGCACAGCAATCTGGCCAACATGCTGTGCCTGCGCGGACAATTCGACCAGGCGATCGACGCCTGCCTCAAAGCCCTGGCCCTGCGGCCCCATTTCCCCGAGGCGTACCTGACCCTTGGCAACGCGATGAAAGACACCGCGCGATTGGACGATGCCCTGGCGGCGTATGATCGCGCCCTTTCGCTCGAGCCCGATCACCTGGCCGCGGCCATGAATCGCCTGTTCGCTCTGCACTTTCATCCGGATTACGACGCCAAAGCCATTCTCCGGGAACATCAGAAATGGAACCAGCGATTCGCCCAGCCGCTGGCCGCGGCGATCCAGCCGCATGCCAACGATCGCAACCCCGATCGCCGCCTGAAAATCGGCTACGTTTCGCCCGATTTTTGCAATCATTGCCAGTCTTTCTTCACGACGCCGCTGCTGTCGCATCACCATCATGAGCAGTTTGAAGTCTTCTGCTACGCCAGCGTGGAAAGGCCGGACCAGCTCACGCAGCGTCTGCGTGGCTATGCGGATGTGTGGCGTGATTGCCTGGGCCAATCGGATGCCGATGTGGCGCAGATGATCCGCCAGGACCAGATCGACATCCTGGTGGACCTGACGATGCACATGGCCAACGGCCGGCCCCTGGTCTTTGCCCGCAAGCCCGCGCCCGTGCAGGTGGCCTGGCTGGCGTATCCGGGCACCACGGGCATGACGGCCATGGACTACCGCCTGACCGATCCGTACCTGGACCCGCCGGACGCCGATGCCCATTACGTCGAGAAATCCATCCGCCTGCCGGATACGTTCTGGTGTTACGATCCGTTGACCGATCAGCCGCCGGTGAATGCTCTGCCGGCTCTTTCAGTTGGCCATGTGACCTTCGGCTGCCTGAACAACTTCTGCAAGGTCAACGCCGGCACGTTGGAATTGTGGTCGCAGGTTTTGTCGGCGGTGCCCGGTTCGCGGCTGATCCTGCTGTGCCCGCA
>DBZL01000075.1 GCA_002311745.1 Phycisphaerales bacterium UBA1161 | reverse complement strand
TCCGTGCCTCCGTGGTTAAATTTTGTTTTTTGTGTTTTACCAATGCGGCTCTTTGTTGCGATTGAATTGCCTGAAGTCGTCCGTCAGCACTTGCAGCGGATGCAGGATGCGCTGCGGCCGGTGATTCCCGCGCGCTGGACGAAGAGTGAGCAGTTGCACGTGACGCTCAAATTTTTGGGCGAAACGCTGGATGCGGATGTGCCGCGAGTCATCGAAGGGCTGCGGACGATCCAGATCGAGCAGCCGATTCAACTGAGCGTGAGCGGGGTGGTCTGTTTTCCACCGCACGGCCTCATCCGCATCGTGGCCGCGGCCATGGCCGATGCCGAAGGCCGCTGCGTGGATTTGGCCAAGCAGATCGACACGGCTTGTCACGATGTTGGATTTGCCCTGGAGCATCGCCCTTGGACGCCGCATGTGACGATCGGGCGGGTCAAGGAGCGCACCGAACGCGACACGCGGGATCGCGCCGCGGCCGCCATCGCGCCCATGGCCGCGGGTCCGTCATGGGACGTGGAGGAATTTGCACTGATTCAGAGCCACCTGGACCAGCGCGGCCCGACGTACATCCGGGCCGCACATTTCCCGGCATAGAGGGTGTGCCCAAAAATCCGGGAGAACCTATAACTCTCGACAGGACAAGAACAGACCGCGAAGACGCGAAGGGCGCGAAGCAAGACACCAAGAAGACCAAGGGAGGGACCAGACTAATCAATTCAATCTTCATTGCTCTGGTCGTTCCTTCGTGCTTTCCTTCGCGCCCTTCGCGTCTTCGCGGTTGTTTTTCTCTGCTCCCGGAACCTTGGGCGTACTCGGCACAGATCGAATCAGGCCGTCGCCTTTCAGGCAGCGACAATCGGGGATAAAATCAAACTACGATCTATGAAGACCATCGATCTGCCCAGCGTGTCCAAAGACATCGCCAGCCTGCTCGATCAGGCTGGCGAGGATGATCTTGTCGTTCGTCTTGCCGACGGGAGGGAATTTTTGCTGGTGGCGATCGACGAATTCGACTTAGAAGTGGCCCGCACTCGGGCGAACCCGAAACTGATGAAGTTGTTGGATGCCAGGGTACAACAGACGAAGCTCGTCCCGCTGGATGAAGTCAAACGCCGGTTTAGCGCTTAGAGCGGCAGGTCCGTCATGGGAGGTGGAGGAATTTGCACTGATCCAGAGCCACCTGGACCAGCACGGCCCGATGTACGTCACGGCCGCACATTTCCGGGGGAAATAGGGGCGAAAAATTTTCTCTGAATTTCACTTGCCAAGAAAACCGAAGCTTATACAATACCGAACAAATACTGAACAGGGACGGTATGGTGACTTCCGTCGAGTTCAGTTTAGGTGGGCGAAATTGACCTGCCGATCGGCCGTCGGTTTTGCCCGCCTCTAAGTCACCGCCATAGCTCGCCGGCTGACCAAGATACCCGGCGAAAAGGAGACTCCCGTGAATAAGTCCCTCGAAAAGACGGACGCGAAGAAGGACCCTTCTTTGCAGGGCGTAAGCGTTGTGCAAATCGATGTATCGGGACGCGGGGCGGCGGCGGAAATGTCTAAGCGCGATGCGGGCCGCGAATCGGCCCTGAGCCGGGCCGTACAGCAGATCGAAAAGCAGTTTGGCAAGGGGGCGGTCATGAAGCTGGACGGCGATCAGAGGGCTACAGTGGACGGTATACCCACTGGGTCGCTGGGCCTGGACATCGCCCTGGGCGGCAACGGGGTGCCGCGCGGACGCGTGGCGGAGATTTTCGGGCCGGAGTCCAGCGGCAAAACGACGCTGACCCTGCACATCATCGCCAACGCGCAAAAGGCCGGTGGCGTGGCGGCGTTCATCGATGCCGAGCACGCCCTGGACCCGTCTTGGGCCAAACGGTTGGGCGTGCGGCTGGATGATCTGCTGGTCTCGCAGCCCGATACCGGCGAGCAGGCCCTGGAGATTTGCGAGTTGCTGGTGCGGTCCAACGCGGTGGATGTCATTGCGGTGGACTCGGTGGCGGCATTGATTCCGCGGGCGGAGATCGAGGGGGAGATGGGCGACAGCCACGTCGGTTTGCAGGCGCGGTTGATGAGCCAGGCGATGCGCAAGCTCACCGGCGCGATCGCCAAGAGCCGGGCCACGGTGATTTTTATCAACCAGATTCGCGAGAAGATCGGGGTGATGTTCGGCAATCCGGAGACGACCCCCGGCGGGCGGGCGCTCAAGTTCTATGCCTCCGTGCGCATCGACGTGCGGCGGACAGGCACGATCAAGGAGGGGGAGGTTTCCATCGGCTGCCGGACGCGGGCAAGGGTGGTGAAAAACAAGGTCGCGCCGCCGTTCCGCGACGCGGAGTTCGACATCATGTTCGACCACGGCATCAGCTACGAGGGGGACCTGCTCGATCTGGCGGTGCTAGGCAACATCGTGGAGAAGAGCGGGGCGTGGTTCAACTATAAGAGCGTTCGCCTGGGCCAGGGGCGCGAGACGGCCAAGCAATTTCTGGCTGCCAATAAGGACGTGGCGGAGGAGATCCGCCAGGAGGTATTGCGGAGCAAGGGTCTGCTGGATGACAAAAAGGCAAGCGCCGCGGGGGTGGCCGAGCCATAAAGCCGATTCGCCGCCATCGATATGTCCCAAGCCGCACGCTCGCCGTGCGGCTTTTTTGCTGGTCTGATGCCAAATCCGGGAGGGGGCAAAGTTCGGCCGGCCTGGCGTCCGATATTGATATCGACGTTTGTGGTTTGGGAACTGTGCATGGGAGGTCCCTTGTTTCGTTGCGGCCGGTGGTTGACGGTGCTAATGGCGGGCTTGGCGGTGCTAAGCGTGCTGAGCCTGCGGACGCGTCGGCCGATGGCCCAGGAGGCGCTGGCCGGTTCCACGCGGCCGGTGGCCGAGCCGCAGATGCTCGAGGCGGGCGATACGCTGGATCTGGCCGGGCTGCAGGAGAAATTCCAGGCCGTGGCCCGGCGCGTGGCGCCCGCGGTGGTGGCGATCTCGGCGGCCGAAACGGCCTGCGATGGCGACGCCGCGTACCGCGCCACCGAAATGAACGGCCACAAACTGCAGGATGTTCTGGGCAAGACCACGCGGACGGTCGGCACCGGGTTTGTCTTCGACTCCGACGGCTACGTGCTGACCAACGAGCACGTCATCGAGGAGTCGGAGCAATTCTGGGTGACGACGGACGACCGCAAAGTGTATCCGGCCCTGGTGGTGGGCTCGGACCCGCGTGCGGATTTGGCGGTGCTGAAAATCCCGGCCAGCCAATTGCCCACCGTGCATTTCAGTTCCGCCGCGAGCCGGCGCGGGCAGTGGGTAATCACCCTGGGCAATCCCTACGGCTTGGCGACCGAAGGGGAAATGGCCCTGAGCGTGGGCGTCATCAGCGCCGTCGACCGCGCTTTGCCGCGTCTGGCCACGCGCGAAAACCGGCTCTATTCGCACCTGATCCAGACGACGGCGCCGATCAATCCCGGCAACAGCGGCGGGCCGCTGTTCGATCTCAACGGTGATGTGATCGGCGTCGACACCGCGGTCATCCTGCCGCAGAAGCAAACCAACGGCATCGGCTTTGCCATCCCCATCACGCCGCAACTTCTGACGGAAATCGGCGACCTGCAGCAGGGGCGGGAGGTCATTTACGGATACTTCGGCGTGATCGTCACGACGCCGACGATCGGCGAGCGGCTGGACATGGGCTTGGCGGCCGACCTGGGCGTGCGGATTGAATCGGTCGAGGCGGATTGTCCGGCAAGTGCGCCCGGCGCGCTGCGAGCCGGCGACATCGTCACGCAATTCAACGGGCAGGACCTGGCCGACAGCGACCAGTTCGTTCGCATGGTCGGCTCGGCCCCCATCGGGATCGCCGCGCAACTGCGCGTGCTGCGGGATGGACACTGGATGAACGTGAAGATAGCGCCGATCAAACGGCCGGTTCAGTATGCGGTGTCGAGCCAGAACCAGCGCCTGCACTGGCGCGGCACGGTGCTGGGCCCGATCCCGAGCAATTGGGGCGGCGCCGGCGCGATCCAGGCCGCTGGAAAAGACAAGCACGTCGCGGGGTTGCTGGTGGTCTCGATCGCCAACGACAGCCCGCTGAAAAAGCAAGGCATCGCCGCAGGCAGCGTCATCACGTCCATCGGCAACCGCCCGGTCACGTCGCTGCTGGAGATGCAACGGATTCTGAACGATCTTCCTCCCGAGCAGTGCACGGTTCAAACCGCCTCGACGGCTACACAGGTCGTCTCGGTGCCGAAGTAGAAGCCCCCAAAAGGCAACCGCTCGAGGCGCCGGGACAAAAAAGGGGTCCTGACCCCCTTTCTCAAAAAAGGGGGTCAGGACCCCTTTTTTCTGCGCCTCTGCGGTTGCATTGGTTTAGGCAGGCCGGCTTAGGGCGGAGAAGTTCGCCAGAAACGAGAGCTGCTCCAATTGCACGGCCAGGTCGACGGCGTTGAGGGCGATCTCGTGGGGGACGTTGAGCGAGACGGGGGCGAAGTTCAGGATGCCGCGGATGCCGGCTTCGACGAGTCGGTCGGCGACCTCCTGGGCGGCGTCGGCGGGGACGGCCAGGATCGCCAGGCGAATACCCTGTTTTTCGGTCGTTTCCTTCAACTGCGAAAGGGGCTGAATGACAAACGAGCGTTTATCGGCGGGCGTGGAACCGGGAAAAGGGCCTTGGCGCTTGCCGATCTTGGCCGGATCGGCGTCGAAGACGGCGACGAGGCGAAATCCCTTGGCGTCGAAGCCGTTGTAGGCCATGAGGGCGCGGCCGAGGTTGCCGGCGCCGACCAGAAGCACGCTCCAGATTTTATCAGTGCCCAAGATGTGCCGGACGCGCGCGATTAGATCGTCCACGCGGTAGCCGACGCCGGGATGTCCGAATTGCCCGAAATAGGCCAGGTCTTTGCGGACCTGGGCGTCGGTGAAGCTGAGGCTTTGGCCCAACTGTTTGCTGGAGACGGTTCGGCGGTCTTTGCGGCGGAAGAGTTCGAGCTGGCGGAGGTAGAGGCTCAGCCGCCGGACGGCGGGATGGGGCACGAGATCCGGTCGGAGCTGATCCATGCTTCAAGCGCAAGTCAAAGCGGACGCAAGACAAAAGTCACGCGCTGGCGCCGCCGCTTAAGAGGCGTCCGGGGGCATTCGCGTAACGCGCGTGCGTTGAGTGGCAGGCGATCTGGTCGGGCGATACGGAGCCGGTGCCGGCGGAAGCCTTCACTTTCTTTTCAACTTCATGACCACGGCAATACCGATCAAGACGACCGCCACGACGGCCAAGATGATGCTGAATTTATTCATGGCGGGGATTTTAACATCCGCGGCGGGGATGCCAAGTGACCGGCGGGATTTGAACAGGGATGATTCCCCGCCGCCCGGTCGCGGGTACAATTCCGCAACGGGTGGCGGGCGGCTGGTTGCCGGTAGGACCATGTCCGCTGCTTTTTCGACCGGCAGCAAGGTCAAGCTTTTTTCGGGAGCGACGCGATGCCCTCGATCGACATGCCGCTGGAACAACTGCGGCAATACAAGCCTGCGTTGTATCGGCAAGAGGATTTTCAATCGTTTTGGGAAAGCACGCTGACGGAGGCGAAGAAACAGCCGTCCAACGCGGAGCTGATTCCGTACGTGTTGCCGATGCGCGGGGTGGAATGTTTCGCGGTGCGGTTCGACGGATTCAAGGGGGGGCGGCTGGCGGGCTGGTACGTGCGGCCGGAGGGGCGTGGGCAGTATCCCGGACTTTGTGTGTACCACGGCTATAGCCAGCGCGGCACGCGTCCGCTGGAGATGCTGGCCTACGCGGCGCAAGGCATCTGCGTGCTGAGCATGGATTGCCGGGGGCAAAACGGGCAATCGCAAGACACGGCCGTTTATCCCGAGGGACACGCCACGGGGTGGATGACCGCGGGGATACGGGATCATCGAACGTACTATTACCGATACGTGTATGCGGATGCGGTGCGTGCCCTGGAGCTGCTGTCGCACCGGGAGGAGGTGGATTCGCGGCGATTGGCGGTGACGGGGATGAGCCAAGGGGGCGGGCTGGCGCTGGCGGTGGCGGCGCTGGGGCAGCGGGCGATTTTGGCGCTGGCGGACGTTCCGTTTCTGTGCGATTACCGGCGTGCGATTCAGATCGCCCAGGGCGGGCCGTATCCGGAAATCACGCAGTTTTTGCGGATGTTTCCCCAGTTGTACGATCAGGTGGTCCGCACGCTCAGCTACTTCGATTGTTTGAATCTGGCGCCGTGGATCACGTGCCGCACCGTCATCAGCAACGGATTGTGCGACGAGAGTTGTCCGCCCAGCACGATCTATGGGGTCTACAATCACATCACGGCCGAGAAGCAGATGGAAGTGTATCCGTTCCACAAGCACGAAATCCCCTACGAGCACAACGAGTTGAAGCTCCGCCTGCTGGCCGAAGTTCTGCGGCCGTGATTCGAGGGACATGAGCGGCGAAGGTTTTTTCCAGTTCCACCAGCGGGTCAAAGGCGCCCAATCGTCGGCGCCGGCGCCGCCGGGCGAGGGGCCGATGACCGTCAGCCGGCTGACGGCGTTGATCGAGGCGGCGATCACGTCGGCGCTGCCGGCGTCGGTGGCGGTGCGCGGGGAAGTGAGCAACGCCCGCGGGCGGCAGGCGTCGGGTCATCTGTATTTCACGCTGAAGGACGATGCGGCGTGCATCAACTGCGTGATGTGGCGCGAGGCGGCCCAGCGGGTGAAGTTCGAGATTGAAGACGGAATTGAACTGATCGCCACGGGCCAGGTGGCGGTTTACGCGCCGCAAGGCAAATACCAGTTGCAGGTGAGCAGCCTTCAGCCGGTCGGACGCGGGGCGTTGGAGTTGGCGTTTCGCCAATTGCAGGCGCGGCTTTCGGCCCAGGGACTGTTCGCCGCCGAGCGAAAAAGGCCGATTCCGCGGTATCCGCGGCGCATCGTCATGATGACCAGCCGATCCACGGCGGCGCTGCAGGACATGCTCAAGGTCCTGCGCCGGTTTTCCTGGCTGCAACTGATGCTCTACCACGTTCCCGTGCAGGGGGAGGGCAGCGCCGAAAAAATCGCCGCGGCCATCGAGCACGTGAACCGATGCGCGGACCGCGTCGGCGGGGTGGACGTCATCCTGCTGGCTCGCGGCGGCGGATCGCTGGAGGACCTGTGGGCGTTCAACGAGGAGATCGTGGCCCGGGCGGTGGCGGCGTCGGGCATCCCGATCGTCACCGGCATCGGGCACGAAATCGACTGCACGATTGCCGACCTGGTGGCCGACCATCACGCGCACACGCCGACCGAGGCGGCGCAGACGGTTGTGCAACATTGGAAACGGGCGGCCGACGAGTTGGGGTATGGGCGGACGCGGCTGCATCGCTGCGTGCGGCAGATCGTTTTGGACGCCGCCGGGCGGCTGGCGACCGTGATGCGGCACGAGATGTTCCGCCGTCCGCTGGACCGGATTCAGCAACGGCGGCAACTGCTGGATGACCGCCAGCGGAGCGTGACCTTGGCCATGGCCGGGCGGTTGCGCGACGCCGGGCATGCCCTGGCGACGGCCGGCGCGCGGCTGGAGAAATGTCATCCGCGCCATCCGATGGACCTGGGCCGCCAGCGGATGCGATGGCTGGCGGATCGGCTGCGCTGTGCGGGGGACGCGAGGCTGGGGATGCTGGCCGGGCGGCTGGACGCGTTGGAGCGGCAGCTTGCGGCGCTGTCTCCGGCGGCGGTTCTAGGGCGGGGGTATTCGATCACTCTGCTGAAAAACGGCCAGATCGTCCGCAGCGTGGGGCAACTGCAGCCGGGTGCGCGCATCCTCACACGCTTGCGCGACGGGCAAAGCGAGTCCATCGTCCAGGACACGCGGCAGTTGTTGCTTTTTGAATGAGGCTGCCGGGCCAGGTCTGGGTGCATCAATTCCACGCGATCAAGCCGGGCTCGAAGGGCGTGGCGAGGTCGGAGTTGCCCGGCAGGACGCGAACGGCGAAGCCCTGGCGCCCGCTGGTGCGGCAGTCAATCGTGCCGCTGAACAGATGCCGGTTGTTGGCGATGAGCTTGGAATGGGTCATGGGCAGCACCTGGGGCGAGCCGATTTGGCCGGTGGCGGTGATCGGTCCGGCGAACAGTTGCACGGACACGTCGGAAGGATCGATGTCGGGCAGATCGACCAGAACCTCGACCTGCATGGTGTCGCCGATCAGGTAATGGCCGTTGCCGCTGTTGTGGACGGCGACGATGCGGATGCCGCTCCATTTTTGGCGCAGGCGTTCTTTGATGCGCGCCAGGGCGATGGCGCGCTGCAGGCCGTCGGCGGCCAGGGCGCGGCCGCGCTGGTGGGCGGGGACATAAAACATCTCGGCGTATTCGCGGACCATGCGGTTGGTGTTGAAGACGGGGGCGAGCTTGCGCAGGCAGTTTTTCATCCGCATGATCCATTCGCGCGGGATGTTGTCGACGTTGCGCTTGTAGAACAGGGGAACGATGTGTTTTTCGAGGATGTCGTAGAGGGCCTGGCTTTCGAGCTGGTCTTGGGTGGTGGGGTCGGGGTAGGTTTCACCGCGGCCGATGGCCCAGCCCAGATCGGGGGCATAGCCTTCGGCCCACCAGCCGTCGAGGATGGAGCAGTTGAGCACGCCGTTGGCGGCGGCCTTCATGCCGCTGGTGCCGCTGGCCTCCATGCCGCGCCGCGGGGTGTTCAGCCACACGTCCACGCCCTGCACGAGGCAACGCGCGATGTTGATGTCGTAATTCTCCAGGAAGACAAAATGTCTGCGCGCGGAGGGGATACGCGCGAAATTGGTCAGGGCCTTGATGAGCTCCTTGCCCTCGTGATCGGCGGGGTGCGCCTTGCCCGCGAAGACGAACTGGATGCGGCGCTTGGAGTCTTCCAGGAGGCGCTGCAGCCGGGCCGGATCGCGCAAGAGCAGCGCTCCGCGCTTGTAGCTGGCGAAGCGGCGGGCAAAGCCGACGGTCAGCGCTTCGGGATCGAGCACTTCCTCGGCGGCGGTGATGTCGTCGAAGGAGGCGCCGCGGCGGGTGAGCTGGTCCCGGAGCGTCAGGCGTGTCCAGCTCACGAGGCGTTCGCGGCAGCGTTCGTGGCTGCGCCACAGCTCCTCATCGGGAATCTGCATGACGCCTTCCCAGACGGACTGGTCGGTGGGATCGGTCTGCCATTTGGCGCTGAGGTAACGGTCGAGGATGAAGAGGATGTCCGGCGCGACCCAGGAGCGGACGTGGATGCCGTTGGTGATGTGCTTGATGGGGACCTCTTCGGCGGGGACTTGGGGCCAGACGTTGTGCCACATTTTGCGGCTGACCTCGCCGTGGAGGGCGCTGACGGCGTTGACGCTGTCGGCCAGGCGGATGGCCAAAACCGCCATGGAGAATCCCTGTTTGACGTTGGTGGCATCCTCGCGGCCCAGGGCCAGGAAGTGATCCTCGTCCAGCTTAAGGGACGGGTAATAGTTCCTGAAATATTTGAGGATCAATTCGGGGGCGAAGGTGTCGATGCCGGCGGGGACGGGCGTGTGGGTGGTGAAGACGTCGGTGGCCATGACCTGCTGGCGGGCCTCGTCGAAGGTGAGTTGGCTCTTGTCGAGGAGCATGCGTATGCGCTCCAGGGCCAGGAACGCGCTGTGGCCTTCATTCATGTGGAAGACGGTGGGGGTGACGCCCAGGGCCTCCAGGGCTCGCACGCCGCCGATGCCCAGGACGATCTCCTGCTTGATGCGCGTTTCAGTGCCACCGCCGTAGAGGCGGCTGGTGATCTCCCGGTCGGCCGGCGCGTTTTCCTGGAGGTTGGTGTCAAGCAGATAAAGGGGAACGCGTCCGACGTTGGCGCGCCAGACCTTGCAGAAGACGGCGTTCTCCGGCAGGTCCACGCGCACGTGCACGGGAGAGCCGTCGGTGTACTTCATGGGCTCGACGGGGAGGTTGTAGAAATCCAGCTCGGGATAGGCCTCCTGCTGCCAGCCGTCGGCCAGCAGGTATTGCTGGAAATATCCGTTGCGATAGAGCAAGCCCACGGCGATCAGGGGCAGGCAGATTTCGCTGGCGCTTTTGAGATGATCGCCGGCCAGGACGCCCAGGCCGCCGGAATAGATGGGCAGCGACTCGTGCAAACCGAATTCGGCGGAGAAGTAGGCGGCCAGCATGGGACTGTTCTGGTCCGGATGGGCTTTGCCGTACCAGCCGCTTTCGGCCATGTGGGCCTTGAAGGCCTGGTAGACGCGGTCCAGGTGGGCCAAGTACCCTTCATCCGCGGCGGCGTTGACGAGCTTTTTCTGGTCGATCACGCCCAGCAGCTTCACCGGGTTGTGGTACAGCTCATGCCAGAGTCCGCGGTCCAGGCGGCGGAAGAGTTCCACGGCGTCGGGATGCCAAACCCACCACAGGTTGTGGGCCACCTCGAGCAGCGGCCGCAGCGGCGGCGGAACGTTGGGAAACACCTGGAATGTGCGAACCGTTGGAGTCACAAATTCTGCCATAACCCAAAACCTTGTTAGGCCATCAAGGGCGTGCGCATTGTCCGATATACTTTCGGCTCCGTAAAGGAGGGGGGATTACGAAATCAACGCCGAAGCGAGCTGCAGGTCCGTCGGCGTGGTGATCTTCAGATTTCGTTCCTCGCCCTCGACGAGCCAGACTTGCTTTCCCAGCAGTTCCAATAACTGGAGATCGTCGGTCACATCAGCCAAAGGAATCGGGCAGGCGGCGAAGGCGTCGAGCAGGTCGCGGCGGGCCATGGCCTGGGGGGTCTGCATGGTCCAAAGCTGGTCCCGGGGCAAGGTCCGAATCACGGGGGCGGGAAGGGGGCCCAGAGCCTGCTTGATGGTGAGCTGCGCCGCCACGGCGGCGGCGGCGGCACCGTGCTGAATGGCGGCGGCAAACACGCGGTCGATCAGAGCCGCCGAAGCCAGCGGCCGGGCGGCATCATGCACCGCCACCCAGGGAATCTGCTCCGAGGTTGCCTGCAGGGCGGACCTGACGCTCTCGGCGCGGCAGCGGCCGCCGGGACACAGCTTCACCTTGTCCCGCTGGCTGGGCTCAAGGCGGCGCACGCAGTCGGCGACGGCATCGGCGTCGGCGGCGGCGACGACGATCTGCCGCACATCCGCGCGTCCGGCAAAACAGCCCAGCGTCCAGGTGAGCACGGGCCGGCCGCCCAACGGCTGCAACAACTTGTTGGCGGAGCCGAAGCGGCTGGAGCTTCCCGCGGCAGGAACGATCACGGCAAAGTCGGGCATGGAGGATTCAGGTGGATGGCCGGGCGTCCGAGGGGAGGGGTGGCGTCGGCGGACGCTGGCGCGGCCGCGGCCGGGATTCGGCGGACGCCGAGACGGCTTCGGGCAGGCGCCCGAAGATCATCTTGCCGGCGCTGGTCTGCAACACGCTGTTGACGGTGAACTCGACCTCTTCGTTGATATGGGTCTTGCCCTGCTCGACGACGACCATCGTGCCATCCTCCAGATAGCCCACGCCCTGTCCCGGCGCCTCGCCGGATTTGAGCAGGCGCACCTTCATGCGTTCACCGGGCAGCACGACGGGCTTGAGGGCATTGGCCAGGTCGTTGACGTTGATGACGTCCATGCCGCGCACACCGGCGATCTTGTTGAGGTTGAAGTCGTTGGTCAGGACGCGGGCGTTCAAATCGACGGCGAGATTCAGGAGCTTGGTGTCGACGTCGTCGGCATCTTTTCGGGCACGGCCGGAGAAATCGTAGAGGACGACCTCGACGCGTTTGTTGCCCTGGAGGCGTTGCAGGACGTCCAAGCCGCGGCGGCCGCGGTTGCGCTTGAGCTTGTCGCCGCTGTCGGCGATGGTCTGCAACTCGCGCAGGATAAAGCGGGGCACGACCAGGCGGCTGTCCAGGATGCCGGTGTCGGCGATGTCGGCGATGCGGCCGTCGATCAGCACGCTGGTGTCCAGCAGCATCGGCCGGGCGCCCTTGGTCTGCTTGGTGAATTCCACGTACGGAATGATGAAGCGGAAATCATCCTTGCTCTGAAGGATGAAGCTGATGGCCAGATAGGAAAAGACCACGCCGATGACGATGTCGATGTCGCTGGCGATCATGTCCTTGGCCGCCTTGGAGGCGTCGGGAAGATAGCGGTCGATCAGCATGGCCACCATGAAGCTGAAGGCGTAGGAGACCAGCAGGCCGACGATCAATCCCATGAAGGTGCCGGAAAACACGGCCAATTTTCGCCGCGGCGAGAGGATGTCGATGCAGACGATGAGCACGCCGAGGCTGAGCATGACGGCCACGGCCAGCCAATTATTCTGCTCGGGGAAGATGGTCCATTGCTGATAGAGGAAGTGCCAGCCGACGGCGGCCATCAACAGCACGAACAGCGCTCGCAGAACGTGCAGGATCATTGTTCCATGCCCCGGGAAAGGGTGCTCAACGACGGCATCATAACCCAAGCGGCGAAGTCGATCCAACTTGATGGCTCAGAATGCCCAGGGCAACCGCATTCTCAGC
>DBZL01000055.1:200309-233527 GCA_002311745.1 Phycisphaerales bacterium UBA1161 | reverse complement strand
CGCTTAAGTTGATGCCATTAGGGCCACTTCTATTTTACCAAGCTCTATGTTCTTGAGCTGTTGAGGCGGGCGCAACCCGGTCCCCTTGGAGAGAATTATGTGAGGTGGAGCGACTGGTACGACCGTGCAGTCAGCAATGGAATCGAGGGTCGCGCTTTTGAGACCTCGGCCTGGTCCTTAATGACGGGCGAGTTTGCTCTTGCTGAACTGGAGGACAAGGACGAACGACTTCCGGACGATACCTATAGGGGCCTTGACGACATCAAGCAAAGTGACAATGTGCGCGTCACATCGGCCGGTGCCTATTATCTTGAATGGCTCATTTATGATATTGGCTACCTTCAATGCGTTCTGCAAGACACAGTTATGCCTGATTTGTTGGCGAACGAACTGTCACAAACGCCAAGCGGACTGTATGAGGTCGTGCAGCAAGTCGAAAGGTTCATCGTCTTTCTCTCTGCGGAGGAAGACAAAGAACGGGCCCAGTGGGGTCGGATGGAGATTGAAGCGTTCGCACCCAAGTTTAAGCTTCGCCTCGACCGCCAACGCGCAGCGATAACCTGATTGTGTATGATGCAGTTCCATCGGGTGTGGGAACGATGGGGAGCATATTTCCGTCAGCAAAGCCGCACGCTCACGCCGTGCTCGGCCAGGAATTGCTTGACTTGGCCAACCGAGTACGTCCCGAAGTGAAAAATGCTGGCGGCCAGGGCGGCATCGGCGTGGCCGGCGGTCAATACGTCCAGCAGGTGCTGCGGATTGCCCGCTCCGCCGCTGGCGACGACGGGAATCTTCACCGCGTCGCTCACCGCCGCCGTCATCTCGATGTCGTAGCCGACGGTAGTGCCGTCCGCGTTCATGACGTTCAGCACGATCTCGCCGGCACCCAGGCTCTCGGCTTGCTTGATCCAATCCATCACGCGCACGCCGGTCGGCACGCGGCCGCCGTTGATGAACACTTCCCAGGCCTCGCGGCCGTCGGCCCCGCGCACGCGGTTGGCATCCAATCCCAGCACCGTGGCGCAGCGGCCGAACTTGCGGGCCACCTCGGCGATCAACTGCGGGTTCTTCACCGCGGCCGAATTCACGCTCACCTTTTCCGCGCCGGCCTGGATCAAGCGCGTGGCGTCCTCGAGCGTGCGAATCCCCCCGCCGACGGTCAGGGGCATGAAAATCTGGTCCATCACCTTGGCCACCAGATCGGCCATGATCTGCCGCCCCTCGTGGCTGGCGGAGATGTCGTAGAACACCAGCTCATCCGCTCCGTCGTCCTGGTATTTGCGGGCCAGGGCGACCGGGTCGCCGGCATCCACGTGATCGAAAAACTTCACTCCCTTGACCACGCGCCCGCGATCCACGTCCAGACAGGGAATGATTCGCTTGGTCAGCATGTCTTCACTTTGACGCCCCCGCGCGGCGAGCCAGGTCCGCGGCATGACGGACCAGCGCGCCGACTTGGTCGATCGTATAATTGACGTAGGCCAGCGGCCGGGACAGCGCCGAAGAAAAGTCCTGCCATTGCGGATCGGCCATTTCGCCGATCTGACGCTTGTACGCGTTGATGCCGGCCTGCTGGTCGAACAACCGGCCAGCGGCCAAGCGCAGTTGACACCATGCCGAGTTGGCGCGTCCCAATGCGGCAAAGACCTCCCGCACACCTTCAGGCGCCCGGCGGGCCTCATCCAGAAACTCCAGGAATGCCGGCGGCAGATGCTTCCCCACCCCCAGGACGCCCAGCCCGTGCCCGTGATGAAACTGGAAGCTGGGGAACTGGTCTTCCACTTCGGCCCAGAGCTTGAAGACGCCGAAATCCAATCGCTTTTCAAATGTATCGTGTATGAGGATCACGCCCGCGTCGCTCACTTTGCCAAGCCATTGGCCGTAGTCGTGACGCACGGCCTCGTACGTGTGCAAGCCGTCGATGTGCAGCAGGTCGATGCCGCCGTCGGCAAATCGATCCACCGCCTGGTCGAAGCTCGATTGCAAGAGCTGGGAAAACGAAGCGTATCGAGGATCGTGATAGGCGCGCAGGGCATCCAGAATCGCCGCGTCGTACAAGCCGGTGTGCGGGTCCCCCTTCCACGTATCGATGGCATGGCAGCGCGTCGGCAATTGCAGCTTCTGGACCGCCTGGCAGAACGCGCAATAGGACGTACCCGAGTGCGTGCCCAGCTCGACCACCATCCTGGGCCGCAGCAGGTCGATCAGAAGAAATGCAAACGGGACATGCTCCGTCCAGCTCCAATAGCCCGTCAGGCGATCCGCAGCCATGGCGACGATGGGATGGTCAAATAAGTTAAATCGCATGACGATCCTGCCTGGCGCGTCGGGCGTGTAGCAGGAACAGCGCGCCGGCCCGGAAGAAAAGGGTGGTCGACGGGGCTCGAACCCGCGACCCCAAGGACCACAACCTTGTGCTCTGCCAACTGAGCTACGACCACCGTAAACAAATGTTTTTAACCGATCTCCATCGCGTGTCAATCGTACGCTTCCATGGATACTATGCCCGCCAAAACATCCGGAAGATCGGCATGGCGCGGATCATTGAATATCAGACGGTCCTACAACGGCTGACCGCCCAGGGGCTGCGTTGCCATTATCCCAATGGTGGATCGTTTGGGTTCGCCCCGGAAGCCAAAACCTTCGTGCGCGGATGGATCGGACCGCCCGATCCGAGCATTCGCCGGTCGATGCAGGACGTGATCCGAGCCGTCGCTGTGCCCTACGAGCGGACGCTTGCCGAGCTGGCCGCCCGCGCGTGGGAGCACGACCTGCCGGGCGAGGCGTGGCTGATGCCGGCGGCCCATTGGTCGTTCGAGCTGCGCCATGGCAACGGAGATTGGCTGGCCGAGTTGATCCAAAGCATCGGATTGGACCCCGAGCTTCTTGCCCAAAAGACGGATGCGGCAGCCATCGAGTTCTCGCCGCCGGCGGCGCCATTGCGCCAAGTGCTCGAGCGATTGCTACAGAGGCTGCTGGTCAGCGATTTTTGCATTGCGTTTCCGCGGCGGGGTACGGTCTGCACCGTGCACCATCACAAGCAGTTGTGGTGGGTGACGACCCAGCGCCCGGTCATCGACGCTCTGGACCGGCTCATCGGCGGCGACAGCTCCTGTTAATAAGGGGTGCAGAAGCTGACCGGGGAAGAAAAAAACCAACCGGCCCGCGGCTCTTGTCATTATTCTTCCAGCCCCACGGCAAATCAGCGTTGCATGCCGGCGGATAGGTTCGCATAATGTTTGGACAAGTTTTGTCCAGGAAGGGAAGCCTGCGATGACCCAGTTGATGGATTCGGCGGTGGCCAGTCAGTTCGATCGCCTGCCGCCGCACTCGATCGAAGCGGAGATGTGCCTGCTGGCGTCGATGATGCTCGACCGGGAAATGGTCGGGCAAATCATTCCCCTGATCGATCGCGATTCGTTCTACCAGGCCGATCACCAGATCATCTTCGACGTCCTCATCAAGCTGTACGAACAGAACCGCCCCATCGACGCGGTGATTCTGTACGAGGAGCTGGCCAAGCGGCAGCTTCTGGAGGAAATCGGGGGCAAGGGGTATCTGGCGCAAATTCTGGGGACGATCCCGTCGGCGGCGCACGGCGCCCACTACGCGGAGATCGTGCGCGAAAAGGCCCTGCTGCGGCAACTGATCGCCGCCAGCAACGACTGTCTCCGCGACGCCTACGCCCCCCACGAGCAGGCGGATCTGATTCTGGACAAGGCCGAGAAACGCATCTTCGCCATCGCCGAGAAAAAAGTCAGCAACGCCGTGGAACCGTTGGAGCACGTGTTGCACGAGGTTTTCGAGATGATCGAGAACCGCGGCCAGCGCGGCCTGGAAAGCGGATTCCACGAGTTGGATGACATGCTCAACGGCCTGCAAAAAGGGGAGATGGTCATCGTGGCCGCCAGGCCGTCCATGGGCAAAACCGCATTCGCCCTAAACGTGATCGAGCACGTGGCCGCCGATCAGCGCCTGCCCGCCGCCATCTTCTCCCTGGAAATGAGCAAGCAGCAGCTCGCCCAGCGCATGCTCTGCAGCCGCGGGCAGATCGACGCCCACAAGCTGCGCAAAGGCATGCTCAACAGCCAGGAATACACCAAGCTGGCCACCATCGTCGGCGAATTGGCCAAGGCGCCCATTTGGGTCGACGATTCGCCCGGCCTCACGCCCCTGGAACTGCGCGCCAAGGCCCGGCGCTTGAAGCTCCAGCACGACATCAAATGCCTCATGATTGATTACATGCAGCTCATGGACAACCCCGGGCCGGAGAACCGCCAGCAGCAAATCAGCGAAATCTCCCGGGCGGTCAAGAGCGTGGCCCGCGAGCTGAATATCCCGGTCATCTGCCTCTCGCAGCTCAACCGCCAAACCGAGGGCCGCGAAGGACACCGGCCGCGCATGAGCGACCTGCGCGAATCCGGCAGCATCGAGCAGGATGCGGATGTGATCATGCTTTTGCACCGCGAGGATTATTACAAAATGAGCGAGCCGGACTTTGTGCCCGACAACATCGCCGAAATCATCATCGCCAAGCAGCGCAACGGCCCCACCGGCACGATCAAGCTGACGTTCCTGACCAAAACCACGCGCTTTGAGAATCTCAGCACGTCGATCGATCCGTTCCAGTAAATCCATGGCGGACATCGTGCAATCGCTCTGTTCCGAGCGGCGAAGACATTTGTCGCTGCGGGCGGATCGCTTCGGCAATCTGCTGATCGAGCTGAAATCGCGGTTGCGCGTGATGAGGCGATTCAATCGACTCAAGCCTTTACTGATTTAGGCCGGATCGTATCCGCAGCCGCCCCAGGGATGGCAGCGGCAGATTCGGCCGACGGCCTTGAGCGAGCCGCGCAGCGGCCCGTATTTGTCGATCGCGTCCATGGCGTATTGGCTGCACGAGGGGGTGTATCGGCACTGCCCGCCCAAAAGCCGCCCCAGCGTGGCTCGATACAGCAGGACCATGTGCACCAGCACCCATCGCATCACGACATTTTATCCCAAGCCGCGTGCGATTGGACCATCAGGCCGGAGAGCAGCCGTTGATACTCGGCCAGGATCATCGGCTCGTGCGGCCGCACGACGATGATGACGTCATATCCCCGCGGCAGATCGTGCTGAAGCAGGCGGATCGATTCGCGCAGCAATCGCTTGATGCGGTTGCGCCGCACGGCCGTGCCGACGCTGCGTCCAACGCTCAGTCCCCAGCGGCAATGCGACAGCGAACTGGGCGCCGAAAACACCGCCAGCGGCCCGCGCGCCTGCTTGGCCCCCGCGGCATAGACGGCGGCGAACGCCCGCTTGCCCGACAAACGGCACGATCGCGGATACGTGTAGCGTTTTTCACCCATGCGATCGCCAAAGGCAACCGCAGAGACGCAGAGACGCGGAGACAGCCGCAGAGAAAACAAAAATGCATTTATTTGGTTTTGTCTCGGCGGTTCTCTCTGCGTCTCTGCGTCTCTGCGGTTGCATTGATTGAATTCCTACTTCAGCATTTCATCCAGCAGCGGCTGCATCGCATCGGCCCAGATCTGATATCCCCTGGCGTCGAGATGCAGCCCATCAGGCATGATGTCCGTGGGGATTTTGCCGTCGGAATCGAGGAACTTGTCGCCCACGTCAAGGAAACGCGTCTTGTCACCGTCGCCGAGACCGGCCAGGAATTGGTTGTCCGCTTTGATTTTCTCCCGCATCGCGGCAACCGTCATTTCCATCTTCGCATCCATCGCGACGGACTGGGGATCGCCGCCGCGCGGGAAGACTCCCATCAGCAGCAACTTCGTGTCCGGCAGCTTCTGATGGATTTGATCGATGATCTTTTTCTGGCCACGCTCGATCTCGTCCAGTGGATAGGCGAGATTGTTGGCTCCGATCAGGAGCACGACGACTTGGGGATGAATGCCATCCAGCTCGCCGTTGGCGATGCGCCACAGCACGTGCTGGGTTCTGTCGCCGCTCATGCCGAAGTTGGCGGCATCCAGCATGGCGTAGCGCCGGTCCCAGATTTCCTTTCCCCCATTGGGCCCGGGCCAGCGCCAGAAGTCGGTGATGGAATCGCCCAGAAAAAGCACCCGGATCGGCCCTTGCGACCGCCGCCCAAGAAACGATTGGTGCTTGTTGAGAAATTCGGCCGAGACGTTGCCGTCTTTGCCCAGCTTGATCGCCGCCACGTCCGCCGGCTCGGTGATCGGCGGCGTATTCTGCGTTAAAGGGATCGGCGACGGCTGTGTCGCCGGTCGAGTTGCGCTACCAAATGCAACCGCAGAGGCGCAGAGGATGCCGAGTACCGCGGAGAAAACAAAAATACATTCATTTGGTTTTGTCTCTGCGGCTTCCTCTGCGTCTCTGTGTCTCTGCGGTTGCATTTTGAATTTCAATGGATTTGCTTTTCCACCAGCCAGCGTTCAGCGTCGAGGGCGGCCTTGCAGCCCATGGCGGCGGCGGTGACGGCCTGCTTGTAAACCGGATCGGCCACGTCCCCGGCGGCAAAAACCCCGTCGACGCTTGTCGCGCTGCGGAAGGGGTCTTTCAGGATGATGAACCCCTGGGGATCGAGTTGCACCTGCCCGCGCAAAAAAGCGGTGTTAGGCGTGTGGCCGATGGCGACGAACACTCCCGCGGCCTCGAGCGTGCTGGTGTCGCCGGTCTTGAGATTCTTGACCCGCACGCCCGTGACGCCGCGCTCGTCATCGCCCAAGACCTCTTCCACCACGCTGTTCCAAATGGGCTTCACCTTCGGATTGCTCAGCAGCCGTTGGGCCATAATGGAGCATGCACGCAGCTTGTCGCGGCGATGGACCAGCATCACCGTGCCAGCGAACTTGCTCAAATGATTAGCCTCTTCCGCCGCCGAGTCGCCCCCGCCGACGACCACCAGGGGTTTGCTGCGAAACCGCGGCAGCGCCCCGTCGCAGACCGCGCAAGCCGAGACGCCGAAATTTTTGAATCGGCTTTCCGATTCCAGGCCGAGATAGTTGGCGCTGGCCCCCGTGGCGATCACCAGGGCGTGCGCCTGCGTCGAAGCACCGGCGGAATCCTTGACCGTAAACGGCCGACGCGACAGGTCCACGTCAAGGATGTCTTCGGTCACGACGCGCGCGGCGAATCGGATGGCCTGCTCGCGCATCGCTTCCATCAGCTCCGGGCCGGGGACTCCCTTGGGAAATCCGGGGTAATTTTCGACGTCCGTCGTAAGATTGAGCTGCCCCAGGGGCAGTGTCCCGCGGACGCGGTTTTCCTCGCTGATGGCGCCTTCGTAAACGACCGGGCTGAGGTTGGCCCGCGCGGCGTAAAGGGCGCAAGTCCACGCCGCCGGGCCGGAGCCGATGATCACCAATTTCTCGGCCATCGAGGAGTTTTCCTTTTCTCGCCGCTAGATTGTAGGCAAAGCCTCGCCCGCCTCAATGCTGGGTATAATGCCCGCGCATGTTCATCCATTACGCGAGCAGCGACCTGCGATTTTTCCTGGCTGTGATCGTCACGGTGATCGTGAGCATTTGCCTGCACGAGTTGGCCCACGGCGTGGTGGCGATTGGGCTGGGGGATCGCACGCCGATCGAAAGCGGCCACATGACGCTCAATCCAGCCGTGCACATGGGACTTTTTTCCGTGATCTGCCTGCTGCTGGCGGGAATCGCCTGGGGCTCGATGCCGGTGGACCCACGGCGATTGCGCGGTCGTTTTAGCCCTGCCCTGGTCGCCGCCGCCGGACCGGCCGCGAACGTTCTGCTCGCCCTGGCCGCCCTCGTGTCGCTGGGCGTTTGGCAACGCCTGGACCTGCGCAGCGGCGATGAACTGAGCATACCGCTGGCCAACCTGCAATATTTGCTGCGGGTCTTCGGCACGACGAATTTTATGCTGGCGATTTTCAATCTGATTCCGATTCCGCCGCTGGATGGATCGCGCATCGCGGCGAATTTCAGCGGCGCTTATTCGCGGCTGATGTCCGGCTTGAGCATGACCGGCGGCCTGATGGTGTTGTTCCTCCTTGTGTTCATGTTCGCCGGGAGGGTAATCATCCCTCTGGCGGCGTCCTTGGCCGAGTCCGTCCTTCAATTCGCGCGGGGATAATAGCAAACCCCGATGCAATGCGCGCTTGCCCTCAAGCCGTCCACCACGGAAACAAATGATGCCCGAATCGAGAATCGCGTGGATTCACGTCCCTGTGGACGGTTGAGGGGAAAAGGAACGGGGTGGGGGTTGTCGGGGGCGGGGAGAACCTTTTGGGGCCTGATATGGTTCTCCCCGCCCCCGACTTCCGCGATTTCGTCTCTAGATCGCTGCGCAAATGGCTTCGGTGACAGCCGTCGTCGTCGCCGTGCCGCCGAGGTCGCGTGTGTGATTCTTCGGATCGGCAACCACCTGGCGGATGGCTTGATTAACGGCCGCGGCGGCCTTGGACTGCTTCAGAAAATCCAGCATCATCGCCAACGATAAGAACGTCGCGATGGGGTTGGCCCAATTTTTCCCGGCGATGTCGGGGGCGCTGCCGTGCACCGGCTCGAACATGCTGGCGGCCTGGCGCGTCGGATTCAAATTGCCGCTGGCGGCCATGCCCATGCCGCCTTGAATCGCGGCGCCTAAGTCCGTGATGATGTCGCCGAACATGTTGGTCGTCACGATCACGTCGTAAATCTTGGGCTTGGTCACCATGTACATCGTGCAGGCGTCGACGTGGTGGTAATCGGTCTCGAGGCCGGGGTAATCGGTTTTGATTTCCTCAAACGCACGCAGCCAAAGGTTGTGGGCGAAGCGCAGGACGTTGGTCTTGGCCACCAGCGTCACCTTCTTTCGTCCGAACTGCTTGGCGTAGTCGAAGGCGAAGCGGATGCAGCGTTCGACGCCGCGGCGTGTGGCCACCTCGATCTGGTTGGCCACCTCGTGAGGCGTGTGTTTGTACAGGAATCCGCCGTTGCCGCAGTACAGGCCCTCGGTGTTCTCGCGCACGATGATCATGTCGATGTCATCGGGCCCGGCGTTTTTCAGGGGCGTGGGAACGCCGGGGAGCAATCGCGTGGGGCGAAGGTTGGCGTACTGGTCCAGATCGAATCGCATCTTGAGCAGGATGTCCGATTCGAGGATTCCCTGGGGGATTTGCTGTGATCCGCGTGGATCGACGCCGACGGCGCCAAAGAGGATCGCGTCATGCGCGGCCAGTTCCTTGAGGGCGGAGTCGGGCAGAAGCTGGCCGGTTTTGAGGTAGTGCTCGCCGCCGAAGGGGTAATGATCGGTGGTGTATCGGAAGCCGAATTTTCGCGCGACTTCCTTGAGGACGACCAGGGCGGCGGGGACGACTTCTTTTCCGACGCCGTCGCCGGGCATGACTGCGATTTTCATGATGAGAATCTCCTGGGCGGCACAGCATAAGGCGCGGCCGATAAAGTGGCCAGTAAGGGCCCGGCGCCGTTTGCGGACGTTGCGGTTATCAGTCCTCGGCGTGAGCAGCCGCGTTTTTTGTACCGATAAGCCCTGATTTTTCAGCTTTTTCCGTCGCGTCGCCAGAGCTTGCGCATTTGGTCTAAAGCTTCCAGGTGGTCAGTCGATAAAGAAATTGATTACTGCGCATCGCCGAATCCGCGGAGGCGGCATGCGGCACTGCGACTGGGTGAGGGGATCTGCAGGAGAGGAGAAAATGCAATGAACGCGACCAAGATCAAAGACGTACTGACCACCGGCGAGGTGGCCAAGATCTGCAACGTGGCGCCGCGGACGGTGAGCAAGTGGTTCGACAGCGGCGCGTTGCACGGGTATCGGATTCCCGGCAGCAAGGACCGCCGCATTCCGCTGAATCAACTCATTCGCTTCATGAAGATGCACGGCATGCCGCTCAACGGTCTGATGACCGGCTGCACGCGCGTGATGATCGTCGACGAGGAGCAGGACATCGTCGAGGTCCTGGAGAAGATTCTGGAGGATGAAGCGAAGTACGAGGTGGAGGTGGCCAAGAGCGGCTTTGCCGCGGGGATCACCGCGGAGAAATTCCGTCCGCACGTGATTCTGCTGGACATGCACCTGCGCGACGTCGACGGCCGCGAAGTGGCCAAGCAGGTGAAGGCCAATCCGGACCTGCAGCTCACCAAGGTGATCGCGATGAGCGGCAAGATGACGGAGGAGGAGTCCAAGGGGCTGCTGGCCGGCGGGTTCGACGGATTCTTGAAAAAGCCGTTCCACGTCCGGCAGGTGATCGAGGCGATTGAGGACGCGGTGGCGGTGGTGTACTGAGCATCAGACGGTCCGCCGCTGCGGCGCAAAGGCCGTAGCGAGCGGGCCGATCGAGTCGCACGACGGCCGGGGCGATCCGGAGGGAAGCCCCGGCCGTTTTGTCGTTAGAGCGCTAAGACAAATGCAACCGCGGAGACGCTGAGGCGCACAGAGCGCCGCAGAGAAAACAACTGATTGATTTTTGATTTCATCTCTGCGGCTGTCTCTGCATCTCTGCGTCTCTGCGTCTCTGCGGTTGCCTTTCGTCGTCAATTCGTGGGCTCGCCGCCGGATGGGCGCGTTGCCGCCGCCGCCTTGGCCACGACGCGGCCCAGCCGCTGCATCATCTTGTCCGTCCGCTGGTCGATCAGCTTCTCCTGCTGGCTCTGTTCATCAGCCAGCTTCTGCCTTTCCTGGGCCAGCAGCTTTTCAAGCTTTTGGATTCGGAGTTGATGCTCTTGGTCGGCCAGTTGGACCAGCTCGGCCTCCTTGGTGCGGACCTGGGGCCGCACGTCCTGCAGTTGCGAGGGATCGGCGCGGACCTGCAATTCCAGGCCGAACAGATCATCCTCAACGCGGAATTTTTGGATGCGCAGGGGGGCCGCCTCGGGGAAATGTTCGCTGACGAATTTGTAGTTGCGCCATTTGCGGAGGACTTCGCCGCGGGCGATGACGGGGTAGTTGTTCCACACGTCGATCTGGCTGAGGACGCGGGCGCGGTTGGGGGAATTGGCGGCCAGGAAGCTCATCATCTCATCCCATTCGCCGCGTAGCATGCCACCTGGGCGCGAGAGGATTTGACCGGCGGGCGTCGGGCGGGTCGCCGGCAGTTGGGCCCGCGCCACCAGGGGCCAGGCCAGGATCAAACACGCCGCCCATTTCAAGGTTTTCATTCTTTCACCATCCACTTTCGATCCTCCGGCATCAGTTGTTCACCGGAGGCAAATCCACCATGGCATCGACGCTCAGGTCCGTCTCGTCGGCTTTGGCGATGGTCGTGGCAATCTGGCGATCGGAGGAGTCGTCGGCGGCCGAGGCATCCATGGAGTCCAGGACCAGGGCCAGTTGTTCGTCTGAATCCTCCACCATCGCCACAGGCGCAGGCGCAGGGCTGGGCTGGACGGCCGAGCGGTGATAGCCCCACCAAATGCCGCAGCTCAGCAAAAGCAAGGCGGCGGCGGAAAGACCGTAACGCAGCCAGTGAATCGATCGCGCCGTTTCCAGGACGGCGGGCGCCGGGCGGCGGCGCTGCTCGGCCCAGCGATGCATCAGGCGCGACGCGCCGCGGGACGCGGCGGCCTCCAGAGCCTCCTGCCGCCCTGCCTCGTGGGCTGACATCGCCTCTCGGCACGATTCGTACAGATCACGCAGGGACTTCAGTTGCTGGGCCAGGGCCGGATCGGCGGCCAGTCTTTGCTCGACACTGCGGCGGTCCTGGGCGGGTAGTTCATCGGCCAGGTACAACAGAAGGATCGCTTGGGTGTCGAGTTGTTCCAGCAGGCTCTCTTTCATGACATCACCTGTTTGAGCCGGAGCATGGCCTTGTGCATTCGCCCCAGGGCGGTGTTCAACGGACAGCCCAGAATCTGGGCGATCTCGATGAACTTGAGATTGCTGTAGTACCGCAACATGAGGATCTGCCTCTGAAGTTCCGGCAGCATGCCGATGGCCTTGGTTAACTTGTCCATCTGCTCGGCGTTTTCGACGCCGTAGCTGGCGTCGGGCGCCAGTTCGTCGCTGACCAGCTTCAGGCCGTCGAGGGCGGCTGTTTCGCGTCCCTGGGACCGCCAGTGGTCGTTGGCCTTGTTGGTGGCGATGCGAAACAGCCACGCCTTGAATCCACCGGCGCCGGAGGCAACGTCGAAGCGGTCCAGATGTTCCAGAACCCCGGCCCAAGTCTGCTGGTGCAATTCCTCGGCGATATGGTCGTTCTTGACCAGGCGCCGCAGATATCCCAGCAGGGCCGGGCAGTACTTGGCGACGAGCTGGTCGCCGGCGGCGGCATCGCCGGCGCGCAACCGGCGGACCAGGTCCGCGTCGTCGCCCTGGACCGGGGTTGTCATCGGACCAGCCGACCGCGTTCGCATCGACAACTCCGGTCTTCCATTTCCATAACGCTTGAAGGGGCGGAATATTGCACGCCGGAATTATGCCGCCGCCTACGCCTGTCGAACAAGTGGCTTGCTGGCCTGGATTTGCGGGCCGTGGACGTATAATGGCGGCAAATGGCCAAGAAACAGCAGGTTGCGCCGCGTTCGTTCGAGGAGGCTCTGGCGGAACTGGAGAAGATCCTTGCGGACATCGAGGGGGGACAGGTCGCCCTGGAAGAGAGCCTGGCCCGGTACGAGCGCGGGACGTTTTTGATCCAGCATTGCCGCTCCGTCCTGAACGCGGCGCAAAAGCAGATCGAGCTGTTGTCCAAGTCGGCCGACGGCGGGATTCAGTCCGAGCCGCTGGAAGAAGGGTCGGCTTGAGAAACGAGGGGGTATTCGTAGGGTGGCAACGGGCTGTTAAAGCAGCCCGGGAAGAGGCAAGCGTGAATCCAGCGGGATTGCCGGCAGCACCGTCGGAGGTGGATGCGACAACGCTGTTGAAAGACAGCGCCGAGCAGGTCACGGGCTATCTGAAGGGGTTGCCGCAGCGGTATCCCGCCGCCCCACCGCGGCTGCTGGAGGCCATCGAGTACAGCCTGATGGCCGGAGGCAAACGCCTGCGGCCGGCACTGGTCCTGGAATGTGCCAAGGCCTGCGGGATGCCCCGGCCGCCGGGAGCCGCGGCGGCCTGGAAATCAGCCCTGGCGGCGGCGGCCGCGATGGAGCTGATCCACACCTTCAGCCTAGTGCACGATGATCTGCCGGCAATGGATGATGACGATCTGCGCCGCGGCCGGCCCACCAACCACAAGGTCTACGGCGAGGCGATCGCCATCCTGGCCGGCGACGCGATGACGACGATGGCGTTTGAGATTCTGGCCGGCGATGCCGATGCGGCGGTGTCGCCGCAGTTGGTGCGGGAGCTGGCGTCGGCCGCCGGGCCGGAGGGGATGATCGGCGGGCAGGTGATCGACATCGATCCGCAGCAGCGGCCGGCCAAGCTGGCGGATTTACAGCGGCTGCACCGCATGAAGACCGGGGCACTACTGAGGGCGTCGTGCCGGATGGGTGCGATCACCGCCGGGGCGGAGCCGGCGAAATTGGCGGCCCTGGACGCCTACGGGAGGCACTTGGGTTTGGCGTTTCAGATCGTCGATGACATTCTGGACCAGACGGCCACGGCCGAGCAAATCGGAAAAGCAACCAACAAGGACGCGGCCAAGGGCAAGGTCACCTATCCCATGTTATTGGGCCTGGAAGCCAGCCAGCGGGAAGCGCAGAGGCAATTGGCCGCCGCCCTGAAGGCCATCGAGGCGTTCGGTCCCACCGCCGAAGGCCTGCGGGCGCTGGCACGGTTCGTGGTCGAGCGAAACATGTAATCCTTGTGGAATCAAAAGATTGCGGGGGGAATGAGCCCTGGACGCCAACGACCCAAAAAGGTACAAAGGTCTACTTCGTCAGGGTAGGAGCCGCATCACATGGCCTTGCTGGACTCGATCCACGTCCCCGCCGACATCCGCAAACTCTCGATGGAGGAACTGATCGCGTTGGCGGCGGAGATCCGCCAGAGGATCGTCGATTCGGTCAGCAAGAACGGGGGGCACCTGGCCAGCAACCTTGGCGTGGCCGAACTCACCATCGCATTGCATTACGTGTACGACTTTGGCCCCTTCCCCACGGGACCGGACTGGCTGCTGTGGGACGTCGGGCACCAGTGCTATCCGCACAAGATGCTGACCGGCCGGGCCGGGATGTTTCCCACCCTGCGGAAAAAAGGCTCGGTGGGCGGGTTCCCCAGCCCGCTGGAATCGCCGTATGACCTGTTTGCCGTCGGCCATGCGGGCACCGCCATCAGCACCGCGGTGGGCATGGCCCGGGGGGCGGAATTGCAAAACAGGCCGGGCAACGTCGTGGCGGTCGTGGGAGATGCATCCATCGTGAACGGCCTGGCGTTCGAGGGGTTGAATAATGCCGGGACGCTGCACCGACAATTGCTGATCATCCTGAACGACAACGGCATGAGCATCTCCAAGCCCCAGGGTGCGTTCGGCCAATACCTGGAACGCGTCCGGGTCAGCACCACCTACGGGGAAGCCAAGCGGTTTGCGGAAAAGCTGGTCGGCCGCCTGCCCAGCAGCGTCGGGCATACGGTGGAGCAGGTCTGGCGGCACGTTTCCGAAGGCGTCAAGAGCGCCCTGTGGCCGGGGCAAATCTTCGAAAATCTCGGCATCAAGTACATGGGACCCCTGGACGGCCACGATCTGCCCGGGCTGATCGACATGCTCGGCGAGATCAAGCACGTCAAAGGGCCGATGCTCCTGCACGTCAAGACGGTCAAGGGCAACGGCTACGAGATCGCCTGCGCCGAGCCGACCAAGTTCCACAGCCCCTCGGCGTTCCAGGTGAACGGCTGCCACGTGGAAATCACCAAAGGCCCGGGCAAAGCGTGGACGGCGGCGTACGCCGATGGAATGATCGCCCTGGCCAAGAAGGACCCGCGCGTGGTGGCCCTGACCGCCGCCATGCCGGACGGCACGGGGCTGTCGAAATTCGAGAAGGAGATCCCCGGTCGGTTCTTCGATACCGGCATCTGCGAGAGCCACCTGGCGGCCATGGCCGCGGGCATGGCCAAGACCGGCCTGCGCCCCTTCGCGGCCATTTATTCCACCTTCATGCAACGGGCGTTCGACCAGGTCTGGCAGGAGATCGCCCTGAACCACCTGCCGGTGGTCTTCTGCATGGACCGGGCCGGATTCGTCGGGGATGACGGGGCGGTGCATCACGGGTTCATGGACCAAGCCTTTTTGCGTCCCCTGCCGGGCATGGTCCTGATGGCCCCCAGCGACGAGGCGGAATTGAATCGCGCCCTGCGCCTGGCTTTGTCCCTGGAAACGGTCAGCGCCCTCCGCTACCCGCGCGACAACGTGCCGATGCAGAACTTCGAGGAAACAATCGACCCCACGCTGCGTGTGGAAGCCACTGCCCCATGGCAGGTCGGCCGCAGCCGGGTGCTGCGCGAGGGCAGCGACGCCACGGTGATCGTCTACGGGGCACTGGCGGAAAACGTCATGCGGGCCGCGGAGGAAGTCGCCAGCGACGGCATCGCCGTGGAAGTGATCGACGCTCGCTTCTGCAAGCCGCTGGACGGCCCGATGCTCGCCCGCGTGCTGCGCAGCGGGCATCCAGTGCTCACCGTGGAGGATCACTCGCTGCAGAACGGCTTCGGAGCGGCGGTGGTGGAACACGCGGTCAGCCAACGCCTGCCGACGGGCCGATTGACGCTACTGGGCATCCCGGACCGCCTGATCGCCCACGCAACTCGCAAGCAGCAGCTTGCGGAGGTGGGGTTGGATGCCGCCGGCATCGCCCGCAGCATCCGCGATGCGATGGCCCCCTCCAAACGCCAAAGCCCCGTAGTCGTCTCCGTCACCCCCAAATCCCCCCCGCTTGCCAAGGCAACCTGATTGTTTTGACGTATCGCCTTGCGCGACAGAGCATTGCGAGCAAGATTCCCGATTTTTCAAAAACAATTCTTAGGGTCCGGGGCGCGCTTCGAACTGTAATTGCACGTTTTGGCAGGTCGGGCGCAACGGCGTCGCGAGATTGGTTTTATGTTTTTGGCGGGGCAAAAAATGGACAATCGGAGCCGGCCAAAAGGGCGAATCGCCCTTTGATTTTGGGCGCGATTTGGAAGGATCTGAAAGAGCTTCATTCGCTTTTCGCCGATCGGCTCGATTTTGGAACGATTTTGAAGAGAAGCAGAGGCAACTACGGAGGCGATCGAACCGCGAAGCTGCGAAGGGCGCCAAGCCAAAAACGCCAACTCGATCGGGGCTGCGGGCCTCTTAAATCGGCGTGACGGGCTGAATTGTCGGGAAGATGGGCCTACTTTGGACCTATGTTGCGCGAATTGCGCCCGCTTGTTCGCGATGCGCATGCCGTGGATAATGTGCACGTGTCGGTCGGGAGAATCGCTCGAGGCAATGGAGCCGGACGTGGACAGTTTTCTCAATGGGAAATGGAACCCAGACGTCCCGATCGCGTCGCGGTTTCATCGCTCGAACATTTCTTGGCACGATGGGAGGGTACCCAACGGTCGGCGGAATGGCGATATCAAGTGATTTCCCCTTTTCCATCCCCCCCTTTTTCCATCCCCCCTTTTCCATCCCCCGTTTCCATCCCCGATGGCGAGAAATTGGTCAAACTCGCATAGCAGGTGGTACGAAGATGGGGGGCAGGTCACTGCAAAGGTGGAGTATTTATGGCGACGCGCGAAAGTCTTCCTTCCGTGACCTGGCCCCAACATCTTTCACAAATCGCCGATGCAGTTGGCTCTGCATATGCCTACGTGGTAGAGATCAAAAAGGGAAAGACGGGTGTAGCGCACGCTGTTCGACACGTCCAATCGGGGGCTCTCTATTGCTTGAAAACAATGCGCCAAGACATTGCGGGAGAGGCTCAGTTGGCCGACGTGATAAAGACCCTCCGCAAAGAGGTCGAAATATTAACTCCATTGAACCATCGCTGCTTGCCGCGTGTTTACGAGAGTGGGTTCCTACCGCCGCAACCGTTCTATATCTGCACGTACCACCCCGGTCAGACATTTCGCGAATTCAAAGAGGACGGAAAGAAATTGCGCATTGTCCAAGCCGATTTCATCGTGCGGCAGCTTCTCGACGCACTGGAATACCTGCACAGTGCCGGTCGCACTCATTGCGACCTTCATATTAACAACGTTCTGCTAAGCGAACACGTTTACCGCGACGGGTTACTAATTATCGACTTTGGATCTGGCCACCGAGAAAGTGACTCGTCACCCTTGACTATAGAGCGAGGTGACTACAGGTTCAAAACTGTTGAACAACAGACGCATATCCGGGACGAGTTGGATCGACACGAAGCGATGGACTCCTTCATGGCTTCCGATTTCCGTGCGCTCGGTCACCTGTTGGCAACAATGGCGGACGCTTTTCTTGACGGGGCTAGCCCGGATCAGAATCTCGCCTATTTGGAATTTTGTCAGGCGCTAGAAAACGGTCGAATCACCTCCTGGTCTGATGCAAGATCGCGTTACCGCGGGGTCTCTGATCCTCTGCACGTAATCCACGCGACAGACCGTTTGTTTATTCACACTGACGGGTCGCGTGGCGCGATCGCGTTGCCTGTGACCGGACAGGTGCAAGTTGGATCGCCTGTGCTCCAAGTGATTAACACCAAGATTATGCAGCGCATGAGGTTCACAAAACAGCTTTCATTTTGCGAATGGTATTTTCCTGGAGGAACCCACAGCCGATTCGAGCATTCCTTGGGTACGCTGGAAACCACGCGGCAGGCACTGACAAGAATGGAAAGCCTTCCCGCTTTCCGTGAACTGTTTACGGACCTAAACCTCGAAGGCTGCATGCTTGCTGCGCTTATTCACGACATTGGACACTATCCGTTTGCACACGTGATGGAGCAGTACGTCGCAAGTCGATTCACAGACACGCAACATGCAAACGAAGCTAAGGATCTCGTGTCGCATTCAGCGTACACTCTATCCCTGTTGGAAACGGATAAAGAGTTGCGCTCCGCGATTGAAAAGGGCTGGGGCAGCAATCACGCAAATGAAGCTGCAAAGGTGCTGGAGAAGAAAGTTCCGATTTTGTCAGACCTCCTAGATGGACCGATCGATACCGACAAGCTTGATTACCTTCGACGCGATTCCCACCACTGTGGACTCACTTACGGTCTTGGACTCGATCTTCAGCGAATCTTCCAATCATTGCGACCAGTTGACCTGAGCAAGAAACTCGGCGTTGCACTTTCGGGTGTTCCAGCGGTAGAGGGCTTCATGATAGTTCAGGAACAGATGCTAGCGGCCCTTTATTGGGAAGAGCACATCCGATCCGTGATCGCCATGTTCCACGCATTCGTCGCCCCATTTGTGCGGCAGGACATAGTGGCACTTCGGTCGCTTGTGGGGAAGCTGAAGAGTTGTATAAGCGAACAACAGGCAATCAATCAGGTAATAGTTCCCATGCTGGACAGCGCGCCAGATCGGGAGAGTGTTCAGGATGGGAAACGGATGCCGGCCAAAATTGCACTTGAGCCGCTCGTGAAGCTGCATGCTTCTCCGTCGTTCAGCGATATTTATCTTCCAATCGCGAGGTACACGCGCAGCGATGAAGTGCCTAAAGAATTTACCGCGCGTCACAATGTGTACTGGACAATCGTAAATCAGACTTCAGTACACGGCTCGCTAGTTCCGATCAGGTGGAACAATGTCGGCGATCTACGACAGTGTTTCATCGCGGCTTTTCAGGAGAAAATGGGTCTATCGGCAAAAATTAGCCCATTTGAGGTACTGGTTGACGTGCCTTGGGGCAAAGCGGGCAATCGAATCTTGACTGTTGTTGACGAGCGGACAGGACAACAATTTCCGATTACTGAGGTTTCACACCTCAAGGATTCGATCTTCAACGAACCAGCGGCATTCCTCGCCCCGATCAGGGTCTACGTGTCGCCTCGACTTTATTGGGAGAACATACGACATTTGGGCAGCATCTGTAAGTCAGCGGACGAGAGGTTCTACTCGGCCAGTGTAAAAGCGGACCCAGAAGTGAACTACTAAGACGAATAAATCGGGACAACTCTGGACGAATAAATGGGAACGAATAAATCGGGACGGCTCTGAATTATGAAGGTACCTCACAATTCGGAGCCGTCCCGATTATTCCCCCGATTATTCCCGATTATTCCGGCCCCCAGTTCTCGTGCTGAATAATTCCGTCCAGATTCTCACACAGGGAAAGGAACGTGCTAGCGTCGTTCTTCCACTTGGTAGCATCAGTTACGGTCCTAGGTATTGTGCGGAGAGGAGTGAGAGCCCGCAAAACGTCCAGCGCCGTGTAGTATACGCCAGGATGTTTCGCTCGATCGAACTCCGCCACAAGCGTGGCGACCTGTTCGTACGCTCCGCCACATGACGTGACTGCATCGCGAAGTGTTTGACCATTGAAATCTTTCGATTCGGGCGGAGGGACGAGTTCTATATACAGTCTCAATACGCGAAAAAGCGGGGAATACTCCGTAGCGATCCTTGGTACACGTTTAGCGAGAACGGCGTCCTGAGCCCGGCTGAGAATTGCGTTCTCTTGTTCGAGGGCGCCAACTTTTTGCTGGAGATCGGCTAGTCGTTGTACGTCCTCGATCCTCCTGGCTTGGTCGCCTCGGACCCAACCGATTGCGGGAGCACCCTTGATTGTGGCTATGAGCGAGCGCGAAACTTTGCCGGCAAGATCATGGGGGCTGTTCCAGTGCTTACAATGATGTGCATCTTGAACCTTTTGGCGAAACCGCTCCAAGCATGTCCGGGCGGTTGGTTCCATTTCTGACTTCCCCGCCGGAATCTGATCTGGGTGCTCGTGCAGAAATGGGAGTACGGATCTCTTAACCGAGACGGCGTAGTCGTATTCTCGCTCGGTGTAGCTGATGCCAGATGCGTCGATCGAGCCGTATCGGCCGCCGATGATGAGCACATAGTAATCGGACTGGTCAATCACGCGGGTGATCAACTTCCAAGCCGTGTCGTCGGCTGCCGGAAATAGCTCCATACCTGCGGGGATGCAGTCCATATCCAATAGGCATTGCATGACCTCTCGTCGTTCCTCTGTGAGGTCGCGGAAGGTCGAACTGACGAACACTTGGTAGCGTACGTCCGTTTCCATGGAATTCACCTCGAGCTAGGTGCCGGTCGCTCGCAATGGTGTACGGGGAAACTCCGCTGAATCCACGAGCAACCCTGGAATCCGCGCAGCACAATGTCGCCTGCAGGTCTCCGGTGAATTGCGCATGAGCGTGGATATCTTGTACAGACTCTCGCTGTTCATTGCCAATTGCGCGGAAGTTCAAGCGGGTCGGCGAAACTCCAAGCCACTCTGACGAGGGTCAACGGTTGCGGGATTTATCATACGCGCCGGACGGGAGAAGCCGCGCTGCGCGAGAAAGTAGAGCGGGAGAAAGGAGAAAGGCGCTGCGCGAGAGAGTAGAAAGTGGAAAGGAGAAAGGAGACGCGTTTCAGTTCTGGATGCCGGGGCGCGGTTCGACGGGCTCACCACAGGCGGGGAGAGGAGGAAGCGGCGTTGAGGTAATGCAGAGGTCGGACAAGCGGGGCTGAAGGACGGTTGAGGAGCGGCCCGTGGGTTGCAACTCGTTTTCGGGGGATGCCGAATTGGGGGGCGCGGAATAGGGTATGCGATTCGAATTGAGGGCTGAGCTTGGCGGATCATCGGGTGTCTTTCGGCAAGGGGTCTGCGGGCTGCCGCCCGCAGCTATTAAAAACGGATAAGAAGCCGCGCTGCGCGAGAACCCGCGGTGCTGCGCCCCGCCGCTAAATCGCCCTGGGCTACCAGGAAACAATCAGTGATGACCCTGCTGCCCCTGTTGCCCCTGCTGCTGCCCCTGCAACGCATCAATCAGCTCGCCGATCGGCTCCGCCCAATCGCCCGGCCGCTTTTGGCGGAAGAGACGGAGGCTCGGATACCACGGTGAATCGCTACGATCCAGCATCCATCTCCAATCGGGGGCCGCTTCCACGAGCATCCAGACCGGCCGATCCAACGCGCCGGCCAATTGCGCCGTCGCGCCATCGGCACTGACGATCAGATCGAGTTGTGCGATCAATGCGGCTGCGTCCGCCAGGTCCTTCAGACGCTGGGTCGGATCGATCAAATTCAAATCCGTCGCGGGAGGCGGGGATTGGCGTGAATTTTCGGCGGGCTGGAGCCAGTAAAATTGAATGCCCGGATTCGCCAGCCCGGCCAGCATGGCAAGGGAAATCGATCTGGCGCCTGGCTGGACAGTCGGCGGGCAGGCCAATCCCACCTTCAGACGGCCCTGCGCTCGCTGTAACAGGTCGGAAAACATTTGCTGCGATGGGGCATCCGCATGCAGATAAGGGCCTTGCCAGGGGGCGTCCTGGGGCCGGGTGAGGGCCATCACGTGCGGGAGGCTGGGGAGCGGGCAATGCACGTCAAATTCCGGCAGGGAATCTTTGAACGTGAGGCATTGAACGATTCCGGGAATGGTGCGCAGCAATCGCTGCATGGAGGGTTGAGCGAGCAGGATGATTTTCCCGCCGCGCTGGGCTACGAGCGGAAGGTAACGGGCGAAGAGGATCGTATCGCCGATGTCCCGCTCGGCATGCAGCAGGATTGTCCGGCCGGCCAGGTCGCCGCCGTCCCACGTCGGTTGGGGGAATTCCGGCAGGCCGGGCCGGAATTCCGCGGCTTTTCTACGCCATTCGAATTGGGCAAAACCCTCTTGAAAATCGCCTCGCAAAAGAAGGATGCGGGCCAGATTCCAGTGGGCTTCGGCGAGATCGGGTTGAATGTGCAGCGCCTTGCGTTGTTCGGCGGCGGCGGCGGCGAATTGGCCTCGCAGGTAATACACGTTGCCCAGGTTCGCCAGGGCCGGGGCATAGCCCGGGCGCATCCGCAGGGCCCGCTCGTGGGCGAGTTGGGCGCCGTCGAGATCGCCCAGGGCCAGCAGCGATTGGCCCATGGAATCCGATGCTTCGGCGTAGTCCACCCATTCGTCGAGCACGCGGCGGCAAGCGGCGATCGACGCGGGGTAATCTCCCTTGGCCCGCAGGGCGTCGGCCAGGCGAACGTAGACCTCGTAAAAATCCGGTCGGATGGCGATCGCCCGCTGATACGCGGCGATGGCCTCATCCCACTGAAGGTCCGCCGCCAGGGCGTTGCCGAGATGGCACCAGCTCACGTCCAATTGCGGACGCAGGGCGAGGGCGCGTCGATAGGCGGCGATCGCCTCGGGCAGTCGGTTTTGCGATTGCAGGACAAAACCCAGGTTGCTGTGCGCCTCGGCGTAGTCGGGCTGCAGCGCCAGCGCCTGCTGGAAGCATTCGATGGCGCGGGGCCAATCCGCTTTGGCGATGTAGCAATTGCCCAGGCCGTTCAAAGTTTCCGGAGAATCCGGGCGCAGGGCGACCGATTGCAGGCAAGCGTCGACGGCCTGGTCCCATTTCCCCAGCCTGCGGAGAGCGACGGCCATTTTGTGATAGGCGTCGGCGTTGGCGGGATCGAGTTTCAGCGCTTCGCGATAGGCATCGACGGCTGATGAAAATTCTTCCGAGGCCGCCAGGGCGAAGCCGAGATTGCGGTGATAGATCGCCCGATCCGGCCGCAGGGCAATGGCGCGGCGAAAGAAAATCGCGGCCGTCTGGGGATCGCCGGTTTCAAACGCTTTGGCGCCGACGAGGCTGAGCGCTTCGGCGCGGTCGGGATGTTCGGCGAGGATGCGGTGGCAGCTCTGGATGTAATCGATGGTGCAGGCCGGGGGGAAATGGTACGGGCCGGGAATTTTGTTCTCCGGCGGGGATGGCCGTAGTCCGCTGATATGAAGGTGATGCGCCTTGATCGACAGAGACGGGTTGTAAACCGCGTATCCGGCGTCGAGCAGAAGGCGATTGAGACGATTGTCGCATCCGTGCGCTCCGAGCGTGAAATCGGCGGCAACGTCCGGCGGCAGACCGCGGAAAACCCAGGCGTCCTGACTCCGATGGGGCTCGGGGCTGACCTGCTCGCTCTGATGCCCTTCGTAACGCGACAGGGCAAAACATTCCTGAGGGGCAATCACTTCCAGCCACCGGGCGGTGTCGTCGAAGTAGATATCGGTGTTGGCGATGATCACCACGTCGTCGGGCTGGACGCGCCGAACCGCTTCGGCGAGCAGTTGGCGGATGGTCAGCCGCGGCGGGTCGGGAATCTCGTGAACCACGCGGATGTGCGGACACCGCTTGTTGCGAAGCAGCGCATCCTCCAATTCCGCGTTGCGCTGCGGTCGGGCATCGCGATAGGTATTGATGACCAGATGGACCATGCCGCTCGATCATCCGATTTTACTCGCGCCGCCCGGCCCAACAATCCCTTCGTCGCGTGCGGCCCAGAAGCCCCACCCCAACCCCCACCCCAACCCTCCCCCGGCGTACGGCGCGAACGTTTTGATCGTCCGCCCAGGTGGTTATTATGACGCTACGCGCGTTTGAGGCGAGCGGGCCCATGGCGATCACAGACCAGGCAATCGGTGGTTTGTCCGACGACGACGCGGCGGCACGGCTTGCCCAGCCTTCCATGGGCCTGGCGGGACGCGTCGCCCTTGTCGCGTGCCTCGCAGGTTTCACGGTGGCGCTGGCGTTTGCCTATCGGTACCAGGCCCACCAAGTCACGAACATGGATCCGTTCATGGGCGGCCAGTTCGCCAAGGAAGTGCTGGCCGGAAAACGCCTGTACGTCCAGACCTGGCAAGACAAGCCGCCGCTGGGTCTGATGCTCTTTGCCGTTCCGCAGCTATTCGCGCCGCGCTCCTATCCGGCGATGGGCTTTTTTCTGGGCCTGTGGCTCGCGGGCGAAGGGCTGATTTATGTCGTGGTGCTGCGGCGGAACCTGGCGGCAGGGCTGTGCTGTTTCGCCTTTGTCACCCTGGCTCCGCTGATGTATTGGGACTGGAAGTGGCTTTCGCTGGAGCATTTTGCAAACCCGTGCATAGCCGGGCTGCTGCTCCTGGCTTACGTGATGCTGCGCGACCGGACGTTCACGCTCGTGCAGTGCGTGCTGATCGGCGTGCTGACCGTGGTCGCGTTCCACATCCGCCAGAACGTCCTGCCCGCCGGCGTGTTGCCCGCGGCGGTCGTCGCCTTTTCCCGCCAGCCCTGGTCGCGCAGGGCCCTGGGTCTGGGCGCGGCGGCGTTGGCGGGGCTGATCTGCTGGGGCGCGGTCCTGCTCTTGGTGTTGTGGATCGGCGACCTGCACGGATATTTCTACACGGTCTTTGTGTACCCATTCGGCTACGCAAAAGCCGGCGGAGGACGTGATCTCATCAAGCTGTGGTTCCTCTTCGCCCAGACGCCGCTGCCCCTATTTCTGTTTCTGTTCGCCGGGTTGGGTCTGCTTGGACGCTACCGGTGGCTGGTCGCGGGATCACTGCTCGTGGGGATCGCGCATTGCATGCTGCCCAGGCGTGAATTCCCGCATTATTGGTGCAATTTGTTCCCGTTCGTCGCGCTGTACATGGGCATCGCCCTGCAACGCGATTTCATCCGCTCCTGGAGCTTCCGGTGGACGATCGTCGGCGCCGTGTTTCTGACGGGAATGCTCAGCGCGGCCGCCTCGCTCTACGATGCTCACAAATCGCCGACGTACAACTTTTTCAAGAGCGTGGCCGAAACCGTGGATCGGACCGCGCCGCCCGGCTCCACCCTCCTGGTGTACGGACCTGAGTTCAGTGAAGCCGTGGTGTTCTTGTCCTCATTGCCGCAGGCCAACACCTATTGGTGGTGGCGCTTTTTCGAGGAGCCGTATCCCGCTCTGCTGCTCAGGTCCCAGGAAACCATATTCAAGGAATACCTGGAGCATCCGCCGGGGGTGATGGTGATCGAAAAGCAGTACTACGAAAATGTCTTGAAAACGGACAATCCGTCCAACTTCGATCGCCTAATCCGCACGCTGGCCGCCCGCTACCGTTACCGCGTCAAGAGAACGGCCGCCAACTTCGTCATTCTCGTGCGGGATGCATCGGTATTGAAATAGGCGCCCATTTGGGGCGGCTATTTCAATAGAGCATTGGAGCAGGAGAACAGTGGACCAGTAGAGCAAAACAAATCAACTGATGCCCCACTGCGGTCTCCCGCTCTCCAGTTCACCATCAAATTGCCCCCCTTACCTCGCGCAACTCGTTTTCCGGACGTATCGCCATGCGTGGCAGGCGCTTGCCGCGAGAAAAACAGGCTTATTTAAATAACGACGTTATCGTCCGGCGCTCGGACCGAACTGGAAGTGAGATTGGCGAAGCGGTTTTTGGCTGGCGCGCAGGTTCGAAAAAAGAATTGGGCACCCATCGGCCATTTTTGCTGCAAGGTTCCGCGAGCCATGGGTTTGGGGCTTGGCGGCCGAGCAAAACCTTCACTTCCGTGACAGCATTAGGGGATCTGCTTTTTGGCTCCATTGGCTTACACGGTTCAAGGGTTCAAGAGTTCAAGGGTCGAAGGGGTTAATGGCCGCGCATTGGCCGGCTTAAATCGGCTTGCCGGGCTGAACTGTCGGGAAAATTGGCCTTGTTTGGGCCTTAGATCGGGGTTCGCCCCCGCTTGTTCGCGCTGCGCCTGCGGCGGATAATGAGGGGCTGATAGGCGGCGGGTGATGCGCTCGTAGGGCGGCGCTGGATGCTGCGGTTGCCGACGCTGAATGGGCGATGCCGGCACAAGCCATTGCCGCCGATGCCCGCGATGCCGCCGCCCGGCGCGGGCAAACGGGCTAAATAAGCAGGAGTGATCCCCCTCATGGGTTTTGGACCTGCCGATCCGCTTCCAATCCACTTTCTGACGATTGTCCTCGATGGCGAGCCCTTCATCCGATATCACCTCGACCTTTTCAAAAAACTTCCCTTCCATTGGCATTGGCACATCGTCGAAGGCGTGGCCGATCTGGTTCACGATACCGATTGGAGCCTCAAATTCGGCGGCCAGGTGCCCCCGGAATATAAGTCCTGCCGAAGCATCGACGGCACCAGCGACTATCTCGATAAGATCGCCGCGGAAAATCCCGATCGCATCAACGTCTACCGCAAGCCGATCGGCGTTCGCTGGGACGGCAAGGTTGAGATGGTCCGCGCGCCGATGGCCAACATTACTGGGAGCGGGGATTGTCTTCTTTGGCAGATCGATGCCGATGAGTTTTGGACGGCCGAACAACTCACTAAGGGGCGGCAGCTATTTCTGGACAATCCGCAGAAAACCGCCGCGCATTATTGGTGCTGGAATTTCGTCGGGCCTGAACTGGTGATTTCCACCCGCAATTGTTTCGGGAACGTTTCACGAATGGAATGGCTTCGGACGTGGCGATTCAGGCCGGGGATGACATGGCTCGCCCATGAGCCGCCGATCCTTTGCGAGCCCTTCGGCGACAAGCTCCTGCGGAACGTGGGGCTTGCCGATCCGTTCACGCACGATCAGACGGAAGCGGCGGGATTGATCTTCCAGCACCTATCGTACGTCACGCCAAGTCAAATCGCGTTTAAGGAAAAGTATTACGGCTACGCCGGCGCGATGGCCGGCTGGCATGCCCTTCAGAAGGAAACAAATTTCCCCGCTCCGCTGGGCAAATATTTCCCTTGGGTAAAGGATGGGACATTGGTGGACAGGGCGGAAAATTTTCTCGACGAGTTGCTCTTCGACACGCGACCCGGAGCAGAATCATTTTTCAATCGCAGGCGATTGGCCGAACCGGATGCGTTGGATGGATAGGGTCGTGGCGGGCGGCTGGGGATGCCGCCTTGATTCACATTTCCGCCGGTGCTACCCTCGGCCTTTGTTCCATTCCGGTTGGCCGAGCTCTCGATGAGATACCTTCAGGTTCGTCAATTGGCCGTCAGCGGCTTGCTCGCCTTGGGAATCTGGCAGTACTTCTGGGTCACAATTGCCCACAGAAACCCCGACGGCCAAATGATGTTGACGGTCGCCGCGGCGGGACTTGCCTTCATTTGCCCTAGGCGCTGGGCTGATTGGATCCTGGACGGAGGGGCCGCGTACCTTGCCCGTCGTCCGGCCCGGTGGGCTGGCATCGTCGCCGTCGTCGGCGCCGCCGTTCTGCTGTCCCAGGCTTGGCGATATCAGGATCAACTGTTTCTGAAATATAATGACGAGTTCTCCTACCTGATTCAGGCGAGGATGCTGGCACAGGGACATCTGTGGCTGGCCCCCTACCCGAGCGACATCGCCCCCTTCTTCGACTCCTTTTATCTGATTGTGGATCGTGTCTATGCCTCCGTCTATTTCCCAGGGACGGCATTGCTCACCGTGCCGATCATCTGGATGGATTTGCCTTACTGGGTCATGCCCCTGTTGGCCTCGGCCGCGGCACTGGCCTTTTTTTATCTGATAACCGCGGAACTGTTCGGGGCGGTGCGCGGCCTGGTGGCTGTGCTGATGCTCCTGGGCCTGGCCTATTTCCGCTTCACCGCACTGATGCTCTTGTCCGAGGCCCCGGCGATTCTGTGGCAGATGGTCCTGTTGTGGGCGTGGTTTCGCTGGCGGAAAAGCGCGCGGCCCCTGTGGGCGTTGTTGATCGGCGTCGCCGCCGGTCTGTACGCCATCACACGTCCACTCGATGCGGTCTGCGTTTGCGGGACCGTCGGCATCGCCATGCTCATCCAACTCCTGCGACAGCGGCCGTCCCCGGCCATCTGGCTGAGCACGGCGGGTTGCATCCTTCTAGGCGCTGCACCTTTCCTAACGCTCCAGGCCGTGCAGAACGTCGGCGTCATGGGTAAGTGGACGATGTCTTCCTCAGCGTATACGTTCGGCAAGGAAGACCCCCGCTTCCCCATGGGCTTTGGGCGACTGGAAGACAAAATCCTCATCGACTCGCCGCAAACCCCCAAGCAGCAATGGTTCAATTGGATCGCCGGCTTTTACCTCAAGCACGATTTCAAAAGCGCTGTGACTGATTGGAAAGTGCGCGGCAAGGACCTGGCCAACGACACGTTGCCTGCCCCGCTGGTCGTCATCCTGATTCCTGTGGCGCTGGTGTCCCTGTGGGAGATGCGTCGAGCCGTGATCGTGCTTTCGATGCTGCTGTTTCTCGCGGCGTACACGGTGTATCCGATCAATCTGCCGCATTACGTGGTGGCCATCATGCCAGCCATGACCTGGTGCGTTCTCATGGGATGGGAATCGGTGGAACGGGCGTGGTACGGGGCTCGGGCGACCGTGGGCGTCTTCCTGCTTCTGGCCCTTGCCGGGCTCTCGATCCACAATATTTGCAGGAACGATGTTCGAGCCGTCCCCGGCTTAGGCCTGTTCGGTGAACTGAGGCAAATCAACCAATATCTGCAACGGCTGCCAGCCGCTCCAGCGGTTGTCCTGTTTCGTTTCGATCCAACCGTCTGTACGTTTTACAACGAACCGGTTTACAACGCCGATACGGCCTGGCCGGATGACGCGCGGGTCGTCCATGCTCGCGATCTGGGCATGCCCCGGGATTTCACATTGGTTGAATACTACGCCCAGCGGCAACCGGATCGCGTGTTTTATATCTACGACCGAGGCGCCACCTCTCGCGGGGAAAATCCGCTAAGGCCGATGGGAACGGCGCGACAATTGTCGGACATATTCAAGCAGTTGCGGCATTCCCAATGACGCGGGCCACGTTCGGCTGCCTTGATTCGCATTTCCGGCGGTGCTACGCTCGGCTCTTGTTCCATTCCCTTTGGCCGAGCTCTCGATGACATACCTTCGGGTTCGTCAATTGGCCGTCAGCGGTTTGCTTGCCTTGGGAATCTGGCAGTGCTTCTGCGTCACAACAGCCCACAGGAGCCCCCAGGGCCAAATTGCGTTGATCACCGTCGCCGCGGGCGTCGCCCTGATCTGGCCTAGCCGATGGGCCGAACTGATCCTGGACCGAGGGGCTGCGGCTCTGGCCCGCCGTCCCGCCCTATGGGCTGGCGTCGTCGGCATCGTCGGCGCCGCCGTTCTGCTATCCCAGGCTTGGCGATATCACGATCAACTGTTCCTGAAATATCATGACGAGTACTCCTACCTGATTCAGGCAAGGATGCTGGCCAGCGGGCATCTGTGGCTGGCTCCCTACCCGAGCGACGTCGCACCCTTCTTCAACTCGTTTTTTCTGATCGTGGATCGCGTCTATGCCTCGGTCTATTTCCCAGGGACGGCATTGCTCACCGTGCCGATCATCTGGATAGGTTTGCCCTACTGGGTCATGCCCCTGGCAGCCTCGGCCGCGGCGCTGGGCATTTTTTACCTGGTCACCGCGGAACTGTTCGGGGCCGTTCGCGGCCTGGTGGCTGTCCTGATCCTCCTGGGCCTGGCCTATTTCCGCTTGACAGCGATGATGCTCTTGTCCGAGGCCCCGGCGCTGCTGTGGCAGATGGTCCTGTTCTGGGCGTGGTTCCGCTGGCGGAAAAGCGCGCGGCCCGCCTGGGCCTTGTTGATCGGCGCCGCCGCCGGGTTGTACGCCATCACACGTCCACTGGATGCGACCTGCTTTTGCGGGGCCGTCGGCATCGGCATGCTTATCCAACTCTGGCGGCAGCGACCGGCCATCTGGCTGAGCACAGCGGGTTGCATCCTCCTAAGCGCTGCGCCCTTTTTAACTCTCCAGGCCGTGCAGAACGTCGGCGTCACAGGTAAGTGGACTATGTCTCCTTCAGCGTACGTGTTTGAAAAAGAATACCCCGGCTTTCCCATCGGTTTTGGCCGACTGGACCCCAAAGTCCTCATCGACTCGCCGCAAACCGCCAAGCAGCAGTGGTTCAATTGGGTCGCCGGCTTTTACCTCGAACACGATTTCAAAAGCGCGATCACGAACTGGAACGTACGCGGCAAGGATCTCGCCTACGACACGTTGCCTGCCCCGCTGGTCGTCATCCTGATTCCTGTGGCGCTGGTGTCCCTGTGGGAGATGCGTCGAGCGGTCATCGTGCTCTCGATGCTTCTGTTTCTGGCCGCCTACACGGTGTATGCGATCGCTCTACCCCATTACATGGTGGCCGTCATGCCGGCCATGACCTGGTGCGTTCTCATGGGGTGGGAGTCGGTGGAACGGGCGTGGTCTGGTGCTCGGCCGGTGGTGGGCGTCTTCCTGCTTCTGGCCCTTGCGGGGCTCTCGATCCACAACATTTGCAGGCACGATGATCGAGCCGTCTCCGGCTTAGACCTGTACAATGAACTGAGGCAAATCAACCAAAACATGCAACGCCTGCCCATCACTCCCGCGGTCGTCCTGTTTCGGTTCGATCCAACCGTCTCTTCGTTTCACGACGAACCGGTTTACAACGCCGATACGGCCTGGCCGGACGACGCGATGGTCGTCCATGCCCACGATCTGGGCATGCTCCAGAACGCCAAATTGATTGAATACTACGCCCAGAGACAACCGGATCGCGTGTTTTATATCTACGACCGAGGCGCCCCATCTCGCGGCGAATATCCGCTAAGTCGGCCGATGGGAACGGCGCGACAATTGTCGGACATATTCAAGCAGTTGCGGCATTCCCAATGACATGGGCCACGTCTTGGCCGTGCTCGCTTCCGCCCTGCTCATCGGCCTTCAGTGGCCCTACCTTCCGCGCCCCGCGGGCGGGCGCGGAGAATTCGAAGGGGCTGGAAGTGGTCGATGATACCTGCCGACTGAAGTCGGCAGGCCACGATACGTCCGGGGTCTGGGGATGCTGCCTTGATTCGCATTTCCGCCCGAGCTACCCTCGGGCCTTGTTCCATTTCCGCTGGACGAGCGTTCGATGATATTCTCGCGGGTTCGGCAATGGGCCCTCATCGGCCTCGTGGCGTTCGCAATCCAACACTGGTTCGCCACCACGCCCGCCGAGGCGGGCTGGGACATCCGAGCCCTCTTGACGGCCGGCGCTGCCGTCTTCGCCCTGATCTGGCCTAGCCGCTGGGCTCATTTGATCCTGGACGGAGGGGCCGCGTACCTTGCCCGCCGTGCCGCCCTGTGGGCTGGCATCGTCGCCGTCGTCGGCGCCGCCATTCTGCTGTCCCAGGCTTGGCGATATCACGAACTCCTGTTTCTCAAATATCATGACGAGTACTCCTACCTGATTCAGGCGAGGATGCTGGCCCGCGGACGCCTGTGGTTGGCTCCCTACCCCTGCGACGTCGCCCCGTTCTTCGACTCGTTTTATCTGGTTGTGGATCGTGTCTACGCCTCCGTCTATTTCCCAGGGACGGCATTGCTTACCGTGCCGATCGTCTGGACGGGTTTGCCCTACTGGGTCATGCCCCTGGCAGCCTCGGCCGCGGCGCTGGGCATTTTTTACCTGGTCACCGCGGAACTGTTCGGGGCGGTGCGCGGCCTGGTGGCTGTGCTGATCCTCCTGGGCCTGGCCTATTTCCGCTTCACCGCACTGATGCTCTTGTCCGAGGCCCCGGCGCTGCTGTGGCAGATGATCCTGTTCTGGGCGTGGTTCCGCTGGCGGAAAAGCGCCCGGCCCGCCTGGGCGTTGTTGATCGGCGTCGCCGCCGGGTCGTACGCCATCACACGTCCACTCGATGCGGTCTGCTTTTGCGCGGCCGTCGGCATCGGCATGTTCATCCAACTGCTGCGGCAGCGACCGGCCGTGTGGCTGAGTACGGCCGGCTGCATCATTCTGGGGGCGTCACCATTTTTGGCTCTGCAGGCCGTACAGAACGTCGGTGTCACAGGTAAGTGGACCATGTCTCCTTCAGCGTACGTGTTTGAAAAAGAATACCCCGGCTTTCCCATCGGTTTTGGCCGACTCGAAGACAAAGTCCTGATCAAGTCGCCTCGAACCGCAAAGCAGCAGTGGTTCAATTGGATCGCCGGCTTTTACCTCGATCACGATTTCAAAAGCGCGATCACGAACTGGACCGTGCGCGGAAGGAAGCTCGTCCACGACACGTTACCCACGCCCTACGTCGCGATCCTGCTTCCGATGGCGTTGTTTTCAGTAGGGGAGATGCGTCGAGTGGTCATCGTGCTCTCGATGCTTCTGTTTCTCGCCGCGTACACGGTGTATGCGATCGCTATGCCGCATTACCTGGTGGCCATCATGCCCGCCATGACCTGCTGTGTTCTGATGGGATGCCAATCGGTGGAATGGGCTTGGTCTGGGGCTCGGCCGGTCGTGGGCGTCTTCCTGCTTCTGACCCTTGCCGGGCTCTCGATCCACAACGTTTGCCGGGACGACGATCGTGCCGTCCCCGGCTTCGTCGAGTTTGCTGAACTCAAAGTAGTCGACGAAAACCTGCAACGCCTGCCGGTCACTCCCGCGGTTGTTCTGTTTCGTTTCGATCCGAGCATCTGTTCGTTTCACCAGGAACCGGTTTACAACGTCGATACGGCCTGGCCGGACGACGCGCCGGTCGTTCGCGCCCACGATCTGTACATGCCCCAGGACGCGAAATTGGTTGAATACTACGCGCAGCGGCAGCCGGATCGCGTGTTTTACATCTACGACCGCGGCGCCGCTCTCCGCGGGAGAAATCCGCTAAGTCCGCTGGGAACGGCGCGACAATTGTCGGACCTATTCAAGCAGTTGCGGCAGTCCCAATGACATGGGCCACGTTCGGTCATTGGGCCATTGCGGTTTGGGACTTTTAGGTTTTCGCCAACTCAAACTTGAACGCCCGCTTGGCGGGGTCGGCGTCGATGGTGACCGTGTCGCCATCGCCGAATTCGCCGGACAGAATTTTGCCGGCCACGGGATTCTCGATCCGCTGCTGAATCACGCGCTTCAGCGGACGGGCGCCGTACGTCGGATCGTACCCCTCATCGGCCAGCAGCTTGCGCGCGGCATCGGTCAGGACCAACTGGATATTGCGGCCGCCCAGGCGCTTGCGCAGGTGCTCGATCTGAATGTCCACGATCTTGGCGATGTGCTGCTTGTCCAACGAGTGAAACAGGATCGTCTCGTCGATGCGGTTGAGGAACTCGGGTCGGAAATGATCCTTCAGGAGCGAGCGGACGGCGGCTTCGAGCTCCCATTGCTCGGCGTCGCGGCTGGTCAGCTTCTCGATCTCGGCGCTGCCGAGGTTGCTGGTCATGACGATGACGGCGTTCTTGAAATTGACGGTGCGGCCCTGGCCATCGGTCAATCGGCCGTCGTCCAGCACCTGAAGCAGCACGTTGAACACGTCGCGGTGGGCCTTTTCGATTTCGTCGAAGAGCACGACGCAATAGGGACGGCGGCGGACGGCCTCGGTCAGGCGGCCGCCTTCCTCGTAGCCGATGTAACCCGGCGGGGCGCCGATCAGCCGAGCCACGGAATGCTGCTCCATGAATTCGCTCATGTCGATGCGCACCATGGCGTTCTCATCGTCGAACAGGAATTCCGCCAGGGCCTTGCAGAGCTCGGTCTTGCCGACGCCGG
>DBZL01000055.1:199579-200246 GCA_002311745.1 Phycisphaerales bacterium UBA1161 | reverse complement strand
ACGCCGGTGGGGCCGAGGAACAAAAATGAGCCGATGGGGCGATGCGGATCGCCCAGGCCGGCGCGGTTGCGGCGGACGGCGTCCGAGACCGCCTTGACCGCTTCGTCCTGGCCGATGACGCGCTGGCTGAGGCGCTGCTCCATGTGCAGGAGTTTTTCGCGTTCGCCTTCGAGCATGCGGCTGACGGGGATGCCGGTCCAGCGGCTGACGACGGTGGCGATCTCCTCGGCCGTCACCTCGTCCTTGACCATCGCGGCGCCCGTCTTGGTCAGCTCGCGCAGGCGGTGATTGGCCTGCTCGATCTGGCGATTCAGCTCGCGGATTTCGCCGTACTGGATTCGCGCCGCGGCTTCCCAGTTGCCCTGGCGCTGGGCCTGCTCCAGCTCCACCTGCTTCTGGTCCAGCTTTTCCTGAAGGGATTTGATGGCCCGCATGGCGCCCACCTCGTTTTCCCAGCGGGCGGTCAGTTGCGTGTTCTTTTCCTGAAGCTCGGACAATTCCTTTTCGGCTTTTTCGCGCTGCTGCTGGGAGGCGGGGTCCTTTTCGCGGCGCAGGGCCTCCAGCTCGATCTGCAACTGCATGATGCGGCGGCGAATTTCGTCCAACTCGGCCGGCAGCGAGTCGTTTTCGATGCGCAGGCGGCTGGCGGCTTCGTCGATCAGGTCGA
>DBZL01000055.1:198953-199526 GCA_002311745.1 Phycisphaerales bacterium UBA1161 | reverse complement strand
CAGGTCGATCGCCTTGTCCGGCAAAAAGCGGTCGGTGATGTAACGGTCGGACAGAACGGCGGCGGAGACGATGGCGTTGTCGGTGATGCGCACGCCGTGATGCGTTTCATAGCGCTGCTTGAGGCCGCGCAAAATCGCGATGGTGTCCTCGACGCTGGGCTGGCCGACGTAGATCGGCTGGAAGCGGCGCTCCAGGGCGGCGTCCTTCTCGACGTGCTTTTGGTATTCGTCCAGGGTGGTGGCGCCGATGGTGCGCAGCTCGCCGCGGGCCAGGGCGGGCTTGAGCAGGTTGCTGGCGTCCATGGCGCCCTCGGCCGCGCCGGCGCCGACAACGGTGTGCAGTTCGTCAATGAAGAGGATGATCCGCCCCTCGCTTTGGGTGACTTCCTTGATAACGGCCTTGAGGCGATCCTCAAATTCGCCACGGTATTTGGCGCCGGCGATGAGGGCGCCCATGTCCAGGGCGATGATGCGCTTGTTCTGCAGGACGGTGGGCACGTCGCCGTTGAGCATGCGGATGGCCAGACCCTCGACGATGGCCGTCTTGCCGACGCCCGGCTCGCCGATCAGCAC
>DBZL01000055.1:0-198882 GCA_002311745.1 Phycisphaerales bacterium UBA1161 | reverse complement strand
ACGGGATTGTTCTTGGTGCGGCGAGCCAGCACCTGCATGGTGCGGCGGATTTCCTCGTCGCGGCCGATGACGGGGTCGATCTTGCCCTGGCGGGCCATCTCCACCAGATCGCGGCCGTAGCGCTGGATGGCCTGGTACTTGTCCTCCGGGTTCTGATCGGTGACGCGCTGGCCGCCGCGAACGTCCTTGAGGGCGGCCAGGATCGAATCGTGCTTCACGCCGCTGACGGACAAAATCTCCTTGGCATCGCTCTTGACCTGAGCCAACGCCAGGAGCAGGTGCTCGGTGGAGATGTACTCGTCCTTGAGACGGTCGGCTTCCTTCTGGGCCTGGTTGAAAACGTCGTTGAGAGCGTGGCTGATGCCGGTCTGCGTACCCGTGGCCTTGGGCAGGCGGTCCAATTCCGAGAGGACGATGCCGCCGAGGCGCTCCGGATCGGCGCCCAGCTTCTGCAAGAGAGGTTTGAAGACGCCATCCGTTTCCGCCAGCAGCGAGCCGAGCAGATGCAGAGGGGTGATCTCGGCGTGGTTGGACTGCTCGGCACTCTGCTGAGCCTTAGCCACGGCCTCCTGGGCCTTGATGGTGAATTTGTCGAAGCGCATTGGAGTAGAAGACAAATGCAAACGCGGGGCCAACGGCCGGCGCGGAGGCATCAATGCAGCTCATTGAATATCAAAAGCTTATGGATTGGCCGCCGGGCGGGCAAGGTGCCAAATGTGGCCGCGTGGGAAAATCAGGTGCAGTTTTGGCAGGAGAGGAGAGCAGCTATTTCTTGCCGCCGCCGCCGTGGCCGCCGCCACCGGCGCCGCCGCCGCCGGGGGAGGTCTGATGCTGCTGGAAGATCAGCCCGATCATCGCCGGGAGAAAAACGGCCGCGGGAAGCAAAAATGGCTCGACGCGAAGGTGACTGTTCAGTTTCGGAGCGATGTCCTGGTACTTGTACATCAAACCCAGAACGCCAAAGACCAGCATCACAGCGCCTTGGAGGCTGGTGTACATCATGACGCTGCCGCGGAAGAGGATGAAGGAAAGCAGTCCGAAGCCGACCAAACCCACCAGGGCGCCGGCCCAGGCGAGGTTGGGTTCCAGGGCGGCGGCGTGCCAGATGATGCCGCCCAGCATCGCGCCGACGAGACCGCCCATCAGGGCGACGGCGTATTTCATGGCGGGCCAGGCAATGGCGGCCGCGGCAAACGCGCCGATGATCGCGCAGGCGATGGCCGCTTCGCCTTTGTGCCCGATGACAGCGCCGACCGCGGCGCCCAACACCAATGCGTTGAGGATCACCAACACCTTGATGATCTTGTAACCAAACAGCAGGTAGATGATCCCGAGAACGATCAGCAGCATCGCCGTGCCGGGCATCATGTTCTGACACCAGGTAAGCAGCTCGTTCTGCTGCGGCCATTGGAACGACCAGGTGGCTTTGTCGGAAGCTTCGGCCAGGATGGGTAACAACATGGTCAGGTCCTCGCGCTCAGTTCGGTTGGCTGGGCGGGGGATTCGTGCTCTTCATGCGATTTGGGGCCGGAACGGGCCGCCGTCCACCATTGCACCAAAGCGCCGACGACAATCGCCCCGCCGACGATCGCCGCTTGATACCGGAACTTGTCGGGCAGACGCTGCAGCAGAGATGGATCCCATCGCCTCAGGAGCATCAAGCCGCTCAAGAAAAGCATGGAGAATCCGACCGTGCTCCAGAGCAGAAGCGCGCCCAAGCGCGGAAAGAGAATCGCCAGGGCCAAGCCGCTGACCGCCGCCGTGCCGGCCAAGTACGGGAGCCACTTGTGCATCTGATCCGGCACGCTCTTGTAGAGGTCCAATAAATACTGGGGCAACGGCTGGCTCAGATCGTACGCCGGCCATTGCCAATGAGCGGCCCCAGCAATCATCACCCAGGCCGCGAACGTCACCCAGGCGACCCAGGCGACGCCCAGATAGGCCCCCACCCATAACCGATGCAGGCCGTAGGCGGTGAGTCCTAGAAGCAGGGAAAGGGCCACGGCCGTGGCCATGGGCTCGATGTGCCAGCCGTACCATTGCGGCAGTTTCAGCCCGAAAACCGTGCCAAAGGCCACGCCGACCAGGGTGAGGATCGGCCGGCTGTACCGCGCCCCGACCAGCCAAAGAATCAGGCCGGCCACCCCGGCGGCGATCACCATGACCAGCGCGGTCGAATCCAACTCATGCGACAGTATCTTCAAGAGCTGCTGAAACACGGGCGCACCTCGGTCCATTTATCGGCCGAGGCGGCGAGTTCTCTGCAACGTGATAGGAGCGAGTTTGGTTGGCGTCCGATAATTTTTGCGATGTTTCGCTGCTCTGGCCCCTCTCCCCGGTACGCCGGGGAGAGGTCGGGGTGAGGGGCTTGCGTGCGGCGCCTATGCCACCAATTTGGTCCTGCCGCGCCGGGACGTGCGGTCGTATGCAAGGCGCAGCAGTTGAGTAGGCGCAAGCGTCGCCAAGGCAAAGGTTCGTCCCTGTGAATCGGCAAACTCGACTTCGCAACGCCCCGATTTGTAAATCGCGACGACGGTCCCCACCTGCCCGCGGCGAAGCCCCTCCCGCGGCAGGTCCTTGAGCAACGCGACCGTTTCATGCAGTTTAAGCTTGGTTGCCATGCCAGCCTCCTACGCGGTCTTGACGTAGAGGTTGGGGGACACAGCTCAACGGGCGGCAAGTTCTCGGGCGTGGGTAATTTCCCGGGGGCTGACCTGACGCACTTGGTTAAGGTCCAACGTCACTACAGCGGCTGTGCGGCCTTCCAGGGTCAGGAACTCAACCTCGCAGCCGAGACCGTCCCCGTAAACGTGCACCACGGTGCCCACATCCCCCGCTTGCAGCCCCTCGGCAGGTACGTCCCGCGTCAATACCACCCGTTCATGTTCCTTAATCATGGCCGCTCTCACTTTGGCGCCGGATACGCGGTAATCAGACGCGGAGCCTGCGCTCCCCGCTCGACGATCCAGACCGTTCGCACACCGACTGTCTGGCCATCAGGTGTTACCAGCTCACCGTCCACAAGATACTTCGATCCATGCGAAGATTCTATGCTGCGCGACACGGATGCGTTCAACACCATTTTACAGAGGGCTGCCGCCAGGACTTCCCAATGCTGGCGTGTAAATCCCGCAGCTGCAAAGAATTTTGCTTTACCGCCGTTGTCCGGATGCGATGGATTCAGGAGGTATTCCACGATTTTCTCCCGGTCCACTTTCGCCAGATTTGCGTTCGGAACCGTCATCCCATCGCCTCCTCCACAAGCCGGATTTCATCCTCGCTAAGACCGTAAAGCACGTAAGCAAAAGCGTCAATCCGCCGGTCGGTTGCCGTGACATGCGGCGCGACTGCCCGCGCTATGAACTGCGGGCGATTTGGATGCCATAGGGCTCGGTCACGGCATTGAGTTGGGCCTGAACCTGTTGGTCGTTCCGGCCCATTTCTTTCAGTAAGAGCGCGTAGTTGCCGAGGGCCTCGCGCAGGTGCGGGTGCTCGTGGCCCGTGGCGACGGCGAACTCGAGGAAAATCTCCAAGTGCCGACGCATGAGCGGCTCGGCCTCGGTCAGGTGGTTGGTGTCCTGGAGCAATTGGGCCAAGTTGTTGAGGCGGATGGCGACGTTGGGATGATCCTTGCCGAAGCTTTTCTCGTCGATCTCCATCGCCCGCCGCATCAACGGCTCGGCCTCGGTCAGGTGGTTGGTGGCCCGGAACAAACCGGCGAGGTTGTTGAGGTCCATGGCGACGTTGGGATGATCCTTGCCGAAGCTTTTCTCGTCGATCTCCAGTGCCCGCCGCATCATCGGCTCGGCCTCGGTCAGGCGGTTCGTGGCCTGCAGCAATAGGGCCAGGTTGTTGAGGCGGACGGCGAGCTTGGGATGATCCTTGCCGAAGCTCTTCTCGTCGATCTCCAACGCCCGTCGCATCATCGGCTCGGCCTCGGTCAGGCAGTTCGTGGCCTTGAGCAATTGGGCAAGGTTGTTAAGGCGGGTGGCGACCGTGGGATGATCCTTGCCGAAGCTTTTCTCGTCGATCTCCAGTGCCCGCCGCATCATCGGCTCGGCCTCTGACAGGCGGTTAGTGGCCTGGAGCAAAGCGGCCAAGTTGTTGAGGTCTGTGGCGACTTCGGGATGATCCTTGCCGAAACTTTTCTCGTCGATCTGCAACGCGCGCCGCATCATCGGCTCGGCCTCGCTCAGGCGGTTGGTGTCCTGGAGTAAAGCGGCCAGGTTGTTAAGGCGGGTAGCGACGTGGGGATGATCCTTGCCGAAGCTTTTCTCGCCGATCTTCAGCGCCCACCGCATCATCGGCTCGGCCTCACTCAGGCGATTGGTGGCCTGGAGCAGTTGGGCCAGGTTCGTGAGGACTGGGGCGACCTTGGCATGATCCTTGCCGAACCTTTTCTCGGCGATCTCCAGCGCCCGCCGATACATCGGCTCGGCTTGGGAATAGGCGGCCCTGGCTTCTTGCAGATAGCTTGCCATCGCACTAAGGGCCCATGCGGTTGATGGGGAATCCAGCGGAGGATGGTTCACCAATTGTTGCGCGTGCGGCACCAACACCGCCCAGGCCGGCCAGTTGGCGAATTCGTGGGCCGGGGTCGGGGCAAAGGCGATGAACAGGCTCCAGATGAGTTTCTGAGAATCATCTCGCTGGTCGAGCGGAATATTGTGCAGCTCGACCTTTTGAACCAGGTTGTGGAATTGGAGGGACCCATCGACGTATCGCGCCATGGAATAGGCTTGCAGGTCGGCGGCGATGGAATTGACGAATAGCTCAGGATCGGAGGAATCACGAGTCGGTGAAGAGACGGGGAATTGTGCGGCGGCTTGCTTGATCTTGGCCACGTCCTGGCGGAATAGGCCAAGCGGAATGGGCGTATCGGCTAAGAAGCTGGCTAGTCGCAATACGACCCGAGCGGGGGCGGTAAGCCTTTCGATCGTCAGCTTCCAAGTCGTCGCCACGGAGTCTGGATACTCGGTCGAACCTAGGACTTTTTCTTTCAACAGTTCAGCCGCCGTCCGACGGTATAGGGCAAGGTAATCGCTGAAGGAATATTGCTGGTTTTTCAGCATGTAAGCGGCCGCCTGCTCCAGGGCCAGGGGCAGATAGCCCAGTTCCTTGGCCAGCGCGTCACAGGCAATTAGTTCATCACCTTCGGCCTTTCGTCCGGTGCGTTTGATGAGGAACTCGCGGGCCGGCTCAGGGTCAAACACGTACATTTCCAATTTCACGATTCCGGGTGACCAGTTCGAGTAACGCGAAGTTATGATGGTGCGGCAGCCGCCGGCGTTGGGAATCCACTCTTGGATGGATTGCTCATCCTCGGCGTTGTCGAGGACCAAAAGCCGAGGCTCATCGCCGTTCAGCTCGCGCAGAGCCGTTTGGGCCTTTTGCCGTTCCTGAAGCCCCTGGGGGAGGTCGGGGAACATTGCGTCACAGATCCCAGCCAAACCGGTGGTCACGCCTACACGGCAATCGACCCAGAAGATTTGCCGGTAGCAGCGCCAGAACTGCTCGACATATTCTCGCGCGAGTGTGGATTTACCGACGCCGCCCAGCGCGGCGACGGCTTGGACCTTGCCCTGCGTTAGGGCGGCCGTGGGGGATTGGTGCAGGGTTTCATGGATCGCCAGCATCTCCTTTTCGCGGCCGACAAAGTACGGGTTGTGCTGGTAGCGAACGTATGCGAGGCTCGCCGGTTTTTGGGGAGCGGGGTTTGCCAGGTGTTCACGGATCGCATCGATCAGACGCCGCCAAGCGGAAGCATCGGGCTTAGAGAGATCGACGGCGAGGTAATGAAACCTCTGCAGCGGCGGTGTGGAAATGTCGGGCCAGGAACCTTGAAAAATAAGGGGGATGACGACTTCGCCGCAGTACGTTTCAAACTTGGTCCAGTTGGAAAGCTGCCATCGTGGAGTGAGGACCGGCAGGATGATTCGCGCGGCATCGGCAGCATCTTTAATGTGCTCGTACCAGTTGTAGCCCGGCTTGAGGCGGATTTTGTCGAACCAGATTTGATCGGGCCGAAAACCGCCGGCCAAAAGCTGGCGATGCAATTCCTCGGCCAGCTTCAGGTCTGGCGAGTGGTAGCTGATGAAAAGATCACAGGCCATCGCTCTTCCGACTTGTTGCCCGCACTGGCCAACTGTTGCCCAGCGGCATTCTACACCCGCTGGGTATGTTCTGGGCCACGTCAGCGGACTATCTGTCAGTCAGGCCGCGTCCGCGACGAGGCGCATCGCGGGGGCAGACTCCACGGCGGGAGTGGGCTGGTATTCGGGGACGCATTGCTGTAGCGCGGCCACGACCTGGGGGCGGGCGGAATTGATCACGGCGGTGAGCGTTTGCAGCATCTGATCGACCTGCTCGGGCGTTGCGCGGGGGAGCTGCCAGACGCGGATCTTGGGGTGGGTCGTCGGACGGGTCTTTTCGCTGGCGCAGGCGAGCTCTTCGTAGAGCTTTTCGCCGGGGCGAATGCCGGTGAATTCGATGGCGATGTCTCTGCCGGGAATAAGGCCGCGACGACGGATCATCTCGCGGGCGAGCTTGAGAATCTTGATCGGCTGGCCCATGTCGAGAATGAAGATTTCGCCGCCTTGGCCGATGGCGCCGGCTTGCATGACCAGTTGGCTGGCCTCGGGAATGGTCATGAAGTAACGCTGCATTTCCGGGTGGGTGACCGTCACGGGGCCGCCGGAGTCGATCTGCTTGGCGAAAATGGGGACGACGCTGCCGCTGCTGCCTAACACGTTGCCGAAACGCACGGCGACGAAACGCGGGGCATCGGCACTATCGCGGGCGTTGAGGGATTGGATGTAGAGCTCGGCGCAGCGCTTGGCGGCGCCCATGACGCTGGTGGGATTGACGGCCTTGTCGGTGCTGACCATGACGAAGGCGGCGGCGCCGGCAGACAGGGCGGCATCGGCGATGACTTTGGTGCCAAAGACGTTGTTCTTGATCGCCTCGCCGGGATTCAGTTCCATCATGGGCACGTGTTTGTGGGCGGCGCAGTGGAAGATCACCTGCGGCTGATGCTGGGCAAAGACGGCTTCGACGCGGGCGGCATCGGCGACATCGGCCAGGGCGGGGACGATGTCCGCGCCTACCCAGCGCTGGCGGAGCTCGCGGTCGATCTCGAAGAGGTTGTTTTCGGCTTGTTCCAGGAGGATCAGGCGGCGTGGGCAAAAGCGCATGGCCTGGCGGCAGATTTCGGAGCCGATGCTGCCGCCAGCCCCGCTGACCAGGACGTGCTTGCCGGCCAGGAAGCGCTGAAGCTGCGGGGTGTCCAGGCTGATGGGCTTGCGGCCCAGGAGATCGGCGACGTCCAGCCGCAACGAGGGCCGCCTCAGCCGGGCGATGGACCTGCGCAGTTTCTCTACGGCGGCCTTTTTCATAGAGTAATCTGGCTCATACATCGGCATTGGGAACATGGCGTCCTTAGATATTCTGGGACGTTGAGCATTGACCTGAAGCCGGCGGCGCGGAAAGGATAGAGACGAACGTGGAGACGGCGATCGGGATCATCATCGTGGATCACGGCTCGCGGCGGGAAGAGAGCAACCGCCTGCTGGAGGAGGTGGCCGAGCTGTTCGCCCGTCGGTTTGCCGACCGCTGGAAGATCGTGGAGCCGGCGCACATGGAATTGGCCGAGCCGACGATCGCGACGGCGTACGGGCGGTGCGTAGAGCGCGGGGCTTCGCTTATCATCGTCTGCCCGTATTTCCTGGGGCCGGGAAAACACTGGACAGAGGACATCCCACGACTGACAAGCGAGGCGGCAAAGAAGTTTCCGGGGACGCGATATCACGTCACGCCCACGCTGGGGATGGATGATCTGATCGTGGATTTGCTGGAAAAGCGTGTGCGCGAATGCGTGGAGCGGGGGAAACCCGCCGACTGAAGTCGGCGGGCCGGGCAAATTCCTCACATCTTGGATTGGGCCAGGATCAGGGCGCGGGCCTGATCGGCGGGGAGATTGAGGGCGCCGCGCGCCTCGGCGGCGGCAGAGCGGATGGCGGGGTCCTTCTCGCCGGCAACGGTCTGCTCAATCTGCGCGATCTTGTCCGGGCCCAGGCGATTGCCGAAGAACTTGGCGCTGACGACCAGGCTCTTGAAAAGGCTGACGCGGACGGGGGCGGCAGTCTGCGCGTCCAGGGCCTTGGTGGCCAGGCCGGTTTGGGCGGGCTGAGAATCGAGCATGGCCAGGACGTTTCCTGCGGCCTGGGCGATTTCCGGACGGCCGTCGTTCAGAGCCGCCAGGACGCGGCTCTGCGCGGGGGCTAAATCCAACACCGGGTTGCGACTGATGGCCAGATCGGACAGCAAGCGGGCGGCGCGGCGGGCATAGTCGGCGGCCTGCTGCTCGGTCATGAGGGGCGTGCCGGCGTGCTCCAGGGCGCGCGGGATTTCGATCTTGAGCGTGGCGGCCAGGTTCTGGCCCGGCGGCATCAGCACCGCGCTCATCAGGGGATCGGTGGCGCTGCGGACGGCGTAGGGGCTGGCGTCGCTGCGCGTCAGAACCAGAAGCGGAGCGCTCTGGAGGTGCGTGGTGGTCTGCTGGAGAGCGACCATGCGGCCGACGTCGCTGTCTTCGAAGATGATGATGAGATCGACGTAGGGCAAGGCCATGGCGGCGTTGGCGGCCTGCGTGGGATCGCCGGCGGCGACGACGGTGCAGCCGGCGGTTTCCGCGGCCTGGCGCAAGGCGGCGACCTGATCGGCGGGGGCGACGGCCAGGACGTTGAGGGTGGTGCTTTGGCTCAAGGCAGAGGCCAGAAGCGGCACGACGCGGTCGCTGCCGGAGAAGGATCGGGTGGGCAGCGACTCGGCCAGGGCAAACGCCGCCTGGTAGCGCACCTGGCGATTGGGGTAATACAGGGCCTTGAAGAGCGGCTCGCTGCCGCCGGCGGACATGTTGCTTTGGCCGATGATGTCCTGGAGCGAGGCGGTAAGTCGGAAGGCGACGGGGGTGTTGCGGTCCTGCAGGGCGCGGGTGAGAGCGTCGTTGAGGTATTTCACACCGGCCGAGACGTTGTAGTAATGGGCGTCGGGGAGGCCGGCGTGGGTGGGATCGGAGCTGCCCTCGGGCAGTTCGGCCTCGCGTTTGGTGTTGGCCGCCAGCCAAAGAGCAACGGCGGCGGCGCTAGAGGGATTGAGCTTCAGGGCGTACTCGGCGCAGCGCATGGTCATGACGTCGCCGAAGATCGGCGTGGGCACGTCCAGCTTGGTGAGGCCCATGTTGTCGGTCCAATACCAGACGTAGGCGGTGGCGTCTCCCGAAGGCGTGACGGAGGATTTGTTGTAATAGAATTTTTCGGCCAGGTCGAAGAACTGCTGGGCGGGATCGAGGGCGGCGGTGTCGGTGATGCCCAGGTGGACCAGGGCGCGGCGAGCGGCGACGCGGACGCCTTGGGGCGCGGCCGGCGAGGTGGCCAAGCGGGCCAGGTACGGCACGCACGGCTCGTAGCCGATGTCGCCCAAGGCGCTGATCACGTCCAGCAGGGTGTCGTTGTCTTTCATTTCGGTGGCGGCCAGAAGGGGATTGATCGCCTTTCGGCCCAGGTCGCGGAGGGCGCGGCGTGCGGTGGCGTGGTATGGGCGGTCGTCGGCGGAGCGCAGAATGTCCACAAGAACTTTGACGGCGAGTTCGCCGCTGTTGGCCAGGCGCGGCAGATTGTTGTCGTATCCCCGCGAGCCCTGACTCATGGCGATGATGGTGTTGCGGATGAAATCGGGATCGCCGCGGCGCGTGGCGTAACCCAGGTTGATGCGCCCGGAGAGCTTGTCGGCGGCGGCGCGCATCTTCTGAATCGCGTCGCGGCGGGCGGCGGCCAGGGAGTCGCCCTTGACCGAGGCCTCCGACGGCACGGGCATGGTGCGCCAGCGGAGCAGCCATTGATCCATGTTGTCGCCGCGGCGGGCGGTGACGGCTTCAAAAGCTTCGAGCAGGGCGCGCGGATCGGCGGAAAGCAGCTTGCTGGCGGCGTCGGCGGCCAGATCGTAGCGGGCGATCTTCCCGTAGTGCCAGAAAGTGTCGACCTGATCGACCAAGGACGACTGAGTTGTGGGCGTCGCGTCATCGGCCAGAGCAACCCCCAGGGGGGCGAAGGTCAGGCAAGAGACGACGATCAATAAAGGAACGATTCGGGATAACCGCATCACGGCCTCCGAAATTTTTCTGTAGGCAAGGATGTCCAACAGGCGGAACCTAAAGCGCATCACTCCGCTCACTCCGCGGCGATGACAAGGCCAAGGCAAACAGACCCATAGCCCAGGTGAGACATCAACCGGCGCGATCTTAAGAATAGCCGATAGAGGTGTCAAGAAAGAGACAAAAGCAGCGGTATAATCGGGGGTTGTGAGCGCGTTTTGATCCTGTCCGCGGGCTGCCGCCCGCGGCTATCAACAAGCGGCGGCCGGCATGTCTTGTTCCACCAATACCATCGATCAAATGCAACTGCTGGCACGACTGAAGACCCGGGCCAGGGAACTGGGGTTCGATCGCATCGGCATCGCGCCGGCGACGGCGTCGCTATACCGCGATTACTTTCGGCGCTGGCTCGACGGCGGACAGGCGGGAGAGATGAAGTACCTCGGCCAACGGCTCCAGCAGCGGACGGATCCGGCGGCTTATCTGCCCGGGGCGGTTAGCGTCATCTGCGCGGCGGTCAATTATCACGTGCCACTGCAAGAACCGGCAGCGCAGGAAGCTTCGCATCACGGGCGGATCGCGCGCTATGCGCTGGGGGAAGACTACCACGATTGGCTCAAGAGACGGCTGCACGCGCTGGCGGATTGGCTGAGGGAAGCGGCGCCGGCGGCGCAAACGCGCTTCTGCACCGACACGGCGCCGGTGATGGAGAAGGAGCTGGCCGCGCGGGCGGGGATCGGATGGCTGGGGAAAAATTGCTGCGTCATCAATGAACAGATCGGCTCGTGGCTGTTCCTGGGCGAGATCGTGACGACGCTGGCGTTGCCGGCGGACGAGGCGGCGGTGGACCGCTGCGGAAGCTGCCGGCGCTGCATCGACGCCTGCCCGACGCAGGCCATCACCGAACCGTATCGCCTGGACGCGCGGCGGTGCATCTCGTACCTGAGCATCGAGCATCGCGGAGCGATCGATCCGGAGCTGGCGGAAAAGTTCGGCGCGTGGATTTACGGATGCGACATCTGCCAGGAGGTTTGTCCCTGGAACCGTGAGGCGCCGGCGGCCGGCGGTTCGGAGCTTCAGCCGCGCTTTGCCACGGGAACAGTGGATGCGCGCGAACTGCTGAATTGGACCCAGCAGGATTACCGCCGCCATCTGCGCGGCAGCGCGATGAAGCGGGCAAAGCTGCCGATGCTCAAGCGCAACGCGCAGATCGCGCTGCAGAACTTGGAAGCCAACGGGATGGACGAAAAGGCGGGCCGCGCGCAACGTGCCGCGCGGCCCGCCACCGTCACGAAGATGAGCGTCAATCCAACAGTTAGGAGACCGTAATCCGCCGCGGCTTGCTCTCTTCGCGCTTGTTCAGCGTGACCGTCAGCAGCCCGTCGTGCAGCTTGGCCTGGACGCTCTGGGGATCCACCGTGGGCGGAAGCGTAAAGCTCCTCTGGAAGCGGCTGTAATGCCGCTCGCGCAGAAGCCATTCGCCCTTGCTGGGGGATTTTTCCTCCGTCTCGCTCTTGTGCTGGGCGGAGATGGTCAGGGTCTGGTTTTCCAGGTTGATGTCGACCTCTTCCTTCTTGAAGCCGGGCAGTTCGGCTTCGACGTAGATGTGGTCGGCATCCTCGCGGACGTCGACGCCCCAGGGGGCTAGGCCAGTGCCGCCTTCAAATGCCCTGGCGCCGAAGAATCGGCCCAGCATGTTGTCAAACTCGCGTTGAGCCAGCTCCAACGGGTCAACGTTACGACGAACGATTGTGGGCAATGCCATAAGAACCTCCATTACAATTCACCGTTTTGCGGGATACAAAGCCCGTGCCAGGCGGCGGGGCGACACACCTGATTGTCAATCATGGGGTTACAATAGTTCCGCCAAAGAGCGGCCCCCGGGCGAGCCGCAAAAACGGCAGGCGTTGTAAAAAATGACAGCCCCTATGCCATTGCTGGTGATCCTGGGACCCACTGCGTCGGGCAAGAGCGCACTGGCTACGACCGTAGCCAGACAATGCGGGGCGGAAATCCTCAGCGTCGATTCGATGCAGGTATATCAAGAGATGGATATCGGCACGGCCAAGGCGTCGCTGGCCCAGCGGCACGAGATCCGCCACCACCTGCTGGACTGGGTGCGGCCGGATGAATCGTTCAACGTGGCGCGTTTCGTGGAGCTGGCCGACCGCGTGATCGCCGATGCGCATCAGCGCGGCGTGCGGCTGATCGCCACGGGTGGAACGCCGCTGTATTACCAGGGGCTGTTCAAGGGATTGTTCGACGGTCCGCCGGCGGATGAATCGATCCGCCTGCGTCTGCGGCACCTGAGCGGCGAGCAGTTGCACCAGAAGCTGCGTGAGGCGGACCCGGCGTCGGCCCAGCGAATCAATCCCTCCGACCGCAAGCGGCTGATTCGCGCCCTGGAAGTGTACGAATTGACCGGCCAGCCGATCAGCTCGCTGCAGCGGCAATGGGAAAGCGATCAGCCGCCGCGGCATCGGGCGGTGTGGATCGGCCTGGCGTGGGACCGGGAGGCGCTGAGCCGCCGGATCAACGCGCGCGTCAAGGACATGATCGCCGCCGGTTGGGTGGAGGAAGTGCGTCAGTTGCTGCAGAAATACAAATTCTCAAAAACCGCGGGCGAGGCGACGGGGTATCGGCAGTTGATCGACCACGTCCAGGGTCTGGTCAGCCTCGAGGAGGCGGTGGAGCAAATCAAGATCGCCACGCGGCAGCTTGCCCGCCGGCAAATGAAATGGTTCAAGCGATTCCCGGACGTGCACTGGCTGAATGGGGAAAACCCGATGGAGCAGAACGTCCAGACGGCGGTGGCGCTGTGGGAAAAGGGGGCATGAGGCGCAGGCAGCGGCCAGAGTGCCCCTTATCAGATCGGCCCGAAAGACGCGTCAATCAAGTTCCATGGCCCGTGTTTTCCCGGACGTTTTCTTGCTTACAGCTTGAGCCGCGCGCCCTTTGGACCGATACAGCGTGAGACGGCCGGTATTGGCCGACCAACCAATCAGGAGACTGCCGTGCCAGGCATTCAAATCGGACAACTGCTGGTCGAACAGGGCGTGCTGACCAAGACGCAGGTCAACCACATTCTGAAGATTCAGAAGATGTCGCACCGCCCCTTCGGCGACCTGGCGGAGCGCCTGTACGGGATCGACCCCAAGGCGGTGGAGGACGCGTGGGTGGAGCAGTACGTGCGCCTGACGGGGGTGGTCGACCTGGAACAACAGGAGATCGACACGGAATGCCTGCGGACCCTCAACCGGCGGCAGGCGTGGCAATTCCATCTGCTGCCGATCAACCGCCTGCAAGAGAATCTGAACATGGCCACCAGCGCCAAGGACCTGGTGCGTGCGGTGAACTTCACCTGCCGGAAACTGGACGAGCCGGTGTATTTCCTGATCGCCGAGCGAGCGCAGCTTCGCGAGTTTTTGATGAAGCACTACCCGGTGCCGCAGTACATCGCCCAGTACGCCGCGACGATGTCGACGTAGCTCAAGCAGCCGGGATTCATCGGGCCGGCGGGGGAATGAGCACTTTGGCACAGGCGTCCTCGTAAACCGTTTTCCAATTTAAATCGAGAAGCGTGGCAAGGAACGCGCTGCGCTGGGCGGGCACGATGGCGGCGTCGGCGCGGGCATCCTGCACCATGCGCCGGCGATCCTGGGCCGAGCCTAAGAAAAGCAACTGCCAGAATTGGGCGGGAAAGACCTGAGTGCGACCGTCCATCATCATCTGAAAGCGATCGCCCAGGCGCCATTCGAGATAGCCGCCCCAGGAGAACTCGCAGATGATGCGGTGCGAGGCGGGGCTGACGTGCTGATCGACGTAATCGGCGGCGGCGCAGGGATAGAAAGGCAGGTTGCGGTTCAGCCAGACGGACAGGGGCGTTGACGAGGCCGGAAAGGCAAGAACCAGTTTGCAAATTCCGATGACCAAAACGGCGGCCAGGGCGATCACGATGGCGGGGCGAGTCAGCGTGCGGTCGGAAAGATTGGGCATGGTGGCGGCGAGCAGCGGGCAGCCGATCAAGGCGAAGACCGGGGACATCCGCCCTACCGCGAATAAAAGAACGGCGCTTCCGGCGAGCCAGATGAGTTCACCCAGGGGCAGGGGGATTTGGCCTTTACCGCGCCAGGCGGCGAACCAGCGGACGATCACGCAAACACTGATGATGGTGACGATGGCGGCCGACACATGGCCCATGATGTCGCGGTAAAACGGCTGCATTTCCGCGATCACGTGGGAGCGAACCATCACGTCGTGAAACGCATAGCCGGCAACGGTGCGCAGTGTGCTGAACGGCATGGGCGTCGCCAGGGAGGCGGCGGCAGTCAGGGCCGTCAACAGCAGCCCGCGGCGCAGCGGGCGTAACTCGATCGCGTCGCCGACGAGCAGCGAGGCCGTCCACAGCGGCACCAGCAGAGCGATAAAGTGAACGTTGGCCGCGAAGAGTGTCAGGAGGGGAACGAGCCAAACCGCCACGGAATTTTGGTTCATGCGCCGATCGCGCAACAGCAGCCAAGCGATGAGGCTCATCAGCACCAAGTCGGCGGTGACGGGACGGAAGCTTAGGTAAGCCAGAGAAAGAAGACCTCCGGCGGCGGCGGCCAGGGCGGAGGCGAGATAGCGCGGCGTGCCGGCGATTGCCCGCGACGCTTCCACCGCCCCAAGGCCCAGCATGATGATGAAAGCGGCTTGCATCAGGGCCTGGACGGCGACGGCGGCGCGGTAGCCGCCGGCATCCCATAAGCGCTTCATGCCCAACTCGGCCAGCCAGGAATAGGGCGTCCACGGCTGCTTGCTGGATTCAAAGGACAGATCATCGACCAGCGGCCTGGGCCAGCCGGCTTTGGCGATCTGGTCGGCAACGCGGAGATGCCAGAAGCAATCCGGGTCCAGGGTATCGGCCAGGATGGCCTTGCCGCCCGCGGCCAGGGCGAGGAGTCCCAACAACAGGGCGAACCCCAGGCGGCCGGTGGAAGAAGGCGTTGCAGTGGTGCTCATCTAACGTAATGTCGGCATCCGAGGCGGGTTTGCTGCTGTTCAGACGCCTTGGCGAAGGCCAGCATAGAATAATCCGCTATGTCGGACAGCAGCGTTGCAACGGGCGTGTTCCGCCGGCTTTTGTGGATGCTGCGCCCACAATGGGGATGGATCGCCGTGGCGCTGGCGTTGCTGCTGGTGTCGATGCCCGGGGAATTATTTCCGGCGTTCATCTGGCAATACGTCACGGATGATCTGATCCTCAAGAACATCAGCCGGCCCAGCGGGCTAGGATTTTTGGTTTCGCTGCACGGCCGGATCGGCGATTCGTTCGCGCTTCTGCTGTCGGCGCTGGCGTGGCTGATGGGCGTCTACGGCGTAAGCCTCGTGGCCAGCACGCTCAGCACGGTGATCTTGCAGCGCGTGGCGCAGAAGTTCGTCTACGTGATGCGCAATCGGGTGTACCACAAGTTGCAGACGCAGAGCCTGGGGTACTTGCAGCGGCAGCGCAGCGGCGATTTGATCAGCCGGGCGATGGGAGACGTGGATGAGCTGCAGAATTTCGTGGTCAACTCGATCGACCTGATCATCGGCGACACGGTGCTGTGGCTGGCGACGGTGGGGATCGTGCTCTACAAGAGCCTGCCGGTGGCGGGCACGTCGCTGGCGCCGCTCTTGGTGGTCTTTTTCCTGCTGCACTACTTCAACGCGAGGGTGAAGCCGATCTACACGGCGGTGCGCGAGCGTGCCGGCGACGTGACCACGCGGTTGCAGGAGAATCTCTCCGGCATCACGGTGATCAAGATCTTCGGCCGCGAGAAGCAGGAAGCCCAGCGCTTCGAGCAGGCCACCTGGGCGTACTACCGCCAGCAGCTCAAGGCGATCACGGCGCGGAATTTGTTCTTTCCGTTTTCCTACTCGATCGGGTTTTTCAGCAACGTGTTCATGATCGGGATGGGCGGGTATATCTTGCTGCGGCATCCGGGGGGGCGGTTCACGGTGGGGACGCTGCTGATGTTCCGCGCGTACTGGTGGCGGCTGTTCGGGCCGGTGCAGACGCTGGCGCGGGTCAACGACCTGGTGCAGCGGGCGCGGGCGTCGGGCAAACGCGTCTTCGAGGTGCTGGATGCGCCGGAGGAGTTGCCCGATGCGCCGGACGCCGCCGCCGTGGACACGGTGCGCGGGGCGATGCAGTTTCGCAACGTGACGTTCGGTTATCCGGCGGAGGTGCCGGGCCAACCGCAGCCGATCACGCTGCACGATCTGAGCCTGCGCATCGAGCCGGGCCAGAGCGTGGCGCTGTGCGGGCCCAGCGGCTCGGGCAAGAGCACGATCCTGCATCTTTTGCTGCGGTTTTACGACCCCGCCGAGGGCCAGGTGCTGCTGGACGGGCGCGACATCCGCACCATCCAGCGCGACAGTCTGCGGCGGCATTTCGCCCTGGTGCAGCAGGAAACGTTCTTGTTCAACGACAGCCTGCTGGACAACATCCGCTACGGGCACGGCGAGGCGACGATGGAGCAGGTGGTGGCGGCGGCAAGTGCGGCCAACGCGCACGAGTTCATTGAAAAACTCCCCGCCGGCTACAACACCAAGGTGGGCGAGCGCGGGGTGCGGCTCAGCGGCGGGCAAAGGCAACGCATCAGCATCGCCCGCGCCTTTCTGGCCAATCCATCGGTGCTGCTGCTGGACGAGCCGACCAGCAGCGTCGAGCCGGATGCCGAGGCGACGATCGTGGCGGCCCTGGACCGGCTCATGGCCGGGCGAACCACCGTGCTGACCAGTCACCGGCCCAGCCTGATCGGCCAGGCGGAGATGGTGTACCTGATCGAAAACGGACGGGTCGCGGACCACGGACCTGTGCGCGAGCTGGTCGATCGCAACGCCTGGTTTGCCCGGTTCATGGGCTCCAGCGAGGATGCGCTGGTGTAGGGAAGGTCGTCTGCAAGACGAGGTTCCCGATTGCTTTGTTGGTGGGCGCTGTTTAAACTTCCCGCTCCCATGAAGACGCAACGGCGGCACGAGCTGAAGCAAAACGCGCTGGCCATGATGCTGTGGGGGATTCCGGAAATCTGGCGGAAATACGGGACGCGCATCATGCTGGGCTTGATCCTGCTGGCCCTGGTAGCGGTGTGGATTCGCTATCGGATCAACCAAGGGCAGGAAAAGATGGCGATCGCGCAGCAGAGCCTGAGCGAAGCGGAACAAAGTCTGGGCCGACTGGAGCGACTCCTGGTGGCCGGTCCGGGGGAAGAAGCGGCGGTGGCGCAGCAGCGGCAGCTATGGTATTCGGACGGAATCCGCCTGGCGGATGACGCCTTGGACAAGTCGGGGGATCAGCAGCAGCAGCTCAAGGCGCAGGCGATGCTCTGCAAAGGGGATTTGAATTTTGAGATGGCGAATCTGCCGGATTTGCGTGGGGCGGCGACGCAGCCGTCGTTGCGGCCGGAGCCGTCGAAATCGGAATTGCTCAGCAACGCCGAGGACGCGTACCAGCGCGTCACGCAGGATTATCCGCAGCAGGCGTTTGAAGTGATGGCGGCGCATTTTGGTCTGGCGGCGGTGGCGGAAGATCGGGCGGCCGAGGGCGGCGGTACGGATTCCTCGCAATGGGATCGGGCGCGGCAGGAATACGAGGTGGTGATCGACGACGCCGCGACGCCGCGGCCGTTCAAGGAGTTGGCCGCCAACCGCCTGAAGTTGCTTGGGCTGATCCAGCAGCCGGCGCTGACCAACGTCCCGCCGGCCACGCAGAACAGCGTGCCTACCAGTATGCCCAACACGCGGCCGACGACGCGATAAGTTCCTTGTCAGCGCTCTCGTTGGGGGATCAAGACCGGCCCGAGGACGGGCCGGCTCAGTTTCGAGGTTGAGTGTCGCCCCGTCGTCGAGCCCGTTGGGGGATCAAGACCGGCCCGAAGACGGGCCGGCTCAGTTTCGAAGTTGAGCCAACCGGTATTCGGGGCGGTCTAAACGCTACAATGGCCGATTGTGAGCGCGGATGCCGATATCCCGCAGGATGAGATTGATCTTGCTGACTCGCCGGATTCGCCCGAGGAGGCGGAGGTCGTCCATTTTCATTTCCAGGCGAGCAAAACGCAGACGCGGCGAATCGACCAGTTCCTCACCGACCGACTGCCCTGGCTGTCGCGCAGCGCAGTGCAACGACTGATCGAAGATCAGCTCGTCAAAGTCAACGCCCAGCCGACCAAGGCGAGCTACAAAATCAAGACCGGCGACGTGGTGGATATGGTCACGCCGCCGCAGCCGGTCAACGACCTGGCCCCCGAGCCGATTCCGCTTCAGATCATTTACGAGGATGAGCATTTTCTGGCACTGAACAAGCAGGCGAACCTGATCGTGCATCCGGCGCGGGGGCGATGGACGGGCACGCTGGTCAACGGCTTGGCGCACTACGGACAGAAATGGAGCACGGTCAACGGACCGTGGCGGCCGGGGATTCTGCATCGCCTGGACCGCAACACCACGGGAATCATGCTGGTGGCCAAGAGCGACGAAGCGCATTGGAGACTGGCGCGGCAATTCGAGAACCGCACCATCCAGAAGACCTACCTGGCGGTGGTGCAGGGCGTGCCGCCGCTGCTGGCGGATGTGATCGATCTGCCCATCGGCAAGGACCGGTACGCTCGCGAAAAGCAGGCGGTGCGGAAGCTGGAAAACGGCGGCCGGCCGGCGGTCACAACGTACCAGGTGCTGCAGCGTCTGGCCGGGGGAGGTCGGGAATTTTCGCTAGTGAAGCTGCTGCCCAAGACCGGCCGAACGCACCAGTTGCGGGTGCATATGTCCGCCATCGGGCATCCGCTGGTCGGCGACAGCATGTACGGCGGAAGGCCGTTAGAGGCGGATGGGTTTCGCTTCGAACGCCAGGCACTGCATGCGTACGAAATCACCTTCGTGCACCCCGGAAATCTGCAAACCGTCACGCTGCGAGCTCCGATAGCCGAAGATATGCGGGAACTGATTGCCCGGCTCGGCGGGTCGGCCGTATAATGGAGAGCCACGAGGAACCATGCTTATGCCGCTAGCAAACATCCTGGGGCCGTACCTGGATAACTGGCTGTTGATCGCCATCGTAGCGCTGCTGTTGTTCGGCAAGCGGCTGCCGGAAGTCGGCCGCAGCCTGGGCCGCGGAATCGTGGAATTCAAGAAAGGCGTGCAGGGAATCGAAGACGACCTCGAGCAGTCGGGGCAGAAACCGCAGACCGGCTCCACGGAACGGCCGGCGTTGCCGGCGACGTATAAGTTCGATCCGTACACCGGCAAGCCGCTGACCGAGGAGCCGGCCCAACCGCAGCCGCGATTCGATCCGTACACCGGCAAGCCGCTGAGCTGATGTGCCTGGAGTGACCATGCGCCGGCTTGTTTTTGCGTCGCTGGCCGTCCTATTCATCGCCGTTGCGGCGATGGGTGCGGTCAGCGCCGCACGCCGGGCCTTGGAAACCGCCCTGCCGGAAGTGAAGTTTAATAACACCCCCCTCGCCGACGCCCTGGATTTTTTGCGCGACGCCAGCGGCGCCAACATCCTCGTGGATTGGAAAGCGCTTGAGGCGGCGAAGGTCGCCAGGGATGCTCCCGTCACGCTGACGTTGCACAGCGTGAAGATGGAGAAGGTGCTGTCGCTGATTCTGGCGCAGGCGGCCGGCGGGGAGGTGCTGAGCTTCTACGTTGAAGACAACATCATCCAAATCACCTCGCGGGCGGCGGCCGACCAGAAACTGATCACCGTGGTCTATCCCGTCATGGACCTGGTGGCCCTGGACGAGAATTTTGATCCCACCATCAGCGGCGGCCTTTCCTTCTCCGGGGGCGGGACGGGCGGAGGGGGCGGCGGCGGCAGCGGGACCCTCTCATCGTCTACCGCCGGCGCCGGCGGCGCCGGAAACATCGGCAACGACCAGCGTATCCAGAAGCTCATCAAGCTGATCGAAACGGAGGTCCGCCCGGAGATCTGGAAAGACAACGGCGGCCCGGCGACGATCGATTATTTCAACGGCAACCTGATCGTCACGGCGCCGCGCTCGGTGCAGGAAGCCATCGGCGGGTTCGTCGAATGACCTCCGGTTGCATCCTGGTTTAGTTCAATCGACAATTCGGGCCATGCCCTACGAGCTGGCGATCATCGGTGCCGGGGTCATGGCCGAGGCGATTGCGCGTGGAATTCTGCGCGGCGGTGTGCTGCCGGCGGAGCAGATGATCGCGGCGGACATCTCCGCCCCGAGGCGAGAGTTTTTCCAAAATACCCTTGGGATCAAGGCCGTGGAGGATGCCGCGGTTGCGGCGGCGGACGCGGCGGCGGTGCTGCTGTGCGTCAAGCCGCATCAGATGCAAGGCGTGCTCCAGCGGCTGGGAGCGGCGATGCACCAGCAGCCGCTGGTGATCTCCATCGCCGCGGGCATCGGCACAACCTTCATCGAGAAAACGCTGGGCGGCGGCAAGCGCTGGCGCATCGTGCGTGCCGTGCCGAACACGCCCATGCTGGTGGGCGAAGGAATGGTGGCGATCGCGGCCGGCGCCCACGCGTCGCCAGCGGACCTGAGCCGGGCGCGGCAGATTTTCCAAGCCGGCGCCAAGGTCCTGCAAACCACCGAGGACAAACTGGACGCGGTCACCGCCGTCAGCGGGTCGGGGCCGGCGTATTTCTTTTTCCTGGTCGAGCAGATGATCCGCGCGGCGACGGAATTGGGGCTGGGCGCCGATGAGGCGCGGACGCTGGCGATCCAAACGGCGGCGGGAGCGGCGAAGATCATGAGCCAGCCGACGGACGCGCCGGCCGATCCGGCGGAGCATCGCCGGCGCGTCACCACGCCGGGCGGCACGACGCACGCCGCGATCAACCACCTGGAAGCGCAGCACTGGCCGCAGATCACGGTGGATGCAATCAAGGCGGCAGCCCAGCGCAGCCGGGAGATGGGCAAGTAATCGGCGCGTATCATGTGGCGGCACGGGTGCGGCCAGTCTCGCTGACGCTTCCCCAAACAAGCCTCCCCCGGCTTCCTGGCCGGGGGAGGGAATAAAAGTTGTTCTCAAGTGAAATGACAGCCGTTGTGCGATCAGGCCTGCCTCTTCTGGCGACGGCGAGCCAGGATGAGGCTGCCCGCTCCACCGAGCAGAGCCATGCTGCCGGGTTCAGGCAGCTTCACGCCGATCAGCACGACGTCATTGCCGGTGCCCGGGTCGGTGATGCCGTCGGAAGTGTAGGCCGACGTGGCACTGTCGGTGAACGTGATCAAACCGCTGTAGCTGATCGTCCAGGAGTACACCTGGCTGTTGTAGCTCGCGCTAATCGTGGCGCCTTGGCTATAGCCGACGGTCGGGTCGGTGAATGAGTAGAAGGCCTTCGGCCAGGTGCCGTTGCCTCCGATCTTGCCGGTTTCCTTGAACAAGCCCAGGTTCTGGGGGGCGCCGCCGATGATGGTCGGTGCAGCTTCCAGCACCAAGTTCAACCGGGACGACGCGCCATCTAACACGTTGGTAAAGTCCTGGTTTTTGAGGCTGAGGGAGCCGTTGAACAGGGTGTTCTGGATCGGGCGGGTGAGGCCCACGCCGTGAGTGTTCAGGTCATAGTGGAACTCAACGATGCCGATGGCGCCGCCGCTGGCGTTGTTCGTGGCGATACTGAACCCGTTGCCAACCAAGAGGGCTCCATCGGGCCCATCGTTGTAGATGATGAACTTGCCCACGCACGCAGAATTGCTGCCCGGATCGTTGCTGTTTTGGGCAGAGCCAAGCTGGACCTGGTTGTTCTGGGTGAAGACGCCACCATGGTACTCATAGGTGCCGGAGCCCATGGAGGATTTGTTGGTGCCGCCAGTCTTCAGGCTGGCATTGCCGATCCAAGCCCCGTTCTTCTGGACGATGATGCCAGGGCCATCACTGCCGAGGCTAGTGGTGGAAACGATTAACGTGCCGCTTTCGATGGTCAGCTTGTCGGAGAAGCCGCTGGAGCCATCAAAACTGCCGCTGGCCCTGGAGACATAGAACGAGCTTAGTTTTACAGCCAAGTTGGCGACGTAGGTAGCAGATAGGCCCTGGTTGGCCGGGTCGAACAGCACGCCGACCGAGGGCATGACGGTGTTTGGGGCGTCAACATTGGCCGTCGTGAGGGTGTAGCCTTCTGGCAGGGTGCCGGTAGTCGTGCCGGTCCACCAGTTAGCCGTGTTGAACCAGTTCTGGCCGTTGCCCCCCACACCATCGCCGGTGCCGGTATAAGTTAGATCACCGCGGGCCACCTTGGGGGCCGCGGCGAAGATGGCCGCTGAGAGTAAGGCTGTACCAGCTATCGCCTGAAAACGAGCAATGCGCGTACTGTGGCTGGGACGTGCGGATTCAACTATGCTCATGATCTCTCCTCTACCCAAAGCTAACACCCACCGATCGGTCGCGCTTAACCCGGCTCGCCATTCGGTGGCAAATGAAACAACGCGACGCCGACTAACCCGGCCTACTTGGGCGGACCCTTCCTGGGGCCACCATCAAGACAGTCGTTGCGCCGTCAGCACGAACGCAACTTGATGCAAGGTTATTTACCCCAGGACGTCCGAAACGCCAAGAGTTATGTATTACACTTTTGGACTTTATGTTTGTTAAAAATTAGTCGGTGAAACGTCGTACATTAAGCAACCGGAGGCCGGTTTCCGGACGATTTTCAGCCGTCACTGGAAAGCGCGCGGTCGAGATAGGCGGCCATCGGCTGCCGCCGGAACAACTCCATTCCGTGTGCCGCAATGGTCTTGCGCTCATGGTCACGCGGCAGGTAATCCAGGCAGGTCTGAACGATCCTGTCATAAGGCGTAACGACGACCATCCCTTCGAAGGGGTTTTGGGCGGAGTCCTCGGAAACCACAAAGCAGCCGTTGTTTAGAAGATAGGTGATACGCACCTGCTCCATGATCTGCATGCCGTGGAAATGGATGTTGAGGACGATCTTGGAGCGAGCGATGTAAGCGTCACGTTGCGGCCCGTAGACGCCGTAGAGCGATTCCAGGCGGCACTGGGTTTCCAGCTGGCGGAGGATGTGACAGCGGCGTTCGTTGGTGGACCCGTAAAACAGCACGTCGATATCGCGCGGGACATTCTCGTTGATCGTTTGCAGCCTCTCGTGAAAGCCCAGGGGGAGGTAGCGTACGTCGCGCAGGCCCTTGTCGCGGAGGAAGCGCACGTTGTCCAGGCTGTAATCCCAAACCGTCTGCGCCCGTTTGAGCACCTCGAACGCGGCGGAGGTAAACCAACCTTGGTCCTGCTTTTCGGATAGCTGCTCAAGCTGGTAGATCACGCAGTGGTAGCCGTCCAGGGGTGAGGGGTCGTAGAGGTAGTGATATCCGACGAGAATGTTCATGGCCGAGGGATCCAGGGTGTTGATTTGCAGCTTCGCGGGCAAGCCAAGCGAGCCGAAGGAAAAATACAGCAGAAGCGCCGCTTCGCGCACGGCCATGGTGTGCGGACAGCCTTCGGGATGAAGCAGCACGATGTTGTAATACATAAACGCCTTGTCCGGGGGCCGTTACGATGATAGAAGTAAGGCCGCCGCCGATCAATTCAGGTTGATCCGTCATATACTGTGCAGGGACGGCGCGGCGGATCAAGGCCAGGCAGCCATGCTTGTTATCATCGACAACTACGACTCGTTCACTTACAACTTGGTGCAAAGGCTGGGGGAAGCCGACCCGCATCAGTGCATCAAGGTCTTTCGCAACGACAAAGTCACGATCGAGCAGATCGAGGCGCTGAAGCCGACGCACATCGTCGTTTCGCCCGGACCCTGCACACCCAAGGAAGGCGGGATCAGCAACGACGTCATCCGCCATTTTGGACCCAAGGTCCCGATCCTGGGCGTGTGCCTGGGGCACCAGTGCATTGGTTTTGTCAGCGGGGCGATCGTCGAACGAGCCCAGCGGCTGATGCACGGAAAGACCGATCTGATTCACCACGACGGCCAAAGCATCTACGACGGCATGCCCAACCCATTTACCGCGACGCGTTATCACAGCCTGATCGTGCGCAACGGCACGGTGCCGCCGGAATTCCAGGTCAGCGCTTGGACGGATCACGACGAGATCATGGGCTTGCGTCACAAGACCTGGCCGCTGGAAGGCGTGCAATACCATCCGGAAAGTTTCTTGACCGAGCAAGGCGGGCGGTTGTTGGTCAATTTCCTGAAGAAGTGACGGTCGGACCGGGCTCGGTTCTGCGCAGGTTCAATTGGAGCTGGGGGATTTGGCGGCGATCACCTTTTTCACGCGCTGCAGCAGATCTTCAATCCCGAAGGTGGCCTTGGGGACCAGGTCGTCGATGTGCAGTTCGCGGGCGCGGGCGATCAGGTGATTGTCGTCGGCGACGCCGGTGAGGACGATGACGGGAAGCTGCTGCCAGCGCGGGCTGTGGCGGACCATGCGCAGGAAGGTGACGCCATCCATCTCGGGCATCATGAGGTCCAAGAGGATCAGATCGGGCGTGTGCTCGTAGAGCGTGGCGTAGGCTTCCTTGCCGTTGGCGGCGCGGATGGTCTCAAAGCCCTCATACTCCAGCAGCTTGGCGACCGATTCTCGCGCCAAGGCAGTGTCATCGATAATTAAGATGGTTGGCATGGCCAAGCCCTCCATGGCTGCGGCCGATAGGAGCACGACAAAACAGGGCATAGTCTGCTGCCAAAGCGCCGCGGCGTCAACAAAAATCTGGGAAAACCGTGGATTGGCCGGCGGCGGGGTCGCCTTGCGAGGTTGCCGCGGTTCAATACAATTCGCTGTCTGCCCCAGCGACAGGAGTGCACGGCGACCAATCGAGGAAACCCCATGCCCGCGACCGGCAAAATCACCCAGGTGATCGGCTCGACGTTCGACGCCGAATTCCCGGAAGATCAACTTCCCGAAATCTACAACGCCATCCAGGTCGACCGCGACGACCACGGCACGTCGGTCCGCCTGGTCGGCGAGGTGCAGCAGCACCTGGGCGGGAACAAGGTGCGGGCGGTGGCCCTGGGAAGCACGGATGGGCTGCGGCGCGGCATGGATTGCCTGGATACCGGCTCGTCGGTCACCGTCCCCGTCGGCAAGGAAACCCTGGGCCGGGTGTTCAACCTTTTGGGCGATCCGATCGACAACCGCGGCCCGATCAACGTGCAGGCCCGCTGGCCGATCCACCGCGATCCGCCGAAGTTCGTCGACCTGACGCCCAGGTCGGAGGTGTTCGAGACGGGCATCAAGGTGATCGACCTGCTGACCCCGTTTTTGCGCGGCGGCAAGGCCGGCCTCTTCGGCGGCGCTGGGCTGGGCAAAACGGTGGTCATCCAGGAACTCATCGCCCGCATCGCCCAGCAGCACGGCGGATATTCCGTCTTCGCCGGCGTCGGTGAACGCACCCGCGAAGGCACCGACCTGTGGCTGGAAATGCAGGAAGCCAAAATCGGCACCACCGGCAAACACGTCATCGATCAAACGGTCATGGTCTTTGGCCAGATGAACGAGCCGCCGGGGGCGCGGCTGCGCGTGGCCCTGAGCGCTTTGACCATGGCGGAATATTTCCGCGATGAAACCGGAGCCGACACCCTGCTGTTCATCGACAACATATTCCGTTTCACACAGGCCGGCTCGGAAGTGTCGGCGCTGCTGGGCCGCATGCCCAGCGCCGTCGGCTATCAGCCGACGCTCTCCACGGAAATGGGCGAGTTGCAGGAACGCATCACCAGCACCAAGCACGGCGCGATCACCTCGGTGCAGGCGGTGTACGTGCCGGCCGACGACCCGACCGACCCCGCCCCCGCCAACGCCTTTGCCCACCTGGATGCGTTCATCTACCTGGAACGGTCGATCGCCGCCAAGGGGATTTATCCGGCGGTGGACCCGCTGGCCTCGGCCAGCCGGGCGCTGGATCCGCTGGTCGTCGGCGAAGAGCACTATCGCGTGGCCCGCAAGGTGCAGAACATGCTTCAGCGCTATCGCGATTTGCAGGACATCATCGCCATCCTGGGCGTGGACGAGTTGAGCGAGGAGGACAAGCTGACCGTCGGCCGCGCCCGCAGGATCGAGCGATTTTTCAGCCAGCCGTTTTTCGTCGCCGAGCAATTCACCGGCAAGCCAGGCGTCTACACCAAGATCGCCGACACGCTGCGGAGCTTCGACGAAATCTGCAGCGGCAAAGCTGATGATCTGCCCGAAGGGGCATTTCTGTACGTGGGCAACATCGACGACGCCCGGGCGCGGGCCAAGGAAATGGCGAAGTAGCGCGGGGCTAGGCACAGTACGAGATCGAAGGAATCCCCAGGAGCCGGCCGGATTTGGCGTGGCCGGAATGCGGTATTGGCCCCAGGAACGCCTATGCGACCCCCCCCGCGCTTTACAGGGGGCGGTCGGGGACGTATTCACTTATGCCATGGCCACGCGGGTGATCCTGATCGAGGCGTCGCCGACGCCTTGGGATGCGGAGGGACGCATCACCGGGAGCGTGTCGTTGCCGCTGACGGCCGAGGCGATTGATGCCCTTCGGCATCTGCTGGAGGCGATCCCGGGTCCGGTGGCCGGGGTGTATCGGCCGGGGGACAGCGAGGCGTGCGAGCAGGCGGCACGGCTGATCGCCCAGAAATTCGCCCTGCGGGCGCGGGACAATCCCGATTTGCAGGCGGTGAACATGGGCCTGTGGCAGGGCTTGACGCCGGAAGAGGTTCGGGCGCGGTTTCCGACGGTCTTTCCACAATGGCAGGAGCAGCCGCTGGCCGTGACGCCGCCGGACGGGGAGCCGCTGGCGATGGCCATCGCGCGGATATCCGAGGCGGTGCGGCGAATTCTGAAGCGAAATCGGGATCAGACGGTGGTGATGGCCCTGCGTCCCATGGCCATGCAGATCGCCGCGGGAGCCCTGCGGGGTGAATCGCCGCAAATGATCGCCGGCCACTTGCACGAGCGCCAGGCAATGGCGACCATTGACGTGGGACCGGACGAGCGCAAGGTTAGCGCCGCCTGACGAAATCCATGTCGCAAGCACCCAACGATTCGCCATTAACCAAGAAAGAGGGCGTGCCCGAAGGGCTGTGGATGCGCTGCGGGGGGTGCAGCGCCATGTTGTTCCGCAAGGCGGTGGAAGAGGCCCTGCACGTCTGCCCGGAATGCCAATATCATTTCCGCATTTCCGCGCGCACGCGCATCGAGCAGTTGAGCGATCCGGGCAGCTTCGAGGAGATGTTCCAGGAGATCGAGCCGGCCGATCCGCTGAAATTCGTGGACAAAAAAGCGTACCGGGACCGGCTCAAAGCCGAGCAGGAAAAAAGCGGCGAGCAGGATGCGGTGGTGTGCGGCAAGGGGTTCATCAAGGGGCGGCCGGTCATGATGGCCGTCATGGACCCGAACTTCATGATGGGCTCGATGGGCAGCGTCGTGGGGGAAAAAATTACGCGGACGATCGAAGCCGCGACGGAAGAAAAGTTGCCGCTGCTGATCGTGAGCTGCTCGGGCGGGGCGCGGATGCAGGAATCGACGCTGTCGCTGATGCAGATGGCCAAGACCAGCGCCGCTCTGGCCCGGCTGGACGAAGCGGGCGGGCTGTTCATCAGCCTGCTGGCCGACCCGACCACGGGCGGCGTGACGGCCAGCTTCGCCATGCTGGGCGATTTCATCATCGCCGAACCCAAAGCTCTGATCGGCTTCGCCGGTCCGCGCACCATCTGGAACACCATCAAGGTCGAACTGCCCGAGGGGTTTCAGCGCAGCGAGTTCCTGCAGGAAAAGGGATTCGTCGACTTCGTCGTGCACCGCAAAGACCTGCGCAGCGAGATCGCCCGGCTGATCGACTTCTGCGGGAAATGATGCTCACCGAATAGGGAGCGCGGCGGCGGATGAAACGCGTGACAGGCACACAGCCATGGGCACGGCCCTCTCGGCCGTGGATGTTGCCGCTGATCCTGATCGTTGTCAGTTGGGCGGCGTTCTGCGTGGCGGCGGCGGTGCGCTACTACAACGAGTGGAGCGATGCGATATCGGCTGGCGTGTTCATGGTTTTGTGCCCCGTGCCGGCGGCGCTGGCGGTGCTGATGGCGCGGTGGCGGCACCTCTGGTGGCCGAAGCTGCGGCGGCAGCTGGAGCATGATGCCGATGGCATCGACGCCTTGCCGCCAAGGCTGCGCTGGTTTTGGATCGCCCTGGCCGCGGGGGCGGGGTTGTATCTGGAACTGGTTCTTATCCGCTTTCATGCCTCCTGTTTCGCCCTGTTCGCTTTTTTCAAGAACATCAGCCTCCTGTCATGCTTCCTGGGTTTGGGGATCGGCTACATCCTGGGAGAGGGCAGCTTGTTGTTCATCCTCCTGCTGCTGCCACTGCTGGCGGTGCAGGTCGTGTTTCTTCACATTCTGCGTTTCGGGGTCATCGGTCTGACGCTGAACAACCCCGTATTGGAACAAAAAGCGCTGGGAATGGGCACGATCTCGGGTGTGAGTTCGGCGGTGCTGGTGTACAGCTTTTTGGTGTGGGTCTTCAGCGTCAACGCGATCTGCTTCATGCCGCTGGGACAAGTGGCCGCGCGGGTGATGCGCCGCTCGCCGAAGCTGGCGGCGTATGGCTGGAACCTGCTGGGCAGCCTCGCGGGCATCGGTCTTTTTTACGGTTTGTCGCTGGTGTGGGCGCCGCCGGTGGTGTGGTTCGCCGCCGCCATCGTGCTGCTGTCGCCGTTTTTGGGTCAACATCTGCTGAGCACGACCGCGGCCGCCGCCGTCATCTTCGGCATCCTCAACACGACGTTCCAGGTACACAGCTACGACGTCTATTCGCCGTATCAGGTTCTGACGGTGCAGCCGCCGGCGGCGCACCAGCCCCTGCTGCTCTGCGTGAACCACTCGTACTACCAGAAGATTCTCAACTTCGGCCCCAACGCGCCCAATACGATGTTGCACAGCCCGGCGGCGGTGTATTACGGCCTGCCCTACCGTTTCCGTGCGCATTCGAACGACGTGCTGGTGGTGGGCGCCGGCACGGGCAACGACGTGGCAGCCGCTCTGCGTAATGGCGCCGGCCACGTGGATGCGGTGGAGATCGATCCGGCCATCTACCGGCTGGGTCAGCTCTTCCATCCCGAATCGCCTTACCAATCGGACCGCGTGACCGCCCACGTGCAGGATGCCCGCTCGTTCATCCGCTACGGCCGCCAGACATACGACCTGATCGTTTACGGCTTGCTCGATTCGCACACGCTGCTGTCGGGCCTGGGCGGCGTGCGCCTGGACAGCTACATCTACACCGTCGAGGCGCTCCAAGAGGCTCGCGCCCGATTGAAACCGGACGGCGTGCTTTGTCTGTCGTTCTCGATGGTTAGTCCCGAGATAAGCAACAAAATCTACCTCATGCTCAAGCAGGCCTTCGACGGCCAGGAGCCGGTGATCTTCAGGTCCCTCTACGACGGGGCGGTGACTTACGTCGCCGGGAACATCAGCGGCCCCATTCCCGTCCTGCCGCTGCCGATGCAACGAATCGACAACGCCATGGCCAATCGCTTTAGCGTCAACGTGTCCACGGATGATTGGCCGTTTTTCTACATGCCCGTGCGAAAATACCCCGTGTCGTATCTGATCATGATCTGCGTGCTGCTGGCGGCGGCGGCCGTCTTCATCAGACCGGCCATGAAGAATTCCGGCGGTGGATTCTCCGGCCCCTGCTTTCTCCTGGGAGCCGGCTTCATGCTCCTGGAAACCAAGGCCATCACCGAATTGGCCCTCTACTACGGCAGCACGTGGGTCACCATCGGTGTGGTCATCACCGCCATCCTGATCATGGCATTCCTGGCTAATTCGCTGGTGATGCGCCTGCGATCCATCCCCACGGCTCTCTGCTACGTTCTGTTGCTGGCCAGCTTGGCCTTCAGCCTGTGGTTCGGGTCGCTGAGCGGTTCCATTCACAACCTGTGGACCAGCCGCGCGTTGGCCACCGGCGTCATCACCCTGCCTCTGTTCTTCTCGGGACTGGTCTTCTCATCCGAAATCAGGTCCGTCCGCTCCATCGGCGCGGCGCTGGGCTCGAACCTGCTGGGGGCGATGCTGGGCGGGTGCCTGGAATACAACTCGATGTACTTCGGCTACCGCTTCCTGTACGTGCTGGCCCTGGCGATCTACGCCTTAAGCATGATCGCATCCATGCTGGCCCGCCGCCGCGGAATCGCCCAGCATCCCCTGGCCGAGGCGGTCACGACGACCACTTTTTCCCCATCTCGTCCAGACCGGATTTCTTGAGGTCCTCCGGCGTCATGGCGATGCGGATCTGCACGTCCGCGTTGAACGTCACGAACCACGGCTCGACCGTGGCGGGAATCTTCGACGGATCGGGAATATCCACGATGACGACCGCGCCGCGATGGCCGTTCTGCTCGGTGAAATAGACCGCCTGGGGCTTGGTCGCCTCCAGAATCCGCCCGATCTTGGCGCCGGCCGTGCCGTCGCGCGCGGCGGTGTTGAACGGCTCGTGCGGAATCGTGATCTGTAGCAACATGCGCATGGGCAGCTCCCTTCGTGTGTGGTTGGTTCGCCGGGATAGTAGGATCAGATTTTGGACGGGACAACCGAGGTTTTTGCCGGGCGGGCCAGGGTCATAAACGAGCTGCAAAAATACGGGCGGAATAGCGTCTTCCAGACTTTGTGCAACGGCCGCGGCGGCTGAATCCAGTAGCGCTCGAACGGCTCGAAGCCGGTGCGGCGCAAGAGCTGGTCCATCGTCGTCGGGTCCTGCCAGCCCATGTGCTCCTCGTGGATCATGGGCCGGCCGTAGCGCCAGATTTTCCAGGTGAAGCCGCTATAAAACGGATTGGGCGTGCTGATGATGAGCACGCCGTCGCCGCTCAGGTGCCGCAGCATGTTGCGCAGGAACAGCCCGGGATTTTCCAGGTGCTCGATGATCTCGCCGGCGACGATCACGTCGAATTTCCGCTGCAGGTCGACGGTCTCGGCGTTGCCGCACACGGCCTTGAAGCCCATCTCCTGAAGCAGCTTGATGCCGTCGGCGTCGATGTCCAGGCCGACGACGTCGGGGTTGATTTCGCTGATGCGTTTGAAGAGCAGGTTGGGCTTGGCGATGCGGTCGGCGGCGCTGCCGCGATCGATGCGCGAATCGACGCAGCCCAGGTCGAGCACGGCGCCGGTTCGGCAATATTGTTCGATGATGGGGAACCGGTCGCGGATTTTGCCGCCAAACATGCCCGCGATTGTGTGCGGGGATTTCGGCCCGTCAAGCGGGAGCAGGGTATTTCAATTCTCTTAAGACAAAATGCAACCGCGGAGACGCGGAGGGCGCGAGAGTGCCGCAGAGAAAACACTTAACTGATTTTTAATTTCGTCTCTGCGGCGGTCTCTGCGTCTCTGTGTCTCAGCGGTTGCATTTGTCGTCGCTGTTGCCGGTAACGGTCTTCACTTCGACCTGATCATTCCGCGACAGGTCGGCCAAGACCTGCTGGGTCATGGTGGCGCGGAGGACGACGCGGCCGTCGGCGAAATCGCGGTGAGTCACGTGGGCGTGCGTCTCGATGAACGAGAGCAATTTGCCGTTGGCACCGTCGGCTTCAAGAGTTACTTCCACCTGCTGGCTGCGGATGTGGCGCTCGACGGCCTCGTGCAAACCGGGCGTGCCCGAACCGGTCTTGGCGCTGATGGGAATGGCATCGGGATGAATCGCGCGCCATTCGGGGAATTTCTGCTCGCCCTCGGGCGTGTCGATCTTGTTCAGCAGCAGAATTTCCGGCTTGCCCTTGACGCCGATGTCCTCAAGGACCTGATGCACGGAATCGAACTGCTGGTGGGCGTGCGGGTGGCCGACGTCCAGGACGTGCAGAAGCAGATCGGCGTGAATCGCTTCTTCCAGCGTCGCTTTGAAACTGGCGACGAGGTTGTGCGGCAGGTCGCGGACGAAGCCGACGGTGTCGCTGAGCAGCACGTGGAGGCCGCGCTCGACATTCCATTTGCGGGTCTTGGTGTCCAGGGTGGCGAAGAGTTTGTCATCGGCGTAGGTGCCTGCGGCGGTGAGGGTGTTGAAGAGCGTGCTTTTGCCGGCGTTGGTGTAGCCGACGATGCAGACGGTGAAATGCGTGGCCGTGCGCTGAGCGACGAGGCGGCTTTTGCGCTGCTGGATGCGTGCGATTTCATCCTTGAGGCGGCCGATGCGTTTGCGGACCAGACGGCGGTCGATTTCGAGCTGCTGCTCGCCGGGACCGCGGGTGCCGATGCCGGCCGGGGCGCCGCCGGCGATGCGCTCCAGGTGTCCCCACATGCGCGTCAGACGCGGATAGGTGTACTGCATCTGGGCCAGCTCCACCTGCATCTTGGCCTCGCTGGTGCGGGCGCGGGTGGCGAAGATGTCCAGGATCAACTCCGAGCGGTCCAGGACCTTGATGCCTTCGCCGCGCGGGCTGCCGGCGGTTTCGTTGACGATCTTCTCCAGGGCGCCGATTTGGCCTGGGGAAAGATCGTTGTCGAAAATGATGACATCGGCCTCCTCGCGCATGGCCAGTTCGGCGATCTCGATGACCTTTCCGCTGCCAACGTAGGTGCCGGCGTCGATGCGGCGGCGGCGTTGCAGAATGGTGCCGACGACCTTGGCCCCGGCGGTGTCGGCCAGGGAGGCCAATTCGCCCAGGGGATCGCGCGGATCGGCCGTCGAGCCGGGCAGGATCACGCCGACGAGCACGGCACGTTCGCGGCGGACGGACAGTTCGGTGCGTTTCAGTTCCATGCAAAGCAGTTGCTAGTTGCTGGTTCCTAGTTGCTAGTAAAAGCCATCACCTCGAAAGAGTATTAACCAGCAACCAGCAACTAGCAACCAGCAACTCATTTCATTCCAATCGCGCTGGCCGTGGCGTGGGTGGGAATATGGCTAAGGCTGATGTGCCAACGGGTGATGCCCAGTTCCGCGGCGATGCGGGAGCACTCGCCGCTGAGAGCGACTTTGGGCTGGCCGCTGGCGTCTTTGACGATTTCGATGTCGGTCCAGGCGATGCCGCCGCGCCAGCCCGTGCCCAGGACTTTCAGGACCGCCTCCTTGGCGGCGAATCGGCCGGCCAAATGCTCGAAATATCGCTTGGGGTTGGCCGAGCAATACTGCTGCTCGAGGGGGGTGAAGACGCGGTCGAGGAAGTGCTGGCCGTGCTGCTGGTGGAGGCGGCGGACGCGCTTGGTTTGGACGATGTCGATGCCATGGCCGACGATGGGCATGCGTTCACAGTAACCTCAAGGCTGGGGATGGAGCAATTCCTGGCCGGATCGATCGATGATCTGCAGAACGGCGCGGCCGTCCACCAGGTGCGGGATGGGGATGCCCAGAAGAAAAGCGGCGGTGGCGAAGGTGTCCTCGGTGTTGATGACCAGATCGGCGTAGATGGTCAGGTCAAGGCCCTTGCGGATGCCGGGTCCGGCGGCGATCCAGGGGATGTGCCGGCTGCGGGGGTCATCCGGCCCGTGGTTGCGTCCGGCGCCGCCGTGGTCGGACGTGACCAGGATGAAAGTGGAATCGCGCAGGCCGTGCCGATCCAGGGCCAAGAGGATTTGGCCGATGCACGTATCCGCCTGCTCGATGGCGGCGATCTGCTCGGGACTGGACCAGCCACTGGCATGGCCGACGTTGTCCACGGTGGGCAGATGCACGAAAAGCACGTCCGGCTGGTGGTCGTCGATAAATCCTACGGCCCGCTCGGTCACCTGCGGGTCTTCGATTTTTGCTTCACTGGGGATGAACTGCCAATCGAGGGTGCCCGGCTTGGCCAGATTGATGAACTTGGATTTGCCGGCCACCATGGCGGTGGTGTAACCGGCCTGCTTGGCCAGCTCGAAGAGCGTCGGAAACGCGGGATAAACGGGATGTTCCAGGGGCAGGTCGGTGTTCCATTGGATGCCGTGTTTGATGGGCACGACGCCGGTGAGCATGCTGGTGTGCGACGGGAGCGTGACCGCTTCGGCCGTGGTCCGGGCCCAGAAGCTGTAGCTGCCGGAATTGAATAGGGCGTGCATGACGGGGGTGTTGGCGCGCAGAAGCAGATCGGGGCGAAGGCCATCGACGCTGATGATGAGGGCGTGACGGATTTGCGGCACCGGCCGCTGGGCCGCGCCGGCGGTTGGCACCGGCAAGCCAAAAAAAAGAATCAGAACCACCGCCAAAAAAGAAAATCGTTTCATGGGCACCTCTGGGATCGTCCTCTGGTAGCGTCGGATTATTTGGATTGTGTGTGAGCGGCCAGGGCCGAGCGATACCACTGCATGGTCGCATCCAAGCCGGAGACGAAATCGACGATCGGCGCGTAGCCGAGCGTCGATTGGGCCAAGCTCAGATCGGCCAGGGAATGCTTCACGTCACCGGCGCGTTCGGCGGCGTAGATGGGGGTCAGGTCGGTCCGCCGGAGCCACTGGGCCATTTCGCGGGCGAGTTGGTTGACGCTGATGCGTCCGCCGCAGGCGATGTTGATGATCGCCCCGCCCAGCGGCTGCGGATGCGAAGCGGCCAGGAGATTGGCGTGGACGACGTTGTCGACATAGGTGAAATCGCGCGACTGCTGGCCGTCGCCGAAGATCGTCGGGCGTTTGCCGGATAGCATCGCCTTGGCGAAAGCGGCGATGACGGCGGCGTAGGCGTTGTCGGCGCTCTGTCGCGGGCCGAAGATGTTGAAGTAGCGCAGGCTGACGGTGTCCAAGTTAAGACTGACGGCGTAGGCGGCCAGCAGGGCTTCGCCGGCGACCTTGGTGGCGGCGTAGGGGCTGCGCGGCGAAGTGGGCATGGTCTCGATTTTCGGCAGGGTCGGGCTGTCGCCGTAGGCGCTGCTGCTGGCGGCGAACATGACGCGGCGTACGCCGGCGAGGCGGGCGGATTCCAGGACGCACAGCGTTCCAACGGCGTTGACGTCGTGATAAAGCCGGGGCTGCTCGATGCTGCGGGGCACGGAACCGAGGGCGGCCTGATGGAACACCAGGCGCCGGCCTTCCGTGCATTTTTGTAGCAGGGGCTGGTCGAGGATCGAGCCTTTGACGAAGTGCACCGCCTTGGGCAGCGCCGCTGGATCCCCCCCGCCGGAGAGATCGTCCAGGACGGTGACGTCGGCGCCAAGCTCGTGCAAGGCCGCGGCCAGGTGCGATCCGATGAATCCAGCGCCGCCGGTGACGAGCACGGCTTGGCGGTCGAAGTTGCCGCCGTGGAGTTTGCGCCAATCGGTCAGAGAGCTCATGATGGATGTCACTGTAGTTACTCGGCAGGCGGTTGGCCACTGGCGGCAATGCTGCGGTACAGGTCGATCGTTTGCTGCAACTGCCGGTCGAAGGTGAAATTCCGGCGGACGTGCTGTGCGGCGGCGGCGCCCATGCGGGCCAGGGCGGATGGATCGGACAGGAAGTCCACCGCCGCCCGCACAAACGCCTGGCGGTCGATGGGGACCGATTTGCCGGTGACGGCTTCGATGATCAGCTCGGCCGTGCCGCTGGTGCGAGTGCGAAGGACCGGCAAGCCGGCGCACATGGCTTCGGCACAGGCCAGGGAGAACCCTTCGCGGGCCGAAGGCAAGAGCAGGGCATCGGCGGCGTGATACAAGGGCAGGGGCTGGCGATGGCCCAGAAGGCGGACGCGGTCAGCCAGGCCGTCGCGCTGGATTTGCCGCCGCAGGGCCGGCTCGTTGGGTCCCTCGCCGGCCAACAGGATGCGCAGAGCGGGCAGCGATTGGCGCGACATCGCCGCCACATCCAGCAGCCACGCCTCGTTCTTGGGATTTTCCAAACGGCCGACGAAGAGGGCCACGCGATCGTCGGCGGCCAAGCCCAGCTCCAGGCGTGCCGCCTGGCGGCTGGCCGCATCGCCGACGGGGAATTTTTCCGGGTCGACGCCGTGGGGAATCAGCGTGATGCGCCCGGCGGGGACGTGCCCCTGCTCGATCAGCCATTGCCGAGCCTCGGAAGATGCAACGTGCGCGTAGTCGCCAAAATCCGTAAACCATCGCCGCAGCCCTGAAACCGGAATGTGCGAGAGATGCAGGGTGTAGAGCAAAGGGATTGCGGTTTGGCGTTGCAGGCGGCGCGCGACCAGAGTGGCCTTGCGGTAGTGGGCGTGCAAGACATCGGCGGGATTGCGGGCCAGGTAGTCTGTCAAGATGCCGGCGGCGCGCCACAAGCCCAGGGGTCCGGCTTTGAGGGGGGCGTCGATCCAGGGCCAGGGGGCGGACTGGAACAAGTGATGCCAGGGCCCGCGCTGGCCGGCGATGGCGACGTGATGTCCGGCGTCGTGCATGGCGCGGCAGAGGTCGTAGAGGTAGCGGCTGATGCCGCCGGCGTCGGAGCCGGCGGTCAGGTGCAGGATGCGCAGCGGGCGAGGGGGGGTCATGGGCTGCTCCGCTGAGGGTTCGGCCGCGGCGTGGGTGTTGCTGCCATGAACGGAATTTCCATGTATAAATGCGGCATCTTAAACCGGCGGTCGCGCGGCGGCGAGCGGGCGGCGAATGGATAATGGCTGAGGAAACTGCATGGTCGACGTCCTGATTCAAACCCACAACGAGGAACTGAACCTAGGGCACACCTTGGCCAGCATCCAGGGATGGGTCAATCGCATCTTCATCGTCGACAGCGGCTCGACGGACCGGACGCGGCAGATCGCCCTGGCCCACGGCGCTGCATTCGTGCAGCACGAATGGCAGGGCTACGCCAAGCAGAAGAACTGGGCCCTGGACAACCTGCCGTTTGAAGCGCCCTGGGTGTTGATTCTCGACGCCGATGAGCGGGTCAGCCCGGCATTGAAAGAAGAGATTCTGCAGATAGTCACGCGGCCGATCAAGACGGTGCCGTGCACCGGGTATTTTCTGAACCGCGTGACGGTGTTTTTGGGCCGGGAGATTTACCACTCGGCGTTTTTCCCGTCGTGGAACCTGCGACTGTTCAAGCGTGGGCTGGCGCACTACGAGGAGCGGGAAGTGCACGAGCACATGGTGGTGCACGGGCGCACGGGATACCTGAATAATCTGCTGATCCACGAGGACCATCGCGGGCTGGAGCATTTCATCGCCAAGCACAACCGGTATTCGACGCTGGAAGCGCGGGAGATTTACCGCCAGCGGCAGAAATGGCCGGGGCTGGGCGGGATTCTCAATGACCGAGTGGCGCGGCGGCGGTACGTGAAATACCGGTTGGCGCCGAAGCTGCCGATGCCGTGGCTGTTGCGGTTTTTCTACATGTATGTTGTGCGTGGCGGGATTTTCGACCGCGAGTCGGGGCTGACGCTGAGCCTGCTGATCAGCACCTACGAGTTGTTCATCCGCGCCAAATACAAGGAGTTGGTGCGTACGGGCGGCAAAGATCCGATTGGCGTGGTGGGCCTGGCGCAACAGGAGGGGGCGCCGGAATTACCCACCGCCGCCCTGTCCACGCTGGTGCCCGAACCGGACGTGCTCAAGGCGATCGAGATGAGCACGGCCGAGGCCGTGAACCAGATTGTCGAACGGCCGGCGCAGCCGGCGCCCAAGCCCAAAGCGCCGCCCAAGGCGCCGCCGCCGGAGCTTGGGCCGGGAAGGCTGGCGCTGGAGCCGCAAGTGGCCACGGTGGTCCCGCTGCATCCCAAAAAACAACCCAGCCCCTGGAGTCCGATGGAAAACCTAAAGCGCGTCTTGTGGATGCTGTTGCGGACGGCGTTGTTCCGCTGTTCGTTTCACAACTGGTATGGGTGGAGGCGGCTGCTGTTGCGGCTGTTCGGCGCCAAGCTGGGCCGCGACGTGCGTATCCGCCCCACCGTTTTGGTGGAGATCCCCTGGAACCTGGACATCGGCGACGACGTGGACATCGGCGATCATGTGATCCTCTATTCGCTGGGGAAGATCACCATCGGGCGAGGGTCGATCATCAGTCAATATGCGCATTTGTGCGCCGGCACGCACGATTACACGACGCGGCGTTTCCCCCTGCTGCGACCGCCGATCGTGGTCGGCGAGGATGCGTGGATCGCGGCGGATGCGTTCATCGGCCCGGGGGTGACGGTGGGCGATCGGGCGGTGGTGGGCGCGCGGGCGACGGTGGTGAAGGACGTGGGCCCGGATCAGGTGGTGGCCGGTCCCGCAGCCGCGGTGCTCAAAACGCGCGTGCTGCGCGATTGATTTACAGTTTATGGTGCCGGCGTTATAAGTGACGCGCGAACCGTTGCACGCCGAGATGCGCCGAGTGAATTTGGGCACGCCATGGATCGTCAAATCCGTCGAAAACTCCTTGATTATGTTTGGGCGACGGTGCTGGTGGTTCTGGCAACCGTCGTTTCACTGTTGCTAGGCCGATATTCGACGACCCACCAATCCGCCTTCCTCGGGTTGTACCTGCTGGCCGTAGCGGTCGCGGCCTTGCGCGGTGGATTCATGGTGACGATGTATGCCATCGTCCTTTCCACGCTCATCGCCATGTGGAACCTGCCTCCGGCACGATCGTTGCGCCTCAAAAACGCCGACGACATGCTTCGCTTGATCGTGTTTGTCGTGGTTGCGGTGATCATCGGTTCCCTCCAAACGGCGCGCAATCGCATGCGCAAAAGACTGACGGAGAGCGAGCAGCGGCTGGGATTTGCGCTGGAATCGTCGGGCGTGGCATGCTGGGATGCGGACGTCCGCCACAACACGTTCTGGAGGTCGCCCAACTTGTGCGAGCTGTTCGGCCGCAGCGACAACGAGTTCGCCACGACCTACGAAGGGTTCTTTGCCTATATCCATCCGGAAGACCGCGATTTTTTCCGCTTGGCATCCGTGCAGGGGGGACTGACGTCGCGGAGTTACGAAATTTCGCACCGCGTCATCTGCGGCGACGGGGCGGTGCGGCGGGTGTACACGCGCGGCAAGATGTATTTGGATAGCGAAGGGAAGATCGAGCGGATGGTGGGCGCGGTCTACGCGGTGGAACGGATCAAAGACGAACCCACGATGGCTCATTCGCCGGAGCTGGCCGCAAACTTGAAGGGGTTGACCGGCGGCGAAGCGGCGAAAGACCGGCCGCCGGGATCCATTACCGATCGGTCCATGTCAGCACAACGCGGCGAGGCGGGGGAATTTGACGGCGGCGGTGCGCCAGACCGCGATTGAACGTCCGTGGCCACGGCTCAACTGTCCTTTGATTCGACTCCCATGGCGCCGCGGTAGGCGTCGATCATCTGCCGCGCGACCGTGGGCCAAGTGAAACGGGTTAGCACCAGTTGGCGGCCGGCCTCGCCCATCTGGCGGGCCTTGGCTGGGTCGGCCAAGACGGCGATGATGGCCGCGGCGATCTGGGATGGGTCCAAATCGACCACGGTGCCCGCGCCGGCCTCCTGCACCTCGGGGAAATGACAGGATTTGGAAATCACCACGGGGGCCCGGCAGGCCATGGCCTCGGTGACGGCCAGGCTGAATCCCTCCCGCCGGCTGGACAAACAAAAGCAGTCGCAATCCACCAGGGCCCGGAGTTTTTCCCGGCCGTAGATCGGACCGATCAAGTGAACCCGATCGGCAATCCCCAGGCCCTTGATCTGCGACTCCAATTCGCGTTGGGCGCCGGCATCGGGGCCGGCCACGACCAGCTGGGTTTGGGGAATTTGTCGAGCAACGATGGCGAAGGCATCGGCCAAATAGTCCAGCCCCTTTTTGTAGTGCAAGCGGCCCAGGAACAGCACGAAGGGCTTATCCACCAAGTGCGGCCGGGCGGCGCGAAACTCGCCTTTGGGCGGAAGTGAATCGAACTCTTCCAGAAAAATCCCGTTGGGCAGGACTTGAGACTCGACGGCCAGATGCAACGGCGCGGCCAGGGACCGCTCATCTTCGTTGAGAAAATGCAGGAACATCGCCCGCTGAAGCATGCCGCGATATCCCAGCAGCAGGGCCAGGCGTTTTTTCCAAGGCTTCTGGGCGATGGCCCATTGATCGAGCATTCCGTGCGGCGTCAAGACGTAGCCAATGGCCAGCTTGGTGGCGACGGCAGCGGCTGCGTAGACGACCGGGTCCCACACACCGTGCAGATGAATGACATCCGCCCCCGCAAGCAGCGGCACAAGCCGCCGGCGAGCGCCGTGGGCCAGAAAGCGCTCCGGGCGGGTTAGAGGCGGCAAATAGTCCACGGTCACCTGGGCCATGTGGGGGATGGTGCGCAGAGCGGTTTCGACGTTCTGCTGAGCGTGAGGGAAGCCATAGGCGACCAGGCGCGTTTGACACCCCAAAGCGGCCTGAGCGGCGGCCAAGGCGGCGGCGACGATGGGCGGTCCGCCGGTGGCCGGATCCAGGGAGGGAATGACGTGTGCGATTCTCATGCGCTGGCCAGCATAAGCGGAGTTGGGTCGTGAAGCATCATCCTCTTCAATGCGACACTGTATAATCGTCGTTGATGAGCCTATCTCCGCGTCCGAAATCGCCCGAGGCGGCAAGACGCTTGAAGATCATTCAATACTGCCCGCGGCTGCGGCTGGAATTGGGGGGCATCGTTCGCACGGTTTTGGATTGGTGCGCCGTTCTGGCCGCGCGAGGGCATGAGGTCATCCTGGTGACGTACGATTCGCCGGACGTGCCGGCCGATTGGAATGGCGCTGGCCCAAAGCCGCGAGTCGTCACCGTGCCTCCCCCGCGCCGGCCCAACGGGATGGTGGGTAAAGAGGCGCTGCGCATCTGGGAAAACGTGCTGAGCGGAGGCGGCGTCGCCCACCTGCATTGCCCCTGGACCGCCAGCAATCTTCAGATGTCCAAGATCGCGCGCCGACTCGGTGTGCCGTACATCGTCTCCATCCACGGGATGCTGGACGACTGGTCGATGGCTCAGAAACATCTGAAAAAGCGACTGTTCCTGATGATCGGGGGGCGGCGTTTTCTTAGGCGGGCGGCCAGAATCCACTACAGCGCGGCCGCTGAGCGGGATCAGGCCCAAAAATGGGTTGGCGGCTCGCAGCCGATCGTGCTGCCCCTGCTGGTGGATCTAGCCCCGTTCCAGATACTGCCTGGCGAGGGGCCGGCTCGGACGCGTTTCCCCGCCCTCAACGTCGACGAACCCAAGCTTTTGTTTCTGAGCCGCCTGCACGAAAAAAAGGGTGCGGACGTATTGATCGAGGCCGCCGCCCTGCTGCGTGATTCGGGGCGAACGTTCAAGGTTTTTATTGCCGGCAGCGGCGCACCCGCTTACCAGATGCAACTTCAACAGCGGATCGATCGCCTCGGCCTTGGCGGGGAGGTCGCCTTCCTGGGAATGGTCAGCGGGGTGGAGAAGATCTCTTTATATGAGGCCGCCGACTTGTTCATCCTTCCCACGCGACAGGAGAATTTTGGCATGGTGTTGATCGAGGCGCTCGCCGCGGCGACGCCAGTCGTAACCACGCGCGAGACTGACATCTGGCAGGAGATCCAGTCAGCCGGAGGAACGATAGTGGACAATACGCCGCAGGCGCTGTGCACGGCTCTAACTCGCCTGCTGGATGATCCCGGCCTTCTGACGGCGCTGGGAGAGCGCGGGCGACAATGGGTCCTGAAGCATTTCGAAGCCAATTCGCTCGCGGCCGGCTATGAAACGATGTATGGCGAATTGGCGATTTGACAATTCCGTGGGCCCGATTCGCCGGGGTGTGATGTGCGCATCTTTACCAGAACTTAATTTTATCATTACCAATCCCGCCTAACATTATCCGCGGCCAAAGGCCCAGCCGCCGCGGGCGCTGCGGCGTTGGCCAGCATAAGCGGAGTTGGGTCGTGAAGCAGCTTCTCAAGCCACTGGGCCGTGCCCTTAAGTACGGCTATATGAAGCACCGCGCGGAACGGCGAGTCGCGGCCCAAAGCGACGGGGAACTGGACGTGCAGCGGCCGCGGGCGGCGTTTCTGATCGGGTGCGGCCGTTCCGGCACAACCGTCCTGGGCATGGTGTTGAACCAGCACCCGCAAGTGTACTACTTCTTCGAGCCTTACCACCTTTGGGCGACCATCGACCCGAGCATCGACGTGCTGAATCTGTATTCCCGCGACGCGGCGCGGTTCCTGTTGGATCAGCAAGATTGCGCCGATGAGCTGCGGCGGCGATTCGATCGACTGATGCTGGCGCCGGCGCGGCGATTGGGCAAGCCCCTGGTCATTGAGAAAACGCCGTTCAATGCCTGCCGCATCGGGTATCTGGACGCGCTGAAGCCCGGAAGCAAATTCATTCATCTGATCCGTAGCGGATTGGACGTGGTTTATTCGATCCGGCGGCTGTCGAGCGATCGGTCGTACCGGATCGCGGGGACTGCGGCGCTGAACCGCTGGTGGGGCCGCGGAGCGAGCAAGTGGACGGCGTTGGCCGTCGAGGGCATGGCCGCTGGCTATTTCGCGAACGAAGTGCCCCTGTTGCAGAGCTATGAATCCAAAGGTGCGTACGAGTGGATTGTGAGCCTGGCGGAGGTGGATCGATGGCGATCGCGACTGGGGGATCGGCTGTTGGAGATGACGTATGACCAATTGACGGTGGAACCGACGGGATCGATTCAGAGAATCTGCGATTTTCTGTCGCTGGAGGTGCCGGCGAAATGGCTGGGGTGGTCGGTCCGCCAGATCGACACGACGCGTCGCAACACGGGTCCGCCGCTGGTGTTGCCTCCGAGGCTTTGCCAGGAATTCAACCGATTGCAGGAGCGATTCGGGTTCGACGGGCGTGCGGTGGCGGGCAGGCCGCCGGATGCCATGGTTCGGACCGCAGCGAACTGAAGGATCGTCCGCGGCGCATGGAGCGATGCCCTCAGTCCCGGCGCGCCGGGAGCGCGGCTGAGGCGGCGAGCTTGGTGAGGTACATCTGGTTGACGCACCGGGGGGACAACCCGCGCGAGGCGGCGATGCGCCGTTCCATCCGCAAAGCCCTTTCGTAGGAAACCAACTTCAGGATTTTGGGGCTGTAAAAGCCGCAGCCCATGGTGCGGAAGATTTGCAATCCGGCCTGGGGAAGAAGGGCAAGCATGCGGCGCGAGGAGAGGTAATTTCCGGCCAGGACCCGACCTTTGCCCAGACGGCGCAGGGCGTGGTACGGCCACAGAAGCAGCTTGTGGCTCCAAAGATTTCCGTGGTTATTGAAAACCAGCAAGCTGTCCGAATCCCGCAAACGCCCCGCCAGAGCGCGCAGAGCCACCAGGCGCAGCGCCGGCTCGACGTTGAGGAAGAATCGGAAGGCCGTGATCAAGTCGTATTTTCCCTCGACGGCGGCGCCGGGGGCCAGGATGTCGGCGCAGAGGATGCGCGCCTGGCGCACCTTGGTCCGGGCCACGGTGCACATCTGCTCGGAGATTTCGATGCCGGTGACCGCATCGACGTGATTTTCCAAAAAGGCGGTGATGCGTCCGGTGCCCGAGGCGAAGTCCAAGCACTGGAGGGTGGGCTTGCTTTGCCGTAGCGCGGCGATCACCTCCTGCAACTGCTGACACTCGATTTCATACAGCAAGCTGGCATAGCTGAAAGGGGCGTATTCGCCGGTTTCATATCGCCGTGCCTCGGCGTCATTTCGGAAATGCTGGGAGTACGATTGATTCAATGGAGCGGCCTCCTGGTCGGCGCCGGCGCATCCTGAGGGGGTAAAATACCCGCAATCGGAGCAATATCCACGACCGTGGGACTGCGATTCACCCGAGTTGTATGGCCGATGAAGGTAAGGTAGCTTGGCCCATGCGAGGATGATCCATGGAATCGCCGGAATCGCCGTCGGCAGGCCAGACTCGACCCTCCTGGAACCAATTTCAGATTTTCCGCGCTGGGGGCAAGCCGGTGTTGGCCATGGCGATGGGCGAGCGGCGTCTGCGTATGGCGGCGGTGCGGCGCTTCCCGGTGTACAGCGCCAAGCGCCGCCTGTTCCGCCGGATGATGCAGCTGGCTCTGAAGCTGCATCTGGACGGGCCCTTTTCTGAGCGTGGGGCGTTGCCAAGTTCGTTTATCGGGGATCTGGACTTCACCGGCTTGCTGCAGAGGCTGTGCGACGACTTGGGGCGGCACGATCTTTTCCCGGTGGTCCACGGCCCGCCGCAAACCGAGCGGCGGCGCCTGTATGTGCACCTGCTGGATCAGAGGGGTCAGCCGGTGGCATTTGCCAAACTGGCGTTGGACCAGCAGAACAACGCTCGGCTGGCGCGCGAAGTGGAGATGCTGACGATGTTCCGCGCCACACCGCCGGTGCGGTTTCAGGTGCCGCGGCTCACGCGCGAGGGGATGTACGACGAACACCGGTACCTTCTTCTGGAGCCGTTGCCGCAGGACATGACCTCACCGGATTTGACCTGGGAGGCGCTGCGGATGTCGATCCAGGAGATGGCCGGCCCGCTGCGGTTGCTCTCGGCGCCGGAGGTTCGCGAGGCCGCGTGGTATCAGGAACTTCAGAGCCGCCCAGACATTATCACGCCGCAATATTTGAGCGAGTTGAATCGATGCTGCGCCGACGGGCTGCCCGTATGCCGGGTGCACGGCGACTTTGGCATCAATAATCTGGTTCTGACGCCTGAAGGGTTGTGGATCATCGACTGGGAACAAAGCAGCGACAACGGTCCGTTCCGAACCGATGAAATCGCCTATTACCTGTCGCTGCACCATTCGCAGTTGATGTCCGGCGCGTCGAGAGCGGCCGGGGCGTTCGCCCAGACGTTTCTGGCCGGTGCCTCGCCGCAGGACAGGCGGGATGTACAGGCGGCGCTGGCATTTCTGAGCGTCGCGGACTTGGAAACAGCGCGACGAATCATCGCCCAATGGGATGCGATGGGTCTGCCCAAAGAGCGGTTAGCGGCTCTGGGGGCGCGTCCCCACGTCGCGGCGGGCGAGGCGGTCTGTCAAATTGCCATCATCTCCAACGAACCGACGCCCTACCGCGTGCACGTGCTGACCCGCATCGCCCGCGAGTTGCGAGGCATCCATGTGCACAACATCTTCACCCACACGATTTCCAATCCCAGCATGCCGTGGGAGATGCAGATCGGCGCGGAGGTGAATCCGGTCTTTTTCCCCCGCCACCATCTGCGGGCGGAATTCCCGATTTCGCGGCGATCGTTGCCGCTGTTTTTCAAGATTCGGCGTTATCTGCGGAACCACACCGTCCAGATGATCGTCCTGCTGGGATACAACGACCTGACGCGAATGTTGCTGATCGCTTGGGCGCGGCACCAGCGAATTCCGCTGCTGTTGGCGGGGGATTCCAACATTTTTGCCGAGGGGCGCGTGCCGCCCTGGCTGCGGGTGCTCAAGCGCCGCTACGTCCGATGGGTGCTGAACCACATTAATGGTCTGATGCCGATGGGAACCTGCGGACGGGCCTTTTTCCGCCTCTACAAGGACCACAATCTGCCGGAATTCCTGTTTCCCTACGAGCCGAATTACGCGGGATTGAGGCACGTGGAAGAGGAGAAATTGGCCGCGTTTTGCCAGAAGTACGGCCTGGCGCCGGATCGAAAGCGGTTGCTTTTTTCCGGCCGTTTGGTGGACGTCAAACGGGTGGATGTGCTGCTGAAGGCGTTTGTGCGCGTAGCGGCGGGACGGCCGCAATGGGACTTGGTCATCGCTGGCGGCGGTACGCTGCGCAAGGAATTGGAACAGCTGGTGCCCGCCTCCCTCCACGAACGGGTCAAATGGCTGGGGTTCATCCAATTCAACGAAGTCGTCTGCGCCTACCACGCCTGCCATGTGCTGGTGCATCCCAGCGAATACGAGCCGTGGGGATTGGTGATCAACGAGGCGGTGACGTGCGACCTGCCGGTGATCTCCACGTCGGTGGTGGGCGCGGCGGTCGAACTGGTGCGGCATCAGGCCAATGGGCTGCTCATCCCGCCGCGCAGCGTGGAGGCGATGGCTGATGCGATCTGGCAAGTGACCACGGGCGAACGATATCTGGAGATGCGACAACATTGCGCGGGGATGCTTCAGTCATGGCGTGAGGGGGCCGATCCGGTGGATGGCGTGGTGCAGGCGATGCGGTATTTCGGCTTGGTGTGGCCGCAAATCACGCCAAGCGTCCAGCCTGCCGAAGAGACTGCTTCCGTCGCGCCCGCGACCGTCCCATAAGCCCCCAGGCGTGCGCGAGGTTTGCTCGCAGAGGCATCTCGAACGATCCGGCGGGCCGCCGTGCCTGGATTGTGTGGCCACCGCGACCGATTTATGGTAGGGTGGTAAATTCTCGGGCCACAAATGGATCCAAGGCCGTATGAGTCAGTGGACCGACGACGTCTCCGATGATCTGCAGTCGACCGATGTGCCAGCGGTGCAACCGCTGATCGAGCCTCGGCGGCGGTCCATCCTTCAGCCACTGCTGCTATTGATCCCGGTCATCTTCGCCTCCGTTTCCTTTCTATCCGGCGGCTCGGCGATGTTGACCGACTTCGCGTTTCTGCTGATGACGATCCTGTGCGCGGTTTTCCTAGCGCTGGAGCTGTACCACTTTTCGGAGCGATTGGGTGTCGGCGGGATCGTGCTTTACGGGGGGGTGCTGGTCTGGTTCTGCTACGACTACATGGGCACCTGGTTTCTGGCTTCCATTCCCCACTGGGAGATGCCGTTTACGCAGCGAACGGTGGCGAAAGCGGCGGCCTGTTGCACGCTGTACGTATTGTGCTTGTCGATCGGCATTCGCTTTCGCATTGGACGGAGGTTCACCCGGTGGATGACTCTGTTGCCCGAACCGCCCAACGTCAACGTCTATTTTTACGTCATGCTGATCACCCAGGTGATCGGGCTGGCCCCTTACTCCGTGTTCACCCAGGAGCCGTTTTATTTGGCGTTGTTTCATCAAATCATTGGGGGTCGGGCCTCGGGGGTCGGTTGGACGGTGGGGCGAACGGGCAACCTCAACTATAACTGGGGCGGTTACGTCGCCCAAATCATTCAGGTCGGCACGGGCGGTGCGCTGTTGGCGGCGTTCTGTCTGGTGTTTATCCGGCAGAGTTTCCTCCGCAAGATCGTTTGTTTTGCCGTGTGGCTGCTTTGGCTCCTGCTGGCATTTGGCACCGGCACGCGCGGGGAAGTTGTCTTCCAGATCCTGCCAATGCTTTTCTTCATTTTCCTCCGCTACCACCTGATAGCACGAAGGTATCTGAGGCGCATTAGTCTGCGCGCCTACATCATCGTGGTCATCGGTATGGTCTCGACCGTGGTGATGGTGCAAACGCAAGCCTATTACCGGAACGCCGGGTTTCAAGAGGTGCGCTTTTCGGAAGTGTCTTTGACCAAACTGCAAGGCAACGACATGTTTACGGAGAGCCTGATGGGCTTTTCTGTAATCCCGGAAACGCACGATTACTTTTATGACCAGTTCCCCGGCGAGACCATCGTTCTACCCCTTCCCAATTTTCTGTTCTGGTTCGTGGTCGCTCCGATGCCTCGGGCGCTGTGGACCACTAAACCCATAGACAGTTCGTGGGCGTGGTACAACTCCATCTCTTTGGGAGGCAGCGGTGAAGCCGGCCTCGGCATGGGAGGAACCACGATTTCGCAAACGATCTTCGGCTTCTGGTTCTTCCGGTTCGGAGTGCCCGGGGTGATCCAGGGAGGACTGTTCCTTGGCTGGTTGATGGGCCGCAGCGAACGCGCGCTGCTGAATCATCGCGGGCGACCCTTGACCATCCTGTTGAGTCTCGGAGTACTCACCTGGCTTTTCCGCGGTTTCCGAGATCCTAGTCTGTCGGAATTGGATACGCTTCTGGTGGGTCTTGCCGGCATCGTCTTGGTGATCCTTCTGGTTCGACCGTTCGCCGCGCCTTCCCCAGTTGGCGAGGTAGCCGGTGACACCGATATGTCCGCAGCTTAATGACAAAAACTGAGCGGTTTTGCGCCGGCTGAAGGAGTGTATCAGCGTCTGAAGCCGCTCAGGTGGAGTTATTATCGAATGCCAAGGTGGATCGTCACCGGGCCGTGGAAGCGAACCACGGCCGTCCCCGTGTGTCCTTGACTGCAAGGGTCTGTCGGTTGAGGTGGGTCGTCACTCAAATCGGGTCGCGAGAGCACTACGGGGTGCCGCGGGCATTCCATGGGAGGGGATGTCTCGAGCATTTTTACACCGACATCTGGTGGCGAAGCGGCGCGGGCCTGGTTCGGCGGCTCCCCGGCGGGATCGCCGCCCTGGCCACCCGCGGTCATCGCGACCTGCCCCCCCATAAAGTCACCGCCTTCAATTTCTGGAGCGCGCGCAACAGTCTCAACAACCTGCTGCGGCGAGGGCCGAGATCCAGAACGCGGGAGTTCGAGGAATTCGCAAGGATCGGGGGCGAGTTCGCCTTGCGTGTCAACCGCCACCTGCTGCGATCGCGTTTCGATCCCAGGGATGCGGCGGCGTTCCTCTACACCACCGGCGCGCTGGAGACCTGCGAGTTGATGCGGCAATGGGGCGTTCCCGTCGTCGTCGATCAGATCGATCCGGCGCGCGTTGAAGAGCAACTCGTTGCCGCCGAAATGCAGAAATGGCCGGGATGGCAAGACCGGCCCGGCGAAATTCCGGAATCCTATTTTCAGCGTCTGACCGCAGAATGGCGAGCGGCGGACGTGGTTCTGGTGAATTCCAACTGGTCGCGCACGGCGCTGATGCAACAGGGGATCGACCAGGGCAAGATCGTCGTCGTTCCGCTTTGCCTGGGCCAGAAGTCGCTCCCGGCGCAAGCCGAGCGCGCCACCTCGTCAACCGCACCCTTGACGGTGTTGTGGCTTGGTCAAGTGAACCTCCGCAAGGGCATCCCGTATCTGTTCGAGGCGGCGCGGCAATTGCTGTCCACCAACGTGCGTTTCATCGTCGCCGGTCCGGTGGGCATTTCCGCGGAAAAACTGGCCACGGCGCCGGGCAACGTTTCCATCGTTGGCCGCATTTTGAAGGCGGATACGCCCAAGTATTATGCTCAGGCGGACCTCTTCGTGTTGCCCACGGTCTCCGACGGATTCGCCATCACACAACTGGAAGCCATGTCGTCGGGACTGCCCGTCATCACCACGCCCAACTGCGGGGACGTGGTGACGCACGGCACGGATGGGTTGATTGTGCCGCCTTGCAACAGCGACGCCCTTGCTCAGGCGATTCTCAGTCTGGATCGAAACCGCGAGCTGCTGCATGAGATGTCGATCCAGGCGATGCAGAAACCCAAAGAGCGTCGTTTTTCTCTTGATGGTTACGCCGATGCCGTGGAAAACGCGGTCAAAGCGCTGCCCCGTGGATCGCGTGTGGGGTAGGGCCAGTCGCCAACGGGGCACCATGGCCGCCAACGCGGTGCTTCCTTGCGACCGCGGGCTTCCGCCCCGCGGCTATTACAAGCAGGACGTCTTGGGTACATTTGCTCTTAACGACCTTGCGATGGACCGGGTGAATATTCATTTTCCGCTGCATCCGCAAGAGGGTCCGATCGCGCAGGCCGTGGGAGGCAATGCGTGACGCCCGTCTCGCGGCCCAGCGCGACAGCCACCGTGCTGATCACGACCAAAAACCGCAAGGACGAATTGCGCAGTGCCATCGCGTCGGCGTTGCAGCAGGATGCCGCCCCGCGCGTCTTGGTGATCGACGACGGTTCCACCGACGGCACGAGCGAGATGGTGGCCAGCGAATTTCCGCAGGTGCAATTGGATCGGGTCGAGTCGTCGCTGGGGTTGATCGTGCAGCGTAACCGCGGCGCGGCGATGTGCACCACGCCATTTGTCTTCTCCATCGACGATGATGCGACCTTTCCCACGCCGCGCGTCGTTTCGCAAACGCTGGTGGATCTGGATCACCCGCGGGTGGGGGCCGTGGCGATCCCGTGCGTCAACGTTCGCCAGGACCAACTCGTGCAGCAGCGCGCGCCCGATGATCAAGGGGTATGGTTAACGGCGGCGTACATCGGTACCGCTCATGCGTTGCGCACAGACGTGTTTCTTCGCCTGGGCGGATACCGTGAGTTTTTGTTTCACCAAGGCGAAGAGGAGGATTATTGCATACGGATGCTGGCGGCCGGATACGTCGTTCGGCTGGGTCGGTCCGATCCGATTCATCATTTTGAATCGCCACGGCGCGATCTGCACCGCATGGACCTTTACGGCCGGCGCAACAACGTGCTGTTCCAATGGTGCAACGTGCCCATGCCGTTTGTCGTGGGCCGGATGGTGACGACGACGCTCACCGGCCTGCGGCGTGGAGTGCGCACCCGCCGGCCGCTGGCCATGGTCAAAGGTTTGATGATGGGTTACGCGCAGATTTTCAAGCGGTGGGGTCAACGGCAACCGGTCAACCGTGATGTTTATCGTCTTTACCGCACGCTGTCCAAAAGGTCAGGCATCGCGCTGCCCCAAATTGAATCCCAGTTGCCGGCGATGAAGTCCTAGACGACGCATTGCCGGTCAGATGATGGCGAGTTGTCGTAACACCGAATGGGAGGAAGGTGCGATTCCATCTCCTGCAGAGGAATGCAGCGACGGCGTTTCAGTGCGCGTGCCAGACGATACACCGCTCGGGAAACCGGCGCGCGCCGGCCGAATTCATGGACGATGGCCGCGAAGCCCTGCGCCAAGCCCTGTAGGACCCGAATCGGATGCCCGACGCGCAGGCCATGCCAGAAACACAGCGCCGTTGTGGCTGTTAAATAAAACGGGAAATTGGGCCACGGAACGTTGTAGTAAGAAAACAAGAGGTTATTGCGTGGCCCCTGACGGTCGAGAAGCGGCCTGTCGCGCAGCGGCGACTCCCTATGCTCCAGCGGGTCGGCCCAGCCCAGACGCACGATGTAGCCGGCATCCAGCAAGCGGATGGCCAAGTCCGGCTCTTCCATGTGCATGAACAGGAAGTTGCGATAACCGCCCGCGCCCAAGAACACGCCCCGCCGCAGGGCGACCATCCCGCCAAAATAGACATACGCCGCGAATATTCCGTCGTGGTTGGGCGCGGCGGTGCGCACGAGGGCGTCCTGCCGCACATTGATAAACGGCAACGTCACCGCCGCCACGCGCGGATGATCGAACGCCTCCAGCGTCTGCGCAAAGGTGCGCGGCGATCTGAGCACGCAGTCATCGTCGATCATGAAAAGAATCTCGGCCTGCGCCAGAGCAGCACCCTTGTTCCTTTGAAACGTTGGGCCTCGGCTGGTGCCCTCGCGGTGATAAGAAACGTGGGGATAATCCCGAGCGACCATGGCCTGCGTGTCGTCGGTGGAGGCATCATCCATGACGTAAATTTCGGTTCGCACGGTCTGCGCGAGGACCGAATCCAAGACCTTTGAAAGCAGCTCCACTCGATTGTGGGTTGGAATGATGACCGCGGCGGAGCCTCTCGAAGCCATAGGGTCATCCTACCGCTGCCTCGACCGCGGTCAAACCACCGCCCAAGTGGCTGACCAGAGACAAGGGAACGATTGAATCGGCGCCGGTGCGCTTTTGTCTCACGCCGTGCGGGCAGTATATTTCCAACTCCTGGCCATAGGCCAAAAGTGGTTTATTCTTTGGAGCGACATGCGATTCCACGGCCTGATGCTCTTGCGCGATGAGATGGACATCATCGTGCAGAACCTGGAACATCTGCTGAGCTGGATCGACGCGCTATACGTTTTGGACATGGGGAGCGTGGACGGGACGTGGGACGTGATCCAGGATTATGCGCGGCGCGATTCGCGGATTGTTCCGTTTTTCAGCCGGCCGATAGTTTTCGACGACAATCTGCGCGGCATGTTGTTCGAGCAATATCGGGGACGTTTTGAGCGTGGGGATTGGGTGCTGAGGACGGACACGGACGAGTTTTATCACGTTCCGCCGCCGCAATTCGTGGCACAGCGTCTGCGACCACTGGAAACGGCCGTATATCTCCAGTGGTACTATTTCCGCTTAACCCGTCAGGAGGTGACGGATTACGAGACCGGCCGCGTGGACATGGCCCAGGACCGGCAGCGCCCCCTCGAGCAGCGACGCCGCTATTACAAGATTTCCACCTATGCCGAGCCGCGCATGTTCCGCTACCGCCGCACCATGAAATGGAGCGACCACGAGAGTTTTCCGTATAACGCCGGCTTCGTGGCCCGAGAGCGGATTCCCATCCGCCATTACCCTCACCGCGACCCCTTGCAGATGCAGCGGCGTTTTCGCCTGCGGGCGGCCATGATGCAGCTCAAGGCCCATGCCGGCGGACATTGGAATGTGCAGGACTGGCGTCAGGAATTGGTGGACGCGGACGGGGTGTCGGTCTCCTCCCAGGCCGCGCAAAAAATCGGCCTGGCAAGCCAACGCGGCATCGACACCGGCCCGCTCTACTACTGGCAACCGGACACCCCGCTGCGAGAAATCCCGTTGCACAATCACATTCCACCGTGGCACACCCGCCTGGCACGGCGTATGGTCCACCCGCTGCTGCTGCCCATCCTGGATCGTGGGCGGCCGAGATACGACCGCGCGTATCGTCCCACGGAAATCCCGCCGGAGGTCGCGGCCTCCATCTATTCAGGATGCGGCGAGTGAACGGTCGTGCAGGCAAGCACGGAACATCTGCAAATACGCCGGGGCCAGCACCTTCCATGCGAATCGATCGCGCACGCTCTGGCGTCGCCGAATCATCTCCTGCGCCGAGCGCGGGCGGTCCAGCAGTTCGGCCAGGCGCCGGGTCAGCGCCCCCTTTTGCGAAAGATCGGCGTAGGTTCCCTCCTCGGCCAGGACATACCGCATCACCGGATCATCGTGGACGATGCAGGGCAAGCCTTCGATCATCGCTTCGGCGTAGACGCGTCCGAATCCCTCCGTCAGCGACGCCAGGGCAAAGACGTCCGCCGCCTGGTAATACGCGGTCACTTCTTGGTGCGGGACGGAAAGGGCTCGGAAACCATCGGGGCCCAAAAGCTGGTTGCCCAGGCGAACGATCTGCGCGCTGCGGCGATCCATCCGGCCCAGGAGCACGAGCAAGGGCCGCGGCGGCGGCAGCGCGGCCACCTCGGAAATGACGTAATCCATCCGCTTGTGAAAACTGCTGATCCACCCGACGCTGAGCACGATTTTCCGATCCAGGGGAAGCCGCAGTTGGCGGCGGACGCGTTGCACCAACGCCGGATCGATCGCCGCCGGATCGCCCTCGGGAACGGCAATGCCGTAGGGCACCATCGTCTGTCGCATGCGCGTCTCGCCGCGCTGGAGGGCGATTTCCACGCCGTGCGGCGTCACCTGGTGCACGTGATCCGCCGTGGGGAACGGACCGGCGTAGGGGGCGCCGTTGGAAAACAGGAGCCGAAACGGCACGCCGATCCATTTCCGATATCGATACAGCCGCCGCAGCAGGCTCTCATCGCTTAAGAACACGATGTCCGGACGCTGCGCGCGAATTCGCCGCGCCACCGGAAGCAGCGATGTGAACTGCTCGACGGCGTAACCGCTGCGCCGCGTGCTCCAGGCCAAAAATCGCGCCAGCGGAGTCGAACGCAGGAGGCACCAGACGCGCTGTTCGCCGGGCCGATCACCACCCGAGCCCTTGATCAACTGAATGTCCAGCCCCGGCGTGCCGCACAGACCGTCAAAACACTCTCGCGCAAAGGTCTCGAACCCGCCGCGGTACCGATCCACTCCCGTGCAGACAAGAAAGACGCGCAGGGGCCGATCCTGCCCAGAATTTGGGGTTGCTTCGGTGGAGGCGTTCAAGGCTTGCCTCGCGCTGATGAATCGATCACGGACCGCAACCACAGCATAAAACCGCCAGCCGGCGACGCCCGTCGGTGCTTATTCGTGCCCATGGCCTTCAGGGTTAGCGGTGGAGGCGGAGGGCGCGGCGTTGAGCGCGGATTGGCCGGCGCTTTGGCTCTCCGCGGGGTTGGCCATGATTTTGGACTGCAGATTACCATCGACTCCGAGCGCCCCGGCGGTCAGCAAGAAATCGGCTGAATCTGCCGGTCCCAGGGGGGCCGCAGCCAACGCCTGCAACTGTTCGGATTCGCCGGGTTGATCTTCCGGGGCCGCGCTGCTGCCGCGCGCCATTCGCCAAGCGTAAGCCAATGCCTCCCTTTCGATCAGCAGCACAACCAAGCCGTAAGCCGCCGCGCCAACCAGGCACGATAAGGCAAGTTCCCCGGGTAACCGAATATGCGAAGGCACCACCAATTGCGGGGGTATGATTCGAATCAACGCGAACATCGCGGCGGCGCCGGCGGCGCCAGCGACGGCCAGCCGGGATACCTGACGCCACACCAAGCGCAACTGTACGCCCAACCGGCGGGTGGCGGAAACGAGCACCGAGCAAGCGATGAGGTACCGCGACAGACTCCAGCACACCGCCAGGCCCGCCATTTCCCAACGCCGGGCGACCAGCAATAAGGGCACGAAAACGACGATGTTCAAAGCGCTGGCCCGAAACACCGAACCCGTGATGCCCAGGGCCATGCAGAGCATATAGCCGAGGCAGGCCAGGGCGCCGGCGGGAATGGCCCACGCGGTGATCCGCAGCAGCGGCGCCGCCGCCATCCATTGGGAGCCCATGACGACGCGAATGATGGCCGGGCTGTTGAGCGCCACGACCACCGTCAGCGGAATGGATACCAGCATCAACGTGATGGTGACGCGAACGAACAGCTTTTTCATATGGCTGGGATTGGTGGTGGCACGGCAGATCAAGGGATAGGCGACTCGTTGGAACGCCGCCATGATGTTTTGGGCGAAAAGCTGTTGGACCTGGACGGTCTTGCCCCACAGCCCCACGCCGGTTTCACCGGCCACGGAATTGATCACCATGCCGACGATGCTTCCCTCCACGTTGCCGACATACCCGGCCATCGACATGGGAAAGCCCAATTTCAGATATCGCTTGGCCGCCGCCCAGGAGCACTGGCGAGGCCACCGCAAGGGCACCCTTATGCTCAGGGCGATGTTGGCCAGGATTTGCGCCACCAATAATTGCATGGCGAGGGCAAATGCCCCCCAGCCCAGCAAGGCCAGGATGATGCCCGCGACCGCCGAAGAGACCGAAAAAATGATGTTCTGCCGACTTTCCGAGCGAAATTGAAGATTTCGATTGAGGTTGGCCAACTGCACGGAATAAAAGGCATTCAGAGCGTTGGCGAGGGCGACCAGAACGGCCAATTTCCAAAGCCGCGGATCGCCGTGCATGTGCGATAGCACCATTCCGCCGCCGATGGTGAACAATCCATAAAAAACGAAGATGCCGCCTTCCAGCAGCAGGCCGGTGTCCAAAAGCGTCTGATCCGAGAATCCGCGCATTTGTACGAGGGACTGGGGGATAAAAAAGTCGCCGAGCGATCCGACAAAACCCGACACGATCAACACAAGAAAATACGCGCCTTGTTCCGTGGGCCCGATGAACCGGGCCATGACCATGGTGGTGAAGATGCGCATCGTCTGGGCGAAGAACGAAGAACCAATCAATTGCAGCTTATTGGACATGCGGAACACAACCGCAACTCCTTTGGTTCCATGGCCCAGAGGGCCGGGCAGTATATCGGAAGACCCGGGGCGTTTAAACGCGAGCGGTGCGGGCTATGCGGTGCGGAAGCGCTCGAGGTATCGGCCGTGCTTGCCCTGGTCGCGGCGACGGAGAAACGCCACCAGGTTCTTGGTGTGCGGGTTGATGCCGTTGAGCGTGTCGAATTCGGCCATGGCGCGGGCGAAGGGCTTGCGTCGATAAAACAGGCGCCGGCAGGCTTGCTCCAGGGCGTCGATGTCGCTCTGGGCGAAGCCGGCCCGCTGCAGCCCGACCGTGTTTAATCCCCTGACTTGATCGGCGCCGTTGACCTTCACGTAGGGAGGCACATCGTGGTGGATGCGGGCTGCGCCGCCCAGGTAGGCGTAATCCCCGATGGTCACGAAATGGTGCACGCCGGCGCCGCCCATGATGTGCACGTGATTCCCGCAGAGCACGTGTCCGGCGATCATGACGTTGTTGGCCAGGACGCAATCATGACCGATCTGGGCGTCGTGTCCGACGTGGCAGTTGGCCATCAGCAGGTTGTTGTTTCCGACGCGGGTGCATTCGCCGCCGAAGTCGGTGCCGATGTGGATGGTGACGCCTTCGCGGATCTGGTTGGAGTCGCCGATCTCCAGGCGGGTGGGCTCGCCGCGGTATTTCTTGTCCTGCGGCTCGCCGCCGATCACCGCGTTGGGATGAAACACGTTGTTGCGGCCGACGGTGGTACAACCGGTGATGACCACGTGGCTCAGCAGCTTGCACCCGCCGCCCAGCACCACGTCCGGACCGATCCAGCAAAACGGGCCGATCTGCACGTCATCGGCGATCACCGCCTTGGGATCGACACAGGATAGGGAAGAAATGCTCGCCATCTTAGACCGGCTCCGCGTCCACCAACATGAACTTGATGTCGGCCTCCGCGGCCAGCTTGTCTCCGACAAACGCCTTGCAGCGGACGTGTCCGGTGCGGCTCTTGACCCGCACCGTCACCGCCTCCAGCAGCAATTGATCGCCGGGCACCACGGCCTGACGCATCTTCACCTTGTCCATGCTCAGCAGCACCGCCAGCTTGCCGGTGTGTTCCAATTTCGTGCTGAGCAGCAGCCCGCCGAGCTGCGCCATGGCCTCGACGATGAGCACGCCGGGCATGATCGGCGTGCCGGGATAATGACCCTGGAAGAAGGTTTCGTTGAACGTCACGTTCTTGATGCCCACGGCCCTTTGATCGGCCACGATCTCCAGCACCCGATCCACCAGCAGCATCGGATAGCGATGGGGCAAGATGCGCTGGATGCGGCGGATGTCCAAAGCGGCGTCGCGGTGGATCAGGGCCTCGCGGCCCAGGTTCTCCTGTTGCTGCGCGAGTTTGCGCACCAGCATGTGGTTGAGCTCGTGGCCGCTCTTGTGCGCCAGCAGCCTTCCGCGCAGCGGCCGGCCCAGCAGAGGCAAATCGCCGAGGAGGTCCAGAACCTTGTGCCGGGCGCATTCATCGATGAAGCGGAATTCATTGTCGACAGGCCCCTGGGGGGAAATGACCAGCAGGTCCTTGGGCGTCAAATGCACCCCCATGCCGCGCGACTGCAAGTCGCGGGCTTCGTAATCGAAGACCCAGGTGCGCGCCGGCGCCACTTGGGAGGCGAATTCCTGGCGGCTGGCGTCGCTGTGGGTAAAGCAGAAGACCTGGCGGCCCAGGGGCGGGCCGGCTTCAAAATCGTAAATGATCTCCAGCCGATCCGCCGGCCCCGGCAACGCCGCCAGCGTCGCATCGCCGATCGACACCTGCTCGGGCTTGCGGACGACAAACGGATGGCGCGGGGCATCTTGCTCGGCGATGCCGGCGGATTCCAGCAATTCCACAAACGGCCGGCTGGAACCGTCGCCGGCGGGCAGCTCGCCCATGCGGCCCCCACTGACCCGCACCGTGGCGTTGTCCACCCCCATCCCCGCCAGAGCGGCCATGCAGTGCTCCACCGTCTCCACCATCAGGGTACCGTTCTTCAGGCAGGTGCGGCGCGGTTTTTTCAGGACGTTGTGAATGGTGGCGGCGATGGCGGCCACCTTGCCGTCTTGGTCGCGGACAAAATTGATGCCGCTGTCCGGCTCGGCCGGCGAAATGCTGACCGCGACCGTCTCCCCCGTAAAAAGGCCGCGGCCCGAAAGGCTAACCTCCCTGCCAATCGTGTTTTGTCGGTCCAGCGACATTTCGGGTTCGCATCCTTCGGAGAACCCCTAATTATATCGAATTCCCAACAAACATGAAGCTAACCGCAGAAGGTTTTCCGGCCCAAGGCCCAAGTCCGTTACAATGCCGCGGATGATAACCGCACCGAATTTCCCGCTGCTCAAATACCTCGACACCTTGGTCGAGGACCTGCGCAAATTGATCCCGCCCGCCCTGAAGGGCCAGGACGTCGATGTGGTGCACGATGCCCGCGTGGCAACCCGCCGTCTAAAGGCGGCAACGCAGCTTCTGGATTCGGTCGTCTCCGCCCGCTGCCGAAAACCGTTCGACCGCGTCACGCGCCGCCTACGCAGACAGCTTGGGCCGCTGCGCGATCTGGATGTCATGCTGCAACATCTCGGTAAGGTCAGGGACGCCAAATCCAAGGCCGCGGTGGATTGGCTGAAGAATCGTCTTTCCGAGTGCCGCGCCGCCGCGGTCGCCGCCGCGCAAAAGCAGGCTCCTGCGCCGCGGATGCTGGCGCGGCTCGGCTCGTGGTGGGGCTTGCGGCAGGAGATCGCCGAGGCCCGCGACGCGATCGAATACCTGCTGGCCGAGTCGGTGCATCTCCAGCTCGACGCCTTCGCGGAGCAGGCCGCCTCGCTGGGCAAGAACGATCCGCACGCTTGGCGCATCGCCGGCAAATCGCTGCGCTACACTCTGGAGATGGCCAAAGCCCACGGCCTGCCCCTGCCGCGGGAAGTCACCACCCTGTTCAAGCGAATCCAGGACGCCCTGGGACTCTGGCACGACTACGTCGTCCTCAGCGAGCGGATGCTTTGCGAAATCGTTGATAGCGATCTGGCCCTGCACCATCCGCAACTCGCCGAGCAGATTCTGAGTCTTTCGCAGTCCAATCTTCGCAAGGCCCGGACGCAGTTGAGCAAGGCCGCCGAATGGTGGAAGCCGCGCAGCGGGCAATTATGCGAGGGGATTCGCCGCGCCTTTCCCCTGACGCGCATCGTCGTCGAGGCGCCGCCGGTCGAGCAGCGGAAAACCACCGCGGCCGAGAGTATCCAGCTTGAAAAGCTCTCGGAACCCCCGGCTTCGCCCCCTCTGCCCACCGATGCCCCGGCGGCGTAATCACGCGGCCAGCGCCGCGCGTCAGTGTTTCCAACCCGTGGTCCCCTTGCGAAACACGGCGTACGTCCGGCCGGGGTTCAGCGCGATCAAAAATGCATCGATCGACTTGGCCGGGGCTTGCTGCATAATCTCGGTGACGACCTCCACCATGCCGCGATACCGGACATCACGATCGTCCCAATAGCCCACGGCCCAATCCTCGATAATGTAATAGCCGTTATCTTTCACCGACGAGAACAGCGTCTCGAAGCAGAGTCGGGTTTCCTTGGTGAAATGACAGCCGTCGTCGAAAATCAGATCGAAGGGGCCATACTGCGCCACGATCCGCTGCAGGCCCGCGGGATCATTCTGGTCGCATACATGGACCTTGGCGTTTGCCGGAAGCGGATCCTCTGGAATCTCCAGATCGATTCCCACCACGAGCGTTTCCGGATGGGGGAATAACTCCGTCCAGAGCCACAGCGATCCGCCTTTCAAGACGCCGATCTCCAGGATTCGAATCGGTTTGTCCCGAAAATCGCGAAACAGTTGGGCGTAGATTTGGGCAAAGCCGTTCCGTCGCTTATCGGTGTCGGGCTGCATGGCCAAAAGGGTCCTTTCCCCTTTCTTATTGCGAGCATTTCCCGATGAGGCGCGATCTCCGGATGAAGAAATGCGCTTAAGCCGTCGCCGTCTTCTGCCGTTTCGGCTTCGGTTGCCGGGGATTCAGGGCCCGATCCAGGTTGGACATCGCCTGCTTGAGCCGCTGGTCGTTTTCCACCAGGGCGATGCGGACGCAATTCTCGCCGCTCTCGCCGAAGGCGCGGCCGGGAGACAACGCCACCTGCGCTTCGTCCATCATGCGCAGACAAAAATCGATCGAGCCCTGCCCCTTGAGATGCTCGTCCTTGATGCGGGCCCAGACGAACATGCTGGCCCGCGGCTTTTCGTAGGTCCAGCCCAGGCGGTCCAGGCCGCGGCAGACCACGTCGCGGCGGTGCTGGTAAATCTTGCTCTGCTCGATCGGGGCGTCGGCGTGCTCGCGCATGGCGATGATGCTGGCGATCTGGATGGGAGCAAAAATGCCGTAGTCGTAATATCCCTTGATCGTCGCCAGGGCCTTGACCATCTCGGCGTTGCCGGCGCAGTAGCCGATGCGCCAGCCGGCCATGTTGTAGCTCTTGGACATGGTGGTGAATTCCACGCCCAAATCCTTGGCCCCCTGGGCAGCCAGTAAGCTGGGGGCCTGGTAGCCATCGAAACAGATTTCCCCGTAGGCCAGGTCGCTGATGATCATGATCCCGCGGCGCCGGCACATGGCGATGGCCCGCTCCCAAAAACCGGGCTCGATGGTCACGGCGGTGGGGTTGTGCGGATAGTTCAAAATCAGCAGCTTGGGCGTGGGGTAAAGCCCCTCGATCATTTTCTCGATGCGGTCGAGGAACGCCTGGTCGTTGCCCAGGGGCACGCGGATGACGTTGGCGCCGGCCATGGCCACGGCGTAGATGTGGATGGGAAACGCCGGGTCGGGCACGATCGCCGTGTCGCCCGGACCCAGCAGCGCCAGGCACAGGTGCGCGAAGCCTTCCTTGGAACCGATGGTGGCGATCACCTCGGTTTCCGGATCGAGTTCAACGCCATATTTCTGGCGATATTTTTTGGCCACTTCCCTGCGCAGGCCGATGACGCCGTTGCTCACGCTGTAGCGGTGATTGCGCGGGTCGCGGGCGGCCTCGGCCAATTTCCGCACGACCGACTCGGGCGTCGGATCGGTGGGATTGCCCATGCCCAGATCGATGATGTCGATGCCCGCGACGCGCTTTTCGTACTTCATCTTGTTGATGCGGCCAAAGAGGTACGGCGGCAAACGGGCGATGCGCGGCGAAACGTCAACTTTGAAAGGTGTCTGGTTCATAACGGCCTCAATTGTAACGGAGAAAAGGGGATTGTGGGGAACGATGCGGCGCCGTCACGGCGCCGTGGCCGGCTGCGTCGCCGGTGGCGCCGCCGGCCCGCCTGGAGCTTCAAAAGCGGGCAAAGTCGTCGGCGGTGCGTGCTCTCGGTCCAGATGGTGGCGGATTTCCTGCATGTCGCGAATTTGCCCATCCTTCCGGGCCACGCGCTCTTCCCACTGCTCGCGGAGCACCGGGTCCTTGATGCTGAGCGATTCCAGGGCCATTTGCCCCAGCCGTTGGCGCATGACGGCCATGGCCGCCTGCACGCTCTGCTGGTACAGGTCGCGCCGCACCGCGTCGCGATAATCCTCAAACTTGGCATGCTCGGGCGGGATGCGATCCACGAGTTTGACGATGTAAATGTACTGCTTGATCTGAACCGGGTCCGAGACCTGCCCTTTTTTGAGCAGAAACGCCACCTGGCGGAATTCCGGCGGGAAGCGGTTGTCCTGCAACGTGAAGGGGGGGAGTTCGCCGCCCGTGGCGGCCGAGGCACGGTCGCGGCTGCGGGCGCGGGCGACATCCTCAAAACTCTTGCCCGCCGCCAACTCCCGCCGAACCTGGGCCACTTCTTCCATGTTGCCGCAGACGATGTAATGCACGAGCACCTTCTCGCCATAAGTCACGTTGAACTGGTTGCGCACCGCCTGCTCGGTCATCTGCGCGGTCACCTGCGGCTCGGCCATCTTGCGCAGGTAGGCGTTGGTCTCCATGACGATGTCGAATTCCGCGCGGCTCATGCGCTGCTGGGCAAGCACTTGATCCAAAAGCTGCTGAGTTTCCTGGGCGTTCAAATCCTCTTCATCCGGCTGCGTCGTGGCAGCCACATCCTGCATCCGCAGGGCCGCTTTCTTCAGCGCCACCAGGGTCAACGTCCTCTCTTGGTCCACGTCCTGGGGCGTGACGACGATGTGCAGTTGGGCGGCCTCGTGCTTGGCCAAATCGCGCTGCACGATCGCCAGCAGCACGTTCAAGCCGTAGGCTTGCAGGAGCACGGGCTGAAGGTCCTTGAGGGTGACGGCCTCGCCGCGAACCGTGGCCACCACCTCGTTGTCCATGGGTGGAAGCTGCCCGGCGGATTCGGCGCCGGGCACCGGTTGCTCGCTTTTGCAGCCCGGCAAGAGCAGCACGGCAATGGCGATTGCGGGGAAAACTCGTTTCACGCCGACGAGTATCGAAACGCCGCCACGCGTGTCAAGAAACCGTAGCATCGCGACGGCGCCGGCGGCGAATGCTCCAAACGCCGTAGACGATCCCCAATAGCCCGCCGACATAGCCGCCCAAGTGAATGCCGTACACGGTCATAAATCGGCGGGGACGCCACAGGTTGTACCTGGCCAAGTCACGGAAATCCTGGCTGATCCAGTTCAACAGAAAGAAACGCCCGGCGATGCCCAGCAAAACGGCGGTGGCGGCGACGATGAGAATGAACAGCGGCAAGCGGGCAAGCAGAGCGAAAAATCGAAGCTGCGTGCGGCCCGGGTGCGGATTGTTGGCCAGCAACATCGCGACGCCGGCGATCAGCCCGGCCGCCCACGTCGCTTCCGCGCCGATGCGGACCGCCTGCCAGTGCAGCGCCCCCGCGTCCGGCGGAGTTTGCGGGCCGAGGATCGGCGCCAATTCCTTGCCGTAATAGAAATACTCCCACGAAATGCGCGAGGTGATCTGGTCGTTGACGATTCCGTAGGCGATGGCCACGGCGACGCACAGGAGCAAAAAAGCGTATTCGCGCCAGCGCGTGGCCCGCCGGCCGCTGAGCTCGTCGATCAGTTGCATGTGCGCGCGGCATCTTCGATCAGCTGGGCGTAGATTTCCAGCAGAGAATCGATTTTTTGGTTCCAATCGTACAGATTCGCCGCGACGCGCCGCCGGCCGGCCTGCCCCATGCGGTGACGCAGGTCCGGGGATTGCGCCAGGCGAAGCACCGCATCGGCCAGGCCGGCGACAAAACCGTCGCGAGAATCCGGCCGGACGCGGATGCCGCAATCCTCGCTCACGTGCACGGCCGGCCCGCCCCAGTCGGTCACGATCACCGGCAGGCCGGCGGCCATCGCCTCCAAGATCGCGATGCCGCCGACTTCGTGCAGACTGGGCATCACAAAGATGTCGGCGCCGCCCAGCCGCCGGGCCGCTTGGTCCGCGGTCACCCAGCCGCAAAACGTCACGCGGTCGGACAGATTCAATCGCCCAACCTGCGCTTCCAGGGCCCCCCGTTCTTCACCGTCGCCCAGGATCTCCAGCACGCAATCCGCTCGTTTCACGACCGATGCCATCGCCTCCAAAAGAAATGCAACGCCCTTCCAATCCGCCAATCGACCGAGATAGACCAGGCGGATCCGCCCGCCCTGCGGCTTTGGCGGCTCGCCCGGCTGGTCCCAGACGCGCAGATCAACGCCGACGTCCGGGATGTGGAAGATTTTCCCCCGCACGCCGCGCGGCAAAGCCGCGCGGGCCTGGTCGTTGGCGACGATCAGCCCCGCGGCGTCGCGTTTGCCGGGCAGGATGCGATTAAGCGTATGCGCCAGGGCCCTTCCGGCCGCCTCCACCGCTCGCGCGCCGCGCGGCTCCAGGTACGAAAACGCCGGCGGGTAGGTCATCCCCCCCGCCAGCGGGCCGATCAGCACCGGAACACCCAGGCCGTACATGAGGCTCAGTTGCTTGGGCGAGACGGGAGTCATTTCGTGCACGAGCTGAATGCCGCGGCCGGCGATCAATCGGCGGACGATGCGGCGCTGCAGCATCTGGTTGAAGACGTGCCGGGCCGTGCCGAAAGTTTGCGCGTCGATTTTTCCGGGCAGCCATGACCCCATCCGCCACAGCAGGCGGTCGGTCCTCGTCTCTGGCGCGAAATGCAGGCGATCGGCGTCGCCCGGGAAGCCGGCCAACACTTCCTGGCGGGTGCGACCGTGCGCCACCAGATGCACGTCCACGCCGCGCTGGCGCAGATATTTGAAACAGAGCCACGGCAGACTCGCCTCGCCGCCGAATTTCAGCGACGCGTTCTGGGCGACCAAGCAGATTCTCATCTCGCGAGCCGCCAGCACCATGCAGATAATCTTACCCAAAAACGAAAATGACGAATGATAAATGATAAATGACGAATCAATTTCGAATGACCGAATGACGAAATACGCCCCCAGCCACTGCTCATTGGTTATTGGAGCTTGATTCGTCATTCGTCATTTGTCATTCGTCATTCAGCATCGCCGTTGCGTTTCTGTCCATTGGCGAATAGATTCCCGGCGATGCTGGTGGCTCAATCCGAATCGCCGGTGCACGCCTGGGCGCCGGTGGTGCTGCTGATCCTGATCGGCCTTGCCTTCGCCGTGGTCAATATCGCGCTGTCGATCTGGATCGGCCCGAAGCGCACGGGGCCGGGCAAGGAAGCGGCCTACGAAAGCGGAATGGTTCCCGTCGGGGACGCCCGGGGACGATTCAATGTCCGCTTCTACATCGTCGCCATGATCTTCCTGGTCTTCGACGTGGAAATCGTCTTTTTCTATCCCTGGGCCAGCATCTTCGCCAAGCACGTGCAGGAAGGCACCGGACACGACGGCCTGATCCTGCTTATGGGCATGATCGTCTTCATCGCGATCCTGCTGGTGGCCTACATCTACGCCTGGGGCAAGGGCGTGTTCCGCTGGGATTAGGGCCGTCCAACGCCTCGCCATTTCGCGTTGGCCAGGACGACCGAGGTTTCCACTTGGCGCGGGGGGATCGACCAGAACTTTCGCAGCAGGGCGTTCTTCTCTTGCGTGCCGAGCAGCCGGTAGCCGTGCTTCTGATAGAACGACACGGCCCAGCGGGCGTCGGCCCAGGTGCCGACGAGGATCGGCTTGTCGCAGCGGGATTCGAGAAAGCCAAGAAGCTGCGCCCCGATGCCCTTGCGGCGATGAGCGGTCTTGACGTAGGCGTGACGGATGAGATTCACCTCGCCCTTGTCCTGCACGCCCATCACGCCGAGCAGGCCATCGTCTGAATCAAATCCCCAGAACCGCACGCCGTCGTCGATCTCGCGCTGCAACTGGACCTTCGACATGTAAGGCTCGTGCCAGCGGTCGGCCGGGATAACGCCTTGGTAGGCTTGGGCGGCATCGTTGATGATTTGCCAGATGGCCTCGAAGTCAGCTTGCGTGCAGGGCCTGATCACTTCGCTCTCCGATGGGACCAGCTCATTTCTTCAGCACAAACGGCACGTCGCCAGTGTTGGTACGCGGATCAAGTGGAATCCCGCCGTCGTCTTTGCCATCCGGGCCGACGCTGTAGATGATGCACTGATCCTGCTTGACCGCCAATCGCAGGGGTTTGCCATCGAATGGATCGAGGGGAATTTCATCGAGATAACCGGGCACCAGGTCCTCCAGCTTGGCCGGCAGTGCGCCGTGGTCGAGGCGGTAGCGCGTCATGGCCACGGCCACTTCGGCGCAGGCGTCGGTTGCCTCGGCTTGGGCGACCATCTGAATGGTTCGCGTCATCGACGGGGCCATGATCGCGACGAAAAGTCCCCTGTGCGGCCCATTGGGACTATATGAATCTTCAAGCTCGACAAGCTGTTGCCTGGCCTTGAAATAGGGTTCGAGCGTCGCCCGCTTGAGCCCGTCCATCAGCTGGAGGTATCCATCGAGCACGTCGGGAAGAAGGAGCACGCGGAACAGGGGGCTGTGTCCAATGGCCCGCACCAAAGGCGAGCCAGGTTGGTTAGCCGCGCCGGCGAGACCGAATTCTTCATATCCCACACCGCTCAACAGACCTAATCCATATCGCTCCTCTCCTTGGAACGTTCGCCAGAATATCCGCCGGATCGGGGACAGCGCTTGGAGATTCAGGGCGGCAATGTCTTCCCGCCGGGTCACTGCCGGGAGGGCCTCCTGCAACCAAACAGCGGCCGCCGCGTCAGTGCCGATAGCGATCAATCCAGAAACCAACAGCGGCCGCTGACCAAAATGGCGGCTCATCTTGAAGACCGCATCAATATCGGCGATTGCGTTGGACACATGCCCTTGGGCAAGTTCATGGCGGGCGTCCAGTTCCAGAACATTCGCCGCTTCGCGCTCTTCGTTGAGCGCTGGCAGCAGTTGCTGGATGTCCGGAGTCGTTAAGTCTTCATCGAAACGACAAGCCGGCATATTGGCGGCTCGCCGCAGAAGCGCCAGCGTTGGGGTCTGACGCGCCAGGAACGCAATCATCGCGGGCTCTCTCGGATCAAACGTCGAGTTGCTTCCGGTCGGAGGATTGTTCACATCGCTTGGCGGGTCGTCGCGTAATCGGGCAAATGCTTTTTCATAGAGAATCGCGGCGTTCTGGGCGTCCGATGGGACGGCCGGACTCGTGGCCAGCCACAGCGCATCGGCTTCAACGGCAAGGACGTTGGCGCGAGCGCGAATGGCTAAGTCCATGTTCCAGAGCGTCATTCCCGTCACCGCGATGGACACCAGCCACGCCGCCGCCAGCGGCCCGCGCCGCCAGGTCATCGCGCTGGGCGCCATGCCCGCTTCGCGCGGGCGCGCCCGAATTAGAATCACCGCCAGGCCCGCGATTGCGCCGATGAAGAGGGCCGTGGCATACACCAACCAGTTGTTCTCCACCTTGGCGTTGAATCGAATCATGATCGCCGCGAAAACCAACGCGGCAAAAAACAATAATGGCAATGCCGAAGCCAACGACATCAAGGTCGCCCGCACCCAACGGCGTTTGAAGCGGGCGACGCACGCGGCCAGTAGTGCCATCCACAGAAGCGCACTGATCAGCACTTCGATCCATAACAATGCGTAGCTCATTTGAACGCTCCCGGTTCCAGGGGCGAGACTCGCCACATCGGTTCAACATTGACCACACTTTGGCTGATGCTCGCTCGGCCTGATAATTCTGTTCGAGAAGAGTCGATCAGAGAGAGATTCATCGCAATGATGCCGGCCGCGGCAATGGCGGCCCAATACCATCTGTCGCTGGTTCGGCCAGAGGATGTTTGCGCTTGAAAAGACAAATCCGATCCGACGACGTGCATGATGCGAAAGCGCAGATCGGCTGATGCTCCGGGGCTGAAACGGCCGCGCAGCCTGCTTTCCAGTTCATGCAGTTCCGGCGGTAAGGCACCAGAATTCATGGGGACTCCTTGAGGATGTTGCGTAATTTTTCCAACGCATAGCGATACCGGCTGGCAACGGTGTTCGGACTGGTTTTCAAAATCTCGGCGATCTGGGCGAAGGTCAGGTCCGCGTCGATCTTCAACGCCACGATCTCGCGCTGCTCCAGGGGCAGCGACGCCAGGGCCCCGTCCAAATCCGTCTCCTCAACCGTCGCCGGCGCACCGCGCTGGCTTGGCATCAAGGCCAACCGCTGCATCGCCCGGCGCTCGCTTTGTCGCTGCGTCAACCGCCGCCCCACCGCGTGCCGCAAAATCGCAAAGATGTACGCGTCCAGATCCTCGACGTACGAAAAGCGATGCCGCGATCGGACCAAAGCGACGAACAAATCCTGCACGGCGTCCTGGGCATCCTCGCCGCGGCCGAGCATGACGCCCGCCGCCCGCAGCAACGAACGGCCGTATCGGTCGTACAGGGCGGCGAACGCCTCCGGCTGACCGGCCGCCAGTGCGGCGAGAAGCGGATTAGCCGGCGATGCCTTCATCGTTGTCTACCCACCAAGAGCGCCCCACACCCGGTTTTTGTCTAAAGAATCGCGAAATTCCGCCGGTTGGATCGCGCCACACGGTTGCACTATACTTCTAACGTGCCGATGGAGTGACGGATGGACACGCAAACGTTGCCGGACAACATCCTGACGACCCAGCTCAAGAAGGTGGTGAACTGGGCGCGGCGCAGCTCGCTGTGGCCGATGCCGTTCGCCACCGCCTGCTGCGGGATCGAGCTGATGGCCGCCGGCTGCAGCCGGTACGACCTGGCCCGTTTCGGGGCCGAGGCGATGCGCTTCAGCCCGCGGCAAAGCGATCTCATGATCGTCGCCGGGCGCGTCTGCATCAAAATGATGCCGGTTCTCCAGCACATCTACCAACAAATGACGGAGCCGAAGTGGGTTATTTCCATGGGGGCCTGCGCCAGCACGGGCGGGGTGTTCGACGCGTATGCCACGATCCAGGGGATCGACCAATTCATGCCTGTGGACGTGTACGTTCCGGGCTGCCCGCCGCGGCCGGAGACGCTGATCGAAGGGATCATGGCCATTCAGCGGATAATCGACGAAGAAGGCCTTCCTCCCCACGGCAAGCGCCGCCCGCTGCAACTGGCCATCGAACCCAGCTACTCCCCCGCCGCCCAGCCGATGGCCACTGGGCTGACCGTGGACGGTAAAGCGATCTAACACCCTTTGGTTGGTTTTGCAGCAAGCGTTGAGTACCATGTTCGCCCATCGCGGGCGTAGCTCAATGGTAGAGCACCTGCCTTCCAAGCAGGACGTTGACGGTTCGAGTCCGTTCGCCCGCTTTGCAGCGCAGGCGACAAATCACGCCGCCAAACTGGCGACCATCGCACAAATTGGATAGGCTATTGGAGCGGTAGGAAACAGGGATACAAGCTCACGCGGCGGCGTCCACGCCGCAAGCTGGAAGACTTCATCGCGAGTCGGGAGGCGCATCATGAGCTATCTCAATTACGACGCTTTGGCGGGGATCACGGCCGATTCATTCCGCAACCGGCAACCTTATCCGTGGGTCAATATACAAAATATCTTGACTGGCCAAGGTTACGAGGAGCTACGCCAGACGCTGCCGGAGGTCGAGGCGTTTCAGAAGATGGTCGGAGTCAAGCGGGCGCACGGGCAGGGATACCATGACCGGTATCTGCTGCACTACAACTCCACGTTGGCGCTGGGCCAGCCGTGGCGGACGTTCGTCGCCGAGTTGAATGGAAAAGGGTACGAGAACTTCCTGCGCCGGATGCTGGACATTCCCAGCAAGCCGCTCATTTTGACGATGGAGTGGTATTACGCCTGGCAGGGCTGCTCGGTTTCGCCGCACTGCGACGCCCGGCGCAAACGGGCCACGCACATCTTCTATTTCAACACCGAGGAGGATTGGCAGTCGGATTGGGGCGGGCACATCCTGATCCTGGACGACGAGCGGCGCTACAAACCCCACTCGGGGCCGTCGTTCGACGACCTGAAGGTGGCGGCCTCCATCGACCCGCGCGGCAACGGAAGCCTGCTGTTCGAGCGGACGGAGCATTCCTGGCACGGCGTGCGCCCGCTGCAGCCGCCGGCCCAGCAACTGCGAAAGCTGTTCATCATCACCATCAACGTGCCGACGCTTCAGGTCTGGTGGCGGCGCGTGCGCGGCAAGGACCCGGACGGATACCGGATTCCAGTGATGAGTTAGATCCATGCGACGTTCAGGGGCTACTGGTCCGCAGGCGCTATCGCGCACGGTGCGGCCGCCGACAAAAAACCAACCGGTGCAAATCGACGTCAGCGGCGTCGAGTCGCCGGCGACGCGAGAAATCTATCTCACCGCCCGGCCCGATCCGCAGCTTCCGCTGCAGCGCCAGGGCCATGAGATTTTTGCGGCCATCCGCAGAACGCTGGCGACCCAGCGCCTCCGGATCGCCCAGGAACGCATCTTCGCCCCCGCCCACGCCGTCGAAATGCTGCAGATGCTGCGCAGCGCAGCCTACGGAGACTTGGACGACGGCGTAAGCCCGGCCTGGCTGAGCGGCGGGCCCGAACCGATCATCCGCGGCGTGCAGATCCACGCCGTGTCCCAAAAGCCGCGCCCGCTGGCCGTCGACGGCACGCCCTGCGGCAGGCTGATCGAGCAGAACGGCTGCCGCTGGATCACCGCCAGCGGCCTGCCCACGCGCCGCGCTCGCACGCGGCCCGCGCAGGTCCGCCGCGCCTTTGCGGAGGCGGAAATCCTCCTCAAGCAGGGCGGCGGGAACGTCGACTCCATCGCCCGCACCTGGTTCTTCCTGCGCGACATCCTGGATTGGTACGAAAGCTTCAACGACACACGCAGCCGCTACTTCATCGACCGCGGACTGTTGAGCCCAACCTCCGGCGTCCGCCTGCCGGCCAGCACGGGTATCGGCGTTGCCCCCGCGGGAAACGGCGATTGCCTCATGGATCTGATCGCCGTCGTCGGCAACACGCCCTGCCCACGCGGTGAGGCCCAATGTCTCTGCAAACACCTGGCTGCCGGCAAACAGCAATCGGCCTACGAGTACGGCTCATCCTTCGCCCGCGCCGCCACCGTCTGCACGCCCGCCGGACGAACCGTCTATGTCTCCGGCACCGCTGCCATCGACCCCAGCGGCGCCACGTGCCATCGCGGCGACATCGCCGGCCAGATCAGGATGACCCTCGATTGCATCAACGCCGTGCTCGATGACTTGCAGTGCTCCAGGAGCGACGTGGTGCAAGCCATCGCGTATTGCAAGACGCCTGAAGTAGAAGCGGGTTTCGAGAAGCAGCGGCGCGACATGCCGTGGCCGTGGCTGGTGGTGCCCGCTGACGTCTGCCGGGATGATCTGCTGTTCGAAGCCGAAGTCACCGCCTGCGCCGGGGCCAAAGAGGGGTAAGGTTAACTTCTGGAAAATGTGAAACGCTATTTCTCCCGTGTTGCCGAATTTGGCGAACTGGTGACATGCAATTGCGGAAATGCAAAGCGGTGGAGGCGGGAGCAACCCCATAAGGCCCCAAGGTGTTTCTCCCGCCTCCCCCGCACCTCCTCCACTCTCTTCCCACTTCCCCTCAAACCGTCCAGCACAAAGAAGAACCACATGACGGTCATTGGGCAAATTCGCCGCGCACCGCTCTGTCACTGCGAGCGACGCTGATTCGGCTTCACGCTGGACGGTTGAGGGGAAAAGGATTGGGGTGGAAGGGTGTCGGGAGGGCGGGGAAAAACTTTTGGGGCCGTATATGGTTTTCCCCGCCCTCCTGACAATCGCGACTTTTCTGGATGGATCCTCAACTGAAATCGCAACCGGGCACGCGGATCACGGCGCCGGTTGGATGGGGGCGGCCGCGAGCGATTCCAGGTCGGCCAGGCGCTTGTCGCGAGTGATACGCAGGGTGACGACGAGTTGCTCGGTGTCGATCAGGGAACGCTGGCTGTCCAGCAAATCCAAGAGCGTCGCGGTCGCGGATTCGTAGGCGGCGCGGGTCAAGGCTACTTCCTGGCGGGAGCGGGGAAGAATCGCCTGCTCAAATAGTTGCAATTGCCGATCGGCGTCGCGCAGGGTGGCGATGTCCATGATCGCTTGGGCGGCGAGGTCGCTCTTGGTCCGGCGGCGAGCTGCTTCGGAGGCACGCAGATTGGCCTTGGCCTGAGCGATCGCGGCGTCCAAGGCTTCGTGACGAAGCAGCGGAAGCGTAATCATGCCGGAGAGGTTCTGGGCCATGCCGGCCAGGTCGGTGTTGGCGGATAAGCTGAAATCGGGGATGTACTGGAGCTTGGCCAAGCGAATGCTTTGCTGCTTGCCGCGGATTTCATCGGCGAGGGCGAGGAGCTGTGGATTGGCCTTGGCGAGCAGGTCGAGCAATTGCTGATCGGAGTATTGCACGGGACGAGCCGGCGGCAATGCCGCGGGCGGCGCGATGGGAGCGCTCGCCTCGCGGCCGAGCAACGCATTGAGCGCGGCGAGCTGGGCGGGAAGCTGGGATTGCAGGTTGGCCACGTTGTTGCGGGCCAAGTCCAGTTCGTTGCGGGACTTGAGAACGTCCTGCTGGGAGGAGGAGGCGGCGCGGTTGCGGGCCTCGGTGATGGAAGCGGTGGCCTGCAAGAGTTGGACGCTTTGGTTGCCCAAGCGGATCAGCTCGGCGGTCAGGGCGTAATCGTCGTAGGCGGAGATCACTTTGCTGCGCAGATCGAGCTGGGCTTGGCGGAAGCGTTTGGCGGCGGCGCGGGCGGCTTCCAGGGAGCGATGGGCGGCGGCCGAGAGCTTGTCGGGAAGTACGATGTCGGACATGGGATCGTTCTGGGCGCCGATGGTGGTGCGGTCTCCCGAAAAAGAGCCGCGATTCAGGATGGTTCCGGCGGAGATCGCCAGGTTGGTGGCCTGCGTACCGTCGATGGGGATTTGCTCCAGGGCGGAGCGCCATTCCCAATAGCTTCGCTCGACATCGGGATTGGTTTGCAGGGCGTAGCGGACCAGATCATCCACGGTCGGCTTGTCCGGCAGGGGCGGGAGCTGGCGCTGCGCGATCGGCGGTTCGTACGGCGCTCCCGCGTGCAAGGCGGATTGACGCTCCTGATTTTCGCCATCCGGATGGACGGTGCATCCGACCGCGGCTAAAGACAAAAATATAACCACGGAGACACGGAGGCACGGAGGCGCCTCCGTGTCTCCGTGCCTCCGTGGTTTCATCTGTCGCTGCATTTTATTCCCTCCCGAGAGTAAGGCTCTTGGCGATGAAGAAGATGATGGGGTAGATCAGGAGTTCCATCAGGAAGCTGGTGAAGAGCCCGCCGAGCATGGGGGCGGCCAAGCGACGCATGACGTCGGCGCCGGTGCCGGTGGCCCAGAGCAGCGGCACCAGACCGATGAAGGCGGCGGCGACGGTCATGGTCTTGGGACGGATGCGCTTGACGGCGCCATCGTGCACGGCTCGCCAGAGGTCGTCTTGGTCACGCATGCGGCCCAGTGATTTGAATCGCTCGTAGCTGTTGTCGAGGTAGAGGAGCATGACCAAGCCGGTCTCGGCATCCAGGCCGGCCAGGGCGATCATGCCAACCCACACCGCCAGGGATAGGTGGTAATCCAACATCCACAGGAGCCAGACCGCGCCGACGAGACTGAACGGAACGGCCAGCAGCACGACGCAGACGCGGAACCAGCTTCGGGTGGCCAGGTACAGGAGCATGACGATGGTCAGCAGGGTCAGAGGGACGGCCCATTTGAGGCGGGCGTTGGCCTCCTGGATTTGCTCGAACTGTCCGGACCAGGTCAGGGTGTAACCGGCGGGAAGTTGCAGCTTGTCGGCGATGGCTTTCTGGGCATCGGCGATGAAGCTGCCGATGTCGCGGCCGGCCACGTCGACGTAAACCCAAGCGGAAAGCCGGCTGTTTTCGCTCTTGATCATGGGCGGGCCGGGGTCGATCTTGATCTGGGCGAGCTGGCCCAGGGGCACCTGGGCGCCGGTGGGAATGGGGATGAGCACCTGGGCGATGGTCTGGGGATCATCGCGATAATCCCGGGCGTAGCGGATGTTGACGGGGAAACGCTGGGGGCCTTCGACGGTGGTGGTGGTTTTCATTCCACCCAGGGCGGTGGAGATGACGTCTTGGACGTCGCCGGTGGTCAGGCCGTAGCGTGCGGCCTGGGAACGGTCGATGTTGATGTCGAGGTAATTGCCGCCGAAGGACCGCTCCGCATACGCGCTGGTGGTGCCGGGAACTGTCGAGACGATGGTGGCGGCCTGCTGGGCCAGATCGCCCAGGATTTGCAGGTCTGGGCCCATGACTTTGATGCCCACGGGAGTTTTGACGCCGGTGGAGAGCATGTTGGTGCGGTTGGCGATGGGCATGGGCCAGGCGTTGGCCACGCCGGGCAGGGAGACGACCGTGTTGAGGCCCGCATGATCGCCGTCGGCGTCCGTCCAGCCATACACCAATTCGTCCATGGTGATCTTGCGACCGGTGGGCCAGAAGGTGTGGTGCAGCGTCCAGCGCAGGGGCGTGGCCAAAAGCGGCCAATGATCAAACGCGTAATCCAGCTTGCGCGTGCGCCATTTGGCGGGATCGGTCTGCAATCGCACGACGGCTTCGATCATGTCCAACGGGGCCGGATCAGTGGCGCTGTCGGCGCGGCCGATCTTGCCGTACACGCTGAGCACTTCGGGAAACGTGGCGATGAGCTTGTCGGTCTGCTGCAACACCTGGCGGGCTAGGGTGACGCTGATGCTGGGATCGGTGGTGGGCATGTAGAGCAAGTCGCCTTCGTCCAGGGGCGGCATGAATTCGCTGCCCAACCGTGGGAACGGCCAGAGCGCCGACGCCATAAACGCCAGCGCCAGAATCACCGCCGGCCAGCGGAAGCGAATGGCCGCGCGGAACATCGGTTCATACAGCTTCTGCAATATCCAACTGATGGGACTGCGTTCCTCGCGGATGATTTTCTGGGGCAGCAAGGCCAGGGCGGCCAGAATGGCCCAGCCGACCGCCATCGCGGCGCGATAGGGGCGCAGCGCGTCCGAGCCGTCGGCCCATCGCCAAAGCAGCAGAGCCGGTATCGCCACGATCGCCAACGTGATCGGGCCGTTGATCCACCGCGTCCATCGCGCCGGAAGGGCGCGATCGGTAATGAAGTAAATCATGAGGACGGGAACGATGGTGATGGAGAGGACGGCGGCGGCGGCCATGGCGAAGGTCTTGGTGAAGGCCAGGGGCCTGAACAGCCGTCCGCTCTCGCCGCCCAGCACGAAGACGGGCAGGAAACTGACGGTGATGATGAGCAGACTGAAAAAGAGGCTGGGTCCGACTTCCTTGGCGGCTTGGAGGATGATTTCACTGCGCGGCCGCGGCCCCGCATGTGCATGCGGGGTTTCGGCGTCAATGTCCAAATGCTTGTGGGCGTTTTCCACCATGATGATGGCGCTATCGACGACGACGCCGACGGCGATGGCGATCCCGCCCAGGCTCATGATGTTGGCGTTGATGCCCAGAAGATTCATGACAAGAAGGCTGATGAGCATGCTGCTGGGGATGACGAAAATGGCGACCAGGGCGCTGCGGCCGTGAAGCAGGAAGATGATGCAGACGAGGGCGACGACGATCATTTCCTCGATCAGCGTGTGTCTCAGGGTGTGAATGGAGCGGTCGATGAGATCGGAGCGGTCATAGGCGGTTTTGATGGTGACGCCCGGGGGCAGGCCGTCTTCGAGATCGGCGAGTTTTGCCTTGGCATCGTGGATGACCTGATAGGCGTTGGCGCCGAAGCGAGCGACGATGACGCCGCCGACGGCTTCGCCGCGGCCGTTCCACTCGCCGATGCCGCGGCGTTCCTCGCCGGCGATTTGCAGCGTGGCGACGTCCGCCAGGAGGATCGGGGTGCCATCCTTGCCGACGGCCAGGGGCACCTTGGCCAGGTCGGCCAGGCCGCGCAGATACCCGCGGCTGCGGACCATGTATTCGTTCTCGCTCATCTCCACGACCGACCCGCCGACGTCGTTGTTGGAGCGCTGCACCGCGGACAAGACCGTGGCGATGGAGAGGTTGTAGGCGAGCATGCGCTGCGGCTTGAGGACGATCTGGTATTGCTTGACGAATCCGCCAATGGGCGCGACCTCGGCCACGCCCGGCACCGAGGCCAGTTCATAACGCAAATACCAATCCTGAAGGCTGCGCAGAGAGGCCAGGTCCTGACTTGACGAAACCAGCGGGGTTTTTCCATCCAGCGGGCAAACGCCCGGCTCGTCGAAAGCGCGGACTTTGAGCAGCCTGGCTTGACGGTCCTTGGGGGCTTGGGCGGGGTCGGCGTACCACGCGCCCGATTTCTCATCGTGCCAAATTCCCTTGGGATGGCTGGGGCAGTAATAGCCGGGGTACAGCACGTACTGGTAGACCCATCCGACGCCGGTGGCATCGGGGCCGAGCTTGGGCTCGACGCCGGGGGGCAGGCGGCTTTTGACGAAGTTCAGGTATTCCAGGACGCGGCTGCGAGCCCAGTACAGGTCCGTCCCATCCTCGAAGATGATGTAGATCATCGAGGTTTCGAACATGCTGGTGCCGCGCACGACCTTGGCGTGCGGAATGCCGGACATGGCGGTGGTCAGCGGAAAAGTGATCTGGTCCTGCACGACCTGGGGAGCCTGGCCCTGATAATCGGTGATGACGATGACCTGCACATCGGACAGATCGGGAATGGCGTCGAGGCTGATGTGTGTCGCGGCCCACACGCCGCCGACGACCAGGGCGGCCGTCACCAGAACGACCATCAGGCGGTTGCGGATCGAAAGCTCGATGATCCGGGCGATCATAATGGGATTACTTGCTGGAGGATGAGCCGGCCAGGAACTTGTCCACCGCCTCCTTGGTGCGGCTTTCGACGTCGATCAGGAACTGGCCGCTGGTGACGACCTGCTCGCCGGGCGAGAGGCCTTCGAGCACCTGGACCTGATCGTTGTCGCCCGCCAGGCCGGTGCGGACGTTGCGCGGTAAGAAGTGACCCGGCGAAGCCGGATCGACCACAAACGCGATCTGCTTCACGCCCGTGTCGATGACCGCTTCGCGCGGGACCAGGATCACATCGGGCACGGGGGACAGAAGAATCTCCACGGATGCGTACATGCCGGGGGCAAGCTCGTGATTGGGATTGTCCAGGGTGGCGCGGACGGTGCGCGTGCGCGTCAGATGGTCCAGGTGGGGATAGAGAAAGGTGATTTTTCCGGTAAAGACCTTGCCTGGCCAGGCATCGACGGTGGCCCGCACCGGCAGGCCGGGCTTCATGAGCGACAACTGCCCTTCATAGACCTGCGTGTCGAGCCAAAGAGTGGAGTGGTCTTCGATGCGCATGACCAGCATGCCGGGCTGGACGGCGGAGCCGGCGACGACGGCTTTGTCAGCGAGGTAGCCGGTGGCCGGGCTGCGGATGGGCACGGTGCGCGGCGGGCGGTCGGCGGAGGCGATGGCGTCGATGTCCTGCGGATCGATGTCCCACAGCGCCAGCTTCCGCCGGGCCGACTCCACCAGGGCGTGCGCGTCGCCGCGAACCTCCGGCGATGCGTTTGCGTCCAGGGCGGCCAGGCTCTTGGTGGCGGTGATCAGCTCCTGCTCGGCCACCAGCACGTCGGGGCTGTACAGATCAAACAGCACCTGATCCTGGGTCACGCGCATGCCATCGGTGTCGGCGTAGAGTTTCTCGACGTAGCCGCCGACGCGCACGGTCAGGTCGTAAAGCCCGGGCTGGGGCACTTGGAGCATGCCGACGGTGCGGACGGTCATGGGCAGCGATCCGCGGACGACCGGAGCGGTTTTCACGCCCATGTTCTGCTCGATGCGCGGGTCGATGCGTACGCCCGCGCCGGATGAGGCCGCGTCCTCGTAGACGGGCTCCAAGTCCATGCCCATGGCGCTCTTGCCGGGATGGTTAGTGATGCTGCTGGGGCCGAGCATGGGGTCCCACCAATAAGCGATCTTCCTTTCCTGCCTGGCCGGCGGCGCGGCAGCGGCCGGCGCGGAGGTCGAATGATGCACGCGAACGCTCACCACGACGAGGACCGATAAAACGACCGCGGCGGCAATCCAGGCGAGTTGTTTGGTTGTCACGTCAGACTCCCGGGTCAAACCGCGCCTGCGGAGGTTGCGCCGCGGGCGTCAGAAGTCAGAACGACGGCCATGGTCTGCAAGGTTCAATTCGCGCGCAAAGCGAAGCCCCGCATGTACATGCGGGGCTGCGCCAAGGCATTTGATAGGCGGCAGCGTGTTAGGTGCCGCTGAGGACGGCGCCGGCGACATCGTTCGTATTCGAATTGTCCGTGGCAGAGCTGCCGAAGCCCAGCAGCTTTCCGACACTGTCGGTCGGGCTGTAGAACACGTTGGCAGCGACGGCCGAGCCGGCAGACGCCAGGACCACGTCGCTAGTCATCACGGTGGGCGGGCCCTGAGCGGCAATCAGCGGCGCGTTGCGCGTCTGCTGCAGCGCCAGTATCGTCGCGCCCAAAACGAAGCCGTTGAAGGTGAAGTGCTCGAACACGGGAATGGCCACGACCTGCAACGAGCCGGTGGCGGCGCTGTAGCCGGGGCTGGTGGCCGCGAGGACGTAGCTTCCCGCCTCCGAGAAGGAAAGGTCGTTGAATGTGGCGATGCCGTCGGCCATGGTGACCGTGGTGGTGCCCTGGATTTGGGTGTTCGGACCGGAAGCAACCGAGACGGTCACGCGGGAACTGTTGTTGCTGATTGGGTTTCCGAAGGCGTCCTGCACGGAGAAGCTGAAGGAGGGCACGACGCCGTATTGCCAGGTGTCGCCGATCGTCTGGGTGCTGGGGAGCAACTGGGTGGAGGCGGTGGCCGTGGCGGCGCTGACGGTGAAATCCGAAGAGTCGGCCGGCAGGGTTTCGAAAGACGTGGCTTTCAATTCGTAAGTAAAGCCGGGCTTGGTGGCCTTATCGATGCTGAGGTCGCTGAAGGTCGCAACGCCGTTCGCGGCCGGGAGGGAGGTAGTTCCCAAGAGCGTTGCGGAGCCGGAGGAGCTGAGAGCGCTGATCTGGAGAGTGACGCTGGCGTCCGAGAGGGTATTGTTGCCGCCGGCGTCCTCAATTTCGACCTTAACCGGCTGCATGGGTACGCCGGCAGTGACGTCGGTGGGCTGCTGCGTGAAGACGAGCCTGTTGGTGAAGTCGGTGTCGAGGACGGTTACACCCGTAGCGCTGTTCAGTTGCACCACTCCTCCGGCGCCGAAGCCCAACGAATTGTCCACCATGTCGCTGACGAGATTCAACGTGATAGGCACGCCCACACCCGTGTTACCGTTGGTCGGAATATTTTTGAAAAGGTTAGCTATGGTGGGCCCGCCGTTGGGGGGCGCGCCCGTGGGCCAAAGCGGAAACGTGGGCAAAGTGCCGCCATAGAACATTGGGGGGAAGTCATTGGTGTTTAGCTCGCCCAAATACAAGATCTCATCGATTGCCTCGCCGTCGGCCAGCGAATCACCGCCCCGAAGCTGGATGCCCTGGTCGATAATGGAGATAAGTCCCGACCAGGCGGCGCAGGCGAATTCGGTGCCGCCAACGACGTACCAAGGGGCGTTGGCGTTGTTCGCGGCGCCGGGGACCGAGCTGGGGACCGGGTTGGAATCATATATCCAGACGCCGTCCGCCGGGTCCGAGTTCAGTACGACCATCGGAAAATTGTGGTGGTCCGTGTACAGCCCATCTGCGCCTCCACCGGTGGACTCTGTGACGGGAACGCCGTTGACGTTGAAGGTTTCGTTCCAGGGAACTCCGCCCAGGTCGGTTCCGTCGATGCCGAACGAAAGGGTGGATCCACCGACGGAAAGAACGTCGTACGAAGCGGCCGGATATTGCTGGTTTCCGTCATCACCGGAAGAGGCCAGGAACGTCACTCCCTGGTGGCCCGCGGGAGTGACCATGAAGCCGTCGAGCAGCCACGCCGGTGCGGGGAAGGGGGCGGTGCCGGTGGCGGGCGGGGTGAAGGTATTGCCGGTGAGGTCCGTTCCCCAGGTCATGCAAACGGTGGAGACGCCCGGTTGCGACGCGGCATAGACGACCGAGTCCAGGAGGTCCAGCATATTGGTGGAGGGGGCTTCCACGAGCAGAATGTGGGCGCCGGGGGCGACGGCATGGATCCATTCCACATCCAGGGACGTTTCCGCCGCGGCCCAGTCCATCGTATCGGTCGGCGCCCCCGAAATGACGATCGGCGCGGGCGTGACGCCGGCACCGCCCAGAGGCCGGATGGTCAGGCAGAAATGGCCGGTTCCGTCGTTGTTGCTGATGCTCCAGCTTGGGTTGCCGAAGGGCTCGGCGTCGAATGCTTCCAAGTCGCTTTCGATGGTCGAGCTGCCAAAAGGCTCGACGATGGCGATGGTCTGCCCGGTGCCGTCGCCGCGGACGATGTTGCCGGCGGCATCCTGGAAGCCGATGCTGCCAAAGCCAAAGGCATGGTCGATCATCTCCGGCGAAAGGGTCAGGGGCGTTCCCGTGACGGGCTGCAAAGGCAGCGTCTCAATCGGCAGCGTGATGGGCACCACAGGATTGGGCAGGGTGGTGGACAGCAGGATTCGGTTCTCCAGGGCTTCCATTACCACGCGGCTGGCGTGGCGGAGAATTTGGGCACGACGCTTGGCTGCCTTCAACATCAGACGTTTGCTGGTCATAAGACACCTTGCTGGTTGATCGCCCGGCGGGACGGATCGCGCGGCTTCGGCTCTACACGCGCATAGGCGAGCACCGCCGTTGGATCATGCGATAAATTCGCGGCGAAAAAAGCTGGGTCATGCGAGCCGACCGTCGCTCGTTCCCCACTGCAGCGCGCACAACTCTGGCCACAGCGCCTCCTCAAAACGAGCGGCTTATACTCCCGTCAAATATCCTAACCGTTGCCGTTTTGCAATCCAACAGAATTCCGACCCTTGCACATGGCCGCGGGGGGCCTGCAGGCAACCGCGGAAAATAGAGCAAGGGGCGTTGATACAACGGTTTAGAATTTCCAGTACAGGTCGACCGCCGCCGTCAGTTGGCTGAATCGGCTGCCGTCGATGACGCCCTGGTCGGCCCAGTCAAGGCGGACTTCCGGCCGAAGGACCAAGGTCCGCAGCCACTGATTATCCGGCAGAGGGGTGATCGACACACCGGCGGTGGCCTCGTAGTAATTCAGGTCGGTGCCGCCGATGCCGGTCGTGACGCCGTGGCCATCGTGGTAGTACTCCAGCCGACCGTTCAACGTCACGTGCTTGCCCAGGACGTAGTCGGCATAGCCGGCGATGCCCGCCCAGGTGGTGGCACCCGTTAGGGGGGTCGGGCGGGCGGAATTGCCCACCAGGCCGTCGAAGGTCAGGTTCAACTCGTCCGAAACCTGCCAGGAAACGATGGCATCGGCCGTGACCCACATGTCGTGATTATCCGAAGGGCCATAGGGCAGATAGCCTTCGGGGCCGAAAAGGAGATCAGCCGTCCAGGTAATGCTGCCGGCATGGTGGCTGAACTGCAAGAGGCCGTCGGGCACGCCGTTGTCATCGTAAAGGGTTTGGTTCCAGCCGCGGGTGATGCCGGCCATGAAGGTGGTCCATTCGTCCGGATTGGTTTCGCTGGTGAGCTTGTACTTGGCCAAAACGCCGGTCTGCGTGAACGGCAGGGCGTAGCTGAACTGGTAGCTGTGGGAGTACAGCGCGTTGCCGGTGGGGTTGATCTTTTCCACGCCCAGCAGGTCGGCGAACTTGCCGGCCTCGATCAGCAGCCCGCTTCCGACGGGCAAATTGACGGTGAAGTAGGCTTCGGGGATGTCGAACTGCTCATCGTTGCCGCTGACGCCGCCGGCCTTGTTGTCCTGGTCGAGCACGCCGTTGGAGTGGGTGAAGAACGCGTCGCGGCCGAAGGAGCCGGCAATCTTGAAACCGAAGTCGAAGTTGTCGCCGTTGGGATTGATGGCCCGCTCGAGGGTCAGGTTCACCTGATCGATGAAAAGCTCATTTTTGTACGGACCGGGGAAGAAAATGAAATCGCCGGGCGCGGTCTTGGGGGGAGTCAAATTACTGGGCGCGGTGAAGTCGTAAAGATAGCCGACTTCAGCGTAGCCGTAGAGGTTCAATCCCGCGCGGTCAAGAGGACCGGCGACGTTGGCGCGGTCCAGCAAGTTCATGATCGCAGCGCGCTGGGGGGGAGCGGCCGCAGGTGTTTCGGCCGGCGGCGGCGCTTCACCCGGCTGCGTCAGTTCCGGATTTTCGGGGCCCCCTATTTCCTGCGCCTGCGCCGCGCCCCCCAGGACCAGCATGGCCGCCGCCACGCCGACCAGACCTTTGCGAAATTTCATGTTTGCTCCGTCCCTTCAAAAACGCCGGTCCCAGTTCCAACCGGCAACATGGGCTCATACTACCGGAGCCCCCATTACACCTCAACGTCGCGGCGATTTCCACTTCTGCGCAAGCCCGTGACACAAGGACGGATAACGCTCGGCAGTGGACGAAAAAACGAGATGTTATTGGAAATGCAGTTGGCTGGCGGCGTCCATGAGTTGCTCGGCAGTCAGCTTGCCGATCAGACAAACCCATTGCCCCTGGCGCTGGGTGACGACCATGTTCAGATCACGGATGGACTGGACGTAATAGGTGGCGCCGTCGCGAACGACCTTGGGCGCATCGGGCGGGCGCATGTCGGCGGCGCTGGCGACGGTCATGGTGACCGGGGTGCCGCCCTTGTCCAAAAGCACGCACGCCATCTGCCGGCCCTTGACCGATTTCATGCAGCAGGCCATCACGTGATCGTTCGGCACGTCGGGCAGCGCAACGGCCCCCGCGACCTGCTCGGCCAGGGCTTTGCGTGCGGCGTCAATCGAATCGACATGGACGGAGTGCACGCGGCCGGAAACAAGGTCCTCATGCAACTGCGCGATCTGCGAAGCGGCCATGACCGGGGTGCCGGAGGAATTGACGATCAAGACGATCAAGAGACCCAGGATGACCAAGCCCGCCGCCGCCACCGCCGCGCGCATCGGTCCGATCCACAAGCGACGCGCCGGCAGGCGTGGAATCTGCCGCCCAATGGCGGCCTGCAAGCGGCCGGCATCCACGGGCATGGAGCGCAGACGGGCGAGGCGCGTCGTGACCGCATCATCCCAGGCGGCATCCTGCGGCGAAATGGGGGGGTTGTCTTGGTTCATACCTGCGACTCCCTGCGCGATGGCTGCAAGACCTGCCGCAACATGGCGCGGCCGCGGTGGGCGCGCGATTTGATGGTGCCCACGGGCACGTCCAGCACCGCCGCCGCCACCGCGTGATCCAGCCCCTGCACATCCACCAGCAGCAGCGTCCAGCGGATCTCCTCGGGCAGAGCCCCAAGCGCGTCGATCATCTGCTGATCGGAAAACGCCTCCAGGATTTCCCGCGGATCGGCCGATTCGGCCGCCTCCGGCGGCCGCGAATCGGGCAACTGCTCGTCCAGGCCCTCCAGGCCGGTCTGAGGCACCTGGCGTCCGGCGGCTCGCAGGCGGTCGGTACGCGTGTTACGCAGGATCGCCAGCAGCCACTTGCGGACCTCGCTGCCGGCTTCCAGCCCGTCGATGAAGCGAAACGCCTTCAGAAGCGTTTCCTGGGCCAGGTCCTCGGCCTCGGCCGAATCCTTGACCAGAATCTTGGCCACGCGCAGGACCATCGGGGCTTGCGGCCAGATTTCCGCATAGAACCGTCGCGTGGCGGTATCCACTCTCATGAGTCAGAACGATTATTCCCCCGGCCGAGGTTCAATGCCAGCCAAGAGTTATCGGCCGGCCGGTTGCGAGACCGGCCGCTCGGTGTCGGCCGGCTCGGCGCCGTTGCCGTCGGGGCCTTCGACGTCGTGGCCGACCACGGCGATGTCGCTGGCGGACATTGGCCGCACGGAATGGAAGAACGTGGTGCGGTCCAGCACCTTTTCCTGGAATTGCTCCAGGTACATGTAAACCACGGGGGTGACGTACAAGGTGATGAATTGAGAGACGATCAGACCGCCGACGATGACCAGGCCCAGCGGGCGCCGCGAAGCGCCGTCGGCGCCGTAGCCCGCGGCGATCGCCACCGCGCCCATCAGGGCCGCCAGCGTCGTCATGATGATCGGGCGGAAGCGGTTCATGCTGGCGTCATGGATGGCATCGACGCTGGCCTGGCCCTGGGCCATGCGCTGCAAGGCAAAGTCGATCATCATGATGCCGTTCTTCTTCACGATGCCCATGAGCATGAACAGGCCGATGAACGCGTAGAGCGATGCGTCGACGCCCGGTAAGACCATTCCGCCGAAATACAGCGTCGCCAAGCCCCCCGCCATCGCCACCGGCAGAGCCGACAGCACGGTAATCGGATGCACGTAGCTTTCGTAAAGAATGCCCAGGATCACGTACATCACAAAGACGGCCAGGACCATCAGGATCGACAGGACGTGAATGGTGTCGGCGAAATCCTTGGCCTCGCCCTGGAGGTTGCCGCGAATGCCCGGAGGGACGATCTGCTTGGCGGCGTTGTCGATGAAATCCGTTGCGGCGCCGATCGGCACCCGCGGGTCCAGGTTGAAAAAGAGGGTCACCGAGGAAAACTGGTTGATGTGGTTGACGATCTGGGGGCCCAGGATTTCGCGCCAGGTGGCGACGGCCGACAGGGGTACCAGGCGAGTGCCGTCGTCGGTGCGCACGTACAGGAGCGACAGATCGCCGGGCACCGAACGATCGGCATCGGCGGCTTCCAGAATCACCTGGAACTGATCCTCCGGCTTCTTGATGAGGTAAACGTAGTTCTGGGAATACGCCTGGCGAATGGCGTTTTCGATGGCGGTGGCCGAGATGCCGTAGGTCGAGGCGGCGTCGCGGCGCATTTCGATCTCCAGGCTGGGCGTGTGGACGTAAAGATCGGACTGGATCGTCGCGAAGCCGGGAATGCCGTGATATTTGAATTGCCCCATCTTCGCCTGCAGGGCCAGGGCGGCCGCATTGACTTGCCGGGGATTGATGCCGGACAAGGCGTAGGCGAACTTGCCAAGATTGTTCGCGGTGGCCCCCGTATTGATCTGCAACACCGGCGAGGGCTGCAAGACCAACAGGGCGTTGACGATGCGGCGGCCATCGCTCATGAGTTTAGCGGCGACGGAGGCGATCCGCGGGCGCTGGTCCGGCGGGTTCAGGAACGCCAGCACAAACCCCTGGTTGCCAGCCAGGAACTGCGAAATACCGGTCAGGGTGGCGGTCGTTTGCACCGCCGGATTGGCATGCAGAATCTCGTCCAACTGGTTCTGGTACTTGTGCATCTGCTCGGGCGAAGCGCCTTCCTGCGCGATCAGCACGCCGCGGATGAAGCTGCTGTCGCCGATGGGCAAGAATGACTTGGGAACCTTGACCAGCAGCCAGATCGTCCCGATCAGGGTGATGAACCAGATGCACGCCGAGACCCAGCGGTGTCTCAAGAACCACCAGAGCGAGCGGCTGTAAAACAGCAGGACGCGGTCGACGACGGCGCGGGCGATGCGCTCCATGAGGGTCTTTTTCTGTCCCTTGCCGCGGCGGGCCAGCATGCGCGAGCACATCATCGGCGTCAGGGTCAGGGAGATGATCCCCGAGGCGAAGATGGCCACGATGATCGTCACGGCAAACTCGCGGAAAATCCGGCCCACCAGGGCGGGCATGAAGACCAGGGGCACGAACACCGAAGCCAGCGAAATCGTCATCGACAGAATCGTGAAGCTGATCTGCTTGGCGCTGTGCAGCGACGCCTCGAGGGCGCTTTCGCCGTGCTCCATGCGGCTGACGGTGTTCTCCACAAACACGATCGCGTCATCCACCAAAAACCCGATGGCCAGCGTCAACGCCATCAGCGACAGGTTGTCCAGGCTGTAGCCCAGGACGTACATGACGATGACCGTGACCAGCAGCGACAGGGGCATGGCGACGACGGGGATCATGGTGTCGGTGGCGCGGCCCAGAAACGCGTAGATCACCAGCACCACCAGCACGAAGGCGATCAGCAGCGTGACCTGCACGTCCATCGCGGAGTTGACGATGGATTGCGAGCGGTCGTAGACGGGATACAGGGCCATGGAAGTGGGAAGCTGCTGGCGAATTTCCGGAAGCAGATCGCGCACACTCTTGGCGACCGCCACGGCGTTGGAGCCGGCCTGGCGGAAGGTCGCCAGCACCACGTTGGCCGTCGGCACCGGCACGCCGCGCGACCAGAAATGCATCGAGACGCGTTCGTCCTGCACCGTGTCCACGGCCTGGGCCACGTCGCGCAGATACACGGGGGCGTTGTTGTGGATGGCGACGATCAGCTTGCCGTATTGCTCGGCGTTGGAGAGCTGGCCCTGGGGCTGGAGCAGGAAGGTGCGGTGCGGGCCGTCGAATTGCCCGGCGCCTTGATAGGCCGTGCCGGCCTTGATCGCGGTGGCCAGATCGTCGATGGTCAAGCCGCGGATCGCCAGGGCCGAAGGGTCGGCCTTGATGCGCACCGCCGACTTGGTGCCGTACACGTCCACGCGCGAGACGCCCGAGAGAATGCTGATGCGCTGGGCGACCTGGGTGCTGGCGTAGTTGTACAGCTCGCCGGCGGTCACCGAGTTGCTGGCCAGGACCATGTACATGATCGCCTGGTCGTTGGGATTGGTCTTTTGAAAGGTCGGCGGAGAAGGCAGGTCGACGGGGAGACTGCCGCCGGCTTGCGTGATCGCCGCCTGCACGTCCGTCGCCGCGCCGTCCAGACTCTTGGACAAGTCAAATTGCAGCGTAAAGCCGGTGTGCCCCTGCGAGCTGGCGCTGGTCACCACGAGCAGGCCGGGAATCTGCATGAATTGTTTTTCCAGGGGCGTGGCGCAGTTGGCGGCCATCGTCTCCGGCGTGGCGCCGGGGTAGTTCACCTGCACGGTGATCACCGGGTAATCCACCGCCGGCAGATCGTTCACCGGCAGCGCGCGATACGCCAGGAAGCCGAACAGAACGCACGTCGTGGTCAGCAACGTGGTCATGACCGGCCGGCGAATGAACGGCTCGGAAAGATTCATGGAGCGGCTCCGGCCGCTACGGCGCCGGCGGGCTGCGTTGCGGGTTTGAGGACCGTCACCGGCATGCCGGGGATCACCATCAACTGGCCCGAGCGCACGACGGTCTCGCCGGCCACCACGCCCTTGGTGATGACCACCTTGTCGCCCTGGCGCTGGCCGGGCGACACGTCGCGCTGCTCGGCCTTGCCGTCGGGGCCAATCACAAAAACGTACGGGCCCTGCTGGCCGACCTGCACCGCCTCGGCGGGAATGAGCAGCGCCTTGGGAATCGTGGCCAGGATCAGACGCACTTGCACAAACTGCCCGGGCCAGAAGCGACGGTCCTTGTTGAGGATCGTGGCGCGCAGTTTGATGGTGCCCGTGCCGTCCTGCACGGCATTATCCAGGAACTGCACGGTTCCCTCGGCCGGCGGCTGCGGATCATCCTGCGTGTGCGTCTGCACCTTCAGCAACCCCTGCGCCATGTCCTGGCGGACGCGGTCCAGCTCCGTTTCGGGGATGGTGAAGTCCACGTAGATCGGCGAAATCTTCTGAATCACCAGCAGGTCGGTGGCATTGGCGTTGACGACGTTGCCCGTGTCCACCAACGCCTGGCCGGCCCGGCCCTCGATGGGAGAGGTGATCGAGCAATATTCCAGGTTCAGTCCGGCGATCTCCAATGAAGCCTCGGCGGATTTGACGTTGGCCTGGGCGACGGCCACGAGGTTTTTCTTGTCGTCGTAATCCTGCTGGGCCACCGCCTTGCTCGCCAGCAGACTGGCGACGCGATTGAAGTTGGTCTGGGCATCGGCGAGCTGGGCCCGGTTCTGCTCCAGGGAAGCCTGGGCGAAATCCAACGCCGCCTGGAACGGACGCGGATCAATCGTGAACAGCGCCTGGGCGGGCTGCAAATCGGCGCCATCGGTGAACAGTTGCTGGGTGAGCTTCCCGGATATCTGCGGCCGAACGGTCACGACCTCGGTGGCCGTGGTCTTGCCGATCTCGTCCAGATACACCGGCACGTCCATGACGGAAACGGGGGCGGCGGTGACACTCGGCGGCGGCATGGCAAAGCCGCCTTGACCGCCCGAACGATTGCAGCCGCACACCGCCACCAATGCCAGGCATGACGCCCCGCACAGCCAAATCCAAATCGCCCTGTGATACATGTGATGTCCGTTAAAGCGGCCGAATTCTAAGGCAACGCGACGATCCATTTCCACTCCCGCAACGTTAATCCCGACCTGCGCCTCTTAACGCACCCATACCGTCTTAATGTTCACGAATTCGCGCATGCCAAACTCCGACAGTTCCCGGCCCCACCCGCTGCTTTTGATCCCGCCAAACGGCAACCGTGGATCGGATTGCACCATGCCGTTGATGAAAACACAGCCGCCGTCCAAACGCGCGGCCAGCGCTTGGGCGCGATCGACGTTCTTCGTCCAGAGGCTGACGCCCAAGCCGTAGCGCGATTCGTTGGCCAGATGTATCGCGTCGTCCACGTCGACGGCGCGCGTGACCGCGGCAACAGGACCGAAGGTCTCCTCGTCGAATGCGGCCATCCCTGGATGTACATCGGCCAAAACGGTGGGCTGGTAAAAGAATCCCTTACCCGGGAGCCTGCGCCCGCCGCACAGGAGACGCGCCCCCTGGTCGATACTGGTTTGCACTTGGCGGTGCAGATTCTCCAGCAAATCCAATCGCGCCAGCGGGCCGATCTGCGTGGCGCGATCCAGGGGATCGCCGACCTTCATGGCGGACATCGCCGCGGCCAGGGCCGATTCAAATTCCTCGGCGATCGGTGCCTCAACGATGAACCGCTTGGCGGCGATGCAGCTCTGTCCGTTGTTGATGCAGCGGGCCTGGGCCGCGGCGGCGGCCACGGATGGAACATCGGCGTCGGCCAGCACGATGAACGGATCGGACCCACCCAGCTCCATGACGGTTTTCTTCAGCGCTCTTCCGGCCGCGGCGGCCACGGCCGAGCCGGCGCGCTCGCTGCCCGTGAGCGTCACCGCGGCAATCGCCGGATGAGAAACGATTTGTTCCGCGACGGCATTGTCGGATACGAGCAGCGCCGCCAAGACACCGCGGGGGAATCCCGCCTCGGCCGCCAATCGTTCGATGGCCAGGGCGCAGCCGGGGACGTTGGGGGCGTGCTTCAGCAGCACCACGTTGCCCGCCACCAGCGCCGCGGCGGCGAATCGAAACACCTGCCACAGGGGAAAATTCCAGGGCATGATCGCCAGGATCGGCCCCAGCGGCTCAAACCGCACGTAGCTGCGCGAGGCGTCCGAGGCGATTTCCAGCGGCGCGAGAAACTTCGTGGCATTTTGGGCGAAGTAATCGCAGGCCGCGGCGCACTTATCCACCTCCGCCTCCCCGGCGGTGATCGGCTTGCCCATTTCGCAGGTCATCAGTTTGGCCAACTCGCTTCGCCTTTGCCTCAGGAGTGCCGCCGCTTGGCGCATCAAGCGGCAGCGCTGCTCGAGCGGCGTGTTGCGCCACAGGGCAAAGGCCGACCGCGTCGCCGCGCACGCCTGCTCGATCTGCGGCCAGGTATGCTCGGGATATTCGGCGACCGTCTCTTCCGTTGCCGGATTGATGGCTCTCATCACATTATCTTAGATGCCCAAGTGGACCGCGGGCAGGAGAGAACGGATTTCTTGACCCGGCTGGACCCGGGGACTACCTTTCGCCGGTTCATGCTGCTGCGTACGCCGCTTTACGAATTTCACGTCTCCTTCGGCGCGAAAATGGTCGAATTTGCCGGATGGGAAATGCCCCTGCTGTATCGCGGCATCGTCCAGGAGCACCAGCACACACGCAGCAGCGGATCGTTGTTCGACGTCAGTCACATGGGGCGGCTTTATGTCAGCGGGAAAGACGCCCCGGCGTTTCTGGACCGCGTGCTGAGTCGCAACGTCGCCAAGCAACGCATCGGGCAGAGCCGCTACAGCTTGATCTGCAACGAAGCCGGCGGCGTGCTGGACGACGTGATCGTCTCCAAGGATGCCAAGCACTGGCTGATCGTCTGCAACGCCTCCAACCGGGAAAAAATCGTCAAGCACCTTGCCTCCGTTCGCGACGGCGGCGGATTTGCCGTCGAGATCGCCGATCGGACGCAATCCACCGCGATGGTGGCGGTCCAGGGCCCGCGCGTCATCGAAATCCTGAGCGATACCTTGGCGATCGATCTAAAGTCCATCCCGCGCTGGGGGTTTGAAAGCGGGACGCACATGATGAACCGGTTCACCGTCTTTCGCAGCGGATACAGCGGCGAGGATGGCGTGGAGATGATCGTTTCGGCGCAGGCGGCGGCGTCGGCGGTGAAGTCGATGGCCGAGGAGATGCACCAGCCCGATTCGGTGATCCAGCCCGCCGGGCTGGGTTCCCGCGACACGCTGCGCCTGGAAGCGGCCATGCCGCTGTACGGGCACGAATTGAGCGAAAACATCGATCCGATTTCCGCGGGGCTGGACTGGGCCGTCGATTTGAAAAAGGATTTTCTGGGGGCAGAGGCGCTGCGCGCGGTTGTTCAGCGCGGACCAGCGAAAAAACTGGTCGGGCTCGAGCTGCAAGGCCCGCGCATCGCGCGTCAGGGCTCGGCGGTGCAACGGGACGGCGCGGCCATCGGTCAGGTGAGCAGCGGGACCTTCAGCCCCACGCTGCACAAGAGCATTGCCATGGCGTACGTGGAAGCCGCCCATGCCGCCGCCGCTGCGGACGTGCAGGTGGATCTGCGCGGCGCGCCCGTCGCAGCCAAAATCGTCCCGTTGCCCTTTTATCGAAAACCTCAAGAATAGGATTCCGTATGCCCGTTCCCCAAGATCGCCGTTATTTGCAGACCCACGAGTGGCACAAGCCCGAGGACAAGCTGGTCGTCATCGGCATCACGCAGTTCGCCGCCGACGAGCTGACGGACATCACCTACGTGAAACTGCCTGAGGTCGGCCAGACCCTGCGGGCCGGCGCCGCCTTCGGTGAAATCGAATCGGTCAAAGCTACCGCGGACCTGCTCAGCGGCGTCAGCGGCAGCGTCACGGCAATCAACGCGGAACTGGCCGGCAATCCCGGCCTGGTCAACGCCGATCCGTATGAGCGCGGATGGATGATCAAGGTGCAGGTCGCGGGACCGGGCGATGTGGAAAAACTGCTCTCGGCCGAGGAGTATCTCAAGAAGATCGGACATTAGGATTAAGATTAGGATTACGATTAAGAGTAAGAACAAGATCAAAATTAAGATTACGAGTAGGATTAGGATCGAAATCAGCGAGCGCGGCAGTCAGAAATATCCCCAATGACATCAAAACTTGCCCCCTCCGATACGTTTGTCCACCGTCACATCGGCCCCACCGACGGCGATGTGTTGCAAATGCTCGGCGTCATCGGCGCCGCTTCGCTGGATGAATTGATCGATCAAACCATCCCCCAATCCATCCGATTCAACGGCGCTCTGGGCATCGGACAGCCCCGCGGCGAGCACGAAATCATCGAAGAACTGCGCGGCTTGGCCGGTCAAAACGTCGTCCTGCGAAGCTGCATCGGGATGGGATACTATGGCACGATCACGCCGCCGGTGATTGGGCGCAACATCCTGGAGAATCCCGGGTGGTACACGCAGTACACGCCGTACCAGGCGGAGATTTCGCAGGGCAGATTGGAGGCGCTGCTGAATTTTCAGACGATGGTGGCCGACCTGACCGCCCTGCCCCTGGCCAACGCGTCGCTGTTGGATGAGGCCACCGCCGCCGCCGAGGCCATGGCGATGTGCTGGCACATCGCCGAGCAGCAGCGCGGCCAGTTTTTCGTCGCGGAGGATTGCCATCCGCAAACCATCGCCGTGGTGAAAGCGCGGGCCAAGGCCCTGGGAATCGAATGCGTCGTCGGCTCGAGCGCGCGGATCGATTTTTCCGGCCGGAAATACTGCGGGATTCTGCTCCAGTATCCAACCACGGATGGGTCGGTGGTGGATTACACGCCGGTGATCGAGGCGGCCCACGCGGCCGGGACGCTGGTTGTGATGGCGGCCGACCTTTTGGCGCTGACGCTGCTGAAGGCCCCGGGTGAATTCGGCGCGGACATCGCCGTCGGCTCGACCCAGCGCTTCGGCGTGCCCATGGGACTGGGCGGGCCGCACGCGGCGTACCTGGCGACGCAAAACCAGTTCGTGCGCAAAATGCCCGGGCGATTGGTCGGCGTCTCCAAGGATTCGGCGGGACAACCGGCGCTGCGACTGGCCATTCAAACGCGCGAGCAGCACATCCGCCGCGACAAGGCCACCAGCAACATCTGCACGGCCCAGGTGCTCCTGGCCATCATGGCGAGCATGTACGCGGTTTATCACGGGCCGGACGGGTTGAAACGCATCGCCGAGCGCGTGCGCGGTTTGACAGCGGCGCTGGCCGCGGGATTGCGGAAACTGGGACACGAGATTCCCCACGCGGTGATGTTCGACACCCTCCGCGTCCGCCCGCGCGGCCTGGAGGCTGCATCCGTCATCGCCGCGGCACGCGCCAGCGGATACAACCTGCGCGATTTCGACGACGGCAGCATCGGCATCTCGCTGGATGAAACCACCACGCGCAACGACGTCGAAGCGCTCATTCAATCGTTCGCCGGCGGAGCGACGATCCACATCAACGTGGATCAACTTGCCTCCAGCGCCGGCCAATACCCGGCGAATCTGGCACGGACAACTGCGTATCTGACGCACCCGGTCTTCAACAGCTACCACAGCGAAACGGAAATGCTGCGGTACATCTACCGCCTGATGAGCCGGGACCTGTCCCTAGCCCAGTCCATGATTCCGCTGGGCTCATGCACGATGAAACTCAACGGCACCAGCGAGATGCTGCCGATCACCTGGCCACAGTTCGCGGCCATTCACCCGTTCGCCCCGCCGGAGCAGTGGCGCGGATACGCCCGGATGTTCCGGACGCTGGCGAGCTGGCTGGCGAAAATCACGGGATTGGCCGCGGTGTCGCTGCAGCCCAACGCCGGCTCGCAGGGCGAATACGCCGGGCTTTTGACCATCCGCGCCTATCACGAGCATCGCGGCCAGGGCCGACGAAACATCTGCCTGATCCCCGCTTCCGCCCACGGCACCAATCCCGCCAGCGCCGTCAGCGCCGGCCTGAGAGTCGTGCCCGTCGCCTGCGACAGCCGCGGGGACGTGGACCTAGCCGACCTTTCCGCCAAGGCCGGCCAATACCGCGACGATCTGGCGGCGATCATGCTCACCTATCCATCCACGCACGGCGTCTTCGAGCAGGGCGTGCGCGAAATCTGCAATATCGTTCACGAGCACGGCGGCCAGGTCTATTTGGACGGGGCCAACATGAACGCGATGGTCGGCCTATGCCGCCCGGGCGACGTCGGCGCCGACGTGTGCCACCTGAACCTGCACAAGACGTTCTGCATACCGCACGGCGGCGGCGGCCCGGGCGTCGGACCGATCGCCGTCGCCCAGCACCTTGCCGCGTATCTGCCCGGCGGCGGAGCGGACGCCATCGGCCCCATCGCCGCCGCGCCCTTCGGCAGCGCCGCCATTTTGCCCATCTCATACGTTTACATCGCCCTGATGGGCGATGCCGGACTCAAAACCGCCACCGAGATCGCCATCCTCAACGCCAATTACATGGCCAAGCGTCTGGAACCGCATTACCCGATCGTCTTTAAGGGGAAAAACGGCCGCTGCGCCCACGAGTTCATCATCGACTGCCGGCAATTCGAATCCACCAGCGGCGTGAAGGTGGAAGACATCGCCAAGCGTCTGATGGATTACGGCTTTCACGCCCCGACGATGTCCTGGCCCGAGGCCGGCACACTCATGATCGAGCCGACCGAGAGCGAATCCAAGTCCGAGCTGGACCGCTTCTGCGACGCGATGATTTGCATCCGCCGGGAAATCCGCGACATCGAAGATGGAAAATCCGACCGCGCCGACAACGTCCTGAAAAACGCCCCGCACACGGTGGCGGCCATCGCTTCAGACGATTGGAAGCACCCGTATTCCCGCCAGCAAGCCGCGTATCCCGCTCCCTGGCTGCGCCAATACAAGTTCTGGCCGGCCACCGGAAGAATTGACAACCCCTACGGCGACCGCAACCTAGTCTGCTCCTGCCCGCCCTGGAACGACGCGGGTCAAATGATTTAGCGCCGGCGTCTTCAAACCTCGTGTGCGCGATGATCAGTCAGCAGTTCCGTCCAAGAGGCGGTGTAAAATGACGTCGGCGACGCCCACTGGCTCATCTGGTTCCTGTTCTGGTTGTAGGTGAACGTGGCCCCCGACAAGATAATCACGATTGTATTGGGCAGATCGTTGACCGATCACAAAATGCCGCGGCGGAATTGCGCCCGCTTCGGAATATCAGTGATGTCCCCATTCGACCCGCACGTGGAATCCCAAATCGCACGCCGGACTTCGCACTGATTTCCGAGCGAAGTTCGCCACGCGCAATATTGCAGAGTTTTAAGAGGAGATTTACTATTACACCATTGACTACATCTCACGTGGCCCTGCTTTCGGCGAGCCAGGACAAGAAGGGACGATTGACCATGAATATGCAGATTTCAAAATGTATGGCGTTGGTAATTTTGATTCTCGCGGGCACAGGATGTCAGCCAGGGCCCGGGAATCAAATTATGCCAAGCAAGGTGTTGCCAACCGTCGACGCAGAGGCGGCAACGCGGAAAATGGACGCAGATATCGAAATGTTGTCAAAGGCATTACTTAGCTACAAGACAGACCTCGGCGAGTTTCCAGGATCCGAACAAGGGATCCGTGCCTTGTCTACTTTGCCGGACCTGGGATCCAGATCGGCCAGTTGGAAGGGGCCTTATCTTGTAGAAGTGCCGCATACTCCGTGGAATGGCGACTATTTGTACGAGTTGCGCACCTTAACGACGTTTATTGAAGGCCAGGACGGCGAAACCCGAAACTCCTCTCAAAAAGGGTATATTATTTCGGTCAAGAGCCCTGAAGGTTTTACCCACATCGTTCCCAAGAATCAGTTCGGGAGCTTACCTGAAGGCTCGTGGCTGCGTCTTCCAGGCAAAGAGGATTTGGGACTCAGGGGTCCCGGCAATCTCTGGAGATGGTACGACCGCTGACAAGCTAAGGAACGGGAGCCGGAACGGGAACCCGGAACGGGGACATCACCTGATTCTCAGACTCTGCCGTTCACGTCTTCACGGTTCACGTTTGGTGGCTTCACGGCATAACCCGCGCATGCGGCGCCATGGTTGCGGCACTACAAATTCTGACCAGCCGTGGGAAGAATCAACACCCCCTACGGCGATCGCAACCTAGTCTGCTCCTGCCCGCCCTGGAAGGACGCGTGCCAAGCGATTTAGCGCCGGCGTGTTGGCCGCCTAGCGTCGGACGCGATAACGAAACCAGTGCGCTCCGCCCTTGAGCGATTCGTGGCCAAGCAAGCGCAGGCTTGCCGCGGCCGATCGCGGCGGCCTGCCGGGGGGATCGAAGAAGCCGGTTACGCCGGGGCCGCCGCCGTCCACGATCGGCAAAACGACCTGGCTGATCTCGTCCACCAATCCCGCTTGCAGCATGGAGCCGTTGAGTCTGCCGCCGCCTTCGAGCATCAGTTTGCGCAGGCCGAGCGTTGTGTACAGCTTGTTCATAGCGCGGGGCAGGTCGACGCGGGTGGGGCCGCAGAGCAGGTAAGAAACGCCTGCTTTGCGCAGGTGGGCGCGGTAGGCGTCGCTGACTCGCTCGGTGATCAGCAGCACGACGTGGTCGCCGTCGACGTCGCCGCTCTGGAACCGCAACACACCCTTGGCGTCGATGCCGATCGCAAAACTCTTGGCTTTCGGGTTGGCGACGAAATCGCCGGGGCGGACCGGCGCTGGAGGGGGGCGGAGCTTTGCCGCGCGTCCGGAGAACTCCTTCATCGTGGTCGTGCCGACAAGCCATGCATCGATTCCGAAGCGGGCAGCGGTCGTCTCGAACAGGTTGCCGCCCGCTTTCCCGCCCGGCAGCTTGCTCCAGCGATCGCCCAGAACTTTGGCGTCGATCGTTGTGCACATGTGACAAATGACGTAGGGTCGTTTCATCGCGGGATTTCTCCGGCTTGATCTACCACGAACGCGCTATTGGTGGAACTCGCAATCAGTGCATCTCCGATCTCTCGGCCCCTGGCGCTCCCCCTCTCCCCGTCTCCCCCTCTCCCCCTCTTCGCCCCTACGGCATGATCCGCGCATCGGGATAATGTGCCGCCAGTTTCGATCGCAGGGCCACGGCCAGGGCGTACGACGGAACGCCGCTGGTGCGGACGATCGTCAGGCCTTTTTCCTCGGCTTGCTGCGGGATGGAACCGGCGGCGGTGACGGCGGCGGCGGCTTTGGCAACGTCCTCCGCCTGCGAGAAGGCGCCCACCTGCACGTAGAAACCGCGCACGCCCTGGTGTGCCTTGGCCCGCGCGGCCACTTCCGTGCCGGGATACTGCTCCTGAACCATGACGAAGGTTCGGTCGGCATCGGCAAATCGACCCAGCCGCTGCTGGCATAGCCCCATGCGGTACAGCACCCACGGTTTCGACTGCGGATCTTCGAGCTGGGCGTAGGCGAGCGTCCATTGCTGCAGGGCGGTGGCAAAATCTTCCTGGAAATAGGCGACGTTGGCGAGCTGGCCGTGCAGGCGCGCTTCCAGCGGCAGGGAGGGCTTTTCGCTCAGGGCCAGGGCGTAGTCGTGGCGGGCGGCGGCCAGGTCGGCGGCGGTGGCGGCGGCGTCCGGCTTGCGCCGATCCTCGATGGCCCGGCCGTGCAGGAAATGCGCCTCGGCCTGATCGGCCGCGACACCCGCCGCCACCACCTGATCCGCAGCCATGATCGCCCGGTCATATTGCTGGGCGGCCGCGGCAAAATCGAGGCGGTTGGCGGCCTGGTCCGCCGCCTCCAAAGCCCCCTCGCACTCATTGAGCGTCTGTCGCGATTGTGGATTGCCGGCACAACCGCCGGACATCGCCAGCCACCCCGCCGCCAGCAGCCAAACGCCGCTAATCATGAAACGTATTCGCATCCGTGCCTCCAACCGATATAGTGAATCCATCATGCTGGTGGAACCGCTCCTGGCCCACGCGCAGCAAACGCCCGACGACATGGCAATCCAGGACGACGCCGGCAGCTACACGTACCGGCAACTGGCCGGCGCGGCCGCCGCGATCGCCGCCCACCTGAGCGCCATCACCCACCGGGACAACGTCGGCCTGATGCTGCCGGCGGGCTTTGGGTACGTCGCGAGTTTCTACGGAACGCTGCTGGCTGGCAAGAGCGTGGTGCCCATCAATTTTCTTTTGGGCGAGCGGGAGATCGGCCACGTCATCGCCGACAGCGGCATCGACACGATCCTGAGCATTCCCCAGCTCAGCGCCCGCCTCAAGGGAATCGCGCTCAAGATCATCGACGTGTCGCAAGCGTCCACCGCCCCGCCGTCGGCCCCCCCGCCAATGCCGCCCAAATCCGCCGACGACCGGGCGGTGCTGATTTACACCAGCGGCACCAGCGGCCTGCCCAAAGGCGTCGTGCTGAGTTACCAGAACCTGCAAAGCGACGTGGATGCGTGCATCGAACACGCCCAGTTGCAGCACAAGCACAAATTCCTCGGCGTGATCCCCCTGTTCCACGCCTTCGGCATGACGGCGATGATGCTCGCCCCCATCCAACTGGCGGCCCCGGTGATTTACATGGCGCGTTTCAACCCCACCGCCGCGCTGAACGCCATCCGCGATCAGTCGGTCGCCCTGGTCTTTGCAATTCCGAGCATGTTCGCCGCCATGGCGCATCTGAAGAACGCCGCGGCGGACGATTTCAAATCCATCTACGCCCTGATCTGCGGGGGCGAGCCGCTGCCCGCCGCCCTGGCCGAGCAATACCTGCGGCGATTTGGCGTCACCCTCTACGAAGGCTACGGCCTGACCGAAACCAGCCCGGTGGTTTCCCTCAACACGCCCCAGGCCGCCCGCCCCGGCAGCGTGGGCCGGCCGGTGCCCGGGGTGCAAGTGAAGATCGCCGATGACCAGGGCAACACCCTCCCCGCCGGCCAAAATGGCGAAGTCTGGCTCAAGGGAAAAATGGTCACCAAGGGCTATTACAAGCTGCCCGCCGAAACCGCGGCCGCCATGACGGGCGACGGCTATTTCAAGACCGGCGATCTGGGCCAACTCGACGCGGATGGCTTCCTCTACATCACCGGCCGCAAGAAGGAGCTGATCATCGTGGCCGGCGAGAAGGCCGCGCCGCGGGAGATCGAGGAGGTTTTATTGCGTCACGAGGCCGTGGCCGAGGCCGCCGCCGTGGGCAAGAAAGACCCCACCCGCGGCGAAGTCGTGGTCGCGTTTGTCGCATTGCGCGAAGGCCAGGGCGCCAGCGCGGATCAACTGCGTGATTTCTGCCGGGATCAAAACCTGGTGCAGTGGAAAATCCCCCGCGAGATTTTCATCGAGAAGGATTTGCCGCGATCCTCGACGGGGAAAGTGCTCAAGCGCGTTTTGAGCCAGCGTGTGAATCCGTCGGCCTGAGATGGCAGTCATTATCTTGGCCGGGCCTCATCGCCGCCAGCGGGGATCAGGCGACGCAGGGCGGTGAGCGTACGCCGCAAAATCTCCTCGGAATTACCATCGGCGGATATGGGGATCAGCAGGCCGGAGCTCGCATAAAAGTCGATCAGGGGAGCGGTGCTCTTCTGGTACGCCTCCGTGCGGACGCGGATGGATTCGGGGCGGTCGTTGTCACGTTGGATCAATTTGCCGCCACATTGGTCGCAGGCACCTGGGACCTTGGACGGGCGCGCGGTGACGTGGAAGAGGGCCTTGCAGTTGGTGCAGGTTCGGCGGCCGCTGAGGCGGGCGATGATCTGCGGGACGGGAATCTCGTAGCTGATGACGCCGTGGAGGGTGAGGGACTGCTCGTTGAGAAGCTGCTGCAGGGCTTGGGCTTGGGCGACGGTGCGAGGGAATCCGTCGAGGAGGAAACCGACGTGGCAGCGCAGGCAGGCGGCGCGTTCGCGGAGGATGTCCAGGACGGTGTCGTCGCAGACGAGTTCGCCGCGGCGCATGGCCTCGAGCGCGACGGTCATGGCGGGGGAGAGACTGCAATTGCAGGCATGCTTGGCGGCGCGGAAGATGTTGCGGGTCGACAGATGGCAGGCACCCAGGTGGTCGGAGAGCAATTCGGCGTGGGTGCCTTTGCCGGCGCCGGGAGCGCCCAGAAGGACGAAGCGCCAGGCTCGGCCGGCGGGCATCGCAGGGGGCAGATTGCAGGCAGCCGGCGGACCTTTGAGCCAGGCGGCACGGTTGGGCTTCATGTCTACGGCGGATATTTTACGGGGACCGCTCTGGGTACATCCATGAAGTGCCTGCAGCGCCTCGTCAATATTCTGGGTCGCCCACCCCAAGTTGTAGGGATTCGCGTGGGGGAAATGGCGAAGAACACATTCTATATGATGGTTCGCCTTGTTCAGGGCTCGATACGAAGGTTCATCGCGCCGCAAACCATGCATCGCTTGGGTGAGAAGACTCAGGCACTGCCTAATCTGGTAGCGGCCTGCTTCACCGAGAACCCATGCCCCAGCCAGTTTTTCGCCTGCCTTACGCACCAAGTCGATGGCTCGTGCAAGAAACCGGTTATCCTGTTGAAGCGTAGCCATGGCCGGTACTCCTTTCGATTCTGTGAAGAATCTGCCGCCATATGGACAGGCATCTAACCCAGACGACGTTCGCCCAACGCGCGTCGCGCGCAGCCTGTCCTGCCGAGCCAAAAAAAGGGACGCCCAAGATTTCCCGGAGAAAATCTGAACCCTGTGCGAATTATAGCTACTGCAATCATCACACGACAAGCCGCCATTTATGGTGTCACACTTTGTAGGGACAGCCCGCCTGGGCGCAGTTCTCCCGGCAGCGGGCGAAGACTTTGACCACAAGGCCGAGGCGATCGGTCACTTCAAGCCGGCTGAAAATCCGGTTCAGGTACGTTCGAATCGTGTATTTGCTTAAACCCAATTCCTTGGCGATTTCTTTGTCTTTTTTGCCTTGAAGTATCAAGTCGACGATCTTGGCTTGCCGGGCGGAGAGATTCAGGGCGCGGACCAGGACCGCCCATTGGCCGGAGAGGATGGATGGCACGGGCGCCGGCTTGTTCTTGGTGGAATTTCTGCCTCGCTTCATGGAAACCCCCGGAAGGGAAATCGGATCGATCGGCCGCCCAGCGGCGAGCGGGACGCGACAAGTGAAGTCGGTTGTTTTGACCAGGCATTGGGCAAGCATGAATGTCCTCCCAACCGAAAGATTCCAATCGAAGCGTTGAGGCAGCGCACCCGCCTGCCGGTGGAGGAATCCGGCAAGCGAGCGGCCACCAGGGACACCGCCGGCCACGAACGTGCCTGGGCACGTCTGGCCCCGTCAAGCCGTAAGTCTCGGCCCGTCAAGCCGTAGCGGCCAACGGGGCTGATCCACCCCGAAAAAGCGACGCCCCGGCGGCTTGGGCGCCAGTCGCGTGGATGCACCCCTGTACGACACACGTAGTATTTGCGGCCTTCCCATATTTTGGCAATTGATCTAAACAGATCATGTTTAGAGAACAACTGGTTAATGGGAACAAAGGGGAGGTTCGCATGTCGCATTCAACAAGCGTCAGGTTAAGGGATGTCATTCGGGTCATGCGGCTGGTGGCCGAGACGGTGGAACTGGGACACGACGCCTACGCCTGGCGGCAGCATTTCGGATCGGGCTTGCTGAAGTTGATCGACAACGGCGGGATGGTTCTAGCCTGCGTGATGCGGCGACCGCTGGATCCGACGGACGCTAATTTTCCGCTCATGTTGTGGATCGGCGCTGACGCCGCTCAGATCAGTCAATGGAATCGGTTTTTACAGACGGGAGATATTACCCCCGACCCCAATACGCCCGCTTTAACGGCCTTGGGCGCGCGTAATTTTGTCCGCCGACGTGAACAACTGTGCACCGACCGACAATGGTATGGCTCGGCCTATTTCAACGAATTCCGCCGCCCGCTCGGGATGGAGGATATCCTCTATTCCCAGGTGATGGCGCCGGATGGACAATATTCCGAGGGCTTCGGATTCGGCCGTGCATTGAAGAGCCGGCCGTTCGACGCCCGCCACAGCGCGATCGTCCGACTGGCGCATATGGAGTTGGCCAGGATTCGGAAAAGAGGAGCTCGCGCCCTGAGCCATCTGGGACCCCGCCAGCAAGCGGTTTTAGGATTACTCTGCGAGGGTTACATCGAAAAAGAAGCGGCGGCAAAGTTGTCGCTGAGCCAGGCCACGGTTCACAATTATATTTCCATGCTTCACCGCAAGCTGGACGTGCACAGCCGCGGCGAGTTGGTGCGAGCGGGACTAAACCTGCTGCGCCGTCAGGGACCAAAAATCCTGCCGACCAATGGGGCGGCCCGACAGTTAGGCGCTTAAAGCGGCGGATGCCCCCGCTCCGCCGTCCGCCGCGACCTAAATCCCCGCGCGGAGCTTGGCCAGGGCGGCTTGCTCGATCTGGCGGACACGCTGTTTGGATAGACCTAGACGCGAGCCGACCTGCTCGTAGGTGGCCGGCGAGCCGTCGCGCAGGCCGTAATGTGCTGAGATGATGTGCCGCTCGCGCGCGTCCAGGCGGGAGAGAAGCTGGCCGAGATGGTCGCGGTCCAGCAGGCGCTGGGCGTCGGGTAGGCCGCGACGATCGGCCACCGTTTCCAGGATCAGTTCACTGTGCACGGCGTCGCGCCCGGCGGACTGCATCTGGCCCACGCTGCGGGCAAAGCCCTTCATCAGAGCCAAGGTCGCGTACGTGCTGAAACGGTTGCCCTTGTGCAAATCGAACGAATCGACGGCGCGCATCAGCGTCAGGTTGCCGTCGCTGATCAGCTCCATCAGGGATAAGCCCGGCCGCAGGTGCTTGCGGGCGACGCTGACCACCAGACGCAGGTTCGCACGCACGATCTGGTTGCGCGTGTGCACGATCCGGCGGCGATAGGTTTCCAACAGACTTACGTCCCGCGCGCCGGCCAGGGCGGGATCAAGCCTCCGCCGCACGGCCACGAATTGGAACTTGTGGAAATTCAGCTTCAAGAACAGCGAGCGTTCCTGGGACGGCGAGAGCAGGGGCGTGCGGTACAGGTCCTGCAAATACGGCGGCAAGTCGCGCGGAATGCGCGATTCCTCGACCTTGGGGGCGGGTTGAATCTGCGGCTGGGCGACGATCTGCTCGACGACGGCCGCGGCGTCGCTCTGGTGATACAGCGGATCGTCAATGAATCGCACGCGCCGACGCAGCAGCCGAGCCAGACGCTCTTCCAGGATGACGCGATACACCTGCGCTCGCGGGCGGCCGAGTTGCTCGGCCAGCATCGTGACGCCGATCCCGCGGCGGAAGGACTCGAAAATCTCCTGGCGCTGCTCCTGGCCAATCGGCTGGGCGGCCAGGGGAAGAATCGCCGCCTGCGGATTGGCGCGGTCGTGGTCCTTGATGATGTGGGCGATGGTCAGGGGCGAGCGGTCCAGGCGGCGGGCAATCCGCCGGGCGATCTCGTCCGGGCAGCAGCGAGTCTCCGCCAGTCGCCTGGCCCGCCGCAGAATCTCCGATTTCTCCCGGTCCGACACCTGCGAGAAATTGCCAACCCGCAGGACCTGATCGCGATGGATGGCGAGGAATCGTTCGACCGTGGAAAGCAAGAACCCGACGCGGCGCTTGCCGTCCGGGAAGATGAACAATCGCGCTGCCAACCCGCGGCGACGCCATCGCTGAATGGTCTTGCTGGTGACGTTGAACCGCTCTGTGACCTCGTCGATGCTCAGCACGGGCTGATTCTGGCCATCCTGCCGCAGGGCCAGGGTCTGGCTGACCTGCTCGATCAGCAGACCCAGATCGTGCTGCAAGGCCAGCCCCGCCAGCAGGGCCTGATCCACCCGCTTGGGGCGGTAGCCGGTGATGCGATAGATAACGAAGTCCAGCGGGTAGGCTTTGGCGGGATCGATTTCGATCAGAAGTTCTTCTGCGGACGAGATTTGCGCCAGTCTGGTCTCTTGTGGGGTAAAGGACAACTGGCGGGCAAGTTCTCCGATTTTGTCAATCCGGAACTTTGCCATCCTAACCTATTATCCCGTCGGCAATTGGCCGGTCAAGGTAAATGTCGACCTTTGCAGTGTCGGCGCGTAAGGCCGGTTCCTTGCCAGGCGGGATCGCATATGCACCGGCCAGACAATGGGTAAGCTTTCATTTGACATTGATGCAATCCTGGAGGGCGCCAGGCGCCCAGCCGCCGCCGAAGAAATCGGACTAGACGGCCGGCGACGGAACGGGCCAATGGAAATAGGCAGCGGTGGCCCGCCTGGTAGATGTCTCCCTTTCCATCTTGCCCTTTTGCGATACCATCGGACTGGCAACGGAACTCGATGCTGTCGGTCATCATCAATTTCTTCAACATGCGGCGCGAGGCCCGCAACTCCCTTTTTTCGCTGAGCCGAGGGTATCAAAAAAACATCGACAATCTTGAATATGAAGTGATCGCGGTGGACAACGGCTCGAGCCAGCCGCTATCGGAGGCGGAGGTGTCGGCGTGGGGACCGCAATTCAAGTATCGGTTCTTCGCCACCCAGTCGCCCTCGCCGGTGCAAGCGATCAACGAGGCGTGCCGCCACGCCCAAGGCGATCGGCTCATGGTCATGCTCGATGGGGCGCACATTCTTTCACCAGGGATTCTGTCATTGACGGATCGCGCTTTTGCCCTGTTCGCCTCGCCGTTCGTGGCCACCGTGGCCATGCATTTGGGACCCAACGTGCAAAACATCTCGGTCGCCGAAGGATACAATCAGGACGTCGAGGACCGCCTGCTGGAGCAAAGCCAGTGGCGCAGCAACGGATACCGCCTGTTCACGATCGCGGACGCATTCCCCGACGACAGTTACGGCTGGTTCGGATGCCTCTTGGAGAGCAACTGCTTTGCGATGGGCAAGCAGGCGTTTTTCGACCTGGGGGGATTCGATCAGCGGTTTCAATCCCCGGGGGGCGGACTCGTCAATCTCGATTTCTTCGCCAACGCCGTGAGCCGGGAGGAACTGAGCTACGTCGTTCTGCTGGGCGAAGCCTCGTTTCACCAAGTCCACGGCGGAATCGCCACCAACGCCCCGGTGCACGAACATCCCTTTGGGAAATTCCGCGATGAATTTGTCCGCATCCGTGGCCGCGAGCTTCGACGAGTCCTGCGCCGCCCGTTTTTTCTGGGCAAGGTGTCGCACGAAGCCGAGCGAGCCACGCTCATGTCGGCGGCGAGCGGCCTGGAGTTTTGGCAGAAGCAGGGCCGCGAAGCCGATTGACCAGCAATGTTTGAACGGCCGGCCACGATCCTTGGACAGAAGAAGGCGGACAACGCTGCTCACTGCCGAGCGCCCCCCCGCCGAAGAATTCGGACTAAACGGCCGGCGACGAAACCGGCAAATGGAAATAGGCGGCGCTGCCCCCTGTCACATGGCGGAAATTGAGAATCAGTGATGTTTCTATTCGCATCCTCGCGCCGACCGACCTGGGGCGGTAGCCTGCTGCACGCACGATAATCAAGGACAAGGTCCGCCCGGCATCGTATGCCATGATGAATCGCGCATCCGCCGAAAGACCCGCCGCCGTCACGTCTTTGAGGCTGCGGGTCACAATCGAGCGCAGATTATCCAGCTCCGCCTTGCTCGGTGGCACGCGGGTCACGCGATGGTCAGCCAGCAGCTTCGCCCAACTCATTCCTATTGCCTAACACAAACAGCTTGGGCTTGTCCAACACCCGCGTCAGGAAATGATCTTTGGCCGCCCGTTTCTTCGCGAATTCCACTGGCGTGTAGACGGTCGGATTGATCTCCCGGCCCAGCAACTCCCGTGCATGACGCAGCGGCAGTGCCAATTGCACCGGCGATACTGCGCCAACCACCATCAGGTCGATGTCGCTGTCGCTCTGCTCGTTGCCGCTGGCGATTGAGCCATACACGAAAACGATCCGCAGCTTTGCCGCCAGCGGTTTCAACGCGTCGGCCAAAACATCCACGAGCCCGGCTGTCTTCAAGAGCAAGCCGCGGAGGTCGCCAAAGAGCGGCGAATCCGCGTTGGCCTGGTAATAGGCCATCCGCCCCTGCCTGTGGGTTTTGAGTATCCCCGCATGGGTGAGGTCATGCAGCTCCCGTTGCAGGCTGGAGGACGGCACCCCCATGCGGCGCGCCAATTCAGAGACGTACCAAGCCTTCTCGGGCCGCACGAACATCGCCGCCAAGATTCCCTGGCGGGTCCTGGGCAGCAGCGCATCCAGCGGACGGCGCTTTCGCATATTGCGTAATTATCGACGCATTTTGCGTAATAGTCAAGCTTCTTGATGCACATTTCTGCCCCGAATTGAGCCGGTAAACTAAAAGATGTCGACCGTCCAGAGCTGACGGGGCCGGATGCCACGATTGCTAATCGCCGACCTCCGCCGAAGTTATCGAATGAGAGCCCCGGCGACGGAACCGGCAAATGGAAACGAGCTACGGCGCCTCCCCCGCCCGTTTCCCCCACCCAAAGCGCGCTCGCTTTTCGCGGGCAACTCATAGGCATTGCCGCGATTCAATAAGCAATTGTTGGTAGTCTTTGTAAGCGACGTCGTCTTCGGCATAATAGGCAACGGCATCAAATGCTTTAACAAGCGCGGCGGCGGCGCCAAGAACACATCCGCACTCTTTCAAATCGCCGCCCCACCTGAAGGATAACGCAGTATCTCGATCAGCCACGACGGGGCGCAGGTGGGGATAAGTTGAAAGCAATTCCCCGGCGTTACCGTGGTCCAGTTCGAAGCCACTCGCGATGCCCTTCAGTTTAACGGGCGAAAATCCAGTATTAGTCCTGGGGTCAAGTGCAGCGTCCAACTGAATCGGCAGGCCAATTGCGTCGATCTCGTGCTGCCAGCCGGCTCTATCCGGGAGATTCGCTCGCTTCAGAAAAACATGCAGTTCGAGAGACATCTCAGTGACAATCGTAACAGCGTCGAACCCTCGAGTTCAATTGCAGTCGCATGCCAAATCAAAAACCCCTTGCAGGGCAAGGGCTTTGAAAACCAATCGAAGCAACAAGATTTGAACCGTCCGCGACGATCCATACACTTCACGGCAACGATGGCTCACCTTTCATTCGACATCGATCCGATCATCGAAGGCAAAGCCCGCCTGGCCGAGGGACAGGCTTTGGAGCTTTATCAGTCCGCCTCTTTGCACGACCTGGGGACCTGGGCGTCGGCGGTTTGCCGGCGGTTGCATCCGGAAGACTACCGCACCTACGTCATCGACCGGAACATCAATTACACCAACATCTGCACTGCCCGATGCACGTTCTGCGCCTTCCGCCGCGATCATGAAGACACGGATGCCTATACGCTCAGCGTCGAGCAGATCGGGCAGAAAATTTCGGAGCTGGTGTCCATCGGCGGAACGCAAATCCTCATGCAGGGAGGAATGAACGACGCCCTGCCGATCGAGTATTACGAGAATCTGCTTCGATACATCAAGAAGAACTTTCCCACGATCCACGTGCACGCGTTTTCGCCGCCGGAGTTCGTGGAGTTCGAGCGGTTCTTCAAGCTGGACGTGCGGCAGATCATCCGGCGATTCCGCGAGGCGGGGCTGGACACTATTCCCGGCGGAGGCGGAGAAATTTTCGCGCCGCGGGTGCGCCGCCGCATCGGGCTGGGCAAGTGCACGGGAGATGATTGGCTGCGCGTTATGCGCGTGGCCCATGAAGAGGGGATGAATTCCAGTTGCACGATGCTCATCGGGCATATCGAGTTTGTCCGCGAGCGCATCGAGCATATGGCGGCCCTGCGCGATATGCAGGATTATGCTCTTACGGTCAGAGACGGAGAGACGACCAGACGAAGAGACGAAGTGGTGGAAAGGGTCAAGACTCGGTGGCCGGGGGTGTTTGGCAAGTCGCCGCTGGAAGGGACGGCGGCGGAGAATGTGGGGAGTTATACGGCGTTTATTCATTGGCCGTTTCAGCGTGAAAATACGCCGCTGGGGCGGGCGGCGGAGTGGGAAGAGAAGGTTCATGGGCCGTTCGATGATTCGAGCAATGAGGATATTCTGCGCGGCCGTGTGGTGCGCATGGCGGGAGCGGAATCCTATCTGCGCACGCTGGCGGTGGCCCGGCTGTTTTTCGACAACATCCCATCCCTGCAGAGCAGTTGGGTGACGATGGGGCCGAAGATCGGGCAGTTGGCGCTGCTGTTCGGGGCCAACGACATGGGGAGCGTCATGATGGAGGAGAACGTGGTCAGCGCCGCCGGCACGACGTACCGTCTCAACGAGCGCGAGATTTGCCGGTTGATCCGCGACGCCGGGTGGGTTCCGGCCCAGCGCGATCAGTACTACAACGTTCTGAGCCGTCACAATGGGGCTGATTCGCCCGACCTTTTGCCGCCGGCGCATCCACCGGTGCGCAACGTGAAAAAGATCGATCAGCGATTCATCGGCAGCGCGCCCGGATTGGACGACGGTCAGGACCGCAGCGTGAAAATCCAGCTTCCGATCCTCGGCGGCCCGGATGGACCGGGACAAAGCTCAACAACGAAATAATGTGTCAGGTTGCGGCGGCGGGAAACGGTTCGGGGCCGATCACATCGGCGCTGAAAAGGCGCAGGACCGCCGAGGGGTGCTGCCAGGCGTTGGGATGCAGGCCGAGTTTTTCGGTGCACAAGCGCGTCAGCAGTTGCTCGCGCGACCAGCCGGTTTCGCGCCCGACTTGCGGCAGGAAACAACCCGAGCGCCCAAAGGCCGTCAGGAAAATCCCATCCTGCAGAGGATCAAACGCCAGAGGCGAAGCGGCTTGCCGCATCGGGCCGATCACCGTCACTTCCATGTCCAGTTGCGGCAGCTCTTGCAGCGTGACGGGCTGATCGACAAAGCGCGGATCGCGCAGGGTGGATTCGGCGGCGCCGATCAGGGCTTCGATCAGCGGGCGATCGCTTTCCAGCACGCCGATGCAGCCGCGCAGCATGTGGGTGTCGCGGCGGTGCAATGAAACGAAACACCCGGCGTGCTGCGAAATCGCCGGGTCGTCGCAACCGGCGGCGCGGTCGGGCACGTCGAGCGGATCGCCCACGCCCAAGCGGCGACGGATGACGTCGCAAGCCGTTTGCAGAAGAGCCCGACGCGCCTGAGGGGACAATTGCATCGGCGTATATGTTACCACGATTTTTCCGCAACGAGGCAAGTCAGATTATCCACCGCGTTTTGCACCGTCGTGCTCTTTACGGGGACTGAACTTGCGCGCGGCTGTGGATAAGCGCGGCGGCGGAGACAGATTTCTTTTTTAGTTTTTCGCGGCCGTGAATATAGTTCGCCTTGTCGTCGGGCACGGAAGTGAACGGCGAAAAGGAGAACGCTCCTGACAGGAAGTCCGGCTTTCAAAGGCGAAGACCGTGCGAAGCAACGAATGATGCGGGCACGGCGGAAGTCGGCGGCCAGCGATGAGGCCACCCGAAACTAATGGGCGTAAAAACGCCTATCGGCAATCCGGGTTAGAGTCGCCGCCAGTGATCCGTTGGCCCGCGGGGAGAGAGTCCCCCGATAACCGGCGGGTCGGGCCCAGCGTGCCGAAAGCGTCCTGGTAACGGGGCGCGAAGCGGCCGCGATCCTAGGAACGGGCCCGGGAAAGCGAAACCCACGGCCGTCCAGTCGGGAAACCGCCATGCCGCCCTGTTGGGCGAGCGATCGCGGCGGAAACTGCCGCGATCAACCGTCTGTGTGAACCGGCAGGCAACTGTCGGATCACGCTGAGCGGGCCGAGGCGGGCCCTGGCCGGGAGCAGGTTGCCAAAGAATCGGTCCGAACCAGATGGCCAAGTGGCAACACTTGGTTGGCCCACGCGGTGACATCGCGAGTCACTTCGTGGGCCTTCTGGTTTTTTGGGGTGTGTTTTTCGCGGCTGGGGCATCTTTTGTCCTTGAGAGGGGGCGCTGCTTGGCGTAAACTGGTATAGCCGCCGGATGTATGGCGGGCGAACTTTTGCCGAACCAGCATCGAACCCCGCCGGATGGAGATCAGTAGAAATAACAACGGCCCTCTAGGTGCAGGATAGGCGGAGATGGTCGGTCGGACCCCGGTTTGGGGGTCCTCCCTCCAACAGGAAGAGGATCAGTCGCATGGCCAAGCAGCAGAAGAAGCTGGGCGAAATACTCGTTGAATGGGGGATCATCTCGGCCCAGGAGGTGGAGAAGGCGTTGCAGCATGCCAAGGCCAAGAACCTGCGCATCGGCGAAGCGTTGTTGGAGCTGAAATTGTGCAGCGAATCCAACGTGTACAAGGCGTTGGCGCAGCAGCACAACCTGGAATACATCGACCTGGAAAAGAAGGCCGTGCCGTCCAACGCGGCGGACCTCGTCCCCGAGGCCATCATGCGCAAGTACCTGGTGTTGCCGTTGGGGATGGAGGGAGGCAGGCTGCGGCTGGCGATCCATGATCCGCTGGACCTGGAGATGCTGGACATCCTGCGCTTCAAGCTGAACAAGGAACTGCGCACGGTGCTGGTGTCCAAGGGGCGGATCAAGGCGATCTTGGACGAACTGTTCAGCGCCAGCTCCAGCGCCACCATCGACAAGACGATGGACAGGACGATCGACCGTCTACGCGACTCGTTGGACAAGTCGTTGGACAAATCGCTGGACAAGTCGATGGACCGATCGATCGACCGGTCGATCGACTTGGAGGGAATCAGCGAGGACCCGAATGCCGACCCCACGCAGGCGCCGATGATCAAGATGGTGACGGCGATGATCACCGAGGCGGTGCGCAACCGTGCCAGCGACATTCACGTCGAGCCGATGAAGGACCGCGTGCGGCTTCGTTACCGCATCGACGGGGAATGCGTGGAGCGGGACCGCATTCCGCTGCGGATGCGCGGGCCGCTGATCAGCCGATTGAAGATCATGGCCGGCATCGACATCGCGGAAAAGCGTCTGCCGCAGGACGGCCGCATCAAGATGATGGTGGACAAGGTGAACATCGACTTCCGGGTGAGCACGCTGCCGGCGTACCACGGGGAGTCGGTGGTGCTGCGTATTCTGCGGCCGGAGAGCGTCCGCATCGGCGTTCAGAACCTGGGTTTCGAAGAGGACGACTACAAGATCTTCCAGAAGATCATCAAGCGGCCCAACGGGATATTCCTGGTGACCGGCCCCACCGGCTCGGGCAAGACCACGACCCTGTACGCGGCGATCAACGAGCTGAACCGTCCCGACCGCAAGATCATCACCGCCGAAGACCCGGTGGAGTACAACTTCGTCGGCGTCAACCAGTGTCAGGTGCGCGAGAACATCGGGCTGACGTTTTCCAAGATTCTGCGTTCGATGCTGCGTCAGGCGCCCAACATCATCCTGGTGGGCGAAATCCGCGATAAGGAAGTGGCGGAGGTGGCGATCCAGGCGGCGTTGACCGGCCACCTGGTGTTCAGCACGCTGCACACCAACGACGCGCCCAGCGCCATCACGCGATTGATCGACATGGGGGTCAAGCCCTTCCTGGTCGCCAGTTCGATTCAGGCGGTGATGGCGCAGCGGCTGATCCGCGCCCTGTGTCCCAAGTGCAAACAGCCCGACAAGGACCCGGACCCGATGTGGCTGAAGCTGGCGGGCATCCGGCCGCAGGATTTGAAGGACCGCGTCACCTACAAAGCGCGCGGCTGCGACTATTGCTCGAACACCGGTTTCCGCGGGCGCATCGGCGTCTTCGAGTTGATGCAGATGAACAGCGAAATTCGCTCTCTGGCCTTCGAGCGCGCGCCGACCAACAAGGTGCGCAAGGCCGCCTTGGCCGGTGGGATGAAGAATCTGCTGGCCGACGGACGGATCAAGGTGCTGGCGGGCGTCAGCACCGCCGAGGAAGTGGTCAAGGTCGCCCAGATCGAAGGCATGGTTCAAACCTAACATTCAGAAACGAGGACCATGGCATCCACGATTCAAATCGACCGTTTGCTGGAAACGTGCGTGCGGCGCGGGGCGTCGGACCTGCACCTAGCGGTGGGCAAGCCGCCGGTGCTTCGCCTGCACGGGCATCTGCGCGACCTGCAGACCAAGGTGCTGGAGCCCGAGGATACGATGTCGCTGATGAAGTCCATCACCCCCGAACGCATCCAGCAGGAATTCGAGGAGTCGGGCAGCGGCGACTTTGGGTTTGCCTTGGGCGCCGAATCGCGTTTCCGCGTGGCGGTCTTCAAGCAAAAGGGGTATGCCAGCCTCGTGCTGCGGCGGATTCCCACCAAGCTGATGAGCTTCGAGGAGATCGGCCTGCCGGAGATTACGCGGGACATTTGCCACAGGCCGCGCGGCATCTTTCTGGTCACCGGGCCCACCGGGTGCGGCAAGACGACCACGCTGGCCACGATGATCAACTACGTCAACGAAAACTTCGACGACCACATCATCACCATCGAAGACCCGATCGAGTATTACCACAACCACAAGAAATCGATCGTGGTGCAGAGAGAGGTCGGCGTGGACGTGCCGAACTTCGCCGAGGCGATTCGTCGCGCCCTGCGACAGGACCCGGACGTGATCCTGGTGGGCGAGATGCGCGACCTGGCGACGATCTCCGCGGCCCTCACCTGCGCGGAAACCGGCCACCTGGTCTTCGCCACGCTGCACACCAGCGGCGCCGCCAGCACGATCAACCGCATCATCGACGCCTTCCCCACCGATCAGCAGGAACAAATCCGCGTGCAATTGGCCAACAATATGATCGCCGTGCTGTCGCAGGTCCTGTGTCCGCGGTGCGACGTCGAAGGGCGCATCGCCGCCTACGAATTCATGTACGTCACCCCCGGCGTGCAGAACCTGATCCGCGAGAACAAGGTCTTCCGCCTCGATTCTGAAATCCAGACGGGCAAGCGCTACGGCATGCAGCTCTTGGACGACTCGTTGTGGTCGTTGTGCCAAGCGGGCAAGATCAGCGCCGATGAAGCGATCGAAAAGAGCAAGCTGCCCGGGCAGATGGTCGAGCGTTTCCGGCGGGTGGGTCTGGATGTGGGCAAGGGAGTGGACGATTTCGGCGGCGCCGGCGAGAGCAGTGGCGGCGGCGCCGAACCGGCGGCTGGCAATGCCGTCAAGCCCAAGCCCGCCGCCGCGGGCGGCGCCCCCACCAGCGAGGCCGAGCGGCAGTCGCAGGTTGCCGCCAATCGCGCCCGCTTGCAGGCCATTGCGGGCAAGAAATAACCCATCGAGGATTTGGCGATGTCACGAGCCACACCAAGCGGAGCGACGCCCCCCAACAGTCCGACGCCGCGGCAACCGGCAACGCCGGCGCAGGCGGCGGCACCGCACAGGATGGCCGTCCCGGTGACGTCCGTCCCGGTGACGCGGACTCCTTCCGCCGGCACACCCGGCGCCGGTGCGCCCAGGCCATCGGGCAACGGCAACGCGGTTGCGGCGCCCCGGCCCGCAGGGCAGGCGCCGGCCTCGGGAGGCGCGGCGTCATCGCCGTCGGCTGCGCCAACGGCCAAGCCTCCGGCTGCGCCAACGGCCAAGCCTCCGGCCGGGGCCGCGGCGGGCGCTGCCCCCCAGGCCCGTCAGGCCCCACGCGGGCTGCCGCCCATTAGCGAACTCAAGAACAGGCCCCTGGGCCGCATCTTGCACAAAATGGGCAAGGTCACGCGCGAGCAATACACCGAAGCCCTGTCCATCCAAAAGCAAAAAGGCGGACTCCTGGGCCGAATCCTCATCGACATGGGTCTGATCAAAGAGGCGGATCTGAATATCGCCCTGGCCGCCCAACAGGGTTTCGAGTTGGTGGACCTGGCAGGCGTGGAGCTCGACGCGGCGACGATCGGCGCCGTGCAAGCGCAATTCGCGACGACCAACAAGATTCTCCCGATCAGCTTCGACCCGGCCACCAAGCACCTGGTGGTGGCGATGGCCTCGCACGAAAACTTCCGCGCCCTGGACGATCTGCGCTCCCTCATGCAGTACCAGGTGACGGCCAAGATCGCCTCGGATCCCGACCTGCTGGAGCGGCTGATCGCCAAGAATTACCAGTCCGCCACCGAGGGCATCGGCGACATCCTGGGCGAACTGCAACAGGATGATGCCCTCAAAGACCTGAAAAACCGGGGCGAATCGATCGACATCGACAGCCTCGAGGAAGCGGCCAATTCCAACCCGGTGCGCAAGCTGATCAACCTGGTGCTGTTGCAGGCGATCAAGGACAAGGCCTCGGACATCCACTTTGAGCCGTTCGAGGGCGAATTCAAGATGCGGTACCGGATCGACGGCGTGCTGTACGAGATGATGCCGCCGCCGGCGCACATCGCCCCGGCCATCAGCAGCCGCATCAAGGTCATGGCCAACCTGGACATCGCGGAGCGCCGTCTGCCCCAGGACGGCCGCATCGAGCTGAGCGTCAATAACCAGCCGATCGACTTGCGCGTCAGCGTGCTGCCGACGATGTTCGGCGAAAGCGTGGTGATGCGCGTGCTGGACCGCTCCAACGTCAGCCTCGACCTGGACAAGCTGGGCATGCGCGAGGATGACCTGAACATCACGCGGCAGCTCATCCACAAGCCCAACGGCATCGTCGTCGTCACCGGTCCCACCGGCTGCGGAAAAACCACGACCCTCTATTCGGCCCTGCGCGAACTGAACGATCCCAGCAGCAAGCTCATCTCCGCCGAGGACCCGGTCGAATACGACATCGACGGCGTCGTCCAGTGCCAGATCAAACCGGACATCGACCTGACGTTCGCCCGCATCCTGCGATCGATGCTGCGACAGGACCCGGACATCATCCTGGTCGGCGAAATCCGCGACAAGGAAACGGCCGAGATCGCCGTGCAGGCGTCGCTGACCGGCCACCTGGTCTTCAGCACGCTGCACACCAACGACGCCCCCAGCGCCATTGCGCGTCTGCTGGACCTGGGGCTGGAACCGTTTTTAGTCACGGCCACCATCGAGGGCGTCGTGGCCGAGCGACTGGTCCGCAAAATCTGCCTCCACTGCAAGACCGAGTACACCCCCACCGTCGAGCAGCTTATGGAGCTGGAGCTGCGCCCCGAGGACATCGCCGGCAAGAAGCTTTACTACGGCAAGGGATGCAGCAACTGCAACAACACCGGCTACCGGGGGCGCATCGGGATGTTCGAGATCATGCTGCTGGACGATGATCTGCGGGACATGATCATTCAGCACGCCAGTACGCAGGTGCTCCGCATGGAGTCCAAGAAGCGCGGCATGCGCAGCCTGCGGCAGTGCGGATTGCTCTCCATCTACGACGGCATCACCACCATCGAGGAAGTCGTCCGCGAAACGATGATGGAAGAGGAATAATCCTCTTCCCATTTAGCGGCGTGCGGCGTACCGCCGCCAAATAATAGACCCATCAAAAATCCCTGTTTTCTCTAATGCCAATCAGGCCCATCGTCCGATAAGGCAAAAAGACCCGGGCGGTGTACGCGCGGGAAGGCCCAAGCCAAGGAGAAAGCATGTATAAGTCCACGATCCTCAAGTGGGCCGTCGCCGCTCTGATGGCGGTTCCGGCCGTTTCGACGCTGGCCGCATCGGGAAGCGCCGCCAAGCACAGAACCCTGATCACCCGGCTGCATCACAAGAAGGTCTCGGCGGCGCTCAGCACGCACCATCGCAAACTGATTCACAGGCACGGCAAACACGCGGCCCTGTCGGCCCGCAGGAGCCTCCGGCACGCCTCGGCGTCCCTGCGCTCCGGGACGGTCCGTCCTACGGTCAAGATCACCCACATCCCGCCGACCATCGACGGCATGCACACCTGAATTGTCCCGAAACGAAAATGACGGTTGCACAAGCGGCGCGGTCAGCGCCGCTTTTTTATGTCTGCGGCTCGGGCAGCGCGTCCATGAAATCGGCCAGTTGCTTGCCATCGGGGCTCTGGGCCGTGCGGACGTAATAGCCGCTGGTGGCCACGCCTGTGCACAGGCTTTCTTCCAGCGTGAATCCCAGCACGCGGCCGAGACAAAACCCCGCATTGAAATGGTCGCCGGCTCCGGTGCTGATCTTGGGCTGCGGGACAAAGGGCCCGTCGAAAGCGGCGGCTTGCTCGGCGGTCGTCGCCGCGGCTCCGCCACGCGGGTGAACCACCACGCAGGACAGGCCCAGCTTGGCGCGAATGGCGGTGGCCAGCGGCCCCGCCGCCGCGTCCGCGCCGCCCTGGATCGCCAAACCCAAAACCCCCGCGATCTCCGTCGCCTCCTTGAGGTTCAATCCCAGGATGACATCGACTTGCTGCTGCATCTGGGCAAGCAACTGCAGGGCTGTGAGGATGTCCTGGCGGGTTCGCTTTTCCGGGTCGGCCAGATCGGCGAAAAACAGGCGTCGCTGGCCCGGGGATGCGACGGCCTGGCAGAGATTGGTCCAAATCTGCTCCATGTGCGGAATCATGGTCCAATTGGTCATGGCGATGAGCCGGCATTCATCCAGCGCACCGGTGAGCCGATCCGGGCCGACGCGATCCAGAAAAGTTTCCCAGGTGATGGCGGCCAAGCTGCGGTGCTTGCCCAGCATCAGCTTTCCATCCTCGAACTCCAAGGCATCGGTGTGGCCCGCCTCGGCGATGCTGATGACCCGCGCCCGCTTGGCAAAATCGGCGAAGACCGGATGCAGATCGGGATACCCCAGGCTTCCGATGTAGGTGATGCTCAACCCCATGACCGCCAGGGCGTTGGCCATGATCGGGCCGTTGCCGCCGAGTTTGATCTGCTTGACCGCCAGCTCGTAATTGCTCGACTGACCCGCCGCGCGCAGAATCTTTTGTCCCATCGCCGTGATCGTCCTGACCGGCTCGTAACGATCCGGCTCCTGCTCGTAGCGTTTGTCCACGACGGCGATGATCTCATCGACAAAGCCGTCGAGGCCGACCAGGGCGTGCACGGAGCGCAGCCCCGGCAGCGCGGCCAGCAGTTTGCGGCTGGCCGACTGGCAGACCTGCTGACGAGGAACGCTCATCGTCGCGCTCTTGCGGGGTTCACCACACCGGAGGAGGCGGCGACGGGGGCAGGGGCGGCACCGCCGTGTACGTCGGATCGACGCGCAACGATTTGTAATCCATCGCCGTCCACGGGTGATCGACGAAGATCATGTCGATCGGCGTGTAGAGGGTGTTGCCCACGGCCAGCGCCGGCTCAACGAACGTAGTGCCGGGCCGCGGCAACGGCTTGGGGCACAGCGGCGCGTACGTCGGCCAGGCCATGACCAGATCGCTCTTGTAGTTGGCCACGGAGGGAGACCATCGGCGAGCCTGCATGGCCGCATCGGTCGGAATCGCCGTGGGATTCAGCGGCTCCGGCGGCGGTGTGCGCTGCTCCATCTGGCAGGCGGCCAGCGCGCCCAGGGCCAACGTGCCCAGTAACGGTCTAAGGATTGACCACATGATCCACGTCCTTCTTAAAAGCCTTGGAATTAAAATCGGTCGTTCCGCCGCCGGTCACGTCCGTGTCGTCCCATCCCGGGCTGTAGTTCATCGGATCGGACAGCGCCCGCGTCGTGGGATCCGAATCGGAGCCGGGCGAACCCGCCGGCGTCGCGCAGGCGCCCACGCACAGCGCCGCAGCGCACACCGACAACAAGCCCAGGCGAAGCACAAACCTGCGAAAAGGAATCGATGCAACCGGCATGATCCTTCTCCATGGGGCCCCGATGCTACAGCACCTCATCGGCGTATTCGACGGTGTAGTTGGGCGACTCCTTGGTGATGGTGATGTCGTGCGGATGGCTCTCGACCATGGCGGCCGCCGATACGCGGCAGAACTTCGCGTCTTTCCGCAAGGATTCTATGTCCTTGGCTCCGCAATATCCCATGCCGGCCCTTAAGCCGCCCACCAACTGATAAACGAAATCGCCCAGCGAGCCGCGATAGGAAACGCGGCCCTCGACGCCTTCGGGGACCAGCTTGCTCGATTCCCGCACGCTTCCCTGGCCGTAGCGGTCCTTGGAGCCGCTGATCATCGCCCCCATGCTACCCATGCCGCGATAGGTTTTGTAGCGCCGACCCTGGTGAATGACCAGTTCTCCCGGCGATTCGTCCAGTCCGGCAAACAGGCTGCCCATCATGACGCTGCCGGCCCCCGCGGCAATCGCCTTGGTGATGTCCCCGCTATGACGAATGCCCCCGTCGGCGATGATCGGCACGCCCGCGTGGTCGCCGATCGACGCGGCGTTCAGGATGGCGGTAATCTGCGGCACCCCCACCCCGCTGATGATCCGCGTCGTGCAAATCGCCCCGGGTCCGATCCCCACCTTCACACCATCGGCCCCCGCTTCGATCAAATCGTGCGCCCCTTCGGCCGTGGCGACGTTGCCCGCGATCACCTGGATGTCCCATTTTCGCTTAATCTCGCGCACGGTGTCGATCACATTCTGGCTGTGCCCGTGGGCGGTGTCCACCACGATCACGTCCACGCCGACGCCGATCAGCGCCTCGACGCGCTGCAGATCGTGCACGCCCGTGGCCGCTCCCACGCGCAGGCGGCCCCGGCGGTCCTTGCACGAGTTGGGAAACTGATGCATCTTGTCGATGTCCCGCATGGTGATCAGACCGGCCAGGCGATTGTCCTTGTCCACCAGCAGGAGTTTCTCCACCTTGGCCTTGTACAGAATCCGCTCGGCCTCATCGAGCGTGGTGTGCTCCGGCGCCGTGACCAGATTCTCGCGGGTCATGACCTCGCCGATCTTGCGCGAATCATCCTCCTGGAACTTGAGGTCGCGGCGGGTCATGATGCCGACGAGCCGCGGCGGCTTGCCACTGCCGTCGCCGGCGTGACGGCGATGCGGCGGCTCGCCCGAGCCGCCCGAGCTCCCCGCGTCCTCCACGATCGGAATCCCGCTCACGTTGTATTCGTGCATCACCCGACGGGCCATGGCGATGGTCGCCGTCGGCGGCAGCGTGATCGGATCGACAATCACGCCGTTCTCGCTCCGCTTGACCTTTTCCACTTCGCGCGCCTGGTTCTCGACGGAAAGATTCTTGTGAATGATGCCGATCCCCCCCTCCTGCGCCAGGGCAATGGCCAGGGCCGACTCCGTCACCGTGTCCATCGGCGCGGAGACCAAGGGAATGTTCAACTCGATCTTGCGCGTCAGTCGCGTGTGGGTGTCGGCGTCGGCGGGGATGAGGTTGCTTCGCGATGGGATCAACAGAACATCGTCGAAGGTGATCGCGTCGTGAACGATCTTGGGATGTTCCATAGGATATTGTTACGGCGTGGCCTTCCGCATGTCAAGCAAAACCTGGGCGCCGCGACAGCCGCGTATCCTGCCGGCCCCTGCGCAGGTATAACGCTGGGCAGGCATGACCGGCTCGGCGATGGCAAACCTCAGCCGCTTTGCCCCACCCTTATGGCGGCGCCGGTGGTTTGGCCCGGCGGCCCTGAGCGTCGCCGCCGCGGTGATGCTCGCCTGGACCTGGGGCACTTGGCCGGATGCCCTGGTCGATTTCGGCGTGCAACTGTACGTCCCCTGGCGGCTGGCGGCGGGAGACGTGCTCTACCGCGACATCGCCCACTACACCGGCCCGCTATCGGTTTATTACAACGCCCTGGTGTTCCGTCTGTTTGGGCCGAGTCTGCGCGTGCTGGTGCTGGCCAATCTGCCGTGTCTGGCCGGCATCGCGGCGGCGATCTATTTCTTGACCTGGCAAATGGCCGGACGGATGGCCGCCGTGGCGTGCGGACTAAGCTTCATCCTTCTGTTCGCGTTTGCTCACCCCATGCCCGGCGGCAACTACAACTACGTCTGCCCGTACGAGTACGACTATACGCACGGCATGCTGCTGTGCCTTGCCTGCCTGATCTTCCTGGGCCGGGTGCTCCAAAGTCGTCGGTCCACTGACGCCGCGATCGCGGGGCTGCTGGCGGGCATGGTCTTTTTGACGCGAGCGGAGTTGTTCGTTGCGGTGGCGGCGGCCAGCGGGCTGGGGCTCCTCCTGGTGGCCATTGAACATCGGGAATCCGGGCGCGTCGCCGTCATGCTCAGTTTTGTCGCGGCAGCGCTGGTTCCCGTGGCCCTATCGGTGGGATTGCTGACGTTGGCTGAGCCGCTGCCCACGGCCGTGCGCGGCACCTTGGGGATGTGGCCGGCGCTGCTGCGCGGGGATGTCGCACACCTTCCGTTCTATCGCCACAGCATGGGATTGGACCATCTGCACCGCAGCATGGCTCTGATGATGACATGGAGCGGAGTTTATCTGGCCATTGCTGGGGCGCTGGTGATGTGGGCGATGCCGCGGAGATGGGCCACCGCCAGCAGCATCGCCGCCGCAACGATGGGCGCGGCGCTGGTCGGATGCTTCTGGAAACAGGTGCCATGGATTTCGGCCTTTCGGCCGCTTCCCTTGATCGCGTTGGCCGTCGTGATCTGGGCGATGATCGCGGCCGTACGATCCCGCGGCGATCGCTGCGTCGCGGCACGAACGGCCATGTTTGCCATGCTGGCGCTGGTGCTGCTGGGAAAAATCTTCTTCTATGCCCGGATCGTTCACTACGGTTGCTGGCTGGCGATGCCGGCGACGATGCTGCTGGTGGCGGCGGTTTTCGGATGGATTCCCGCAACGATCCAACGCGCCGGCGGCAACGCGGCGGTTTACCTGGCGGGAGCCGCCGGCTTGTGGGGCGCGGTGCTGGCCGTGCATCTGATGATGACGGCCACGGCCATCGGACAATTGACGCAGATCGTCGGCAGCGGGGGTGATGCCTTCCGGGCGCCGCCCTGGTCGATTTACGTGAACCGCGTCGTCGCGGCGGCGCGGCAGATCATTTCGCCGGATCAGACACTGAACTGTTTTCCCGAAGGGATCATGATCAACTACCTGGCGCGGCGGCGGGCGGCGACGCCGTACGTCAACTACAACCCGCCGGACCTGCTGTTGTTTGGCGAGCAGAACATGCTGGAGGCGTTGCGCCGCCGTCCGCCGGATTACATCCTGATCGTCCACAAGGACACGCGCGAGTTTGGCGTGCGATTTTTCGGGACGGATTACGGGCGGGAACTTTTCGCGTGGATCGCGTCGCATTACCAACCGGAGCCGCTGCCGGTGGATCTGGGCGCAGTGCCGTTGCGTGAGGATCGGTTTGGCATTCGGTTGCTGGCGCCGCGGGCGGCGCAGCGGTAGCCGATTTACGGTCCGGCGAGCCCGCGGGCCTTGGCTTGGATCATCGCCGCTTCCATGTCCCTGGTGGTGTAGATGAAAAGGGTGTCGGCGACAACGGCGACGGGGGTTCGGCTGCGCAGGGCGTTGGCGAAATCGAGCCCGCCGATGGCGCGCTGGCCGGGCCGGATCCAAAAGCGGTTGGTCAGGCCGTTGAGGTAATAGGTGCTGAAGGCGGCGTAGCCGCCGGGATCGATTCTATTGGAATAGCCGATGCCGTACGCCGCGGGATCGACGTAGCCGAAATAGATCAGGGGCGTGATGGTTTTGACCTGGTGCTGCCGCATCCAGTGCCGCAGGGAGATCAGTCCCTGGCCCCAGTCGAAATCGGAATCAGTCAGAAGCTGCCAGCCCTGTCCCGGGCCGCCGGCCGCGAAGTTGATGAAGCTGAGGAAGTTCGGGCAGGCCCAAAGGGTCTCCAGCGCCATCAAGCCGAGGATGCCGTTGCGCACGTGCAACCAGGCGGGGATCGGTCCACCGCCCAAGGCCCACAGTCGCGAGACGAACATCATGGCGAAAGGAAACGCCGGCAAGAGATAGCGCGTGCCGATGTTCAAATCTCCCAGGAGCAGCACGCCCAGGAGGTAAACGATTCCTCCGGCGAACATAGCCCATTCGGCAGCCAGTTCGCCTTCGGAATGCCCGGGCACGGACACGACCAGGGAGAGCAGCGCCGCGGCGACCAGAGCCCACAACGCCACCGGCATTTTGCACAACAAGGCCAGCGGATAGTAGTACCAGTGTGATCCGGTATAGGTCTGGCCGAAGAGGAACCCCTGGTATCCGCCCTCGGTATCCGTCTTTTGGGCATCGAAGCCGTTGATCAGCAATTGCGGAACGGGCGAAGGGAACCAGGAGGGCAGATGCTGTTGCACGTGCTGCATGAACTGGGAGGAGAATTCAAACGACCCCATGGCCCGTGCGGTTCCACGGAATCCGTAGACGGCGTTGAGAAGCAGCAGGGTAACGGCGCCGGCGCCGGCCCAGGCGGCCAACACGCGCCGACCGTTTCTTCCGCGCTGCAGAATCACAAACGGGATGGCCATGACCAGCATCATGGGCCATAGCAGCACGGCGGTGAACTTGCACAAATGCGCGGCCACAAGGGCTACGCAGACCCACGCCCAACGAATCCAGGAGGGGGATCGGCACCAGCGCCACCAGAGCCAAGCCGCGGCCAGGATCGCCGTGGCCGTTCCAACGTCCGTGGTCACCAGCGCCCCGTGCGCCAGGATGCTGGGATTGAAGCAATACAGGGCGCACGCCGCGGCCCCGGCCAGGGGGCCGTACAGCGACGAGGCCCAACGGTACGTGATCCAGGCGGCCAGGCAACTGAGCGGGATCATGCCCCACCGCGCCAGCATCAGAAGAACCTCAAACCGCTGAAGGTTGGCCGAGACGAACATGTCGGCGTAGGGCCAGTGGCGGCCGGCGAGGATCACCTGCAAAACGGGCGCGGTATCGGGCGCTTGGGCGCCGGCCAGGACCGCCGGCGCGGCGGCCCAGAGGCGCAGCAGCGGCGGGCTGAGGCAGTAGATGGAGAAATCCCCGCGCCGCCAGTAGGCGACGCCGGCGGCCAGATGCGAGGGCTCGTCGAAGGTGGCGGAGTTTTCCGCCGCTGCGTACGCCAGCAGCAGGGCATGGATCGCCACAAGCCCGGCGCAGATCAGGCCGGGCCGGGCGATTTTTTGAATCAGCGCTGGCATGGAGCTTGCAATGTCTAGGGCGTCTTGCCGGTAGACAACGTCGGGAACGAACGCGCCTCGTACTCCTTGTCGATGACGATCGACGGCTTGACCAGGATGAGCATGATCTGTTCACCCTTGGCCTGCCCGGTGCTGGTGGTCAGGCGTTGCAGGAACGGCACCTTGGAGAGCACGGGCACGCCTTGTTCAACATGGGCCTCGCCATTGATCGAGAGGCCGCCGAGCAGCACGGTGCCGCCGTCGGGCACGGTGACGCGGGTACGGACGGCGGTGATGACCTCGACGGGTTCCTGGATCGTCGCGGTCGGGGCGGTGAAGCCGCCGCCGATCACCGTGGTGCCCCCGGTGGAGGTGCCGGTGGTGGTGGAAACGCCGGTCTCGTACGAGAAGCTCTGGAAGGAGATGACCTGGTCCAGCGTAGGCTGCATGTCCAGGGTGACGTATTTGCGATCGGCGCTGATGACGGCGCGGTTGATGGTGAGGATGACGCCGTCGGTGACCGAGGAGATGATCGGCGTGAGGATGGCAGCGCCGGCGGCGACGGTGGCGTTCAGCGACGACACGTACCAAGTCTGCGTCCCCTCCTCCATGGTGGCGCCTTGGCCATCCCACAGGGTCACGCGCGGCGCGTGGACCACGACGGAATTGGTCGACGCCTGGGCGGCCTGCAGCATGAAATTGACCTGGAAGTTGTCCAGGAAGTTGCCGAACCCGCCGGTCAACGTCGTGCTGGGGGTCGTCAAGGCGATACTTCCAGGCACGCCGCTGCTCACGTTCTGGGTATTGCCGATGGTGGACGTGGAAATGGTAATCGGCGTCGTGTGGGAAAAAGCATTTATCCCGGTGGCGGTCAAATCCGACGTCGCATTGGCTACCGCGTTCAGGTCGAGGCCGATCTCATCGAGGAAATCGCGGCTGACGACGAGGAAGCGCACCTCGACGTTGATCTGCAGGGCACGGCTTTCGCGAAGCTGCGTCAGCAGGTCCCGGATCCTGGCGTGAACGCTGTCGGTCTGGGTGATGATCAGGTTGTCGTTGAAATCGTCGATCTGACCATAGCCGTTGGGATCGTTGATCTTCCAGGTGCTGAAATCGACCGTGCTGGTGATCTTCTTCTCGATGTCCAACAGCAATTGCTGCTTGTTGGTGGCGCTCGTGCCGCCGGCGCCACCGGCGCCGGCGCCGCCGCCACCGATGACCCCGCCACCACCGCCCCCGCCGCCGCCGCCCCCGCCGCCGCCGCCGCCGGAAAGCGACAGTCCGCCGCTGATGGTCGGATCGAAGTTCGGGTCGATCAGCAAATCGCGGATATCATAGACGCGCGTCTTGGTGGCCTTGTTCAACTCCTCGGTGGTGGAGATGGTGATCACACCCTCGTCGATGGTGTAGTCGAGCTTGCCGCCGCCCGCCTGCTGCAGGATGACGTCCAATACCTTGGCGAACCTGACTTCGTGCAGGGAAGCGTTGATGGGCGTCTGTTTGTCGATGCTGGCCGCCTCCAGGGCCTTCCAGTTGACCAGGATATTGGCCTGGGTGGTGTCGCGGAGGAAATCAATCGCGTCGGAAAACCCCGTCTGCTGGAACTGGATGATGGGCAGTTTGGATTCCAACAGAACCTGCACCGCCTGGTCCTCCTTGCTGATGCCCTTGTTCTGCACTTCCGCTTCCCGCATCTCGGAAAGATCCGGCCAGTTGTCCGGAAAACGGAAGATGTCATCGTATGGAATCAGCGTTTCATCGGCGCGGGTCAGTTGCCGTTCCAAATTGGAATCGGCCCGCTGACGATACTTGACCTGGTCCTGCAGGATCGCCTTGTCCTCGACGAATTGGCGTACCCCCAGGGCGTAATCGTTCTGCGGATCCAGTTTGATGATCTGATCGATCACCCCCAAGGCGCCGGCGTAGTTCTGCTGAGAAATTTGGCGGCGCGAAAGCTTGATGAGCGACTCGATGGTGGCCGACCGCTCTTTTTGCGCCCTGATCAGGCGCTCGCGTTCTTGGCGCTCGGTGCTGGCTTGTGCCTGCTTGGCCCGCTGCTCGGTGGCGGTGCGCTGCGCCTGGGCCAAGTCCGTCTTGGCGCGAGCCAGCGCCGCATCCATTTTGCGCAGATCATCCGTGCTGAAGACGGAGGGATCCTGATCGCGTGCCACCTGGGCGTCGTTGATGTCGTTCTGCGCGGCGGCAAAATCGCCGGCCGATATGGCGGCCCGGCCGTCGGCAAGGCCCTTGTTGAACTTGAAGACGATGGCGGCCCGCACTTGCTCGATTTCGCGTTCGCGGCGGGTGAGGGGGCTGCCGGGCGCCGCCGGTGCGGGCGCGGCGGGGGTGACCGGAGCGGCGGCGGCGGGCGCCTGGCCCAGCTTGGCCGCGACACGGTCGCGCCCTTGCACCGCCTGGCGGTTGGACGGATCTTCCTGCACGGCCTGCGTGTAATCGCGCAGGGCTTCGTCGTTGTTGCCCGCGGCCTCGGCCTTGGCGCCGAGATCGACCAGACCGGCAGCGCGGTACGCGCGGCCCTCGGCGGCGATGCGCTCCAGTTCGGCGGCATGCTGCTGCTGATCCTGCGTCGACGGGTTCGTCGGGGCGCCGCCGGAATCCGCCAGGTTCACCGTTTCTTGAGAGCTGCTGGACTGACCGCTGGCCTGATGATTCTGCTGTGCCCGCCGCGCATCCTCGGCCTCCTTTTCGTCCATCCGCGACAGGTATTCCGACGGTGAAAGCCCCTCCAGGAACCCGGGCTTGTAGCCAAGATCACGGGCGCGGACGAAATCCTTGCGTGCGGCCGCCCAGTCGCCGGCGCGGTATTCTTTGCGGGCGCGGTCGTAGGCGTCGTGGGCTTGCTGCTTCTGTTCCTCGGCCTGTTTCTCGGCCAACTGCTTCTGCTGCTCGGCCTGCTGTTCGGCCAGCTTCTTCTGCTGCTCGGTCTGCGTCTGCTGCTGCTCGGCCTGCTTTTCGGCCAGATCGGCGCCGGCCTGCTTTTCCCGCTCGTCGATCTTCTTGAGGAAATCCGCCGGTGAGGCTTCCAGGAATCCGCCGCTGTAACCCAGCTGCTGAGACTGGACGAAATCAGCGCGTGCCTGGGCCCACTGGCCCTTCTTGTACTCCTCCACGCCGCGGTCGTACGCGGCCTTGCCGTCCTCGCCGCCGGCCACCTTGGCGGCCGCCTGCACCAGGGCCAACTGCTCGGTGGCCTTCTGGCGCGTGCCGTTGTCGGCGCGGGTGTTGCTCAAAACGGCGCGGTAATGGCCTGCGGCCTCGTCCAAGCGGTTGGCCAGGCGAGCGTCTTCGCCGCGCTCAAACTCGGCCCGGGCCGCCCGGCGCTGGTTGGCCGCCTCATCCGCCTTGCTCAGCGCATCGACCAACGTGCGACGATCCTGATCGCTCAGCGCCTTGGGATCCACCTGCTGCAGCGTGGCATCCGCCTCCTCGAACTGCCCGCTGTCGTATTGGGTGATTCCCAGCTTCAGCAGGTCCGTGTTGCTGAGATTGGGCGGCGTGTTGGGATTGGGCGAGGGCGCAGTGGCAGAGTCGTCGGCGTACAGGCGGCTGATCTGGCCCGAGCCGTAGGGCAACGCGACCGCCACGGCGAATCCTAAACAAGCCAATCGCCTTCCTCGCCGTCGGGCGCTGGCCCGTCCCCCGTGGGCGCCATCCGTGCCGACATTGCGGGCGATTCGATCCGAAGCCATTTTCAAGCCGTTGGTCTGCCGAGCGGTGGGATTGAACAACACGGTGTTGCTCCTATTGGTTATCGAGCGTCGTCGGCGCTGCCGCACCGAAAACAAAACTCGCTTTGAGTTTCACGAGGGTAAGAAGTCTCGCCCATGTTAGTGGAGTTAAACATTGGCGGTGCTGGTTGCGCGGGTGAATAACTCATACCCGAGGGAACAATCTGGGGCTAAACGAAGGTACCAGAACCCGTGGCGGCGGGGTATGCTTCCTCGTCGATCCTGATGCCGCCACCACTTTCTTGCCTCAGGACGACGACGGCGATTGAACCGTCTGCGGCGTCCTCGCGCCGCAACCGGCCACTGCGGCCACTGTGCCTCCTCCCAAGCAAGCCGAGTCTAAACAAAGCGTTGCGGCGATGCAAATAAAATCCCGCCCGTCAACCTGGGCGCAAACTCTGACTGGCATAAGCATTATCGGCCTTCGGCCGGACGCCGCTGCAGTGGCCGGCGTGCAAACTTGACGCACTGGGCGGAATTGCCCGGCGAGGCCTAGAATTTCAACTGAATTGCCCCAAAAGGAGGGCTCGGTGAATCATCAGGATGCGGAGCTATCCGACGTGGTGGTGATCCTGGCGCCGATGCCGGCTGCCAATTTCCAGGACGCCGTGCAACGCTTGCAGTCCCAGGGGCTGGAGGTGTCACATCTGGACCCCGACAACGCGATGATCGAAGGAGTGATCGCCGCGGACAAGCTCAAGTCGCTGCGGCAGTTGCCTTTTGTGAAATACGTCCGAAAAGTGTTTGAATACACGGCGGATTACCCGAGCGGTGATCCGCGCGATCTGGATGCATCCTCGCCGCCGCCGCAAGACCTGCCGGACGTGGACGACGCCGGCATATAGAGCGGTTCATCGCCAATAACCGCCGACATAGACCCAGCCATGGGGCCTGCGGTCCCAATGTCCGCCGATCCAAACGACGCCCGGCCGAGGCGGACGCGCCCAACGCCCCGGAAACCAAACGTACCGGCCGCCACGCCAAGCGTAATAGCCGCTCATCCATACATAGCCCGGCGCCGGGGCTACGCCGATGATTTCCGTTTGCTCCGGCGGCGGTGCGTCGGTAACGACCACCTCATCCGCCACCGCAGGCTGCGGCGGCGGTGCCGTCACCACCTCACGCTCGCGCACCACGCAGCCAGATACTCCCAAGGCGCATAAGCCCAGGCCGCCTCGAACTACGGCACGAAACAACGGACGTCTGGCCAGCCATCGATTCATTTGTGTCTCCTCGAATGTAATAGACCCCGGAGCCGCAGCGACGTTGGGCACCTCCGGAGCCGAACCGCGCATCATCCATTCCTCAAACGGATTGCGCCATGATTTATTGTCGTCCCTGCACGCAAATCACATGGGCTCCTCTTTAACCGTCTGATCAAAGATTTCCAGAAGCTTGGTCTTGTCGAAAATCATCTCCTGGCGGGTTAGCCCGATAATGTCGTACAGATGGGTCAACTCGATGGCATCCACGGGGCAGGCCTCCTCGCACATGCCGCAATAGATGCAGCGAAGCTCGTCGATGTCGAACTTGGCGGGGTATTTTTCCCGGTCAGGCCAGGGGCTTTCGGCCGCTTCGATGTGGATGCAGCTCGCCGGGCAGGCGGTCGAGCACATGAAACACGCCACGCATTTCACTCGGCCTTCCTCGTCCTTGTTGAGCCGATGCACGCCGCGGTACGTCCGCAGCAGCAAGCCGCCCTTCTCCACCGGCAGACCTTCGCGCTTCTCCTCGGGGTATTGAACCACGCGGTCCTTGCCGCGGACCACGACGTTGAACATGTGCTTCATCGTCGTGCCCAACCCGACCAGCACTTGCGGCAAATAGAACTGGTCCGTCAGCGAAAGCTTCGGCTCCTCCAGGACAATGACGTCGGAATCTTTCATGCTGGCGCTCTTGGCATCAATTGCAGACCGCGGGCAACGGAGTTTTGTCGAAGCGGCTGCCGATGATCTTGACGCGGCGGTTGGTCGGCGGCGCCGGGGGAATCAGGCGGCTGACGGCAAGAATCAGCGCCAAGGCGGCGAGGTTGCCGGCCAAAAGCGCCACGGCCATGCTGCCGCCCACACCCTGGAAACTCTGACCGCCAAACGCGTACACCACCAGCGCCGTCATCACCAGCAGCGCCAGCGCGATGGGAATCAGCCCGCGCCAGGCCAAAATCATCAACTGGTCAAACCGGAACCGCGGCAGAGTCCACCGCACCCACATGAACACGAAGATGATGACCAGGGTCTTGATGAAGAAAACCATGGACCGGACGATGCAAATGACCAGGCTGTTGGTGACGGCGGGGTCGGCGGCGCCGACCCAGACCCCGGCGTGGAAAAAGCTGTTGAGAAACCAGCACACAAACCGGTCCAGCCCCGGCAGGTGCCAACCGCCGAAAAACAACGCCACGCACACGGCGCTGGTCGTGATCATCCCGGCATACTCGGCCAGGAAGAACAGGGCGAAGCGCATGGCGCTGTACTCGGTGTGATATCCGCCGACCAATTCCTGCTCAGCCTCGGCCAGATCGAAGGGGGCGCGGTTGGCCTCGGCGTGGATGCAGATCAGGAACATCAAAAACGCCAACGGCTGCGTGAAGACGTTCCACGCCGGCACCCAGCCGACCCAGTAGTGGCATTGCTTCTGCACGATGCTCGCCAGATCCAGCGTGCCGTACATCAAAATGATGCACAGCACGGCCAGGCCCAGGGGAATCTCGTAGGAGATCATGTTCACCGTCGCGCGCAGGCCGCCCAGGAATGAATACTTGTTGTTGCTGGCCCAGCCGCCCACGACCACGCCGTAGACCCCCAGCGAAAGCGCCGCCAGAATGTACAACACGCCGATGTTCAGCGTCGCGATCTGGAACGGATAGCGGTACGTCACCACACACTCCGTCGCGCTGATGCGCTGGGGATCGCTCACCAGGACCGAGCCCGAGGTCAGTTGATGTTGAGCGTAATCGCGCGCGTCGGCGACCGAAGCGGGGAGGGCAATCGTGCGCTGGGCCTGGCGGACCCCGCCCCAGGGAAGGACGGCGATGCTGATGATGATCACCAGAATCATGGCTCCCGGCGCCAAGGTGAACAGGACGCGATCGACGCCGGCCGGGCGATAGTCTTCCTTCAAAATGAATTTCAGCCCGTCGGCCAGGGGCTGGCCCAGGCCCCAGAAATGAAAATTCTTGAGGCCCGGAATGACGCCAAAGCCCAAACCCACCCGGTTGGGCCCGATGCGATCCTGCACCCAACTGGCGACTTTCCGCTCCAGCAGAATCAAATAAGCCACCGTCCCCAAAATGGCCAGATGGGCCACAAGCAGGATCCACACCCACGGCGGAATGTGCGATGAAATCCAGTCGGTCATGGTTCGCTAATTCCACTGCCAGGCGGTCACGATGGCGTCCACGGCCGCCGAGCCGGCCTTGGCGCCCGCCTGATCGCTCTCGCTGCTGATGATATACACCTGTTCGTGATTCATCGCGACAACCGCGTCGATCACCATCGGCGTGCCGCCTTCTTTTCCGGTGGCCTTGATCCGCTTGGCCCTGGCGCCCGCCATCGCCTGGTCGCTCACCGAATCGATATGCAGACCCTGAAATCGCTTTTGCAAATCGTCGGTAAACCCCTTTTGCACCGCGCCCATGGTCATCATCCCGGGCAAATGAAACGGGATGTCCGGCACATCGATGCTCAATCGCCGCTTGCCGCCGGAATCATCCTTCGCCGGCGCCAGATTCAGCGTATCCTTGCCCGTGCCCGGATGCCACGCCGAGGGATACTGCGTTGTGAATCCTCCCTTGGGCGGCGTGTAGCCGACCATTCCGGCGGAAGCCGGCCGCGTTGCCGTTGCCTGATGGCTGGCGCATCCGCAGAACACGACGCATAAGACCAACATCCAGGCGGGCGACACGCGGTTCATCTTGTTCCTTCTTACAGCGGCACAAACTCCGTCGCCGGGCTCTGGACCAATCTGCTTGTCGCCTGGACCGACGCAAACGGCTCGCCCATTTCCCGGCGAACCAGTTGCGCATTGTACTGGCCGCGCCGATCCAGCAGGGACAGGTAAATTTGCCCATCGCGCATCACGCCCTCCGGCGGCGGCACCGCCGCCTCGAAGGGCTGAATTTGCCCGGCGTAGTTTTCCCAGCACCCATCCTTCTCCGCCCACGCGGCCGCCGGCAGCAGCACATCCGCCGCGGCGCCCAGCGGCGTCGGCAACAAATCCTGCACGACCTTAAATCCGCTCTTGATGATGGCCGGTATTTCGCCGCTGATCCAATTCGAGTGATATCCGCCCACGATCCAGCCGCCCTTGAGATTTTTCACCTCCGGGCGTGCTGCCGCCGCCAAGTCGTCCCACGTGGCCGCCCTTCCGCCCAAGAGCGCAAGCACCCGCCGCACCCCGGCCGCGTTGGGAACCTTTTCGGCTTTGATGACAAAAGTCTGCTGGCCCGTGATCGGATTCTTGAACACCTCATCCTTGCCGCTGGTCGGCACCGGGCCCAGCACGAGCACCGCCTGCGAATCGATGGCGCGGATCGCGCTAGCCAACAAGAACGCTTCTTCGCAAGCCATCATCGGTGAAAGCACCGCGTAGAGGCACCCGGGGGATTCCGCGGCCAGGGCTCGCAGCCGCGCCACCGCCGCCGCCACCGCCGCGTCCGCCTCCGCTTCGGCCGCCCCGCCGCTGCGCAACACCATCGCTTTTTTCAGGCGTTTGGCCTCGGTCAGAACCTTGTACGAATAGCGCGTGTCGTCGCTGATCCACCACTGATTGACCTGCGGATTTTCCCGCGGCTTGATGCGATAAACGATCCCCTCGTTGTGCTCGAGGTAAATGTTTTCGCCGCCGCTGTCCACCGGGGAGATCGACTCCGTGCGCGTCAGAAGCCAGACACGCTGCTTGAACAAAAAATCCTTGTCCAGCAGAGCGCCGACGGGGCACAGGTCCACGACGTTGCCGGCCAACTTGTTGTTGCACGGCTTGCCAGGAAAAATGTCGATCTCCTCGCGATACCCGCGCCCGTCCACGTACAGCTCGCCCGTGCCGGAAATCTCCCGCGTGAAACGCACGCAGCGCGTGCACATGATGCACCGGTCGCTGTACAGAAGGATTTTGTCCCCCACGTCCTTCTTGGGCTTCTTGGCCTTGTCTTCCTCGAAGCGCGACTGGCTGCGGCCGTACTGATAGGAGTAATCCTGAAGCGTGCACTCGCCGGCCTGGTCGCAAATCGGGCAATCCAGCGGATGGTTGATCAGCAGGTATTCCATCACCAGCTTCTGATTGGCCACCGCCTTGGGCGAGCGGGAATGCACCACCATCCCATCCCGCACCACCGTCTGACAGGACGGCACGAGCTTGGGGATTCCCTCCACTTCGACCAGGCAAATGCGGCACGAAGCCGGGATGGACAGCCCCGGATGATAGCAGTAGTACGGCAGCGGATGCCCCGCATCCAGACACGCCTGCAAGACCACCTGGCGGTCCTTGCATTCGATGAGTTTGCCATCGACCGTGATCTTGGGCATAGGCGGCCGATGGTACAAGAGAACGCCGAATTCGCCAACCAACTTTGCGATTCGAAGACGGTGCGAGCTACGATGCGAAATTCAGGAGTTTATCTCCCGCAGGAGTTGGGCCTGAGCGGCAGGGGCGGCGGCTAAAAAGGGAACCTTCGCCCCGCTGTATCCCTGCAAGTCGAATGGAAAAATGTTGCGCCCCTGCGGATCGGTGATGACCGCGCCGGCCTCCAACACCACGGCGGCGGCGGCGGCCAGGTCCCACAACTTGCCGTTGAGCGTGACGGCCCCGTGCGCAATCCCCGCGGCCACCTGAGCGGCCTCCAATGCCGCGGAGCCCAAAATCCGAATCTTCCAATGGGTCTGTGCCAGCCACCGCGCCGCGAACGCCGGCGCGCGGCCCCGATCATCCAACAGATTGCTGGTCAACATCAACATGGCGTTGTTGCCCAGCGGTGTCGTGGCGACGCTCAGCCGCTTGTCTCCCAACCACGCGCCTTGGCCGCGGCAGGCGGCGTAAGCGCGATCTCCCAGCACGTCGTAGACCACGCCCAAAATCGGCTGGCCCGCGTCCAGCAGACCGATGCAGACCGCAAAAATTCCCAGGCCGGCCAGAAAATTGTTCGTCCCGTCGAGGGGATCGATCACCCAGTTTCGGCCGGAGGGATTGGGGACCTCGAAGGTGATGGCGTCGCCCTTTTCGTTTTCCTCGCCGACGATGCCGTCGCCGCCAAATCGACGCCGCAGGCCGGCCACGATAAACCGCTGGCTGGCGCGGTCGGCCTCGCTCACGGCTTCGTCGTGGCGCTTGGTGAGCCTTTGTACTTTGCCGTAATGCTCCAGCACGATGCGGCCGGCGCCGCGGGCCAGTTCTATCGCGTAGGAAAGCTCTTCAGGCAGGTTCATGTCCGCCGAACTTAACCGCTTGCCTGGCCGCGTCAAACCAGTCCGCGCCGAATTGGTGGCGCCCCCACAAGAGCAGCGCCGCGGCCGCCACGGGCGTGAGCGCGGGATCCGCCGCGGCGGACCGCACCTCATCGGCCTGCGCTTGGATCGCCACGGCGGCACTGTGCTCGGCTTGATCCAATTTTTGCTCGATCTGGGCGCGGCCCAGCCCAGAGCTCGCGTGGAATATCAGTTCCGGATGGCGCAGCGACTGGTCTTCGACAAGCCCGATGCAAACGATCTGGCGCACGTCGTCGTCGCGGAGGTTCAATTCTTCGGCCAATTCGCGCCCGGCGGTGGCGAAGACGTCGGCCGCCTCCTCGACCTGCAGCGCTCCGCCGAAAGTGTGGATGCGCAGCGGATACTGCGCGACCGCGGCGCTGCGCCGGCCTAAGAGCACCCATCCGTCGCCGCTTCCCACGAGGCTGCTGATCCCCAGCGGGTTGGCCAGCACCTGCGGTCCATAGCGGTCGGCCAGTTGCGGATCGGCGTAATTCGTGCCGACAAAGGTTTTGTAGGAGGTGCGGCTCAGCAGCAGGGTCAGTTGGTCCGCCGCGGCGTGGAAGGACTCCAGGCGGCACATCGGTTCGTCGAAGAGCCTCACGCCCGGCCGCCGCGACGCCTCCTGCCACGCCCGCTCGATGCCCGCTTCGACTTCGGCGATGCGCGGCCGCGTCGAGTCGACCCATCGCGTCCGCACTTGCCCGCGGGAAAACCGACCGATGACGTGAAACGTCAATGCAACCGCCACGGGCGTCCTCACGCGTCAAAATACTTGGCTTGCGGGTGATGCACCACCAGCGCATCCGTGGACTGCTCGGGCACCAGCATGAAGTTCTCCGTCAAGCGCGCGCCGATCTGGTGCGCCGGCAGCAACTGGACGATCTTGGCCCGATCCTCCAGGTACGGACAGGCCGGATAGCCGAAGCTGTAGCGGCTTCCACGATACCCCTGATGAAAGAGGGCCTCGACGGTGACGGCATCCTCGCTGCCGAAGCCCAGTTCCTGGCGCATGCGCTTGTGCCACAGTTCCGCCAGCGCTTCGGCCGCCTCGACGCCGAATCCGTGCAGATACAGGTAGTCCTGATACCGATTTCCCTTGCGCAGGGCTTCGGCCGCCTCGGTGGCGCGCGGGCCGACGGTCACCAGTTGCACGCCCAGCACGTCGAACTGGCCGGATGATTTGGGGCGGAAGAAATCGGCGATGCACAGCCGCCGTCGCCCGGTTTGCCGCGGAAACGTGAACGCCAGCCACGGCCGCGGCGGGCTGCTGGGCTGAAGTTTTCCGGCGGCAAATTCCTCGACGTGATAGACGATCACATCATCCCCGTCGGCCTGGACCGGAAAATAGCCGTACACCACCTTCGGCTCGATCAGCCGATCCTTGACCACGCGTACCTTCAGCGCCTCGAATATCGGTTGGGCCTTTTCGGCGATCAGTTGCCGGTGCTGCTCGGCGGAGGCGCCTTTCTGCTTGAATCCCCACTGCCCGGTGAACAGGGCGTTTTCGTTGATGAAAGAGAACAGATGTCGCGGCGCCAGGTCGGTGACGACGCGGCTGCCCCAAAACGGCGGAACCGGCACCGGATTGTCCCGCGGCACCTCCGACCCCCCAGCGGCCGATGCGCCGGAAATGATGTGCCCGAATTTTTCCTGGCTCTTGGCTCGCAGTTCCCGGCGGCGCTGCGCCCGCTGACGCTGAACGTCGACGACGGACTCGACCTTGCCCGTGGAGATGTGATCCATCGCCGCCAAGCCCTCGAACGCGTCCTTGCAATACAGCAGCGGGCCGCGGTACAGATCGGCCAGAGTCTCCTCCGCATAATCGCGCGTCAGCGCCGCCCCGCCCAGCAACACGGGAATCTTCACGCCCTGGGCGTTGAGTTCCTCCAGGTTGTCCCTCATGACCGCGACGCTCTTGACCAGCAGGCCGCTCATGCCGATGGCATCCGCCCGCCGCTCCAGGGCGGCGCGGATGATGTCCCCGACCGGCTGCTTGATGCCCAGGTTGAACACCGTGTAGCCGTTGTTGGTCAGGATGATGTCCACTAGATTTTTGCCGATGTCGTGCACGTCGCCCTTGACCGTGGCCAGCACGATCTTGCCCTTGGATTGGCCCTCCACCTTCTCCATCAGGGGTTCCAGGTGCGCCACCGCCGCCTTCATGGTCTCAGCGCTTTGCAGCACGAAGGGCAACTGCATCTGCCCGCTGCCGAACAGCTCCCCCACCACCTTCATCCCTTCCAGCAGGACGTTGTTGATGACGTCCAGCGGCGGATATTTCTTCAGAGCTTCGTCCAGGTGCGCGGTCAGGTCGCGCTTTTCGCCGTCGATGATGTGCCGCTTGAGCTTCTCCTCGATGGACAAATTCTCCGCCGCCTCGGCGGCCACAGGCGCCGCTGACTCGCCTTCGGGAAACAGGGAAATAAAATGCGTCAACGGATCGAAGGAGTCGCGCCGCCGGTCGTGGATCAGGTCCAGGGCGGCGTTCCATTTCTGCTCGTCGATGCGATGGCGCGGAAGGATCTTGCTGGCGTGGACGATGGCCGCAGTCAGTCCCGCCTGGCGCAGCTCGTGCAAAAAAGCGCTGTTGAGCACCACGCGCGCCGCCGGCTTGAGGCCGAAGCTGACGTTGCTCAGGCCGACGACGGTATGGCAATCGAGCAGCTCCTGCGAAATGCGCCGCGTGCCCTCGATGGTTTCCAGGGCGTTGCGGCGGTCCTCCTCGATGCCGGTGCTGATCGGCAACACCAGCGGATCGAAGAAAATGTCCTGGTCGCTCAGGCCGTATTTGCCGACGGCCAGGTCGCGGATGCGCCGGGCGATGGATAATTTGCGATCGGCGGTGCGGGCCATGGCGTTTTGCTTGTCCTCGTCGATGCATCCGGCGACGACGGCCGCGCCGTATTTTTTCGCCAGGGCGCAGATGTGCGCCACGCGATGCTCGCCGTCTTCCAGATTCATGGAATTGAGGATGCAGCGGCCGCCGCACAGCTTGAGCCCGGCCTCCATCACGTCCGGGTTGGTGCTGTCGAGCATGATCGGCGCGGGCAGGGCGTTGACCAGCCGGTGCACGACCTCGTGCATGTCGCGCACGCCGTCGCGGCCGACGAAATCCACGCACACGTCCAGCACGTGCGAGCCGTCGCGCAGCTCGTCGCGGCCCATGCTCACCAGGCCATCCCAATCCTCCTCCTGCAACAGCCGCTTGAATTGCCGCGAGCCGTTGGTGTTGGTGCGCTCGGCGACGATCAGATAACTGCTCTGCTGGCGGATATCGACGGCGGTGATCAGGCTGGAAATCTGCGGCTTGGGCGTAACGTGGCGCGGCGCCCGGGCAACGCCGCGGAGGGCCTCGATCACCGCCGCCAGATGCGCCGGCGTCGTGCCGCAGCAGCCGCCGACGATGTTCACGCCGAACTGCTCGACGAACCGCCGCACGCCGCGGGCGTAATCGTCCGGCTTCATGGGGAAATGCGCAATGCCGTCGACGAACACCGGCAGCCCCGCGTTGGGCAAGGCGCTGACGAACTTGGGATAGCCGGCGGCGATGGCGCGGACGGTTTCGCTCAGCTCCGTCGGGCCAAAGGCGCAGTTGACGCCCAAAACCTCCACCTCGTCGTAGGGCCGGACGGCCGCGACCAGCGCCGAGGGATCGGCGCCGGTCAGCATCTGCTGGCCGTTGTTGGTGTCGAACGACGCCTGGACCATGATCGGCACGCGCCGGCCCACATCCGCAAACGCCTGGTTGGCCGCGGCAATGGCGCACTTGATCGCCAGCAAATCCTGCTGCGTTTCGATCAGCAGCACGTCCGCGCCGCCCTCCAGCAATCCTAATATCTGGGGGTGGAAGCTGGCGGTCAGCTCGTCCCAGGTGATCTGGCCGAGCGTCACCAGGCGGCGCGTCGGACCCACCGAGCCGATCACGTAGCGCGGGCGGTCGGGCGTTTCAAATTTGTCGCACGCCCGGCGGGCGATCTGGGCGGCGATACGATTCACCTCGACCGCGCGATCCGCCAGGCCGGCCTCACCAAGATCGTTGCGGCTGCCGTTGAAGCTGTTGGTCTCCACGGCGTCGCATCCCACGGCCAGGAACGATTCGTGGATTTCGCCGATGAGGTCCGGCCGGGTCAGGTTCAGCACCTCGGACGCGTTTTCGTTACCCAGCCAGTCCTTCTGCAAGTCCAGCGGATACGTATGGATGCTGGTTCCCATCGCCCCGTCCAGGACGACGACGCGCTGACGAACCAGATCCAGAAACGGCTGACGAGTCATGCCAAACCATCCATTCAACGCCCAATGGGCCGAGTAAGTATAGATCGGCCGATGACGAGGACAAAAAACGCCGCAGCAACCCGCTTGCCTTGAATGCGCCGAACGCGTCAAATCAGGTCATGAGTAATGACTTCGCTGCGCAGACCGGGCGTTGGGATCCGTCGGAGTATCAGCGCCATTCTTCTGGGCAGCAGCAATGGGCGCAAGAACTGTTTGGCCGACTGAAGCTTCGGGGCGACGAACGGATTCTGGACATTGGCTGCGGCGACGGGAAGATCACGGCCCAAATCGCCCAGCAAGTGCCGCGGGGATCGGTGCTGGGGGTGGACTCATCGGCCGAGATGATCGCCTTCGCCCGCCGAAGCTTTGGGCCGCCGGCTTTGGCCAATTTGCGTTTCGAGGAGGCGAATGCCGCTTCGCTGACGTTTGGGCCGGAATTTGATTGCGTGGTGTCGTTCGCTTGTCTGCACTGGGTGATCGATCATCGTCCCGTCCTGGCGGGAATTCGCCGGGCCTTGCGTCCGGGCGGCCGGACGTTGCTTCAGTTCGGCGGTCGCGGCAACGCGTCCGAAGTCGTGGCCGCCGCGACCACCGTCATCGAGCGCGACCGCTGGAGGAATTGCTTCAAAGATTTCCCCTTCCCCTGGGGATTCCATGACCCGCAGGAGTATCGGGCGTGGCTGCAAGAGGCGCAGCTCGAACCGACGCGAGTCGAGCTGGTCCCCAAAGACATGACCCACCGCGGACGCGAGGGTCTGATCGGCTGGGTGCGCACCACGTGGATGCCCTATTTTCATCGCGTCCCGGCGCAAGACCAGGAAACGTTCATCGCCGAAGTGGCAGATGAGTATCTCCGACTGCATCCCCCCGATGGGCAACAGGTTGTGCATCTCAAAATGGTTCGCCTGGAAGCAGAGGCAAGGCGCGGCGTGTGACACCGCTGAATGAACATCGCACTGGTCATCTTCAATGCCGATCCGGCCCGCGGTGGCGCAGAACGGTACACGGCTGAGCTTGGCGGCGCATTGGCGGGCCGCGGTCACCAGGTCCATCTGCTCGCCGGCCGATTCGGCCCGCCCATCGCCGGCGTGCAGTTTGTTCCGCTGAACAGGGGCGCGCCGACGCGGGCGGGGCGCTATCTCGCCTTTCTCGACGCTCTGGATGCGCAACTGCAGCGGCAGCCGTACGACATCGTCCACGCCATGCTGCCCGTGCGGCGATGCGACATCTACCATCCGCACGCGGGCATGGCCAAGGCGGCGTATCAGGCGGGATGGACCAATCAATTCAACACCAAGCGCCGGCGATACGCTCAGGTCGAAGCGGGGCTGCTGGGCGGGCCGCACAAACCCCTGGTCCTGTGCCTGTCGGATTACGTGAAGGCATCCATCCTGCAATGCTATCCCGGCATCGCCGACCGGCTGGAGAAACTGTTCAACGCCGTCGATCTCTCGAAATTCGATCCCTCCAAGCACGCCCAGGCCGGCAAAGACCTGCGGCAGCAATTCAATATCACCTCCGACAAAATCGTGGCTCTGCTGATCGCGCAGCACTTTGAGCAAAAAGGATTGCCTCAAACCATCGAGGCGTTGGCCCGGCTGCAACAACCGGAACCGGTCTTGCTCGTGGTGGGCAAAGACGATCCTGCGCGATGTGCGGCCCTGGCCCGACGGTTGGGCGTGGCCGATCGCGTGATTTTCGCCGGGACCACCGATGCGCCGACTCATTTTTACGCGGCGGCGGATTTCCTGGTTCTGCCGACGCGCCACGATTCATGCAGCCTGGTCGTGCTGGAAGCTCTGGCGATGGGATTGCCCGTGATCAGCACCATCTACAACGGCGCCTGCGAAATCATGACCGATGGACAACACGGATTCGTGTTGCGCGACCCGGCCGATGTGCCGGCCCTGGCCGAGGCGATGCGCCAACTGCTTGCCACGGAAAGGTTCTCGGCGATGCGTCAAGCGTGTTTGGCATTGCGACCGCGACTGTCGCTGGAGGCGCATCTAGATCGGCTGGAAGAAATCTATCGCCGATCGCGAGGAGTGAAATGAGCGGGCCGCCGGACGTGGAAGAACAACCCACCGACGCCTGGCATCGGCGCGAACATGACTGGCGAATCCGCTTGCTGCAATGCGGCAACGTATTGTATTCGCGCCTGTACCACAGAATTACGGTCCACCCGCCATGCCCCCTGCCGCGTCGCGGACCGGCCATTCTGGTTTGCAATCACACCAGCGGGCTGGACCCGCTGTTGGTTCAATCCGCCTGCCCCCGAGTGATCCGCTGGATGATGGCCAGGGAATACTTCGACATAAGACCGCTGCGGTGGGTCTTCGAGACGACCGGCGTCATTCCGGTGCTGCGCAGCGGGCGCGACATGGCCGCCACGCGCGCCGCGATGCGCGCTTTGCAGCAGGGATACGTTGTGGGCGTCTTCCCCGAGGGCAAAATCGAAAGCACGCGGCAACTGCTTCCCTTCCACAGCGGCATCGGTTTGCTGGCCCTGAAAACGGGTGCTCCGGTTTACCCCGCGTATCTGGATGGCACGCAACGCGGCAAAGAAATAATCCGAGCCTACGTGGTGCCCAATGAAGCCCATTTGGCGTTTGCGCCGGCGGTCGAACTGCGCGGCCTGGGCAGATCGCGATCGGACGTGGAGCAGGCGACGGGACGCATCCAAGCCGCTATCCAGGTATTGCAGGATCGCTGCCTCGGGTCCTGCGGAGGCAGAAAACAGCATGATTTTGACAAATTTGACCGAAAAAGATTGTAGATTGGTGACTTGGGCGGCCGATGGGGTTATTGATTTGACGCGAGCATGGCCGTTAGCTTGCTTCTTGATGAGCTCGCTGTTAGGATAAAATGGGTAATCTGTAAGGCCAAAGCCGACGGCGCATTTTCTCCCCTCCGGAAGACACCGTGCAGAAATGCCGGTGTCTTCTTTTTCCGTCGGCGTTTCTATGTGCCCGGCGCGATTGCACTTCGTTCACTGGCCGGCATTCATTCACGGATGGTCGTGGCTTCACATCGAAAATCTTTTGCGCATTGGCTCGGCGCGAGAATTGATGGCATCGCACGCGCGTACGCAAAGACCGCACGCGGCAAAAGCGGGTTTCCGCTCCGTTTTCAATCCCCACAGCGACAGCGACAATTCGTCGCCTAATTGCGATTGCCGCGGCGGCGAATTATGGTGGGCCCTATGAACTTGATCCTGCGTGGCAAAGCCTATGTGCTTGACGACAATATAGATACAGATCAAATCATCCCTGCGCAATACCTGGCGTACAATCCATCGATCCCCGAGGAACGAAAGTTCTTCGGCATGTATGCCATGAGCAGCGTTCCGGACGGCAAGGCGGGATTGCCCGATGGCCGCATCCGATTCGTCCGGCCGGGCGAGCTCAAAAGCGATTTTCAAATCGTCGTGGCGGGGAAGAATTTTGGCAGTGGCTCCAGCCGGGAGCACGCCCCGCTGGCGCTGGCCGAAGCCGGTTGCAAGTGCGTCATCGCCGAGTTCTACGCCCGCATCTTCTTTCGCAACAGCGTCAACGGCGGGTACCTGATCCCCTTGGAATCGGTCGAACGGCTGGTGGAGAAAGTGGGCACCGGCGACGAACTGGAAGTGCGCCTGGATCAGGCGTGCGTGATCAACCTCAGCCGCGGCAACGCGCGTCATGCCCTGCGGCCGCTTGGGGATGTGTTGCCGATCATCGAGGCCGGCGGCCTGTTCCCGTACGCGCGCGCGGCGGGCATGCTCAAGTGATTTATGGAGTTGGACGAGCCCAGCGCGCCGTTTGTCCCGATGGAAGACAGGCGCCCGAGGTTGGAAGAACCGCTGCCCGTGCGCCTCGTGGCCGTGGCGGATTGTCGTCTTACCGCTACGGCAGGCCTGGAATGGGAGCTGGATGATTTTTACCTCGGCCTGCTGGGCTTCGAGCGCGACCTGGCCGAAACGACAATCGTCTATCGCGCCGACAACCATCGCCTGCGGTTCGAGATTTTGGAGCGGATGCGCCACCGCGAGGACTTGCGGGCGCTGGGCATCACGGTGCCGTCGCTGGGCGAGCTGGCGCAGCGGTTGATCGAATCGGAAATCGAGTTCGTGCACCAGCGCGGCCTGGTGCCGGGAATGAACAGCCTGCTGATGTCCGATCCGGCGGGCAATCCGCTGGAAGTCGGCGAGCATCGCGCCGTTTTCTAATATCGCCTTGAGCCAGGATTGTGTTTGAGGGCAAGCCCATCATCGGCATCGCCGGCGGCATCGGCAGCGGAAAGAGCATCATCGCCGCCATGTTCGGACAAATGGGATGTTGGGTGATCGATTCCGATGAGCTGGTGCGGCAAGCCTATTTACGGGACGAGGTGAAGCAGCAATTGCGATCCTGGTGGGGCGAGCAGATTTTGCAGCCTGACGGGCGGGTGGATTACCAGGCCGTGGCCGAGCGGGTGTTTCCCGACCCGATTCAGCGGCAGAGGCTGGAGCACCTGCTCCACCCCCTGGTCAACGAGGCCCGCCAGCGTCTGATGGCCCAGGGGGCCTATAATCAGCAAGTGGCGGCGTTTATTTGGGATACGCCGCTGCTGTTTGAAGCGGGCCTGAGCACCCAATGCGACGCCGTGGTTTTTGTCGAGGCGCCGCGGGAGCTTCGGCTCCAGCGGCTGAGCCGCCAGCGGGGCTGGAACCTGGAGGAACTGCTCCGCCGGGAAAATTTGCAATGGCCCCTAGACAAGAAGCGCGAAATATCCGATTATGTTGTTGTTAACACCGCCGACGCGGAGTTTGCCCGCGGTCAAGTCGTACAAGTGCTTTCCCGAGTTCTTGCAAGACCGTCACCGTGACAGTTGACTGATCGCGCTTGATTCATTCGCTTGTGCTTTTCAGTACGGCTAAAATAAAAGCAGACAAGGCGTCAGCGGCGGATTCCAGGGAAGGAATGAGCAGGGTTTGTGTTTGAACTGCCGGCCTTCGCCACCGGCAAACGGGATGGATCCCCAAGCGGTAATTGTGAGTAGGACGTTCCCCCTTCGATTTCAATGATTTGACCGGAAAAGGGCGTCGCCGGCGGCCAAGGATCGGCCCCCTACGCCCCCACCGGCGGGAAACGAGATTCCCCCCAAGACTTTTCAGGAGGCCTTTCATGGCAAAGTCAACCACCCCTCGAACTCGGCGCGGCAGTTCGCATCCGTCAGCGCCCAGCGAGCCGGAGGTGCAGGATCGATCCGCGGAAGCGGCTCCGGCCGTGGCCACCGCCGCCGCACCCGAAGAGACCGCCGCCGGGGACGACGCCGCCCGCAAGCCGCAAGAGGTTCGGCCCCGTCCCGCCGAGCAGCCGGCCACCGAGGACGTCGCCAATTTCGACGCCGAAACCAACGCCAAGTACGAGCAGGTCAAAGGCGGCAAACTTTACATCAAAGACCTCCAGACCATGGACGTGCACAGGCTGCACGAGATCGCCAAGCAGGAGGGAATCCCCGACTTCATCGGCCTCAAGAAGCAGGACCTGATCTTCCAGATTCTCCGTGCCCGCATCCGTCAAAACGGACTGATGTACGGCGAGGGCGTGCTGGAAATCCTGCCCGACGGCTTCGGCTTCCTGCGCAGCCCGGAATACAACTATCTGCCCTGCCCGGACGACATCTACATCAGCCCCAGCCAGATTCGCCGCTTTGGCCTGCGCAACGGCCACGTCGTGCAGGGACAAATCCGTCCGCCCAAGGAATCGGAGCGCTATTTTGCCCTGTTGCGCGTCGAGGCCATCAACGGCGAAGACCCGGAGCGCATCACGGACACCAGCAACTTTGAAGACCTCACGCCGCTGCACCCCAACCGCCGCCTCATGCTGGAGTACGACGCCAAGGACCTGAACATGCGCATCGTGGACCTGGTCACGCCCATCGGCAAGGGCCAGCGCATGCTCATCGTCGCTCCGCCGCGCACCGGCAAGACCGTGCTGCTGCAGAAGACCGCCAACGCCATCACCAAGAACCACCCCGAGGTGGTGCTGATCGTCCTGTTGATCGACGAGCGGCCCGAAGAAGTCACCGACATGGAACGCAACACCAAGGCCGAGGTGGTCAGCAGCACCTTCGACGAGCCGGCCTCGCGCCACGTACAGGTGGCGGAAATGGTCATCGAAAAGGCCAAGCGCTACGTGGAGTTCGGCAAGGACGTGGTGATCCTCCTGGACAGCATCACCCGCCTGGCCCGCGCCTACAACACCGAGGTGCCGCACAGCGGCAAGATCCTCACCGGCGGCGTCGACGCCAACGCCCTGCAGAAGCCCAAGCGCTTCTTCGGCGCCGCCCGCAACATCGAGGAAGGCGGAAGTCTGACCATCCTGGCCACCGCCCTGATCGACACCGGCAGCAAGATGGACGAAGTGATCTTCGAGGAATTCAAGGGCACGGGCAACGCTGAACTGCATTTGGACCGCCGTCTGGTGGACAAGCGCGTCTACCCCTCGATCGACATCAACTCCAGCGGCACCCGCCGCGAAGAGCTGCTGTTGGACCCCAAGGAGCTGGAGCTGGTCTACCGTCTGCGCCGCGTGCTCAGCGATATGAATCCGGTGGAAGCGGTGGAGCTGCTCAAAGGCCGCCTGGAAAAAGTCCCCAGCAACGCCCAGTTCCTGCTGAGCATGAATCTCGATTAGGGCCGCCTCGCCGGCCCCGCGGACTGAGCTTACACCCGCCGGCGCTGGGCCCGGGGTGCTTTTTCCCACGTCCCCTCTTATCGCACGGGCGTTTTTTGCCGATGCTGACGCCGGGGGTCCGCCTCAGGCAGGGTCATATCGTGATGACCAACGACGATCTTGACATGCTGCATAACGCCGTGGCGCGGAATGTAGGCGGGGTTTTATCGCTCCCGTCGGCGGGGATGCTGCGGCATTACAAGTCCCGACTTTTGGCCGAAATCGACGACGGGATTCTGGTCGAAGCCCCCAACGGCGAAAACGCCCTCCTGAACGAATTGATCGCCAGTGGCGCGCCGGTCGGCGTCTCCTTCCGCCAAGGCCCGCGCAAGGTGATGTTTGCCGTCTCCGTGTTGGGCCTCCACGCATCCTGGCGCATCAATGCCGATACCTGCGTGGATGCCGTCCTGCTGCAACACCCGGACCAGATTAAGTCCACGCAGCGGCGGGCCAATTACCGCGTGGAAATTCGCAAAGGCAGCGGCGTGTTGCTGCGCGTTTGGCGCATCGGCGAGCAGGCGCGGCTGCAAGACCAGCCGATGGAGGCCCAGGAGGTCAAAGCGGAAATCCGCGACCTGAGCGCCGGCGGCGTCGGGGTCAAATTCATCGGCAACGAGGACCAGCCCCCGCGCATCAGCGTCGAGGACCGCCTGCGTATTCAGATCATCCATCGCAATCAATCCCTCCTGCTGGAAGGGAACATGCGGCCCCCGACCGGCTCACAAAACGGCAACAACATCATCTCCGGCATTCAGTTCAAAAACCTGGAAAGCGATCTGGAGGGACGCCGCACCATGACGTTGCTGATGCGCGTCGTCGGCGAACTGCAGCGCGAAGAGGCCCGCCTGCTCTCGCGCCTGGCCCGCTCCGCCTGATCCACCCCGGTCACTTACAGGGCATTCTCCTGCTGCACGATCGCGTCGTAAATTTCCTGCGGCGTCGTGGCCTGATTCAGCGCCGCCCGGAACTTGTCGATGGTCATCAATCGGCTGATGCGCGCCAGGGCGTGAATGTGCGGGCCGGTCTTGTCCGGCGGTGAGGCCAGCAGCCAAACCACCGACACCGGACGCCCGTCGATCGACTGAAAATCAATGGGAGAAGCCGCCTTCCCGATGGCCATCACCAACTGCGCCGTCCCGCTGGTTTTACCGTGCGGAATCGCCAGCCCGTTGCCGATCCCCGTCGTGCGCGTCATTTCCCGTTCCAAAACAGCGTCGAGCACGGCCTTGGCATCCTGAATTTCACCGTTTTTGGCCAGCAGCGAAACCAATTCGCTGATCGCTTCGTTTTTCGTTTCGGCCAAAAGGGGAACAAGAATGTTCTGTGGCTTTAGGGTGTCCGTCAGACGCATGTCTCAACTCCGGGAAAACGCCCAGCGTCGTCGCTCGCGGTTGAACCTAAAATCGTACCCGCGCCGCGCCAGCGACGCAACCGATCTCCCCGGCGGCGCCGGCACGAATCGGTGCGTCATGGATATCTTCCATTGCGTCGCCGCCCACGCAATAATGCGGCCATGTCGATTCGCGACGCGACTCGGTACGCCACCGCGGGCATGATTGCCGCCGTGGCCGTTGCTTCCATCGCATTGGCCGTCAGCGCGGATTTCCATGACCGGTTCCAATCGACGCACCTCCGAGACGTGGCGGATACCTATGCGCAAATCGATAGAAATGTGGTGTCAGCAACCAATGGAGAAGGCCTGTTCCTACGACTCGTGCATATCCCTCCCTCCCTCAACGAGAAGGTCATTTGCTACTACTTGCGCATCGTTTACGTCCTTTATCCGCGGCGCGTACTGGCAGGCGAAACGTTTGTCCCGATCTTCACGGCGGACCAGTTGCGGGCGGCAAGCTTTGAGCCGGACACAGCGTGGCTTTTGCGCAACCACATCCGTACCGAGATCACGTTCACCTATGACCGATCGAATGGCGAGGTGGTCGTAACCGTGGGGCGGATCGCTCCGCCGCCGCTTGGTGCGAGGTGATGATGTCAACCGCCCTGTGGTGCGCGCTCTATCTGGGCTGTCTGGTGACGGTTGGCTACGGCGCCGCGGCGGTTTTGATCCGCCGACGGCGATCGCCTATTGAACGCTTGGGAATGACGGCCTGTCTTGGCCCCGGGGTGGCGGGCCTGTCCCTCATCGCCCTGTCCATGTTGGGCTGGCGGCCTAACCGCGACGCCATCGTCGCGATGGCGTTCATTTTCGGCATCCTCGGCATTTTCTGGCCGCGACCACGGCCGGCCGAGCAGGCCGTGCCGCTGCTTGCGCATTCGATGCTCGACAAGGGGTGGATGGTCCTCTGCCTTGCCGCCATCGCCTACGGCATCTTCGTCGTGGCCCGCGACGCCCTGTTCTTTCCGGCGGTGGAGTGGGATGCCTTTTCGATCTGGCAACTCAAGGGCAAGGTCCTGGCCATTTACGCCCTGTCTCCACGGCCGGACTATTTTTCCGATGTCACCCTGAGCTACAGCCATTTGCGCTATCCGGTGCTCGTGCCGATGCTCTCCGCCGGCCTGCACGCCATGACCGGCCGCATCGACGATGAACTGGGCAAGACCCCTTCCCTTTTGATGTACTTGGGATTCGGCGCCGTTTTGTACGCTGTGCTCAAAAGCTGGCGCGGACCCGTTGCCGCACTGACCGCCAGCGCCCTTTTTTTGACGACGCCCGCGCTCCTGGCCTTTGCGGGATCCGGCCTGGCGGAGATGGCCCTCCTCGCCTTCTACGGCTGCAGCTTGATCTGCATCCTCCGCTGGCAGGCAGATCAACGCCTCACCGATCTGATTCTTGCCTTGCTGTTCACCGCCTGCCTGGCTTGGACGAAAAACGAAGGCGTGATGCTGAGCGCGCTCAACGTCCTGGCGATCTTCGCCTTAACACCTCAGCCGCTGCGGCCCCGCCATCTGGCGGCGGCCACCGGCTTCGCACTGGGCCTGGCGGCACTGTATCTCCCGTGGATTCTGTACACACACCATCTGCCCAACACTGACGAGAATTACCCGGCCCATCTGAATGGCCCTGAAATCATCGCGCATCTATCGCGGCTACCGGTCATTCTGCGCGGAATGCTGGGCGATTTGGTCAACTGGCATCGTTGGGGTCTGTTCTGGATCATCCTGCCCTTGGTGACTCTGCTGCAAGGCCGCCGCATCGCCTCCCGGCCGATCGTTACTCTCTGGATTCTTCTGCTGCTGCACCTGCTGGCGTATGTGCCGCCGTACATGGTGACGACGTGGAATCTGGAGGAATTGATGAAATATTCCCAAAGCCGTCTTCTGCTGCACGCCACCCCGGCAGCGGCGCTGCTGATCGGACTGCTGTGGCCCACACGGGGCACCAACGAAAACGCACGCACTTGCGGACGGGTGCGATAGAGCCGCGAACCAGAGTTGAACCGGTAACCGCCCGTTTGCTATAGCGGATGGGCCAAGAGTCGGTGATCCTCTTTGGTTTTCCTTGATACTATACCGTCTGGACGGTATAAGTTCATGTTGAAAAGATGCGGAAAGCGTGGTATGATTGGGGCGCTCAGACATGGAAGGAACTTGTGATGCCAAGAAGAAACGCGCGTGAGCGAATGCTTCAAGCGGCCCAAGCGGTCGTAACCAGGATTGGGGCCGCGCACATGACATTGGACCATGTCAGCGCCACGGCTGGAGTCAGCAAAGGAGGCCTGCTCTATCACTTCCCGACCAAGGAAGCGCTAATTCAGGCCTTGATCGAAAACTACATCGCCAATTTCCACGTAGCCATTTCGCGCGAGCTTGCACGACAGCCCAAGGGAACGTTGCGAGAGATCAAGGCGCATATCGTGGCCGGTGCGAAGCGAGATGCCAAGACGAGGCGATTGGGCGCTGCATTGTTGTTGGCTGCAGCCCACGACCCGAAGCTCCTGGCGCCAGCCCGCATGGAGTTCAAGCGGGTCTTCCGCCGATACGATGGCGTTGGAAAAAATTCGGAGCGAGCGGCGGAAATCGCTCTGGTTTGTGATGGCCTGCACATCTTGGAACTGCTCGGACTAATGCCCTATGACAACCGACGGCGAGCAAAGATGATCCGGCACATGCTCCGCTTGGTGGATATTTATGAAGGGGATAGTGCCAAGTCCGGGGGGACATGCGATGGCCCAAGCTTAAAAGCGTGATCATGATCGTCCAGCAGAACATACAAGCAGACAAGGTTATGGTGGGAGTGCGTGACTCCGCGCGGAGACTGCCCGTACTGATTGTGATCAGCCTGCTGTTCGTCGGTTGTGACAATGTTGGCCCGGACTACCAAGTACCCAAGTTGGCTGTGCCCGCGCAGTTCCCCGACCGCCAAGGCTATGCCGATGGAGCGGTGGGGCTTACTCGCTGGTGGACCTCGTTCCACGATGCGGAGCTGGATTCCTTGGTGGCCAAGAGCCTGGCCGCCAACCACCAGCGACGGCTGGCCCTGGCCCGCCTGGCTGAATCCCGCGCTCTGCTCGGCGTCGCCCACGCGCAGGGCGGCCCGACCCTCTCTGGCAACGGTACCGCCAACTATTTGGGCATCGACAGCCATGACATCATGCCCCTTGAGACCGCACCCACCGGACTTTACGAGGCCGGCTTCGATTGCAGTTGGGAGGTGGACATTTGGGGAGCGGTGCGCCGAGAGAAGGAGGGCGCTTTGGCGGAAGTCGAAGCGGCGCAGCTAGACGTGCTGGGCGTGGCCAACACCGTAGCCGCTGAAGTCACTCGCGATTGGTTGCAGTTGCGCTATCTGCAAACTCAGCGGCATCTAGCAGAGGAGCAGGTGCGGCTGACGACCGCGCAGCGGGACATCGTCCAGAAGAAACGGACCCACGGCTTGGCCACCGACGCCGACATGGCGGCCGCGCAGGCTGCCGTCGCAGCCGCCGAGGCAAATCTTCCACTGCTTGTGGCTGCGGAGGAGCAAACTCGACACAGCATTTCCGCGCTCATCGGTGAGGCGCCGGGTCAGAACGATGCCAGTTTGGCGGTGGAATGTTCCTTGCCCGCGTTGCCTGGCGAATTGGCTGTGGGAGTCCCGGCTGATCTGCTGCGCAGGCGGCCCGATCTGCGCCGTGTGGAACGCCAGCTAGCCGCCGCCACCGCCCGTGTCGGCGTGGCCAAGGCCGACCTGTACCCACGGCTGACGTTGAGCGGCTCGTTCGTAATGTTCTCAACCCAGCCGCGGGGTCTCGTGTCGAACGGCTCGATACTGTGGTTCGCGGGGCCGACAGTACGTTGGAACCTTCTGGACTGGGGGCGGGTAAGAAGCCTTATCAAGGTCGCCGACGCACGCGTTGAACAAGCCCTCGTTGCCTATCAAGGAACCCTCTTGCTCGCGCAGAAGGACGTCGCCGACGCTCTGAGCGCCTTGGAGCAGGACCGCCAACGTGCAGAGGCGGCGGAACGCTGCTGGAGAGAAAGTCTTCATAGCGAACAGTTGACGGCCGAACTCCGGCAACGTGGCCTGACGGACGATCTCACGGTTCTCCTCCGCCGGCAAGCAACGCTTCAGGCCGAGATTTTGCGCCAACAAGTGCAGTTGGCACAGTTGCTCGATACGGTGGCATTGGCCAAGGCATTGGGCGGCGGGTGGGAGCCGGACGCCGCGCTTGCCTCCGTCACGGCGCAGACTCCGCCGACAACGGCCACCCTTGAAAGAAAGATCCCAGACCATGACTGACGCCCCCGCAACCCAAGCTGTTCCCGGATCCGCCGCACGCAGGCGCCGCACCTTGCTCATCGTCATTTTCCTGATGTTGCTCGCCGGTTTCGGTGTGGCCGCATGGTGGTGGACGGTGGCGCGCCATCGGGAAACCACGAACGACGCCTATGTCGTCGGCAATGTCATTCCGTTGACCGCCCAGACCAGCGGCACGGTGGTGGCTGTGGCGGCCGATGACACCGACAGGGTCGAGGCGGGGCAGGTGCTGGTGGTACTTGACGCAGCCGATGCGCAAGTGGCGGTGCAACAGGCCGAGGCGAACCTAGGGATCGCGGTGCGACAAGTGAATGAACTCTTTGCCGAAGTGGCCCGGCAGGAAGCACAAGTAGCGGCACGGCGCACAGACCTGGCAAGGGCCGAGGCGGATCTTGCCCGGCGAGAGGGCTTGCCGGCCGACGGCTCGGTCCTCTCCGTTGAAGAGATACAACATGCCCGTGACGCCGTTGCTGCCGCGCGTGCAGCCGTCAACTTGGCGGAAACATCGCTGGCCGCCGCGCGCGTACCGGTGGACAAAACCACCGTGGACACCCATCCGCAAGTGCTGGCGGCTGCCGCGCGGCTGCGCCAGGCCCTTCTGGAGGAATCGCGTATGCGTGTACGGTCGCCCAGCGGAGGCTGGGTCGCCAAACGAACGGTGCAACTCGGCCAACGCATCCAGCCGGGCATGCCGCTCTTGGCGGTGATCCCCTTGGATGAAGTCTGGGTGGAAGCCAATTTTAGAGAGAACCAACTGGACCGGCTCCGCATCGGACAGAAGGTTGAACTTTGGTCGGACCAGTACGGTTCCGCAATGAAATACCACGGCACCGTCGCAGGCATTGGCGCGGGGACCGGCGCGGCCTTTGCCTTGATTCCCTCACAGAACGCCAGCGGCAACTGGATCAAGATCATCCAGCGCTTGCCTGTGCGCATTACTCTGATCCCGGCGGAACTGCAGGCCCATCCGTTGCGCGTGGGGCTGTCCATGACGGTGAACGTAGCCATTGACGACCAATCCGGCCTGGTTTTGACGCAGTCACCACGCACAGAGCCGGCCTTGCACACCAGCGCCATCGGCGGCATTCCGCCGACGATTGAAGAGCGAATCAATCGCATCATTCTCCATGATATCGGCGGGGCGAGTTCCTCCTCCCATCCAGCCCAGAACTGATCACGAGGCGTTATGGCAGAGAAACCACCGCTGCGCGGATGGACGCTTTTGCTGGTCACTTTCGCTTTGGCCATGGGGAACTTCATGGAGGTGCTCGACATCACCATTGCCAACGTGTCAGTGCCCTCCATCGCAGGCGACCTGGGGGTGAGCCCGAATCAGGGTACCTGGGTGATCACCACCTATGCCGTGGCTAGCGCCATTTCCATGCTTCTCACCGGGTTTCTCACGGGACGCTTCGGGCAGGTACGGGTGTTCCTGGTCGCAACAGCCCTATTCACCCTTGCCTCGTTTGCTTGTGGTCTTTCGACGAGCTTCGAGATGCTGATCGCCTGCCGCATCGCCCAGGGCGCGGTGAGCGGGCTCATCGTATCGCTGTCCCAATCGCTGCTCCTGGCTTCTTACCCGCCGGCGAAGCGAGACTTGGGAATGGCGGTCTGGGCCATGACTGTCCTGATCGCCCCCGTCTTGGGACCCGTGTTGGGCGGTTGGATCACAGACAACATTAACTGGCGATGGATATTCTTCATCAACATTCCCGTCGGGGTGTTGGTTGTCTTCCTGGCGTGGGAGTTGCTCCACGATCGGGAATCCGAGACTTGGCGCGCCCCCGTGGACTGGGTTGGGTTGGGACTCATCCTCGTGTGGGTCAGCGCGCTGCAGATCGTCCTCGACAAAGGCCACGAGCTTGACTGGTTTGAGTCCCACCTGATCGGTGCGCTCGCCGCCGTCTGCGCCGCGGGCTTCATGCTCTTTTTGGCGTGGGAGATCAACACGGACCATCCCATCGTTGACTTGCGCCTCTTTCGGAACCGTTCCTTCCTTGGCGGTGTGGGCGGCTTGTGCTTTGGGTTCGCCGCGCTGTTTGCGACGATGGTCGTGCAGCCTCTATGGCTGCAAACGCAAATGGGTTATACGGCGATCTGGGCTGGTTTGGTCTTGGCGCCCATGGGCATTCTGGCGCTGTTGTTCAGCCCGCTCGTCGGCGTGAGTCTGGCCCGTGTGGATGCTCGCTATTTTGCAACGATCGGTTTGATCGTGCTTGCTGTGGCCGGTTTTATTCGCGCGGGTTACAGCACCGACGCGGACTATGCCGCCATTGCGTACCCCCAGTGGATTACCGGCATCGGCATGGCGCTGCTGATGCCGCCGCTGGTCACCATGTCACTGGCCGATCTGTCGCCAAACAAGGCCGCTTTGGGGTCCGGCATGCAAAACTTCTGTCGAATGACGATTGGCAGTTTCGCTGCTTCACTCGCCATCACCCTGTGGGATCACCGCACCGTGCTGCACGCTTCTGCACTGGTGGAACGCCTCGGGTCCTTCGATCCGGGCTATCGGAATGCTGTGGACGTAGCCACCGCCGCCGGCCTGCCGCGAGCCGCCGCTGATGCGCAACTCGCCTTTGAAGTCGCTCGCCAAGCTTCGGTGCGCGGCATTGATGACGTTTTCTGGCTTTCCGCCTTCGTGTTCTTGGCCGCGATCCCCATTGTATGGATCGCACGGCGGCCGGTTCACGCGACAATGACGACGCACTGATAGAGCCGCGAGCCGGAGTTGAACCGGCAACCTTCGGTTTACAAAACCGGTGCTCTGCCGATTGAGCTATCGCGGCAGGTTCGCCAGCCGGCGCGCCGCCCGAACCGTGGCCGGCTTGTCATTGGACAATCTCCAGCACCTTGAACTGCATCGTCCCGCGCGGGGCTTTGACTTTGATCGTGTCGCCCACGTGGGCCTTGATCAGCGCTTGGCCCATGGGGCTGTTGGCGCTGACCGGCATGACGTCGCTGTCGCCGCTGGGCGGCTGCGCCTGGCCGACCAGATGCACCAACTGCTCGCTGTCGTCGTCCAAATCCAGCAGTTTCACCGTGTGGCCGATGAACACCACGTCTTCCGGCACGTCGTCGTTGGAAACCACCGAGAGGCTCTTTAATTTCGCCTCCAACTCCGCCAGTTGGCGCTGGATGTTGCGGTTCTCATCCTTGGCGAAGTGATATTCGGCGTTTTCCGACAGATCGCCGAGGCTGGCCGCCTTGCGGATGCGCTCCTGCGCCTCCACCTGGGCCTTGAACAGTTCCTGGCGTTTTTTCTCCAGGACGGCCTTTTCCTCAGCACTGATGAACTCCATGGCGACAAGCTCCTTCACTGGCGGAACTAACGTCTAGGCCGACGGCTGATCGTGCGTGGTCGCGATTGAAGCCGGCGCCCGCCAAAACAACAACCACCGCGCGGCCCGCGCGGTGGTCAATTCCTGATGCATCATCATATCCCACCGGGTGCGTTTGGCAACCAACGTGCCGCGGCAATCGGTCCGAAAATTGACCTTCGCAGCGGGGGGTCTTAGACTTGCCTTCATGGCTTTTCGATGCGTCCTGGTTACGCCCGAGCAGCAAGTGCTGGATGAATCGGTGACGCAGGCGATCATTCCGGCCGAGGATGGCTGGCTCGGCATCCTCACCGATCGCGCCCCGCTGCTGGCCAAGCTCGGCAACGGCCCCCTGCGTCTGGATCTGGTCTCGGGTCAGAGGCGGCTGTACCGCATCACCGGCGGCATCGCCCAGATGCTCGATAACCGCCTGACCATCCTGACCAACGCGGCGGTCGGTTAATCCCGGCGTTTCCTGGGCCGCTGTAGATTCCGCAAAAAGGGGCTCGCGTCGGCATGGGGCATTCGGTAAAGTCAGCGGGATTATGGTGGTGTTAACACCGACTCTTCAGTCCACCGGCCTCAAGCCCCTTCCGGTCATGCGGGACATTCCCCTGCCGGCAGGGCAACCGCCGCCGCAAGCGCCGCCCTCGCCTGCCAAGCTGAAGTGTCTCATCATCATCCCCGCATTCAACGAAAGTAAATCCGTCGGCCGGCTGGTGCGGCGGGTCAACCGGCTGCTTCCGGACTACGACGTGCTGGTGATCGACGATGGCTCGACGGATGACACCGTGCGCAACGTGCCGCCCAACACCCGCGTGGTGAGTCTGCCGTTTAACCTGGGCATCGGCGGCGCCATGCAGACCGGCTACCGCTACGCCGCGCTGCATCGCTACGACGTGGCCGTGCAAGTCGACGCCGACGGACAGCACCGTCCCAGCGGCGTGCGGCAACTCATCCGAACGCTCCAGAGCACCGGCGCTGACCTGGTCGTCGGATCGCGCTTCCTGGCCACAAGCCGATTCCGCACCTCCATGCCCCGCATGATGGGCATCCGGTTGCTCAGCGCCTGGATTCGCCTGCTTTCGGGCTTGCAGATCACCGATTGCACCAGCGGTTTCCGCGCCGTCAATCGCCGAGTCATTCGCGCCTACGCCCACTGGTATCCGGAGGATTATCCGGAGCCGGAGGTCGTGCTGCTTCTGCACCGCTCGAAATTCAAGGTCGTGGAAGTGCCGGCGCTCATGCGCCGCCGCATGTACGGCAAGAGCAGCATCTCTCTGGCCGCGGGCCTGTTTTACGTGCTGAAAGTGGGCGTCTGCCTGCTCTTGGACATGGTCCGCCAACCCTGGCCCAGCAGCAAGCTCGACTTGCCTTGAGCACCATCGCCATGATCGCTCGCATCATCCTGCTCTTGTTCGGCGCGACGGTCCTGATCGCGGCGGTCCTCCGCCTGCGAACCTACCGCCTCAAGGAACGGCACATGCTCCTGTTCACCATCACCGGGCTGCCGTTTCTGGTGCTGGCCGTTTGGCCCACCGGCGTCGGTTGGCTGGCCGAAAAATTGCGCATCGAGTACCACACCGTCTCCGTCCTGTGCGTCGTGGCCTTCCTCATACTCATGGTCTTCGAACTGCTCACCATCGTCAGCCTGCAGGACCGCAAAATCTCCACGCTGGCGCAGATCGTCGGCATCATCATGGAAAAGCACGGCATGAGCGACCGCAACGCCGCGGACACGCCTCCGGGCCCGCCAGCCGATGACAGCAAATCCTGAACCACCCCAGGTCGCCGTCTTGGTCGTCTGCTTCAACGGACGCCGCGTCCTGCACGATTGCCTCCGATCCGTTCTGGATTCACAGGATCCCGGCCTGGCCCGCCGCGTCATCGTCATCGACAACGCCAGCACCGACGGCAGCGCCGAGTTTGTGCGGCAGAATTTCCCCGCCGTCGATTTGGTCACCTTGGACGACAACCGCGGCTATGGCGACGGCGCCAACGCCGGCTGGGATCACGCCCGCCGCAGTTATCCGCAGGCACACTACCTGGCCCTGCTGAACCAGGACACGATCGTGAAATCCGGCTGGCTGGCCGCCCTGGTGGATCACCTGCAACAACACCCCGCCGTCGCCGCCGCACAGCCCAAGCTGCTCCTCTGGCCGCAAAAAGACCGCTTCAACTCCGCCGGCAATCAGTCCCATTTCCTGGGCTTCGGCCTGGTCAGCGCCTACGGACGCATCGACGACGGCTCGCTTGACCGGCCGCGCCCGATTGACTTCCCCTCCGGCGCCGCCCTGATGATCCGCACCGACGCCGTCGGCCCCGATCGGCCGTTCGACGAGCTGTTTTTTCTCTACCTGGAAGACGCGGACCTGGGCTGGAAATTGCGCCAGCTTGGCCATCGCGTCGATTACGTCCCCGCGGCCGTCGTCTGGCACCAATACAACTTCCAACGCGACTATCGGTTTTATTACTTTCTGGAGCGTAATCGCTGGTATCTGCTGGCGAAGTATTACAGGATTCCCACGCTCCTGCTGATCCTGCCGGCCCTGCTGCTGATGGAAGCGGGCCAGTTCTATTTCGCTTGGCGAAACAAAATCCTGCGGCAGAAGCTGCGCGCCTGCGCGTTTTTCATGTCGGGCAAGAATCTGGCGCGACTGCTGCGCCGCCGCCGGGACGCCCAGCGCCGCCGGCGCATCGGCGACCGCGAATTCACACGCGACTTTCTAGGTCGCATCGACTTTCCCGAAATCCACAGCCCCCTGCTGGCCCGCGTGGGCAATCCCCTGCTGGCGGCGTATTGGCGAGTCGCCCGCCGCCTGATTTTCTGGTGATCAATTCACTGGGCATTTTCCAAAGTAGCTTTGCAGAGGCTTGACGCCCCAGCCGCCGCACTGCATCGCCTTGATCGCCCGCGCCGCCGCGCTGGCCCCCGTGATCGTCGTCACGATGGGAACCCGATGCAGCACGGACATCGCCCGAATCTTCCCTTCGTCGGTGGCCGGCCCTTTTTTGGTCGGCGTGTTGACGATGAGGTGGACTTTGCCGTTCTTGATGAAGTCGTTGATGTTGGGCCGGCCTTCGCCGAGTTTGCTGATGCGCTCGGCCGGCACCTCGTGACGGGCCAGGGCCGCATGCGTCCCCGCCGTCGCGATGATCTGGAACCCCGCCTCGTGCAACGCCTTGGCCACCGGCACGATCGCCTCCTTGTCCTCGTTTCGCACGGAGATGAAGACGGTGCCGCCGGTGGGCAGGGTCATGCCGGCCGCGATCTGGCTCTTGGCAAACGCACGCGGAAAGTCCGCGTCGATCCCCATCACTTCGCCCGTCGAACGCATCTCCGGACCCAGAATGATGTCCACCCCCGGGAATTTGTTGAACGGAAAGACCACTTCCTTCACGGAGGTGTGCTTGGGATCGGGCAATTCCTCGACGCCCAATTCCGCGATGGACACTCCCGCCATGATTTTGGCCGCGATCTTGGCCCACGGCACGCCGGTCGCCTTGGAAACGTACGGCACCGTTCGGCTGGCACGCGGATTCACCTCGATCACGTAGATTTGCCCGCCCTTGATCGCGTATTGAACGTTCATCAGTCCGCACACACGCAGCGCCTTGGCCAGCTCGCGTGTCTGACGTTTCAGTTCCTCGACGATCTCCTTGGGCAACGAATACGGCGGGAGCGAGCAGGCCGAATCGCCGCTGTGGATGCCGGCTTCCTCGATGTGTTCCATCACGCCGATGATGATGGCTTTGCCGGTGCCGTTGGTTCCGCTGGGATCGAAATCCGCGATGCAGTCGACATCCACCTCCGTCGCCGCGTCGATGAACTTGTCGATCAGGATCGGCGCATTGGCGATGGTGGACGCCTCGACCGCGTTGGCCATGTAGTAGTTGAGCTGATCCTCATCCGACACGATCTCCATGGCCCGTCCGCCCAGCACGAAACTGGGCCGCACCAGCACCGGATAGCCGATGGTTCGGGCGACCTTGCGCGCCTCGGCGATCGATCGCGCGATTCCATTGTCCGGCTGCCGCAGTTTCAGCTTTTGCAGCAGGGCCCGAAACTGTTCCCGATCCCCCGCCTCGTCCAGCGACTCCACCGTGGTGCCTAAAATCGGCACCCCCGCTTCCTTGAGCCCGCGCGCCAGATTCAACGGCGTCTGCCCGCCGAACTGCACGATCACGCCTTTGAGCAGCTTGCGATCCCCACCATCGAGCCGCTGGCAGATATTCAAAATATCCTCGTGCGTCAGTGGCTCGAAAAACAGCAGGTCGCTGGTGTCGTAATCGGTGCTCACCGTCTCGGGATTGGAATTGACCATTACCGATTCCAACCCCAGCTCTTTCATGGCAAAGGCCGCCTGCACGCAGCAGTAATCGAATTCGATCCCCTGCCCGATGCGATTCGGCCCGCCGCCGATGATGATGACCTTGGGCGTGTCGCTGAGACGGATTTCATCTTCGACCACCGTCTGGCCGTTGACGCTCATCGGCTGCTCGTAGCTCGAGTAGTAATACGGCGTGGAGGCCTCGAATTCGGCGGCGCAGGTGTCCACGAGCTTGTACACCGGCTTGATCCCCGCCTTTTCGCGCATCGCCCGCATCGCCTTGGGCGTGACTCGCGCGGCGTTGGCCAACTGCACATCGCTGTAGCCCCATTGCTTGGCCCGCCGCAAGATATCCGCTTGCCCGCCGCAGCTCAGCAGCGTCGTCTCAAAATCGACCAGCTCCTTCATCTGCGCCAAAAACCACCGGTCGATCTTGGTCAGCTCGTAAATCTGATCGATCGACCACCCCATCTTCATGGCGTAGCGGATGTAATAGAGGCGGCCCTGGCTGGGCACGGCCAATTTGCGGTGCAGCTTCTCCGCGGGGATCGGCCATTCCTGGTCCAGCGATTCGCCCTGCGCCGTCTTGTCGCTGGCATCGCCGCTAGTCTTAGCACCGGCGGCGCCGCGCTGGGCGTTGAGCCACTTGTCGTACTGATCCAAACCCAATCCAAAGCGCTTCACCTCCATCGAGCGAATCCCCTTTTGCAGCGCCTCCTTGAACGTGCGCCCAATGGCCATCGCCTCGCCGACGCTTTTCATCTGGCTGGTCAGCGTCTCGTCCGCATCGGGGAATTTCTCAAACGTCCAACGCGGAATCTTAATCACGCAATAGTCGATCGTCGGCTCGAAGCAGGCGGAGGTGTAATACTCCCACGTGGCATCCTTGGCTTTCTTGCTGGTGATGTAATTGGGCAGTTCATCCAGCGTGTAGCCGACGGCCAACTTGGCGGCCAATTTGGCGATCGGATATCCCGTAGCCTTGGAGGCCAGGGCCGACGATCGGCTGACGCGCGGGTTCATCTCCACGATGATCATCTCGCCGTTGTCCGGATTCACGGCGAATTGGATGTTGCTCCCGCCGGTCTCCACGCCGACCGCGCGGATGACCGCGATGGCCGCATCGCGCATGCGCTGATATTCCTTGTCCGTCAGCGTCTGGATGGGCGCCACCGTGATCGAATCGCCCGTGTGCACGCCCATGGGATCGACGTTCTCAATCGAGCAGATGATGACGACGTTGTCGTTCTTGTCGCGCATCACCTCCATCTCGTATTCCTTCCACCCGATGACGGATTGCTCGATGAGCACTTCGTGGACGGGCGAAGCGTCCAGGCCGCGCTGCACGATCGCTTCAAATTCCTCGACGTTGTAGGCGATCCCGCCGCCGGTGCCCCCCAGGGTAAACGCCGGACGGCTGATGACCGGCAGCCCGATCTCGGCCATCACTTTTCGCCCATCGTCCAGCGAATGCACCACCCCCGACCGCGGCACCTTCAGCCCGATCTTGATCATCAGCTCCTTGAAGACCTGGCGATCCTCGCCGCGGTAGATCGCTTCGCGGTTGGCCCCGATCATCTTGACGCCGTATTTGTCGAACAGCCCCTGGTCGTAGCAGGCGACGGCCGTATTCAGCCCGGTCTGCCCTCCCAGCGTCGGCAACACCGCGTCGATCGGCGTGCCGCGCGACTTTTCCAGCTCCAAAATCTTCGCCACCGCCTCCGGCGTGATCGGCTCGATGTACGTCGCATCGGCGAACTCCGGATCGGTCATAATGGTTGCCGGATTGCTGTTGATCAGCACGATGCGGTACTTCTCTTCCTTCAGGGCCCGGCACGCCTGCACGCCGGAGTAGTCAAATTCGCACCCCTGGCCGATGACGATCGGCCCGGACCCGATGATGAGGATGCAGTGAATATCGCTGCGTCGCGGCATACGTCGCACTTCGAGCGGACAAAATTCGAGGTAATGTACAGGAGCGTCGCCGGCTTTGCCAAGGCGGGACCCGTTACCGGAGAACTTCAAGTTGCGGCAACGCAGCTTTTAAATTCGCCACGCCCGCGTCCGTCACCCGCGTGGCGGAGAGCGACAGCCACTTCAGCTTCGCAAGCCCTTTCAGATGCATCAGTCCCCCGTCCGTCACCTGGGTCTGGTCGAGCGACACCTCCTCCAGGTTCTGAAGCTCTTGCAGATACACCAGGCCCGCATCCGTCACATGGGTCTTGGCGAGCAATAGCTGCACCAGGTTCTGAAGCATTTGCAGACGCACCAGGCCCGCGTCCGTCACCTGGGTCCCCATGAGCCACAGCCGCCTCAGGTTCTGAAGCTTTTCCAGATACACCAGTCCCGCGTCCGTCACCTGGGTCCCGAAGAGCGACAGCCGCTCCAGGTTCTGAAGCTTTTGCAGATGCAACAGACCCGCGTCGGTCACCTGGGTCTCGTCGAGCGACAGCCCCTTGAGCTTCTGAAGCTTTTGCAGATGCAACAGGCCCGCGTCGGTCACCCGGGTGGCGGCGAGCAATAGCGACTCCAGGTTCGGAAGCTTTTGCAGATGCACCAGGCCCGCGTCGGTCACCTGCGTGGCGTCAAGGCGAAGTTCTCGGAGCGATGGCAATTGCGCTATCAACGCAAGATCGCCATCCGCAATGGGAGTTCCGATAAGATCAAGCACGGTAACAACTCGTCCCTCTTCTTCCGTGATGACTGTGCCCTTGGGTAGCTTAAGAGCCCGCCGGATAGCGTTCTCGATGGCTGCGCGACCGGTCAACGTCGAGCCACCTGATTCATCACGCATGGCCAGGAAACGATCCACCTTGGCTCTGCTGGATGGCTCCGAAAGCCACTGGCGCCCCGGCTCGGTTTGGAACAGCTTGCCGAGGAACTCTTTTTGTTCCAAGGCGGTGCAGATCTCCTGGATGCGATGGCCTTGCCAATCGGATGAAATGGATTTGATGGACCCGCGAAGCTTAACGATTCCCCCCGCGGCCAGGGTCTGGCACAGTTCCTGGGACCTCAACAGCATCTGATAACGCCCATCGCCTAGATGGTTGCGAATAATGCGCGCCACCGCGCACAAGCCCAAAAGGGCTGCGTCCACGTGCCGCTCCATGAGCATCCAAAGGCACCGATCGACGATCAAATTGTTGACGAAGCGCAGCAGCTTGCGCGGATTGGCGTCCAACCCGACCGCCAACACTTCCTTCAACTGAATGACCGCCTCCCTGACCTCCTTGTTGGATTTGGTTTGCATTTCCGGCCGATCCATCAGCTTTCCGATATACGCATCGAAACGCTCATGGTGCGCGGGCACGTACAGGGGCAACTGCACGATTTTGTCGAGGTACGACGGCCCCGCGTCGTAATCCTTGACGTGGAAATCCGTCGCGTAGCGATACGTCAGATACCCCTGCACGATCCGATGATCCAAGGCCAGCACGAAGATGAAGCCACGCTGGGCGAGGACGACTTTGGTGCTCTCCAGCATGCGCAGCGCCAGCGGCGGCAGGCAGCGATCCAGGTCGTCAATCAAAACGACGATTTTGTAAAGTGGTGGCTGATCCTTCTTTTCCGTCCCTGCGGTTTCGGCCAACGTCTTAAGAGCCACGTGATGCAACGTGGGACTCAATAGCGGCTCTCGGGTTTTCTTTTTGATCTCGTCGTATCGCTCGATCACTTTTGCGGCATCGAATGCCAATTCGACGCCTCCGCCAATCTTGGCCGAGGAAGAGTAGGCGATCGCGCGCAACGTCGCGGATATCGACTCGAGCGATGTCTTTGCCCGGTCAAGGATTTTCCCGCCTTGGCTTTTCCACTCCTCGAGCTTTTCCTCCAGGGCCTCCACGATCGCGGCCACCAGGGGCACGATCGGGTGCTCTTCCTGCTCGAACTGCCAGGCGTTGAACATCACCGTGACGATGGGCAGATCGGGGCTGGACGCTTCATCCAGAAGGCTGCGAGTCTGTTTCAATACGGAGCTTTTCCCCTGGCCCCAATCGCCGAAGATGCCGATGGTGAACGGCCCGGCCGTCCCCAGGGCGGCGCCGGCCACGATGTGCGCGAAGGTCGACAAGCCCAGCTCGTCAACCCGGTGGTTGACGACAGGCTCGTCTTCCAGAAAGACCAGCGGCTCCAACGTGGCCGATGCCCCGGACGCGGACATGCTACGAATGATACCATTTACGCACTGCGCCGCAAATTACCCCCGCACTTTCACGCGTTTTCCCGTTTGGGCCGATTCGACGGCGGCGAAGACCATGGCCAAACTCTTGATGTTGTCGTGACATTCGCCTTGGGGCCTGCGCCCGGTCTCCAGGGCGTCGAGGAATTCGCGGAGCGAGCCGGCGATGCCGCCGAAGGGCAGATCGGGCGGTGTGGCGGTGATCTTTTGGCAGTCGCGGATCAGGTCCTTGTCTCCCGTGACGCGGGCGGCGATGGGGGCGGTTTCGCCGTCCCAAGTCGCTGCGCCGCGGGGGCCGTGGGCACGCCACTGCGATTCCCAGCTTGTCGGCAGGCCGTCGGCGCACCAGCTTCCGCGGTAGGTGTAGCGCAGGCCGCCGGTCATCTCGAAAATCGCCACGGCGCTGTCGGCGCCTTTGTACCAACTCCAGCTTGGGTTGAATTGCTCGCAGTAAACGCTGATCGGCTCTTGGCCGCTGAAGAAGCGGGCGCTGTCGAAGTTGTGGCTGGCCATGTCCAGCAGCAGGACGTTTTCCATCTCGTTGCGGAATCCGTCGAAGTGGGCGCCGAGGAAGAAGTCGCTGTTGAGGATTCCCAGGCCGCCCAGGTGATCGCGGATGAGCTGGCGGAACGCCACAGCGCCGGCGTGATAGCGGCGGCTTTGGCTGACCATGAGAAGTTTGCCGGCCTTTTCGCCGGCGGCGATCAATTTTCGCGCCCGCGTAAGCGAATCGGCCATCGGTTTTTCGCTCAGGACGGCGGCGCCGGCCTTCAGTGCGGCCAGGGTCACCGCGACATGGGCATCGGGCGAAGTGACGTTGAGGACAAAATCCGGCCGCTGCTGGGCCAAGGCTTGGCCAAGATCGTCGTAGGCGGTGACGGCGGAGAGTTTGAGATTCTCGATCGCCTCGGCCGCGGCGCCGGGGCGGTTGTCGACCCAGCCGACGGTGCGCACGCGGTCGCAATCGCCCAGCGTTTGGGCCCACGCCCGGCCCATTTTCCCGGCCCCGACCAAAAGTGCCGCGAACGTTTTCATGGCCGGGTGGTGGGGATGGTGGTCGGCTGCGTGGCCAGTTCGCGAATGTGCTGCTGCGAGGGCCGGGTGGCGCTGGTCATCTGCAGCTTCAGCGTGCCGACCGTTCGCAGCAGGTTGAAGTAGGCCGTCTTCTGCGTGAACTGCTCAGTGGTCAGTTGCAGTTGGGTGGACAGCAGCGTGTCCTGGGCGATCAGGACATCCAGAAGCGTGCCGTTGCCGGCGTGGTAGAGTTGGTCGGCCAGGTACAGCGCCTGCCGGGCCGCCTCCACTTCGACCTGCAATTCACGAAGCTGGCGGCGGGCCAGATCGAGATTCACGTACGCGGTCTCGACGATCTGGTCGATCTGCCGGCGAAGCTGCGCCTGCGTCAAGGCGGCCTGTCGGAACTGCGACCAGGCGGTGCGCACGTTCGCCTCGATCAATCCGCCGGTGAAGATCGGCAGGTTCAGGGAGAGCAGTCCGGTCCACGCCCCGCCGCCGGACAGCGCCTCATCGTAAAGCTGGTAGTTCAGGTTCAGATCCACGGATGGATAGTACTGTCCGAAGGCGACCTCGACGTTTTCGCGTGCGGACTTGACGGCCGCCGCGGCGGCCAGGAGGTCTTGGCGTCCGGCCTCGGCCTGGGCCTGCCAACCGGCCAGCGGCGCCAGATCCGCCGGCGGCTCGTAATCATCCCGCAGCGGATTGTCCTCGATCGGCGCATCCACCAGGTACGCCAGCAGCGACCGGCCGTTGAGCACATCGGCGCGGGCCGAGTTCAGCGACACCTGCGTCGCCGAGAGCTGCGCCTGCGCCTGCGCCACGTCCAGGGGCCGGGCCGTTCCCACTTTGGCCTGGGCCTGGATGTTCTGCACGCGCGCCCGCTGCACCGCCAGGGAATTGGTCAGCACCTCCACCGACTGCTCGCTGGCCAAAATCTGGTAATAGGTCTGGGCTACGTCCAGCAGGACGGTTTGTTGCAGGTCGAGGACCAACTGCTTTTGCTGCTCGATGCCGGCCTCGGCGGCTTTGAGGGCGTGATAGTCGCGAAATCCGTTGAACAGATTGGCCTGGGCATTGACCGGCACCTGCGTCTGATGGCTCGTGGCCCCGAAGGTAGCGTTGCCGACGCTGGCGAGCTGATAGCTGGGAGCCAGGTTCACGGTCGGCAAAAAGGCGACGAACGCCCTGTCCTTGTCGATCAGGGCCTGAAGGTAAGTCTCGCCCTGGATGGCCAGGCGCTCCTCGTTCTGGTTGGCCAGGGCCAGGGCATCGGTCAACGTGACGACCGCGCCGGGAGCGACGCGGACGGCGGCCGGTTGGTTGGCGTCGATCACCTTGCGGTAGGTGGCGACTTCTTTTCTCTGATCGACCGAACATCCGGCAACCAGGATGATGCACGCGCCGACGGCGGCGCGGATCAGCACGGGGCAGAAGGATTTGTCATTCATAGCGAAGCGCCTCGATGGGATCGAGCTTGGCCGCCCGGGTGGCGGGATAAAATCCAAAGAAGATTCCGACCACCCCGGCCACGAACATGGCGAGCATCACGCTGAACGGACTGACGATCGTCGCATAGCTGGTCCAGGATCGGACCGCCCAGGAGGCGCCGATTCCCAGCCCGGCGCCCACCAAACCGCCGACGCCGCTCATCAGCAGCGCCTCGATGAGAAACTGGCTGAGGATGTCGAACTCGCGCGCCCCGATGGCCTTGCGGATGCCGATCTCGCGCGTGCGTTCGGTCACGGTGACGAGCATGATGTTCATGATTCCGATGCCGCCGACCAGCAGCGACACCCCGCCGACGACCCCCAGAAATACGATGAACTGGTTCTGCGTCTCGGTGACGGTGGCGATGAGGTCGGCTTGGTTGCGGATGTCCACGTCGCTGGGCGCGCCCGGCTGGGTTTTGTGCAGCCGGCGCAGCAGCGTTTCCAGATCGGACTGCACCGAATTGATATTGGCGTTGTCGGCGGCTTCCACGTCGATCTCGCGCACATTGATCACGCCCATCAAGATGTGCATCGCCGTGGTGTAGGGAATGATGATCTGGTCGTCCGGATTAAACCACCCCTGATCGCCCTTGCTTTTGAGCACGCCGATCACGCGAAAGTTGATCGAGTTGATCTTGATCGTCTGATCCACGGCGTCGGAAACGCCGAACAGATTCGACGCCGTGACCGGACCCAGAACGGCGACGCGGGCCCAATGATCGACGTCCTGGTCGGCGAAATTTCTGCCGCGCTCGATCTGGAAATCGCGGATGGACAGATAGGTCGTGGCCGAGCCGGTCATGTTCACGTTGGTGTTTTGGCTCAGGTACTTGGCCTGCACGTTGCGGCCGACGACCGGCGCGACGGCGGCGACGCCGGAGAGCTTGAGGATCGCCTGGGCATCGTCGACGGTCAGATTCTGCTGCGTGCCGGACATCACGCCCCCGCTGCCGCGCTGGGCGGGGCGGACGACCAGGAGGTTGGTTCCCATGGCCGAGAATCGGGCGATCACCTGCTGCCGCGTCCCGCTGCCGATGGCCAGATTGGTGATCACCGCCCCCACGCCGATGATGATCCCCAGCATCGCCAGCACTGAGCGGAGCTTGTTCGCCGACAGGCTCTTGAGCGCGACTTTGACGATCATCCAGAAAAGCATGAGAAGTTGCTGGTTGCTGGTTGCTAGTGGCTGGCCGGCTGCGCCACCCAAGGCGTCTCCTGATCGTGGGCAACCTGTCCGGCGGCCACCGCCGGGTCGGCCGGGTCGGCCACTCTGCCGTCGTGCAAATAAACCTCGCGCTGACAATGCGCCGCCACGTTGGAGTCGTGCGTCACCACCAAAATCGTGCGGCCCTGCGCGTTGAGATGCTTGAACAGGGCCAGAATCTCTTCGCCGGTGCGGCTGTCCAGCGATCCGGTCGGCTCATCCGTCAGCAGGATGGACGGATCGTTCACCAGCGCCCGCGCCACCGCCACGCGCTGCCGCTGGCCGCCGGAAAGCTGATTCGGCTCGTGGTGCATGCGGTCTCCCAGGCCGACGGTCAGCAGGGCTTCCTTGGCCCGCTGCACCGCGTCCCGACGCGCCGCATAATGCAGCGGCAGCTCGACGTTCTCCAGGGCGGTCATCCGCGGCAACAGATTGAAGTTCTGAAAGACGAACCCGATGCGCCGGTTGCGAATCTCCGCCAGGGCATTGTTCGACATGTCAGAGACGTCCTGTTCGGCCAGGAAATAGCGCCCGCTGTCCGCCCGATCCAGGCAACCCAGGATGTTCATCAGCGTCGATTTGCCGCTGCCCGAGGGGCCGCGAATGGCCACCATCTCGCCGGCCTCGATCTCCAGGCTCAGGTCATCCAACGCGCGCACCTCCTGGCCGCCCAGGAGGTACGTCTTGACCAGATGTTCGGCGCGTATGATCACCGCCTGCCTCCGCCGCCCGGCGGGAAAGTCGGCGGCCGATTGGGACCCCCGCTCCAGCGGCTGTTGGATTCGTTGCGATGCACCAGCACCGTGTCGCCGACGTTGATGCCCGAAACGATCTCCTCGTTGTTGCCGTCGTCGATCCCCGTCTGCACCTCCCGGTCCTCCGTGGTGCCGTCGCCCTTGACGACGCTCACCAGCGTCTTGTGCTCCTTGCGGAACACCGCCTGCATCGGCAGCAGAACCACGCCCGACTTGGAGCCTTCAATGATCTGCACGTTGGTGGTCATCTGCGGCTTGAGCAGCGGCTTGTTCTTGCCGGTGACCTCGATCTTGACCTCGAAGGTCACGACGTTGGAGACGTTGACGCCCTGCGTGGCGATGCGCACCACCGTCCCCGCGAAGCGCCGGCCGGGGAACGCGTCGGCCGTAATCTGCACCTTCTGCCCCACCTGCACGCCGCCGATGTCGCTTTCATCCACCGCCGCATTGACGAAAATCTTCGACAGATCGGACAACGTCATGACCGTCGTGCCGCCGCCGACGTTGCTGATCGCCGAGGAGATGATCGTCCCCTGCTCCACGGGCAAATCCGCCACCACGCCATCCATCGGCGCCAGCAACGTCGTGTAGTCCAACTGCTGTTTGGCATTGGCCAGGGCGATCTGGTCGGAACGCAACTGCGCCTCGGCCAGGGTGATGTCCTCCTTTTTCACCTCCAGGGCCGCGGCCTGGCTTTTGAGCTGCTCCTTGGCGATCTTGGCGGTCTGCAAATCCGCCTCCGCCTGGGCGGCGTCGGTTTGCGCGGTTTCGTAATCCTCCTGCGAGGTCAGCTTCTGCTCCAGCAACTGCTGCTGCCGGTTGGCCTTGTTGCGAGAATTGGTCGCCTTGACCTGCGCCGAGGCCACATCCGAATCGGCCTTTGCCGTCGCCGTCTGCAGATCCAACTCCGCGACGCGCTCGTTGAGCTTGGCTTCGTTCAACTTCGACTGGGCGATCGCCACCGTCGCCTCGGCCTGGTCCGCCAGGCGCTGCTCGTCGATCGGATCGAGCTGGAGCAGCAAATCACCCTTCTTGACGTGGTCGCTGATGTCAAAGGGAAGTTTGGTGATCTGCCCGCTGGCCCGACACTTGATCAGCACGTCAAGATTGGAAATCACCGTACCGGTGCAGGCAACGCTCTGGGTGATGTCGCCCTTGGTGGCCGTGGTTTTGTACGTGTCGGAGGGCAAGGTCTGCGCCGATGCCCGGCTCGAACGCCAGTAGTAATACCCTCCGCCCGCGGCCAGCAGAACCGCCACCGACACGCCGACGATGATCCACTTCTGCCTCATCTGCCATGCTTTCCGATCCCCCCGAGAATCACGCCCGAAACATGCTGCGCCGCCGCCTGGGCATCCGCCTCCCGCGGCCCGTGCAGCATGATCGCGCGCACCATCGCCGTAAAATACAGTGCCGTCAACTCCGGCTTGGTATCAGCCAGTTCCCCGGCCGCAATGCCCTGCCGGATCACCTTCTCGATCAATTGCGCTAGCTCCCGAAGCTTCGCCCCCCACGGACTATTCGCGTCGGGAACGCCCGCGGCCCGCATCACGTCGATCATCTGAGGATGGCTTTGGGCAAATTCGACCATGCCGCTGACAATGACGCGGATTTTACCGGAATAATCCGATTGGCTGGCACGAAGTTGCTCCTCCAGCCGTTTGACCAGGTCGGCAAACCCGTCATAGATCAAGCTGTAGTAAAGCTCATCCTTGCTCTTGAAATAAATGTAGAGCGTTCCTTTGCCTACGCCCGCGGCCGCCGCCACCTCTTCCAGACGAACCTGCTCAAAGGGCCTTTCAGAGAACAGCCGCACGGCCGCCTCCGCAATTTTCCTCCGCTTGTTCTGATCCGGCAGTCGCATTGGGGGGATTGGCCGAGCCAATTACTGACCAGCCAGCCGGATTTGATTGTAGAATATTGGCCCCCAGCCGGCAAATCGATGCAACTGCTGCATTAATCGAAGCTTACCGCTCGAAATTGTAAATATTGCCGCTGTTCTGGAAGGCTTTTGGCCATTGAAACTGCGGGACGCTGCTTAGATCGCAAAATCCACCGCTGAAGCGATCAGGGCCGTCCGGACCGGCGGATATCAGGATGTATGGGCCCGTGTAACGCAAGGTTTCGCCGCCGGCAATGAAGTTGTCCCCATTGTCGTCGCCCAACATCCATTTGATCGCCAGCGTCAAGTCCGGCCGCTTGCCCGAGACTTGCGATTGCCACGTCACAAGCTTTGGGTTTTGCAGATCGGTGTTGTCAACGAACGCCACGCCATCCCTTTGATCCCAAATCGCGTTCATTCCGTAGGGATTGTTCACGTTCATCGGTGTCGTCGTGTCGACCGAGGGCGGCGCGGAATACCCGTAGAGCGGCCCGGCGGTGATGTTGGTCGGCAATATCGGCAAGCCGAACACCGCCGGGTTCGTGCTATACGTCGAATCGCTCACCCGATTCGAGTTCGGTCCAAACCGCGTGAAATACTGGATCACGCCCCCCCAGTGATCCAACAACACAGGCATGTGAAGGTTGGTCGGCACGTCCGTTGTCGAGTCGCGCTGTGGATCGACGTACGCCACTTGAAACCGATCCGCCGGCAAATACGCCGGCCACACTTTGCCCGTTGCCATCAGCAGTTGCGGCTGTGCAGGATCAATCACATGATGCAAGTAACGCGTCGCCGCCCGAAGCTGCAACGTATACGGCCCCAACGGAGGTGGCCCAGGGTGGGCTGGCACCACGGCGGATATCCCGATGGTTTCCTCATATTGCGTTCCCGGCGAGAATCGAATCGAAATGACCTCCAGCAAAGATGGATCATTGGGCACCTGGGCCCAGTTGTAGGGAAGCGTGATAGGCACCGCCGTCACTATCGCCAACGCCGATCCCACCGGCACGTCGGTGGCAAGTGCCGTTGGTGGTACCAATTGTGCCACTTGAATCCTTGTGCGGAACCCCAGACCCTCCGCCCCATCACCGGGCACGAAAATACTCTGACCCCCGATGGTCTGCATCTGCGGCGTGCCCGGGTCCTGGCCGATCAGCGCCGCCGCCAAGGCCAAAAAAGGCGGCGCCGGCGTGATGGCCGGGCTAGGCACATAGATCGCCGTATTCCATCGCGGCAAAATCACGTTCCGCGGATAATCCCCAAAATCGCTGCGGTAGTTCTCCAGGGCGGTGGCGATGGTCTGGAAATCCATCTTCTGGGCCGTGATCGCCGCCGAACGCTGGGCATGGCCGATGACGGGCAGGAGGATCGCGGCCAGCAGCGCCAGAATCCCTATCACGGCCAGCAATTCGATGAGCGTAAACGCTTTGCGGCTTTTCATGGATGTTTCCTTCCAACCGGCTGCCATCCTACCCGACACCGCCCCTGCTTAAGAATGCGCCATGTCTTACGCGAGTTGTCAATGGATCATGCGATATTGTTCGACGCTCAGATCGCCCGCGGCGGCCGCGGCCGCCTGGATCACGGGGTCGGAATCGCCTCGGCAATCGGCGATAAATCGCCCCGCCGCCCTTTGATCGGCATTCCGCTCGGCGCTAAACCGCATTCGGCCCAGGGCCAGGATCGCCTCCACGCGAAACATCCTCTCCCGGCTCTTGGCGGCAAACACAAACACATCCCCCGCGTGCACGGCCGACTCGTCGGGGTCGGCGCTGTACAGCGCCTCGTAAATCGGCCGCACTTTTTGGGCATCATAGTCCACCATCGCCGCGACGTGCTGCTGAAGCTGCGAGCGCCGCGGCTGGTCTTCCAATTCGGCCAGGCCGGTGGCCGCTTCGTCCATCAGCCCCATGCCCTTGAGATATTCATCGTAACAGAGCCGCTCGGCGTATAGGGCCGATCCCAGGCCGTACACGGCCTGGAAATATTGCCGCGCCGGCTGTGTTTGCTTTTTGAGGCGCAGCATCAGTCCCGCGCGATCCATCGCCCGGCCCAACTGCTCCAGATTCTCCAGGGCGGGATGCTCGCTTTGATAATTGATGATCTGGCCGGGATTCTCGGCCAGCAGGTCCATTGTCGTTTTATCCGCCGCATTCAATACGAGCTGCATGGACTTGGGCGGATCGCCGGCCGGGTTTTTGGCGAAGGCGTCGCAGGCATCGGCATCGTACGCGGCCAGGGCCGCGCGATAATCCGCCCCGCCGTCGCCGCCTGCCTGCCGCACGATCGGGGGCGAGATCACCGGCGGCGACAGGACCGCCAGATTTTCCGGGTCCAGCGAAAGCGCCGTCGGCGGCGTGAGCCGAAGTTGCACGTACAGCCAGACCCCCAGCGCGATTCCTCCCGCCGCGATCGCCAACCAGAGAGTCCAAAGCAGGCGTTTGCGCCGCATGGGTCGGCCCCGCTAACGATGGGCGGCAAGCTCGGCGCTGCGGAGCGTGTTTTTGAGCAGCATGGCGACGGTCATGGGTCCGACGCCGCCGGGCACCGGCGAGATGTACCCCGCCTTTTGCCGCACCGCCTCGAAATCCACGTCCCCCACGGTCTTCTTGGTTCCATCGGCCGCCGTGACGCGGTTGATCCCCACGTCGATGACGACCGCGCCGCTGCGCACGTGATCGGCGGTGATCAGCCCCGGTTTGCCGACGGCCACCACCAGCACGTCCGCACGCCGCGTGTGGCTGGGCAGGTCGCGCGTGGCGATGTGACACAGCGTCGTCGTGGCCATGCGCTCGGTGAGCAGCAGCGCGATCGGCTTGCCGGCGATTTCGCTGGCCCCCACCACCACCGCTTCCGCCCCGCGCAGTTTGGCCCCCGTGGATTCGATCAATTCGATCACCGCCAGGGCCGTGCAAGGCGCGATCAGCGTATGGCCGTACACCACGTGGCCGATGTTGGCCGGATTGACCCCTTCGACATCCTTGACCGGGTCGATGCGGTATTGCAGCTCGGTGGCATCCAGGTGGCTGGGCAGGGGCAGATGCAGCATGATGCCCGTGACGGCCGCCTCGCGGTTGAGGCGGTCCAGGAGACGGCCCACCTCCGCCGCGGTGGCCTCGCTGCCGAGCGTGTGCAGTGAATAGTCGATTCCCACGGCTCGGCAGGCCTCGGCTTGGCGGGCGGCGTACAGCTCGCCGGCGGCCGTGCTGCCCACCAGCACCGCGGCCAATCCCACGCGTCCCCCGCTGGCCGCCAACTGCTTGACGCGATGCTGCACGTCCTGCTTCACGCGGGCCGCCAGCGCTGCCCCATCGATCACCGTCGCCGACATGTCCGCCGATTATAGAAGAATCCGCCGCACAATTCGCGTTTGCCGGCGGCGCCAGGGAATCATTGGCGCTGATTCACGGGGACGATGGCGCCGCGGGCGAATCCAGATCGAACCCCCGCAACCGATGCACCACCTCGGACAGCACCACCCGGTCCACCCGTGGATTGCGCGTGTGAATCGCCTTGCCCAGCAAGGACGGGCACAGCAGCAGCGTCAGCGGGCTGCTGACCCGCTGCTCTTGGGCCAGGATCTTCAGCATCTTGATTTGGGCCGCATCCAGATGCAGTTTTCTGGCGATTTCCCTCAGCAGTTTGCCGCGGTGATGCAGCGGCTTGGTCACAAGCCTGGGCTGGGTGCGGCGGGTGTACCACACCACCAAGAGCAGCGCCGCCAGAGCCAGCACCAGATACGGCACGTACTTGCTCAGGTCCACCGTGGAACCCACGTGCTGGTTGATGCTCTGGAGGACCTCTTCCTGCGTGAGCGCGACCGCGGGCGTTGCCGTCATCGCCAACCCCGCACCGCCGCACAGCCAGGCGATCGCACGACGCATCAGCCCGCCTTCTCTTTCTGCGTTTGCATCATTTCCGCCACTCTTTTGAGTACCCCGACCGCGTAGCGGCGCACGCGCAGGTTGGTGTCTTCCTTGGCCAAACGCCCCACTTCCTCCAACAGTTGCCACCAACCGATCTGCCGCAAGGCCCACATGGCGGAGATGCGATGCTCCGGCCGATCATCGTGCAGCATTTCGATCAGTTGCGGCCCGACGTTGCCAGACTTCATGCGGTGCAGCGCCCTAATCGCGTTGGCGCGCTCGCGGTGATGGCTGTCCCTGGCGAGCTGAGTGAGCAACGGTGCGAACTGCGGCACGGGGCGCGCTTCCAACGCCTCGATCGTGTTGGCGCGCACGCGCGAGTCCGGGTCATTGAGCCCGCGTTCCAGCACCTCCTCGGTGGCCTGCGATTCCAGCTCTCCCAGGACCATGATCGCCTTGCTGCGTATTTTCGGATTCGGGTCGGTGGTCAGGGCCGTGAGGGCATCCCGCAGCGACTCGGCCAAGCCCAGCTCCTGCGTGATTTGCATCGCCTTGAGCCGCTGTTCGATCGGCCCCGCGCTCAGCCGGCGCGACAAACGCTGCACGCCGTCGGGCAGCAGCTTGAGCATCGCCCTCCCCGCCTGCTTGCGCGTCGGACCGTCCAGGCGGTCGAAGCGGATCCAGAATTGCTCGAAGCCCGCCTGGCCGATCGACCGGCTGATGACCCGCCGCACCGACAGCGGCGCGTTGGTCATCAGTTGCAGCAGGATGTTGTCCGCATCGGGGGGCCGGTGGCGAATCATCTCGCGCGCCGCCATGCGCATCAGCCGCTCGTCCGGATCGTTGAGCATCTGACGCAAAAACTGCACGCTGGTGCCGCGTTTGCGCCGCATGACGATCCGCAACAAACGCAGGCGGGACGAAAAATCCTGCCGCGCCCGGTCCATCAGCTCGATCAGCCACTGGTCCTGCATGAGGTCGTGCATGCCGGAGGCGGCCAGCCATTCGCCGATCTGGCACGCCTGGGCCGGCGGGCGGCGCTCCACGTCGCGCATCAGGTCGGGCTGCTGCCACCAAACTCCGCGCGTCACCTGGTGCATGCACAGTTGCAACTGATGGTCCTTGAGCCAGTGCGTCTTGCGCAGGATCGCATCCAGCACGGCCGGTTCGCTGATGTGCGAAACGATGGTTCCAAAATGCGCGCGCAACTGCCCGTGGGTCGCCCCCAGCAAGAACGCCTCGACCTGGTCGGCCGCCGGCACCTGCTGCAAGCGCCGCACCAGAACGCTCTGCCCGCCGTGCCTGGCCGTGCGCAAAATCGTCAGCGTCTTGCTCCCCGGCCAATCGCACAGCAGCATGGCCGCCCGCGCCAGCTCCTGCACCTGCGTGCCTCGATGCACGTCCAACGCCCGCGTGACGGCCAGCTCGATCTCCGGACGTTGGTCCATCACCTCGCGGTACAGCGCGGCAAATGCCTCGCCCGCCGCCTCCGGCGGCCCCGGGCCGCCGCGCCCATCGGCCGCAGGATATTCGTCCTGCAATTTCCTGATGGCCCCCGCCACCCACGCGGCCAGTTCCACCATCGCCTCCGCCGCCGCCGCACTTACCGCATCCTCCGAATCGTGCAGATTCTCCGACAGCACGTACGCCTGCTTCCCCTGGCGGGCCAGGGCAATCAGCTTCATCGCCGCCAGGCGAAGCTCCTCCCGATCGCTCCGCCCGCATTCACGCAGGGCATGATGCAGCAGCTTGATGTGCCGCAGGATTTGCTCTTGCAGCCGCGGCGGCAAATCGTCGTAATCCTCCACCACCCCGCACAGTCCGCGCAGCGTCCGCCGCCCCAACAGGGCGTCCAGGATCACCGCCTGCTCCACCTCCACGCCGACGCGCAGACCTTCCAACAGAAGATCGTCCGCAGCCTCGTTACGGCTGGCCATCAGCGCAGAGAGAAGCTGTTCGTGCATCTATTGATTGTTTATCGGACGAATTTGACGAGTGTCTTGAGGCGGCCGCGGCCGGGCGGAGAATTGGGTTGTTTCCCCCGCCTCGATCCGGCACAATAGGCGGCGATTTTGCCGCCCACGGGCGTCTGATCCATGCTGCGAGTTTGGCTGATTCTGACGGCGGCCGCGGCCTGCGGGCTGATCGCCGCATCGTGCGCTGAAATCGGCACGGCCATCGCCACCGCCAAGGCCGCCCAAGCCGCCACCATCGCCTCCACCGAGGCCATCGAGGCCACCACTCAAGTAGCCGGCGCCCTGCAAGGCCAGGCCGCCGTCACCACCCTCCCCAGCGCCCCCGGCACCACGGTCATCGAAACCCCCGATTACTACATCATCCTCAAAGACGGCCAGCGCATCATCGTCCTCAAGAGTGCTCTGCGCAACTACAGCGGCCTGGACAACAACAAATAACCTAATGCCCCAAAACGGCGACCCCGCCTCACAACTGGCGCAAATCCGTGATGATGTAATCGGGCTGTTGGTCGGGCGGAAGATCGACCAGTTCCTCCCGGCGGGTGACGCCGCTTAGGGTCAGAATCGTCCGCATGCCTACGCCCTTGGCGCCGGCCACGTCCGCTTCCAGGTTGTCGCCGATGAGAATGCAGCGCTGCGGGCTGACTCCCAGCCGGCGGCAAAGCTCGTCGAAGAAAATCCTCTGCGGCTTGCCGCAGAAGATCGGCTCCACGCCCGCGGCATAGCCGAGCATCAGGGACAGCGCCCCGCTGCCGAATTCCAATCCGCGGGGACTGGGGTAGACCCGGTCGGCGCAGATGCCGACGGCGGCGGCGCCGCCCCGCAACAGAACCAGGGCCGTGCGCTGGCGGTCCGCCGTGGCATAGCGATTGGCGGGAGCGCCGATGATCACGGCGTCGCAGCTTGGCTCGTCGCCGCCCACACCATCGGCACGGCCTTGCAGCAGTTCCTGCACGCCCTGCGTGGCCAGGTTGTACACGCGCGGGCGCCGGCCCGGTTGGCAGAAACGGTCCAAAACGTAATCCACCGCGGCGGCGCCGGCCGTATAGATGCGGTCGCCGTCCATGTCGATCCCCATCGACCGCAGACGCCCCAGAACCCGAGCCGGGCTGGTGGTGCTGTTGGATAGACAGGCGAACTTGCGGCCCTCGTGCTGCAGGCGAGCAATGAGCTGCACCGCTCCCGGCAGAGGATGGTCCTCGTGATACACCGTGCCGTCCAAGTCCAGCAACACGGCGTCATATTCCGCAAAGTCCACAGACATGGCCGGGCAAGTTTAAGACACCGCCGCGGGCTGCGATACCCCCCGGCGATAACCAGCCGATCCTTCATGCCGGCCGCTTTCACATTGCCCCGGCATGTGTTAAGATTTGTTCACACTTCTAAGGGCACGTGTACAACTGAGGAGGCAGTCATGAGCCAATCGCCATCGGGCACGGGGCCACAGGGCGCGCAGCCACATCAACCGGCGTCCGCAGTCCCAATTTCTCGTCCGCCATCGACCGCGGCGCCGACTCTACAGCCCGCTGCCGTCGTCCGGACTCCCGTCATGATGTCCATGAATCCGGGCGCTACCGTACCACCGCGTCCCAGTCCGGTTGCACCCGGCGCCGCGGCCGCGCCGCTATCGCCGCCCGGCGCTAGGCCCGTCAAGGCCGGCGACCAACCGCTCGAGTTGACCGGCGATCACCCGGGCGCCGCCGCGCCGAGCAAGATCCGCGCCTTCGGCATCAGCGACGCCGCCAAGCCCACGCATACCTGGAAGCGGACGCCGCACTTCGGCGGCACCGGCGCCGTTCGCGTGCGCACTTTCCACGGCCGGCTAAGCGATCAGGGCGTGGAATACCTGGACAACAACATTAACGAATGGCTGGACAGCCATCCGGACATCGAGGTCAAGTTCGTCACCAGCACGATCGGCATCTTCGAAGGCAAGGTCAAAGACCTGGCGCTAGTCCTGAACGTGTGGTATTGAGCGCGGCTCTTCGCGCCGGAAAAATGCAACCGCAGAGACGCTGAGACGCTGAGAGGGCCACAGAGAAGAAAAACAAAAATAGATTTTTTCTCTGCGGCTGTCTCTGCGTCTCAGCGTCTCTGCGGTTGCATTTTGCGCCCCGAAGGTAATCGCACTAGGGCACGGACAATTCCGCCCAGGCGACGGGATGGTCGCTGGCGCCGTTGTCGATAAAGCCGCTGCGGACCACGCCCAGACCGCGGGCGAAAATCCAATCGACGCTGTCGGGGGTCTTGTCGTTCAGGGCTTTCCCGATGGCATCCGTGACGCCGGGGGTATTCCGCAACGTCGCGATCTGCGCCTCGTCTTTGCCGCAGTTCAGATCGCCCATCAGAATGGCCGGCTCCTGCAGCGATTCAAACAACGAAACGACCGAGCGCAGCTCCGTCTGGCGGTCGACGTGGCGCTCCAGGTGCGTGATGATCACGTTGAGCGGCTTGCCGGCAAATTGCAGGCGAAGCAGCAGCAGGTTGCGATTGGAGTCGGCGTTGGAATTCGACAGCGGGATGCGCTGCCAATGGTCCAGGTCCAGGCTGGTGAGAACGCCGTTGCCGAAGGATTCATGCCACCACTGGCGCTCGACCGGGGCAAACAGCCCCGGCATGGCCAACTTCTGGCTCAGCGTCTGGATTTGATCGTTGCTGTGCACTTCCTCCAAGCCGACCAGGTCGTAGCCGCGGATGGCCGCCGCGGTGCGGTCCAGGTCGAGGCGGCCGTCGGCCTTGCCGACGCCGCCGTCGATGTTGAACGTCGCCACGCGGAGAAGATTTCCCGAGGGGCGGGAAGCCGGCGGCCCGGCCAGCAAATCGCCCGCGGCGGGGCCGGTGGGAATTTTCTGGTTTCCCTGCCCGATGAACACCGCAACGACGATCAATAACAGCAATGCAACACGTCCCGCCGGGAAACGGCTTGATCCGTTCATGATTGCACCGTGGTGAGTTCTCGCGTTCGGTCCAATTCTTCCGCCACTTCGTAACCGAGCAGCCGGCTCTTCATCCACCGGATCGCCAGCAGGTCCCGGAAACTTTTGAACAGCCGATTCCAAACCCCGTATTTGCTTTGCCCGTGCAGGCGCGGATTGTGGCTGACGGGAATCTCCACGACCGTGAATCCCTCCATTTTCAGAAGCGTCGGGATGAAGCGATGCAGGCCGCGGTACAGCTTGAGCTTGTCCACGCACTGGCGGCGAAACGCCCGGTACGTGCAACCGGCATCGGAGATGTGCTCGTCCGAGAGCTTGTTGCGCACCCAATTGGCGATGCGGCTGGAGGCGATGCGCAAAAAATTGTCGCCTTGGCCGCGGCTGGTGACGCGCGTGCCGCAGACGCAATCGTGCCCCTCGGCAAGCGCTTCCATGAATTGGGGGATGTCCTTGGGATCGTTCTGCAAGTCGGCATCCATGGTCATGACGTACTGCCCGCGTGCGGCCCGCAGGCCCGCGTCGCTGGCGGCGGTCTCGCCGCAATTTTTGCGGAAGCGCAGCCCGCGCACGCGCGGGTCCTTGGCCACCAGGGCCTGGATCGCCGCCCAGCTCCCGTCGCCGCTGCCGTCGTCCACCAGGATCAACTCCGCGGAAATTCCGGCCGGATCGACCACCTTCACGATCGCGTCGTAAAGCAGCGGCAGGTTGTCCCGCTCGTTGTAGACCGGGACGCAGATGGACAGCAGCGGCTGGGGCATCAGTCGCCGACTCCTTTCAGGCTCGCGGCCTCAACCAACAGGGCCGAGCCCGAGCGGCTATGGTGCATCGCCCGCATCAGGTAGCCGCAGCCAATCCAGATCACCGCCAGCGCCGCCGCGGCGATGCCGAGGTAACCCGCGGTGGCTTTCATGGAAGCCTTGACCAGCCCGGCGCCGGCCAACGTCGCGGGAATCGCCTCGGGCAGCGAGCCGATCAACGTGCCGATCAGGAAGTGCCGATGTTTCACGCGCGACAGGCCCAGGCCCAAGTTGATGAAAGTGCCGTGAATCGGAAGCTGGCGCAGAAGGATCACCCCCATGAGGCCGTGGTCGTGAACCAGATCCGCCCATTTCTGCAGGGCGGGCCAGCGACGCAGCGCCCAGTCGCGCCCGCCCCAGCGGATGAAAAGGAAAACGCCGTAGTACCCCAGCAGAGTCCCCAGTTGAACGACGGTAAGGCCCCGCCAGAATCCCAGGATCATGCCGGCCACGCCGCACAACAGCAGCCGCGGCACTCCACACGCCACCAGCGCGGCCACCGCGACGACGCACGTTGGATACGTCCATATCCCCACCGACGACAGCGCCTCCCCCACCCGCCGGGAGTCCGTCAGCCAGTGACGAATGGGCACGCAATACGCCAGGACCATCGCGCCGATCAGCACGACGCACAACGCCGCCACGCGACGCAATCCCCCGACGCGATCGGCCGCGTCCGGCAACTCCCCTTGTAAAGCCTGGCCTGGAACGTCGTTGATCATGTCCGCATTCTTTTTCCGTAGCAGCCTGCCAGGCGCGGCCGTTCACGATCGCAGAAACTGCTTGATCGCGTCCGCCACCGTCTTGACCTGGTCCTCCCGCAGCGCCGGGAACATCGGCAGGCTCAAGATGCGCTTGACGTAATCCTCGGTTCGCGGCAACGGCGGGAGCTTGCCGTACAGCTCCTCCATCGCCGGCTGCAGGTGGTTGGGCACCGGATAGTGCACGCCCGTGTCGATGGCTTTTTCCTTCAGGTACCGCGCCAGCGATTCACGCCGATCGTGATTGTCCAGGCGGATGACGAACATGTGGTAAACCGATTCCGTCTTGCCGGGCGTATCCGTCGGCGGCAGGGCCACGCCTTTGACGCCCGCCAGTTCGCGCCGGTACCACTCGGCCGCGCGGCGCCGCCCGGAGTTCAGCTCGTCCAGCATCTTGAGCTGCTCGCGCCCCACCGCCGCCTGAATCTCGTTGAAACGCAGGTTGAACCCGACCTTTTCGTGCAGGTATTTGTCCTTGCGCCCGTGGTTGCGCAGCATGCTGATTTTCTGGGCGATCGCCGCGTCGTTGGTCAGCACCGCCCCGCCGTCGCCGTAGACGGTGAGATTTTTCGATGGGTAGAAGGAGATGGCGGCGTGATCGCCGTAGCTACCGGCGCGTTTGCCTTTCCACTTGGCGCCGTGCGCCTGGGCGCAATCCTCGATCAGCCACAGCCCGTGCTCGCGGGCGAGCTGCTGCAAGGCGTCGATGTCCGCCGGCCGGCCGTACAGGTGCACGGGAAGAATGCCGACCGTTCGGCCGGTGATTTTCCTGCGGGCATCGGCCGGATCGATGGTGTAGGTATCGTCGATGTCGCAAAACACCGGTTTGCCCCCGGCGTGAATCATCGGCTCGATGGTGGGAAACGCGGTGAGACTGGGCACGAGAATCTCGTCGCCGGTTTTCAGCCCCTGCGCCAAATGCAGCAGATGCACCGCCGCCGTCCACGAGCTTGACAGCACGGCGTGTTGCACGCCGAAAAATTCGGCCAACTCCTTCTCAAACGCCTTGCATTCCGGGCCCAGGATGTAGTTGCCCCCCTTGACCACTTCGAGGATGCGGCGGTCAATGGTTTCGGATTGATACACGCGCGATAAGGGAATTTTCTCAGCCATAATCGAACGAAAATACGGCCGCGCTACCGGTGAAGCAAGCCCAAGGCGCCGGCCGGTTCGGGACTTTTTGCCCCAGCATCGCCTTGGTCCGGCACGAACGTGTCGACGTCCATCCGGCCATCGGCGCCGATGCTCAACGTGAGCTGACCGTAGCGGCCGGTGCGATACTCTCGATATCCCGACGCCAGCGCATCGAACGTCTTTTGCTTGTGGGTGAGCTGGCGATCGCTCGACGCCAGGATGATTTTCGGCCGCACGGCCTGAAGAAATTCGCCGCTGGTCGCCTCCACGCTGCCGTGATGCGGGGCGATCAACACATCCGCTGGTAGCGATGCCGCGTTATCCAGCAGCCCGCGCTCGGCCGGTTCCTGGATGTCCGCGGTGAAAATGACTCTTCGCCCGGCAAAGTTCAGCGCCAGCACGAGTCCGCAATTGTTGGAATTCATGTCGCACTGCGCCGGCGGCCACAGAACGTCGATCGTCATGCCCTCCCCCAGGTCGAGGCGGTCGCCTTGGCGGATGATCGACGCGGCCCCGCCGACCGTTTCCAGCAGTTCCTCAGCCGGCGGGTTGCCCACCGCGTGTGGCGCAAAATGCGGGCTCATGAATACCGGCGGCCGGCCGTAAGTCTCAAACATTTCCGCCGCGGCGCTGATGTGATCGTAATCCCCATGACTCAAAATGATCCGATCGATTTTCGTGCACCCTTCAAACCGCAGATAGGGTGTGATCAATCGCCGGCCCACATCCGAGACGGTGAACGATCCGGCGTCGATCAGCGTCGCATGGTTGGACGGCCCCCGGACGATGGCGCACTGCCCAGGCCCGACGCTCAGCAGCGTAATCTGAATCCCTCCCATCGGGGCATGCGTGGCCAATCGCCCTCCGGCCAGCAGCGGCCACAGGAGCAGTCCAACCCCGGCCGCCACCGGCGCCAGCCGCCCGACCCACGACAGCGCCGGCCGCGCCCAACGCACCAACGCCAGCGCGATCACGGCGTAATAAACGACCAGCATCCAAACCGGTGCGATGGCCGTGGGAATCGCCGCACCAGGCACCTTCTCCAGCCATTCGACGATTTGTCGCATCGCCAAAATCGGCGCCGTGCAGAGGATCGCCCAAAAATGTGCCGCGCTGGGCCAGCAAAGGGTCAACAGGATTTTGAGCACGCCCGCCGTCAGGGCCAGAATCGTCATCGGCAATAGGATCAGGCTGGCCGGCACCGACCAGGCGCTGAGCTGACCGTAGTGATAGATCACCAAGGGCATGGTCATGAGCCAGGCGATCAGGCCGGCCGTGAGAATCGAGACGACCCGGCGCCACAGCCAGGACCGCGAGCGTGCGCTTTGCAGCGTCACGGCATCGGGCCCCTGCCACCACGTCCAAAAGCTCTGGGGGGCAAGGTTGCCGAAGAGCAGCAGTCCCAGCACGGCCGCGAAGCTGATCTGAAACCCGCCGTTGTGCAGGTCCGCCGGATGGATGAGCAAAATCGCCGCGATGGCAACGGCGAAAAGTTGCAGGCTATCGGGCTGGCGGCGATTCCACAGGGCCGCCACGGCCGCTGCGCACATCAATATGGATCGCCAGCCGGGCCAGGTCGGCAATGCCACCAGGCCGTACAGCAGCACCACCGCCAATCCCGCGGCCAGCGAAATCCGCGGGCGCATGCGCATCAGTCGGCACGCGAACACCACCATCGCCCCGATCAGCGCCACGTGCAGTCCGCTGACGCTCAGGTAATGCACCATCCCCGTACGGACGAACGTGCGCTCCACGTCCGCCATTTGCGGATCCGGATCGCCCAGGACAAACGCCCGCAGCAGCGCGTGATCGCCCGAGCGGTCCAAAGTGAATCCCATCGCCAGCAAGTTCCGCGTCTTTTCGCGAAGCCACAGCAGAATCCCGCGTCCGCGATCATCCAGGATTTCCACGCCGTCGGCATGGCCGACGCGCACGGTGGCCAGGATGCGCTGAGCACGGCACCAGGCCGAGTGATCGAACTCCCCGGCATTGGTCGGGGACATCGGGCGCTGCAGCATCCCCGTCACGCGCACTCTCTGCCCGGCCAGCAAGCGCGGATTGAACTGATCCACCGTCAAAAGAATCGTTCCCGATGCTCCCCGCCAGCCGGATTTGCCGCGGACGGCCAGCACCTTGGCGCGGGCCGTTTGTTTGGGCGGAAGCCCGCGCACCTCCGCGACCCGCTCGATCTCCAGCCGCGGCGGCTCGTCAATCGACAATTCCACCTGCGCGAATCGCTCGCCCAAATCCGTGTACAGCGCGATGTGATCGCCGGGAAATTGAAATCGTTCAATCTGGGCGGCCAAAAGACCGATCGCGATCATCGCGGCCAAGAGCGCCGCATTGGCCGGGGCATTTCGGCGGCGAAGCAGAGAGGCGGCCAGCAACAGCGCCGCGGCCGCGATCAGCCAAACCCACGGCCAGCAGGGAAGAAATTGGCACAGTGCGATTCCGCCGGCCAGCAACCCCGCCGCCGCGACCGCCGGTCTCCGCCGCGATGCGCCTGCAAGCCAACTTGCCGGCTCATTGCCCATACGCACGGCGCCTCCGAATCACCGACAGGGCCATCAGCATGCCCCCGATCGCCAGATGCAGCGCCACGCACGGAATGACGCTGGTCGGCAGGGCCGTGGGGATGTCCTGATTCAGCCGGGTCAGATGGTAGGCGAGGGTTCGGTGCGTCCACGGCGGCTCGGCGGCCAGCACGCCGTTGGCCACCAGGGGCGGATGAACGGCCACCAACCGATCGATGAACGTCGTGCTCAGGCGGTCGAATTGCGGCGCCAGCCAGATGGGCCAACTGAGCCAGGCCAGCCCCAGAACCATCGCAACCGCCGAAGCGATCACCGACCCCAGCCCCAGGCGCATAGCGGCCAATGCGACACCGGCCATCGCGATCGCGTACGCCGCCAGCACCAGCACGAGCAAAGCCCATTGCCCGGCGGTATCGGGCGTTTGCAAGAGGGCAATCGTCCAAACCACGGCGATTCCAACGGTCACAGCGATCAAGCGCGGAATCATGCGTCCAGGAGAAACCGCCGCCGCGGGCGCCAAAAGCGTCGCAACGAGAAATCCACCGAAGAAAAGTCCCAGGGATGGCCCGGCGGCCCAGTAGCAGCCCAGGGTCCCCAGCAGCGAAAGCACGATCAAGGGGAAAAAACAGACAAGGAGACGGGGAGACGGGGAGACAAGGAGATAAAAGTGCGCCGTGCGTCCCGCACCTGGCCGACTCGCCTCTCTTGCTCCCTTATTGGTCATTCATCAATCGTCATTCGTCATTATCGTTCTCTTCTTCCTTTTCGACTTTCGCCATGGCCACCAGCCTGTCGCCGTCGTCGAGTTTGATGAGGCGAACGCCGGCGGCGTTGCGGCCGGTCTCGCGGATCTCACCCACGCGCGTTCGGATCAATATGCCGCGCTCGGTAATCAACATGACTTCGTCGGCTGCGGTGACGAGTTTCAGGCCGATGACGTCGCCGTTGCGCTCGCTGGCGTCGATGTTGATCACGCCGCGGGTGCCCCGGCCCTTGACCGGGTAGTCCTCCAGCGGCGTCCGCTTGCCATAGCCGTTGACGCAAGCCGTGAGCAACTGCGTTCCGGCGCTTTGACCGTTGGGCACCACCAGCATGGCCACGACTTCATCCCCTTCGCGCTTGAATCGCGCCCCGGTGACGCCCGCGGCCGGCCGGCCCATCGCGCGCACATCCGTCTCTTCAAACCGGATCGCCAGCCCGCTCTTGGTCCCCAGGATCACGTGGTCCTTGCCGCCGGTCACCGCCACGTCGATCAGCGTGTCGCCCTCGTCCAAACCAATGGCGATGATCCCGCTGGGACGAATATTGGAGTAGGCGCTCAGCGCCGTCTTCTTCACCGTCCCTTTGGCCGTCGCGAACAGCAGGAATTGCTCGCCGCTGGAAAAATCCTTCACCGCCAGAACGTGGGTGAGTTTCTCCCCCCCGTGAAATTCCAGCAGATTGGCCACCGCCCGGCCCTGGCTGATTCGGCTCATTTCCGGCACGTCGTACACGCGGCGCTGCAGCACCCGCCCCTGGTTGCTGAAAAACAGCAAATAATCGTGCGTGTTGGCCACGAACAGGTGCTCGACAAAATCCCCTTCCCTGGACTCGGTCCCGCGCACACCCCGACCGCCCCGACCCTGCGATCGGTACGTGTCCACCGGCAATCGCTTGATGTACCCCTCGTGGCTGACGGTCACCACCACGTCCTCGCGGGCAATCAGTTTCTCCATGTTGAAATCGCTGACGCCGCCCTCGATCTTCGTCCGCCGTTCATCCCCGTACTTGTCCTTGATCTCGTACACGTCCTCCCGAATGATGTCGAGCACCCGCCCCTCGTCGCGCAGGATGGCCTCGTAGCCTTCGATCTCATCGACCACGTCGCGGTATTCGCCGACCAGCTTGTCGATTTCCAGGCCGACCAGTTGGATGAGCTGCAATCGGCCGATCGCCTCGGCCTGGGCCTGACTGAGCAGCACGGGTTTCAGGGCCGTCCGCTCCAAGAGCGCCGCCGGAACCTGCGCCGCCGCCGGGTGCTCGGGCGGAATCCGGAACGCCCGATCGCGCAGCTTGGCGATCGCCTCTTCGCGCGTCTTGCAGGCGCGGATGAGCTTGACCACCTCGTCGATGTCGCACACGGCGAAGATCAGGCCCTCGAGGATGTGCCCGCGCTGCTGCGCCTTGCGCAGCAGGAACCGCGTCCGCCGCGTAATGACATCCTTGCGGTGATCGACGTAATGCTGGATCAGCTCCTTGAGTCCCATCGTCCGCGGCTGACGGTTGACCAGGGCGATGTTGATCATGCTGACCGTGATCTGGCAGGGCGTGTACTCGAAAAGCTGGTTGCGGATGACCTCCGGGTCGGCGTCGCGCTTCAGGTCGATCACGATCCGGCAGTCGTACTGACGCCCGCTTTCGTCGTTGATCGCCGAGATGTCGTTGATCAGGTCCCTCTTGACGCAATCGGCAACGGCTTCGACGATTGATTTGCGCATCACGCCGTAGGGAATTTCCTCAATAATGACCGAGCTTCTGCCGTTGGGACGCTCTTCGACGGCGACCTTGGCCTGCAGGGTCAGTTTTCCGCGTCCGCTCTTATAGCCGTCGACGATGCCGTCCTTGCCGCGCAGGATTCCACCCGTGGGGAAATCCGGACCCTGCACGATCTCGAGCAGCTCGGCCAATTCGCACTGGTCATGATCGATCACGTGCACGATGGCGTCGCAGATTTCCCGCAGGTTGTGCGGCAGCAGGTTGCACGCCATCCCCACCGCGATGCCCGTCGAGCCATTGACCAGCAGGTTGGGAAACCGCGCCGGCAGCACCGTCGGCTCCTGCAAACGCTCGTCATAATTGGGCTGAAAATCGACGGTATCCAGCTCCAGGTCGGCCATCATTTCCTGCTCGATGGCCGTGGGCCGCGCCTCCGTGTATCGCATCGCCGCCGGAGGATCGCCGTCCGTGCTGCCGAAGTTCCCCTGCCCGTCCACCAGCGGATAACGCATGTTCCAGTCCTGCGCCAGCCGCACCAACGTCGGATAGACGATCGCCTCGCCGTGCGGGTGATAATCCCCGCTGGTGTTGCCGGCGATCTTGGCGCACTTGAGGTGCTTGCCTGCCGGCCGCAGATTCAGATCGTTCATCGCCACCAGAATCCGCCGCTGGCTGGGCTTCAGCCCGTCGCGCACGTCCGGCAGGGCACGATCCATGATCGTGCTCATCGCGTACGTCAGGTAGCTGTCCTGCAGCTCCTGCTCGATCTGAAGTTCTTCGACCCGGTCGGCCGGCAAATTGGTTTCAGACATAGAAAGCGCTGCTCGTGAGGAACCCGGGAATTTTAGAGGATTTGGGGCCAAAAAGCGAAGCGTGAAGACGTCAAACGTCTTCACGTTTCGCTCACAGGCTTGGTCTGCTAAACTGGCTCCCCCTAACCATGTCCTACACCGTTCTGGCGCGCCGTTACCGCTCGGCCACGTTCGATCAGATCGTGGGCCAACAGCACATCGCGCAGACCCTCAAGAAGGCCATCGAGTCGTCCCGCCTGGCGCACGCGTTTCTCTTCTGCGGCACGCGCGGCACCGGAAAAACCAGCATGGCCCGCATCCTCGCCAAGGCGCTCAATTGCCAAGCGGCCGCCGCTCCCACCCCCAATCCTTGCGGAACCTGCGACACCTGCCAGGCGATCGCACGCGGCGAGGACATTGACGTCATCGAGATCGACGCCGCCAGCCACACCGGCGTCGACAACGTCCGCGAGATCATCGAAAACAGCCAGTACCGACCGGCCCGCAGCCGCTTCAAGGTCTACATCATCGACGAAGTCCACATGCTCAGTAAGTCGGCCTTCAACGCCCTGCTCAAAACCCTCGAAGAGCCGCCCGAGCACGTCAAGTTCGTCCTGGCCACCACCGAGCCGGAAAAGGTCCTGCCCACCATCCTCTCACGCTGCCAACGCTACGACTTCCGCGACATCGCCGCCAAGGACATCGCCGCTCATCTGAAAGACATCTGCAAAAAGGAAAAAATCGAGGCGGAGGACGATGCCCTGGCCCTGATCGCCCGCGCCGGCGCCGGCTCCATGCGCGACGCCCTGTCCCTCCTGGACCGCCTGCTCAGCCTGGGCGAAACGCACCTCAGCAGTGAAATGATCCAGCGCATGCTCGGCCTGCCCCGATCGCAGCTCATCTGGCAATTGGCCGAGGCCATCGGCTCCGGCGATGCCAAGGGCGTCCTCTGTCAAGTCCAGAGCATGATTTCCTCGGGACTGTCGCCCGACGTCCTTCTGGCCGCCCTGACGGACCATCTGCGCAACCTGCTGATCGCGCGCACCTGCGGGCCGGACAGCGATCTGCTGGATGTTCCCGGCGTCCGCGAGGCGGACCTGGCCGCACAAGCCGCCAAATTCGATCCCCTCCTTCTCACCCAGGACATCGCCATCCTCGAAGAGCTGCGCCGAAATCTGCGCCACAACCAGACCGGCCGGGCCGTGCTCGACGCCACCCTGCTCCGCCTGACGCTGGCCGAGCAATTCGCCTCCATCAGCCGGCTTCTATCCGGCCAGACGCCCGACGCCGTAAAAAAAAAGCCCCCGCACGCGGTAGAGGCTGAATCGCCCGCGTCTTTGTTCGCGGCGGCCACGCCGGTCGAAGCGACGTCCTCCGCACCGTCGTCGCCCCAGCCGGGCGGTGAGGCGGGGCAAATCTGGTCGCGCCTGCTGGAGATGATTCGGCCGACCAATTCCGCCCTGGCCGCCGGCTTGTCCCTGGCCGAGCTGGCTGAATTGGCCGACGGCCAGGCCGTCATCCGATTCAACAGCGAAAACGCCACCTTCGCCAAAATGTGGTCCGTCAACGGCAAGCGCGAAACCGTCGCCCATGCACTCTCGCAATTGTGCGGCCAGGACATCAGCGTCCGCTTTGAAGTCGCCGCTGATCCGGCCGACCCGTCCAACTCGCCTCATCCATCGACCGCGCCCAATAAATCCATGCCACCGCCCGAAGCGTCGCCGGCACCGCCGCCCCCGGCTCCGCGCGTTTCCGTGGAAATCCCTCCGGAAGTGAAAAACGACCCCTTGGTGCAAGCCGTGCTCAACGAATTCGGCGGCGAGATCATCCGCAGCGAATGAAAGGACAAGCTCGTGTTCGATGCGCTGAAGAACCTGGGCAGCCTGGCCGACCTGCTGAAGCAGAGCCGCCAGATTCAGGAAAAACTCGGAGCTCTCCAGGAGGAGTTATCGCGCAAGCAGGTCAGTGCCGACGCCGGCGGCGGCATGGTCGAGGCCACCGTCAACGGAAAATTGGAACTGGTGAAGCTTCGTATCGACAAGACCAAGATCGACCCCAGCGACACGGAGATGTTGGAGGACGTCATCACCGCCGCGATCAGCGCCGCCCAGGCCAAGGCCGCCGAGCTGATGCGCCAGGAGATGCAAAAAGCCGCCGGCGATCTGGGAATCCCCCCCGACCTGCTGCCGTAGAAGCTCTGCACGAGCGCGCCGCGGGCGAGGGATAGCGCGGCCGGCGGTAACGTTTCACGGGGTGAAGCCAATATTACGCGGCGAGGCCAGAGCCGATGGAGGCGGCGACACGGCGGCGGCGTATTAGAACCGTCATGCTCCCCAGAATGATCACCGAAGCGATGGTCGGCTCGGGAACGGCAACGCTCCAGGCCAGGCCGTAACTCGTCGTGGTGTCGCTAACGAAGTTCCACAAGTAGTTGGTCTCCAGCACCTCGACCATGTACGAGCCGCTGGAGGGCAGAGCGAAGGACAATTCCTCGGCCGAGTTGTATGTGCTGTCGGACTGGGCAACCAACGTGGGTGACGCGCCCACCAAATAAACGCGCAGATCGAGGTTGTCGAAGCTGCCGAAGGACGGATTGAGTCCGTTGGCGTCGGTTTTTTCATCGGAATACCAGTCCAGCGTGGCATTCATGATGCTTCCGGCGGCCAGCGAACCCGTAATCGTGTAATCATTCTTGGCGGTGCCGCCATTGATGTGGGTGATCTGGCCATAGGCCCACCCGGTGGACTGCACGCTGCCGCCGGTGAGACTGGAAATATCGGGCGTGCCCGAGGTGTATTGGGCGTAGGCTTTGGACAAATTGAGCATGCCCGCCCCGTAGGTGTAGTCCAGCGACTGCGTGGTGGTGACGACATTGCTGACCAGCGACTGGCCGTTGTTCCAGCCGACGGGCTTGTCGGCGCTGTTCATGAGGACCGCCTTGAGCACGCGGCCGTCGGTGGCGTGGGTATCGGAGGAGTACAAGGCCTTGCCGACCTCTACGACCAGGGCGGCGCCACCGGCGACGATGGGGGCGGCAAAGCTGGTGCCCGCCTGGTTGGTGATGTCCAAATCGTTGTCGGGTCTGGTCGGTCCACCGAAGATGTTGCCGCCGGTTGCCCCGCCGTAGTAAGCCAGGTCCAAGTTGGTGCCGGGAGCGGTGATGTCCACGCGGGCCCGCACGCCGGTCCACATTTTGCCCGTACTGCCGCTGGCGTCGGAGGGGACGAAGAAATCGGACGGGGATACGCTGGAGAAGCTGGCGATGGAGCCGTACTCCGGCGAAGAGGTATCCGACGTCAATGCTCCGACGTCGAACGTGTTGGTGCCCGAAGCCGGATAACCGATCGTATTCGTGGTCGGACCGAGATTGCCCGCGGAGAAGACCACCAGTTTGCCGCTGCTATTGATCAGCGAGTCCATGGCCACGGCGTATTGGTACTGGCCAGCTCCTGCAATAAAGCCGCTCTCGCCGGCTGAACTGGTGTAGGAACTGTTGATCACATCCGCCGTCTGCCCGTTGACGCCGTTGATCAGAGCGGCCAGATAGGGCACGGTGAACGAGGATGCAGAGATGTTGAAGCTAGTGGAGTAATTGCCGGTGCCTGCGCTGTTCCAACTGGTGGCGATGGCGCCGGTCCAGAGGGTCGCGCTATAAGCGATGCCCCTCGCCTGGACGACGCTGCCCTGCCCGGCGATGGCCGAGCCGACCTCCGTCGCGTGCATGTCGAAATCGCCCTTGGTTGATGTATCCTGCGGCAAATGGGTCGTCACGTTGGTCAGGGTTACGTGCCCATCCCAAACGTAGCCGGCCTCGATGTTGGCCACGAACGCGCCGCTGCCCGTATAACCGTTGTTGTAGAATGTGTTGGCCCCGATGAATTGGCCGATGTCGGTGCTATTGTCGTAGCTGATTAGTCCGAATGCCGGGGCTGCGGCGGTGACGATCCACGCCAAGACGACGGCCAGCTTCAGCGCTGAACGCCGTTTCGTGCATTTACCCATCCTTATTTCCTCCGCTCCCACACCTGCCCAATTAGGGCACTGTTTGTCCGAAGAATGGCCTACAACAATCAGAAATACCCTCCAATCGGATCAAGTCAACTGAAATCAGTCAGGTTGGTAGGATGGCCAAGCAAAAATATCGATAAAATGATATCGGTATTTGCGACAATGGCTTACAAAATAGCGACAATATCCAACATTCGCTCATGTGTCTCAAAATGAGAAAGACCCCCTTCTGGCGGACCCGCGAGGACGATATATCGCAAGATCTTTCAAAAAACCGGTTGACTAATCCGCCCTCATTTCGCGCAGTTTTTGATCTACCAGAATTTGTCTGCGTTGGGCGGCGGCGCTGAGCCAGTTGCGTAGCGCATCGGGCTCGCCGGATTCCAGCATATTCATCACCCGGCTAACCTCGGCCTGGAAGCGGGTCATGCCGCCGCGCAGGTTGTCAGCGTTGTCCAGGAGAATGTCGCGCCACAAGCCGCCATCGCCCCCGGCGATTCGCGTGGCATCCAAGAACCCCTGGCCGCAAAGCCGCAAGGCCGGCTCATCCTGCATCGCCACCAGCGCCGCGGCCAGAAGATGCGGCAGATGGCTGACATCCGCCAGAAGCCGATCGTGCTCGTCCGCGCTGAGCTGCGCCACGCGCATCCCCAGCATTTTCCAGAACGATCCGATGGCCTTGAGCGCGGTCGCTCGGGTGGTGGAGGTGGGCGTGACGATGCACAGGTGGTTTTTGAACAAATCCGCGCGCGCGAACTCGACGCCGCGCCTGTCGCTGCCGGCTATCGGGTGGCTGGCCACGAAATTCACTTTCTTATCCAGGATCGAATCGGCCCAGCGGACGATCGACCGCTTGGTGCTGCCCACGTCCGTCACCAGACATCCGCGAGAAAGGCCGGAAGCGATTTGCCGCAGGATGGTTTCGAACGTGCCGATCGGCGTGCAGAGGATGACCATGTCCGAGCGTGCGACGGCGGCCGCGAGGTCGGTTTCGGCCTGGTCGATGGCGCCCATTTGGCGGGCGAGCTGCAGGCTCTGAAGACGGTGGCCCCAGCCGATGATGCGGCACCGCGGCGCGGCCGACCGCATCGCCAGGCCGATCGATCCGCCCAGCAATCCCACACCCAGGATGGTCAGTTGCCGAGGCTGCATAGCTCAACTGGGTCTCGCATTATACGGGCCGCGGCGGCGCCCCGGGACGGTTCAAGGCATCGCGAACGTATTGGTAGGCCGCGGCCAGGGGCAACTCCTGCGGCGCCACGGTCAGGGAGAAATCGGCCGCTGGGGCGCCGCGCCGGACCGGTTCGGCAAAGCCGGCGACACGATAGCGGCGATGTTTGCCACGCACCACGCCCACGCCGTATTCCACCGTGAACAGGTACTGGTGCGTGTCCTCGACCGTGCAGAACAGCAGGTCCATCACGCATACGTTGGCCGCGCCAAGAACGGGGAGTTTTTCGGCGATGCGGTCGGCCAGTCGCAGGCGGTCGGCGGCGGCAAAATGCATCTGCCACCGCCCGGCCAACCGGCGAAGACCGCGGCGATGGCCAAGGGTCGAAATCGCCTGGGCAACGGCCGCCCCGGCGGTCATGAACATCACCAGGATCAGGTAGTGCAGCGGTGACACGTTAGGACCGATTTCAGTGCGGCGCCGCGCCGGACGCCCGCCTCGTAGACGCGCTGGGCTTGGGAAGCTCAAACTGGATCTGGTAATCCGGCTCAACCGGCTTGAGCGAGCCGATCCATTGAACCATATCCAGATACGCCGGGTCGTTTTGGCTGCTGAAGATCGGCTGCCATCCGGCGACCCGGGGATGCGGCGTGGCCGCCAATGACGCCGGCAGACCGAACTGCACCAGCAGCGACTGCGTGGGATGTATGCGATCCAGCATCGACCTCTCGGCCGGGCCTTGGCCCCAGACGCTGGGCGGCGCGTTGATCTGCGTCTTATACATCTGAAGGATGTAAAAGTTCGTGTACCACGCGGCCGTGTCGGGCGTGTCGGAATAAAGGAACAACCCACCCGCGCCGCTGTTGCCGCCGTGGCACCCGCCGGCCGCGCAGCCCACGACAACCCGCTTTTGAATGCGGGCCTGGAATTGCCCCAGCGGGCGGGGATCGCCCCCGATGCGCACATCCCGCGTCAAGCGCGCATCGCCGGTCTGGATGATTTGAATCGCCTGGTCAACCGGCGCGGCGGCCAGGAAGGCGCCCCGATCTTGGTCCACGGCCGTCAGGTACCGCTGCCGCACGTCGCCCACGAACTTGATGGGCACGATGTCGTCGGTCCGAAGCTCGGTCTGACGAATGAGATTGACATCCTCGTTGCTCAAATATCGCGGCGGCGACGCAGCGGGTGGCGGGGCCGAAGGGGGGATGACGGGGATGGTCCGCCGGGTCGTCGCGGCTTGACGGCTTTGCATGACCTGCTGGCTTTGAATGGTCTTGAGCAGCAGCGCCGCCTCGGCGTTGTCCGGTTCGATCCGCCGGGCATCCTCCGTCGCCCGACGCGCCGCTTCGTACATATTGCGCTGCAGCGCCCACTGTGCCAGGTCCAGCCGCCCGCGCACGTCCGTCGGCGCCAGGGCGTCGAAGCGTTTGTTAAACTCCTGCCAATCCCCGCCGTAATCGATGGAGGCAATGTCCGACCGCGGCAGCAGCACTTGGGCCCCGTGAATCGTCACCGAAACCGTATCGGCTGCCGCCGTTTCGTTGACGTCCCCTTCAAGCGTTTGTCCGTCCTTGGTCTTGACCACCCCTTGACGCGCCAGCAGTGCCGAAGACATCGCAAGAATCATCGCCCCGCACAGCCACCACCGTCGCGTCATGACCGCACTCCTGTCCAGCGATCCGCGGCCATCCTAGATTTCACCGGCGCAACAGGCAAGCGTGCGATGGCCGCGCGCCGGGCGGACGACGCGCCCGTGAAGGCTCATTTATTTTTGCTATTGCCGGGGTTGGTCAGATCATTCAGTTGCTGCCCAAGCGGTTTGCCGGCGTTGTTGCCCAGGTTGCCCAGACCTTGGCCGAGGTTTTGCCCCAGGGAACCGGTGACGGACTGAAACTGGCTGGCGAACGACTGGCCCAACTGCTGGGCGACCCCTTGCAAGCCGCTGGACAACGCCCCTTTGAGTTGTGCCGGCAGGTTGCCCGACTGCCCCGCTTGCCCCGCCAGGGCCGTGACCGTTTGCAGGACCACGTCGCCGACGGCCGCGCCGTTTTGCGCGTTGTCCGCGTTGCCGATGTTCTTGAGCACCAGCGACGGCACGGGCACCGTCGTCGCCGTGGTCAATCCCGGCAATCCGGGCATGAAGCTCACCTGGGCGTTGTTCACGTCCAGTTCGTCGATGATCAGCTTCATCGGCTCGGCGGGCTTTTCCGCGCCGCCGGCGGCGGGCGACTCGGCGGCCTTGGTTTTCTGGTCCATCAGCGCCTGGATGTTCAGCTTGAGATTCGACTGCTCCACCACCAGCTTGGGAGCGTCGATGACAATTTTGTTGATGCGGATTGGATGGCCCAGCAACTGGCCGTAGTGAACCTGCACGCTGGCTGTGCCGACGGTGAACATCTGCGGCGCGCTGAAGTTGGGCGGAGAGCCCACGTTCAGGCCGTTGAGACTAAGTTTTCCGCCCAAGAGCGACATCGCCGCCGAGTCGAGCGTCGTCGGCACCCCCAGCGACGCCGAGCCCTGACGCTGCACCGTCGCACGGATGACGGAGTTGAGCGAGAAATACGCCACCGCGATCGCGATCACCACGACCAGCACGACCGCCAGCACCATGCGCTTCATCCATTTCATGTAGCACCTCCGTGGGACATGTTTGACGCCAGGTATTTTCCCCTAATCATGCCTAGGGGGCAATTGGCATTCCGGCGTGGCCGCCCGCGGCGGGGTTTTTATTTTCTTGCTCGCCTCGCGCCAGTAAAAAAATTTTCATTTTTTGGCCTGTAAGCCGCGGGTTTTTGTTGACACCTTAAGCATCACTCATAGAATTCGGTATAGCTTGACCGCCTAAGCCGCCTGACACTCAGGCGGCGCGGAGAAACCAACGGCGGGCCTCGCGGCCAGCCGTCGTCGAAGCGAGCGGGTTGTTGGACAGCCGCTTCGGCAGGGGCGAATCGGGATGCGTTGGCGAGCACGGTGATCAAGCGAAGCCGTGCCCCGCCCTCCCAGGGAGACTTTCAACTCCCAGCCCGTCAGCTAACTCCGTAGGCACGTGAAAGGGATCAATGCGCCCCTGGGGCGTTTCGATCCTTCATGAGGTTTTGCCTGCCCGTGGTCGCGATATGCCGCCGCTTGGGCAGGCCTTGCACGCGTCGCCACGGCGCAAGGAGAAACCAAAATGGTTATGCAGGCTGAAATGCTGCGAAAAGCGATCGAAAATCTTATCGATGCCAAGCTGGTGGATGCCATGGCGCGTCCGGATGGGTTGAGTCGGCTTCTGGCGCACCGGCGTACCGGTGTTGCCACGCCCGACATCCGCAACGCCGAACGCCGTCTGGAACAGACCCTCGATGAGTTGGTGTCCTTCGCCGAGGAGCACGCCGAACAAGCGGCCTGACTCCCAAACGCGGGATCGCAACGGACTTTTCGTGGCAATCGATTGCCGAACTTAGACGGAGGTTTCGGCTGATTGCCCGGTTTGGCGGGGACTTGCTCGCCAGCGCTTCCCCAGGCGCGGAACGATCGCGCCTCCAATGTTGGCCAAATTCAGGTCCGGCAGCGGTGGACGCTCCGCGCGCGGATCGATCGACCGGATCAGCGCCCCCGCGAATCGAATCTGCGCCCCCAGGCGCTCGGAAAATGAATAGCGCGGCCGCCGCCCGTTGGGACGCAGCAGCAATACCGTTACATCATCCTCGGAAAGATTCCGCGGATTGAGCCGTCCCACCGCGGCCAGGAGCCGCTCGATCAGCGTTTCCGGGTCATCGGCGTCCAGCGACTGCGCGATCGTCAACAAACCCCTTTCGCCCAAGAGCTCGCCGTCGGCGCGGCGCGACTCGCTCAAGGCATCGGTGTAACACACCACCAGGTCCCCCACTCCCAGCTCCACGTCGAACTGCTCATAGTCCGCCAGCTCCAAAATGCCCAGGGGAATGTTCCACGGCAGCTCGCTCTGGCGTCGATCTTGCTCGAGGATCGACCACCGCTTGCTCGCGGCGCTGTACAGCAGCGGCCGCGGATGCCCGGCGTTGCAAATCGACAACCGCCGCGTCGGTGCAAAAAACGTCGTCACCAGGGCCGTGGCAAAACGCCCGTCTTTCGACATCGCCGCGAACTGCCGGTTCATCGATCGCACGAACTGCTGCTGATCCAGGTAATTGACGTAGCGCCGCATGAGCTTGCGCAGGCTGACGGCGGTGTCGGCCACGGCTTGGCCGTGCCCGGCCACGTCCGCCAGCAGCAGCCGATTGATCCGTCCGGTGGCACAGCTCGAAGCGTAATACACATCGCCCCCGCCGTCCGCCTGGCCGTACGGCTTGCTGTACACCCACGCGTCCAGCCCGCCCATTTCCACCGCGCGGGCGGTCAATTGACTTCCGCCCCACACCTCCATGCACTGCATGTGCTCGTGATCGCAAGGCTGCATGATCAAAAGTATAGGCACGGACTCCCCGCGCCCGCCTTGCATCCGGTTTTGCCAGTCCCTATTGTCGCGGACGCCATGGGCCCAACGGCGCAATCTCTGGTGTGGCTGAGCGAAGTCGCGGCCGCCTCGTTTGCCGGGGGAATCGTCGGTTCCATCAGCGGTCTGGGCGGCGGGATCGTCATCGTTCCCGTCTTGACCATCTTCCTGCACATCCCCATCGACAAGGCCATCGCCGCCAGCATCGTCTCCGTCATCGCCACCTCCAGCGGGGCGGGAGCGGTCTACGTCAGGGACCGCATCACCAACATCCGCATCGCCATGTTCCTGGAGCTTTTCACCGCCGCCGGAGCCCTGGTGGGCGCCGGGCTGTTGGCCGGCCACATTCGTCCGCGCCTCCTGGATGTGCTGTTCGCATTGGTGCTTCTTTTTTCGCTGTTCCCGGTGTTTGCCAAATTCGGCGAGGAATTGCCGCAAAAGGTGCAAAACGACCGTCTGGCGTCGCTCCTGAAGCTCAATTCCGCCTACTTCGACAAGCGTCTGAACCAACGCGTCGCTTACAACGTCGCCGGCGTTCCCGTGGCCATGTTCATCATGCTGGCGGCGGGGCTCATCTCCGGCCTTTTGGGGATCGGCGCCGGCGTCGTGAAGGTGCTGGCGCAGGAAATCGCCATGAAACTTCCCACCAAGGTTTCCACGGCCACGAGCAACTTCATGATCGGCGTCACCGCCGCCGCGGGCGCCGGCGTTTATCTGCGCCGCGGATGGGTGCTGCCCTATCTGGTGGTCCCCGTCGCCGTCGCGGTCGTCCTCGGGGCCTGGCTCGGCACCCTGCTCATGGAACGAATGTCCAACAAGCTGATCCGCAAAATCTTCGCCCTGGCCCTGGCCGTGATCGGCGTGCAAATGCTCCTGCGGGGTCTGGGCGTGGGTCAATAACCAGGTAAAAACCATGTCCGTCGTCGATTCGCAAACTCCCCCGCAACGCCATCCGCTTCCCATCGAGGATGCTTCCGCCTGGATTCTGCGCGGCGGAGTCATCTGTTCGGCGGCCGTGATGCTGATGGGAATCATCTTCAGCTTCGTCCATGGCCGAACATCGCTGGACCGCATGAAAAGCGACGGCTTTGATTATCGTCCCGCCGTCATCTGGCAGGGAATCCTCCGCGGCCACGGCAAGAGCATCATCGAGGCGGGGATTTATCTGCTGCTGCTCACGCCGATCCTGCGCGTCGCCGCCTCGGCGGTTTTGTTCGCCCTCGAGGAGCGCGATTGGCTTTACACGATCATCACCCTGACGGTCCTGCTGCTGACCCTGGCGGGATTGCTTTGGCTGGGGTGATCCGGGGACATGAATCCCATGGCCAAGCACACGATCGTGTTGATTCCCGGCGACGGCATCGGCCCGGAGGTGATGCGGGCGGCCAGGGAACCACCGACGGCTTCGCCGACGCGCAAGCGGCAATAACCTGCCTGGCCGCCTCGCTGTGCGGCCGATAAAAATCGGCCCCGGGCTCGGCCATTCAATCCCCTCCCCGTTTATGCCGATACCATAAGCGCAGATCATCAGGGACCGTATGAGCTTTACCGAACCCCGATTCGCCGAAGCCGTCGCCTTGCTCCAGAAAATGCGCGTTGACTCCGAGCAGGAAAACCATCGCCGGGCCAAACGGCTGAAGCTGCGCCTTCCCCTTCTCGTGCGGCCCATGGGCGAGCAGGGACCGGGCGCCAAAATCCAGGCCGAACTGCGCGATCTCTCCCCGCGCGGACTCTCCATGGCGCTGAAACAAACCCTGCCCGAAGGCAGCTCGTTCGTCGTGGAGCTTCCCAGCGAAAAGGATGCCCCGGCGCCGGCACCGTTGATCTGCACCGTGGTCCACAGCCAACCCCAAAACGACGGCACTTGCCTGGTCGGGGCTGAATTCATCGGCCGATTGGCGGAGGTGCCGAAGAATCCCGATGCCAGCCCCACCGAACAGCAGCGCCTCCGCCAGTCGATCCTGGCCTGAGGGTTCCACGGCGCATCCACCGACTCGTCCGCGAAAAAGCAAACCGCCCCTGCCGCAAATCCGCGGCGATCGTTCGTAGCGCTGCCTGGAGTTTGCGATCCGCGATCCAGTCGGTCAGGGGACAAAGGTTGATCGCGATGCCGTCGTCCGGCCAACGCCGCCAGCCCTTGGGCAGCTCGCCCCCCACGCAACGCAACGCCCGCTGCACGAGCTGGGCATCGGCCGACGCGCCCAGCACGGCCAGGATTCGCCCCTCGCCGGCAAATCCCCAAATCACCGGCCGCCCGCGATACAGCCGATTGTGCCAGGGCAAAAAATCCCGGCTCAAAAATCGCTCCAATCCCCCCACCATCGATTCCATTTCCCGGGCCATGCCGCTCCCCACGCCCTGGCTCAGAATCCCGCGAATCGCCAGGGCAAGCTGCTGATCCAACGGCGCCAGTCTGGCCACCGTTCCGCGGCCCTCGCCCCACCGCCCCAGGAAAGTGCCCAAGGCGTAGCTGATCCAACGCCTGGCCAAATCCGCCCGATCCACCGCCGGGGCCGCCGCGTGATCGCAGCCAAGGCCGTACAGCCGGCCCACCGTGCGGTCGATGCGCCCTTCCACCTCCGCCAGCCGCGACCACATCGCCTGCGCCTCCGCCGGCGCCGTCGGCTGGGAAAAAATCGGGCTGGTCTCATTGCCACGATCCAATTGCCGGGCCAGGTCGATCGCAAGCTGCACATCATCGCGCAATTCATCCGGCAGCGCCGGCGGCACGGGCAGCAGCGCCAAATCCCCCACCTGGAAATTCACGGTTGGATTGATCGCGCCGAGCAACTCCCTCGCCGCCGTGGAATTGAGGATCCCCAAAATCGGCAGCGGATCGGCCGGAAACAAGGCGGAGCCGGCCACGTCAAAAAATGTCCCCGCTTCCAGCACCCGCGCGCTGAATCTTCCGCTGGTCAAATAGGAATAGGTCAGCCCCGCCCGGCCGTACCAGGCGCTGTTCTTGGCCACCCACCGCCACTGCCCCTGGAGATACGGATAGCGGGCGATGATCGACTGCTTGATCTGGCGGCCGTCCTCTTCCCAGTTCAGGCGATGCCGCGGCGCCTGGTACCAGCGGGCAAATCCGCCGCCCTTAGCATACGGAATCCACTTCTTCCGCGGCCCGGCAAACCCGGGCTCTTCCACTTCCCACCAGTATCGCACGAACTGCGCGTTGTCCGTCGTGGCCAAACCCTGACGCGGCGGAGCGATCTCGGCCAGCTTTGGATATTCCCGAAAAACGCGCCGCGCCGCCGGCGAAATCCAATACATCCACGCCGATCGCGGCGCGGCCGCCAGCTCCGATGGCGAAATCTCAAATCGCCTCCGAGCCGAATTCGTCCCAATCGCTTCGGCCAGCGCGGATTGCTTGTCATCGGCATCCACCAAACGAAAGAAAACGGCCCTGCCGTCGGGGGCGCCTTGACGCAGCACCATCGCGACTGTCTGAAGCGTGCCTGGGTTTCCAACCTCGAACAGTCCCGGTCCGAAATGAGCGGCCGTTTCCACGGACGCTCTTTGCGCAAGCTGCCGCCGCAGCTTCTCGAACGTCGCGGTGAACATGAACGAGTGCATGCAAAGAATCCCCGCCCGCCCGCCGCCGCGCAGCCATTGGAGCGATTTGAAGATGAAACACGCGTACGCGTCGCGCCATGCGGAGGGAAACTCCTTTTTCATTTCCCGCACCACGGCGGCGTCGAGATTTCGCGCTGACAGGTACGGCGGATTGGTCACGACCACGTCGAACGGACCGATTGGCGATTTGTCAAAAAGGGCATCGGCGACGCGTAATTGATCCTCGCCGATTTTTCGGCCGATCTTGATCTCCAAGCTTTGGCGGGCCAAGGCGATCGCGGTTGGATCGATGTCGAAGCCGATAAGGTTGTGCCGGACGATCGCCTCGTCGATTTCGTCCGGCTTTACACAACCCTCCTCGCGATAGATTTGCCGCAGCATGTCGATGGCCACCATGCCAAAGTTCATCGTTCCGCACGCCGGGTCGCAGATGCGCAGATCGATCGCCCGCCGCGGCGGCTGCGGCGCAGCCTCCGACTTCACCAGCCACCGCCAACGCAGACGCGTATCCGGATGCATGTCGCGCCACAGCCGTCCCAGCGTGTTGTGCAGCAGAAATTCCACGACCCACTTGGGCGTGAACAATTGCGTCACGGCCGGGATTTCGTCGGATGTGAATTTCCGCCCCTGCCGCGCCGTCGCCCGATACGCCTCTTCCAACATCGGCGCATTGATCGCCTGATAGATTTGCCCCAGTGCATCGTCCTGCTCGAGCAATTCCCGCCAATCGTCCAGGGGAATGGAAGCATTTGCAGCCGGCAGCCCGCGCAGACGCCGCATTTCCCGGCCCGCCGCATCCAGCAGCCCCGCCGCGCCGCCAGCCCGCGGCAACAGCTCCGCGACGGCACGATACAATTCCCGCCGGGTCATTCCCGGCGCTTATACCTCAAATTCACGAGCAAAAATAGACGAGCGAGGCGGCTGGCTTTACTTCTTTAGCAACCGCCGAAGAACCGTCTGCAAAATCCCCCCGTTGCGGTAGTACTCCACCTCGACGGGGGTGTCGATGCGGCAAGTCGTGACGAAAGTCTTGTCCCCGGCTTTGACGGTCACGTCCTGCTTGGGCTGAAGATGATCGTCGATTTGAATTTCAAAAATTTCATCGCCGCTCAGGCCGAGGCTGCTGCGCGTCTGGCCATCCTTGAAGACCAGGGGAAGCACGCCCATGCCGACCAGGTTGCTGCGGTGGATGCGTTCGAAGCTGGCGGCGATGACGGCCTTGACGCCCAGGAGCATCACGCCTTTGGCGGCCCAGTCGCGGCTGGAGCCCATGCCGTAGTCCTTGCCGGCCAGCACGATCAGCGGCACATGGTCGGCCTGGTATTTCTGGCTGGCGTCGAAAATCGGCATGATCTGGCCCGTAGGCAGGTATTGGGTCACGCCGCCCTCGGCGCCGGCGGCCAGGAGATTTTTGAGGCGGATGTTGGCGAAGGTGCCGCGGGTCATGACGCGGTCGTTGCCGCGGCGGGCGCCGTACTGGTTGAAATCCAGAGGCCCGACCCCCTGCTCCATCAGGTATTTCCCGGCCGGGCTGTCCTTCTTGATCGAGCCGGCCGGAGAGATGTGATCGGTGGTGACGCTGTCGCCGACCATCACCAGCACGCGGGCGCTGGTGATCGGCTCGATCTTCCCCGGCTGCGCCGAGAGATGGGTGAAAAACGGCGGCTCCTGGATGTACGTGCTGGCCGGATCGAAGTTGAATAGTTCCCCGCCCTTGACCGGGATTTTGTTCCACTGGTCGTTGCCGCTGTACACGCGGGCGTACTGGGCGCGGAACATGTCCGGTGAAACGCACCGATCGACGACGCGGCTGATTTCATCCTGGGTTGGCCAGATGTCGCGGAGGTAGACGTCTTTGCCGCCGTGGCCGCGGCCGATCGGCTCGTCGATCAGGTTGACGTCCACCGTGCCGGCCAGGGCGTAGGCGACCACCAAGGGCGGGCTGGCCAGGTAACTGGCCTTGACGTGCGGATTGATCCGGCCCTCAAAGTTGCGGTTGCCCGACAGGACCGCGGCCACCACCAGGTCGCGGCTCTGCACGGCGTTAGCGATCGGCTCCGGCAGCGGCCCGCTGTTGCCGATGCACGTCGTACATCCGTACCCCACCGTGTTGAACCCCAGCCGCTCCAAAAAGGGGGTCAGTCCCCCTTTTTCCAGGTAGTCGGTGACGACGCGACTGCCCGGCGCCAGCGAGGTCTTCACGTACGGCGGAACTTTCAGCCCCTTCTCCACGGCCTTCTTGGCGAGCAATCCGGCGGCGATCATGACCGAGGGATTGCTGGTGTTGGTGCAACTGGTAATGGCGGCGATCACCACGTCGCCGTGGGTGAGCCTCAGCCATTGATCGTCGGCGGAGGCGGCGGCCAGGCGATCCAGGCGCGGCACGGTGCTCGCTTGCGGCTCCTTCTTGAACGCCTCCGCCAGGGCGGCGCGGAACGTCTGCTTAAGGGCCGGCAGCGCGACGCGGTCCTGGGGCCGCCGCGGCCCGGCCAGGCTGGGCATCACCGTCCCCAAATCCAGGTCAAGGACCTGATCGAACAGCGGCGCCGTCCCCGACTGCCTCCACAAACTCTGCTCCTTGCAATACCGCTCGACCAGATCAATCTGCTTTTCATCGCGGCCGGTCAGGCGCAGATAGTTCAGGGTCTGATCATCCACCGGGAAAAATCCAACCGTCGCGCCATATTCCGGAGCCATGTTGGCGATGGTGGCGCG